>JAOZFH010000036.1 GCA_027491415.1 Thermoproteota archaeon | reverse complement strand
GGGGTCATCTTCAGGCCGGGCGTGTCCTACGTCAGGTTCGGGAACCTCAGGCTCGTGGGGGCCGACGTGTGGGCCGTCTCGCTGGAGGGGAACAACAGCCACATCGAGCTCTTCAGGCTGGACGTCTCCGGCGCCGAGGTGGGGATCCACATGACCGTCGGCGAGAGCGGTAAGTGGCCGACCCACGGGCCCGTTGACAACGTGACCATAGAGGAGAGCGCCATACACGACAACCTCTATGGAGGTATAGACTGCACCCCCGGACCCTGCAGCGACGTCGTGATAAGGTGGTGCTCCGTCTTCAACAACGGGGCGGAGGGCGACTTCGGCGGGGACGGAATCTCGGCCGAGAGCGGGTACAGGTGGGGGATCCTCAGCAGCGACGTGCACCACAACGGCGGGGACGGGATCGACCTGGGCTCCAGGAGCCCCCTGTACCCGTTCCCGTACTCCCTCGGCCTCTACCTGGTCAAGAGGTGCAGGGTGCACCACAACGGGCTGGAGGGGGTGAAGCTCTGGAATGGCGGGAACGTGGAATACTCGGAGGTCTACAGGAACGGGCTGACGGGGATAGACTTCATCTACGAGGGGGAGTACAGGGTTCTCAACACACTGGTGGCGTTCAACTCCGTCGAGAACAGGGCCTACTCCCTATCGGCCGGTTACCCGGAGCCCGAGCCCCTCGCCCCCCAGAGCGGAATCAGGCTGACGATATACGACTCCGTCTTCGCCTTCAACGGCCCGAAGGAAGCCCCCGTCGGGATCTACGTTGGTGCGGGTGTGGTCGAGTTCGTGGAGGACTGCAACATCTGGTACAGCAGGAGCGACTCTGAGATATGGCTGGAGGGACAGCAGAGGGACGTGACGTGGGAGGACATGACCTCCGGCGCCTGGACCAGAGAGAGCGGCCAGGGCGAGCACAGCATCGTGGCGGACCCCATGTTCGTGGATCCAGAGTCCGACGACTTCCACCTGAGGGAGGGGAGCCCGGCCATCGATCGGGGGTGTTGGGGGGGACAGCCCGACATAGAGTGGGGTGCGGTAGTGGGCGCGCCGGACATAGGCCCCCACGAGTTCGGATCCTCCTGCGAGGGAGCGCCGGGCGCTCCGGAAGACGTCCTAGCGTGGGCAGAGACGCCCCAGCCAGGCGCGCCGACCTCGACGGCGCCCCCGACCCAGCCTCAGGCCACCGAAGCACCGACACCCGGCCCCCAGGGCGCCGGAGAGGAGGGAGGTGGAAGGGCCCCGCTGCTGGGGCTGGCGGTGGTCCTCGTGGCCGTGGTAGGGGCTGTCTTGGTGGCTGCCGCCAGACGAAGGCCAGGCCGGACGGAGGCTCGGAAATCCTCGGAGAGGGAGAGGAAGTTGGCTCTACTTGAGGAGAGGTACAGGTCTGGCAAGATATCGAGGGAGACCTACGAGGAGCTGAAGAGGAAGTACGGTGAATAGAGCTCCGAGTGAACCACTCAAGCTTTTGTGCTCGCGGCTCCTCGCAGACGAGGGGTGTTCCACGCGAGGGCGGCCGTGATAGGACTGGGATCCGTCGGCCGAGCGGCGGCGTGGGACCTCTACGGGCGGGTGTCTGGGAGGGACCTCCTGCTGGTGGACAGGGACGAGACCGCTCTCAGGGAGGTCTCGACCAGGCTGAAGGGGAGCCGAGCGGTTAAAGTAGACGCCTCCGATGTGGACGCGCTTGCAAGGGCGATCAAGGATGTGGATGTGGCCGTCGGGGCTCTACCAGGGAGGCTCGGGAGGAACGTTTGGCTGTCGGCCCTCAAAGCTGGTGTCGACCTCGTGGACGTCTCCTACTCTCCGGATGACCCTCTCTCCCTCAATATCCAAGCCAAAGAGGCTGGGGTCACGATAGTGCCGGACGCCGGAGTGGCTCCAGGCCTCAGCAACATGCTGGCGGGAAGAGCCTACGCCAAGCTCGAGGGGAGGGTCGGGGAGCTGGTGATATACGTCGGCGCCGTACCCGAGAGGCCGACGACCCCGCTGGGGTACGTGGTCACGTGGATCCCGGAGGATCTCATTGAGGAGTACACCAGGCCCGCGCGGGTGATAAGGGACGGAAGGCTGGCTTCCTTACCAGCCCTCTCCGAGGTCGAGGAGGTCGAGATGGAGGGAGTGGGTAGGATGGAGGCGTTCCTCACCGACGGCCTGCGGACGATGATCAGAACCCTGAGGGGCGTTCGGAGGATGGAGGAAAAGACCCTTCGATGGCCCGGGCACGCGGAGAGGGTGACCGTGCTGAGAGACCTCGGCTTCTTTGACTCTACCCCTCTATCGGTGGAGGGCACCAACGTGGCCCCGGCGTCCGTCGCCGCAGAGCTGTTCAGGAGGCGGCTCTCCGGAGACCAGAGAGACCTGGTCGTCCTGCTTGTGAGGGCCAGGGGGATGACGCCTGAGGGCAGCGTGGAGGTGGAGTACAAGATGGTTGATCGGTACGACGACTCAAGCGGCCTCACGGCCACGGCCAGGACCGCCGCATTCACGGCGACCGCGGTCGCGGAACTGCTGGCTGAGGGAATGGCGCCAGGACCTGGGGTGGTGCCCCCAGAGGCCCTCGGGATGGAAGAGTCCCTCATGAGCCATGTGGCCCAGTGGCTGGCCCGACGGGGCATCGTGATTCAGGAGAGGGTGACCACGGAGGGGCGGCTGGGATTAGTGGGGGGATCAGCCCCCAGGAGAGACCTCTTCCAGCGACCTGCCAGCCGTCTCAACCCCCAGCCCGGCCACCACTCCTGCTGAGATCAGCTGGGCGGCTCCAAAGGTGAGGAAGGCCAGCGAGTAGCTGCCGGTGGCGTCGAGGATGGCGCCGACCAAGTACGGCCCGAGTATTCCGCCGAGCCTGCCGAAGGAGTTGGCGGCCCCCGCCCCGAGCCCCCTGAGGCTGGTCGGGTAGAGCTCAGGCGTGTAGGCGTAGGTAATCCCCCAGGCGCCCAGGTTGAAGAACGACAGCGCTATCGCCCCAGCCAAGGCCTGATCGGGCGTGGACGCGAACCAGTATAGAAGCGTCCCAAGGCCCGCGAGGCCCATGTAGAGTGAGAGGCTCAGCCTCCTGCCCAGGCGCTCGATCACCCAGGCCCCGCTCCAGTACCCGGGGACCTGGGCCAGGGTAATCAGGAAGGACCACTGAAGCGACTTGACGAGCGTCAGCCCCCTCTGGGCCACCAGGATCTTCGGGAACCAGAGGAAGACACCCCAGTAGGCCATCACGATGATGAACCAGTGGATCCAGAGCATCAGGGTCCTGCGGAGGTACTCGCCCCTGAAGAGCGTGGATATCGGTAGCTTCTCAGGCTTGGCTGCCTCCTCCAAGAACCTGGAGGACTCTGGTACGATCTCGAGGAGCGGTATCGCCGCCAGCGGGGCCACCCCGGCGAGGAAGATCGGCCGCCACCCCTTAGAGGGCGCTATTATGAGCCCCAGGAGAGACGCGAGCAGCCAGCCGTAAGCCCAGAACGACTCGAGTATCGCGACGTTCCTCCCCCTGACGTCTGTGGGCGAGAGTTCCGATAGCAGCGTGCTGGCGACCACCATGTACCCCGTGGCGCCGACGCCGGCCAGGAGCCTCATCAGCCCCATGGTGATCCAGTTAGGCGCCAGCGCGCACGCCGCCGTCCCTATCGCGAGGAGCGTCAGCGAGATCACGGCCGCGGGCTTTCGGCCGAGGATGTCTGCGAGCTTGCCCAGCGCGAAGCCCCCGATCAGCATTCCTAGGAGGTAGAGGTTCAAGAGAAGGCCTATCTGCGTGCCTTTCAGGGCCCACTCCGAAGCTATGAGTGGGAGCGCGAACGAGATCAGGCCGGAGTTGGACGCCACGAAGGCCCACCCAACGCCAAGGGCGAGCAGTTCTCTCCTGCCCATGGTTGGTCGAGAAGCCGCCCGTGGGCCTCATGAAATTCTTTTCCACTACTTCGGCAGGGCAATCTTCGGCGACTTCTCTGGGATCTGGCGCACCCTCCGTCTCAATCTCTGAAAATCAGGGCCTGGGAGCGGCTGGCCCAGTTATGTTATCTCGATTGTGAATAACGATTTTATCGTATCGAAATTCGCCTACTGATAACGCGAAGAGAGGTGGCGGAGAGTGAATTGGAGTCTTAAGACCGTCGCAATGGTGATTGCAATCCTCCTAGTGGCTTCTCTATCCGGACTGATGTGGCTTCAGGGGAGATACAGAGGCACCCTCAGGGTGACCACCACCACGAGCCTTTACGCCACGGGCCTGTTGGACCTCCTGGCCGATGAATTCCAGAAGAAGTACCCCGGAGTGAGTGTTCAGTTCATCCCGTTGGGCAGCGGCGAGGCGCTGCGTCGAGCCTCCCTGGGAGACGCCGACGCAGTCACCGTCCACGCCCCATCCCTAGAGGACCAGTACATAGAGGAGGGCTACCTGATCGATGGGAGGGTATTCGCGTACAACCACTTCATCATCGTGGGCCCGCCCGAGGACCCCGCCGAGATCTCGGGGGTCGACCCCGTCGAAGCCATGAGGAGGATCTACGAGGCCGGAGAGAGGGGTGATGCCCTCTTCGTGTCTAGGGGAGACAACTCCGGGACCCACGTTAAGGAGCTCTCGCTTTGGGAGGCTGCCGGTCTCGATCCAAGGGGGAAGCCCTGGTACATAGAGAGCGGCTCGGGAATGTCTCAGACTCTCATGCTGGCCAACGAGAAGAGGGCTTACACTCTCTCAGACATCGGAACGTACCTCAAGATGTCCGAAAGGCTGGCAGAACTTACCATACTCCTCGACAGGGGAGAGGAGCTCATCAACATCTACAGCGTGTACGTGGTGAACCCGGACAAGGTTCCCGGCGTGAACTCCAGGCTGGCGAAGGCGTTCGCTGACTTCTTGGTGTCAGACGAGGCGCAGGAACTCATAGGGAGCTACGGGACAGAGAAGTTCGGCAGACCCCTCTTCTACCCGGCCCGGGGTGACCCGACTGGGGAGCTCAGGGCAGCCTGGGAGAGACTCGCGACCGGGGGATGACGCCCCCACGCCTTTATTTCCTCCCACCCCTGAGGACGCCGAACGCGTGAGGTGAGCTGCCCTGAGTGGTCTGGCCGCCGAGGTCGCCCAGATCGTGGCCCGATCGCTCGCGATATCCGGCTCGGCAACGCTGCTGGCCTCGACCTGGAGCATCCCGCTTGCCGTAAAGCTGGTGATCGGCGGAGACTCCAGGGCGAGTAGGCTAGCCCTGGACCTGCTAAACTCCCTCACCAGCGTGCCGACCGTGGTGATAGGGCTCGTCATGTACCTGATCCTCTCGCGATCAGGTCCGCTGGGATTTCTCAACCTCCTCTACACGCCCGTCGCGATAGCGTTGGGCCAGGCCGTCTTGGTGACGCCCCTCATCACCTCCGCGGCCGCGGCCTCTCTCTCTGGCGTCCACGAGGTCGTCTGGGAGATGGCCATGGCCCTGGGGGCGACGGAGAGGCAGGCCGCGGGGGCCATGCTGAGGGAGGCCCTCCCCTCCATCCTCACCGTGGTGCTGCTCGGGTTCAACAGGGCGCTGGGCGAGCTGGGAATAGCCCTCATGCTGGGGGGCAACATCAGGGGATTCACCAGGGTGATGACGACGGCCATAGCGCTGGAGGTCTCCAGGGGAGAGTTCGAGCTAGCCCTCTCGCTGAGCGGCATCCTCCTCAGCTTGGCCATCGTGGTCAACGTGGCGATCAGGAGGATGGGGGAGAGGAGGTGATCGGTTGATCGAACTCCTCGACGTTCGGTACAGCTACCCTCGTGGGGCGGAGGCGCTGAGGGGGGTGGCCCTCACGATCCGGGAGGGAATAACCTCCCTGGTGGGACCCAACGGCTCCGGGAAGACCACCATTCTAAAGATCTCAGCTGGCCTCCTCCGTCCAGCGGCCGGGCAGGTCCTGGTGGACGGCTCAGACCTGTGGAGCGCTGACCCGGAGGAGAGACTCCGGCTGAGGAGATCTGTTGTTTACGTCCACGAGTCTCCGGTAGTGATGAGGGGCACCGTCGAGGAGAACGTTGCATTCGGGCTGAGGCTCAGGGGGGTGCCGGACGAGGAGGCGAGGGAGGGCGTGAGGGAGGCCATGGAGATGCTCGGCTTGTCCCAACTCGCGTCCGCAAGTGCGAGAACCCTGTCCGCTGGCCAGAGGCAGCTGGTAGCCCTGGCCAGGGCGCTGGCGGTCTCCCCAAGGCACCTCCTGCTGGACGAGCCCACGGCCAACCTTGACAGGGAGAACAGGAGGCGGGTCGCGCGGGTCCTGAGGACCCTGGCGAGGGAGGGTGTGAGCGTGGCTGTGGCCACCCACGACCGCCTCTTAGCCCTGGAGATATCGGATAGGGCCGTTCTAATTGAGGACGGGCTCGTGGCGGCGGAGGGTGGTCCGTCAGAAGTCCTCGAGGGACTCTAGAGGCGCGTTGTGGGGAGGGGGTCCTACATCGGCTACCCCCCGTGGGCCCACAGGTCCCCCGCCAGCCTCTTGACCTCCTCGACCGGCAGGTTGAGCTGGCCGGCCGCCGTCTCCGGGGTCAGGCCGGGGTTCGTCTCGTACAGGGACTTCACCTCCTGCCTGACGTACTCCTCGTAGCTCACGGTGCCCTCCGCGCCCCAGTGGGACTCGAACCTCTCCAGCAGCATCGAGGCGAGCGTGGGCGACTCTATAACGTAACCCTTCTTGGTGGGTTCCTCCTCGCCCTGCCCCCTCGGCTGTCCGATTATCACCCTGCTCTCATCCACAACCATGTACCTGAGGTCGTAGACGGCCAGGCCTGCCCTGTACCTCACCTCGGCCCCCGCCCGGCAGAGCAGGTGGCCCACGTGGAGGTGGGCGGCGGACCTGGGGATGAGGTACCTGATCCTCACGCCCCTCTTCGAGGCCTCCCGGACCTTCTCGGCTATGGAGTTCAACACCTCCTCTTCCTCCTCGTCCCTGGGCGGCGTTCCGGTGATGACCGCGATCACGCTCTTCCTGGCGTCGCGGAGGGCGTCCTGAACGGCCGAGAAGTACTCCCTCCTGGTCAGCGCGGTTATGGCGAGGCTGAGCAGCTTCAGGAGTTCGTGCCTCCCGGCGTGCTCCCTCCTGCTCAGGTAGAGCAGTATCACGGTCGCGATGAGCAGGACGAACTCCACAGAGAGGAGGGCGAGTTCCAGAGACACCTGGGGCATTTGCCCGCCCCCTGCGGCCTTCCCGATATATGCCTTGCCCTAGGAAAGGTTTATAATCGAATAACTTCGGATAAGTTCTAACAAACCGAAGTTATTTGGGTGATGTCGGGTATGGCCGGGCCCTTCAGGAGCGGTCTTTACAGGGTCGGCGGAGTTCTCCTCCACCCCAGGCAGACCTTTGAGGTAATGGCGCACGAGGACGTGTCAATAGGGCTTCCGCTGCTGCTAGCGGCCGGCATATCCTTCGCCGAGGGGGCCCTCTTCGTCGCCGCCGTCCTCAGGATCATTCCGCTCCCCCTCGCCCCCGTCATCTCCATAGCCAGCCCTCTCGTGGGCATAGGCGCGGCCGTCTCCAACGTCGTGCTGATGGTCATCGCGGCCCTGCTGATCCACCTGGACGCCCGGCTCCTCGGGGGAACGGGAGACGTCACCAGGGCCCTCAGCGTGGTGGCCTACTCGGTCCTGCCCTCGGCCCTCCCCCTTGGGGCCTTCTCCCTGGCGGTGCTCGTCGGGGGGCTGGGGGCGATCGGGTGGCTCGCCCTCGGCGGCGTGCTCTGGCTCGTCGCGGCCGTCTGGGGGGTAGCCCTACTGGTCATCGGGGTCTCTGTGTTCTACAACGTCGACATGGGATCTGCGTTCCTCGCCGCACTACTCATACCGCTGGTGGACCTGCTCGTGGTGATATTCCTGGGGAAGTACGGGCTCGTCCTGCTGATGGCGGCCTACGCGCTGGCGTACTACTTCAGCAGGCAGTCGAGGGCGGGGGGAGTCGCGTGGGCCCCCGCACGGGAGCCGGTAGGCGCGGACGTGGGTGAGATCGCCCCCGAGGAGTTGGATGAGGAAAGGCCGGGGGAAGATGGAGGTGGGGAGAGGTGAGGGTCGAGGAGGCGGTGGGTTTACTGATCGTCGGTCTGGTGATCTTCAGCGTCGGGGCCAGCCTGGCTGCGCCCGCCCTCGCCCCTAAGCCCACCCAGCAGGAGGTCGAAGAGCTGGGAGTCCTCCTGAGCCAGATCGTGAAGGACGTTCTCGGACCTGCTAGGGTGTGCGGGGGGGCGTCCAGCGCCGGCGGGCAGTGGAGGATCGAGCTTGATCCCCAAGAGGCTCGAGCGATGCTCATTAGGGTCGGCGTCGGCAGCGTCGAGCTCAACCCGTCGGACTCCAGCGAGGGGGCTGTGGTCGTTGAGATGGAGGGGGTGAGGGAGTGGGCCCCCAGCGAGAACGTCATCTCCCTCTGCTTCGGGGAGGTGAGGGTCTACCTCCCGCCTGGCTTCGCCTTCGACAACCTGACGATCGAGGTCGGCACCGGTGAGGTTCGCGGCACGCTGCCCATCTCCCCCGGTGGTTCAGCGGAGGTCGACCTGGGAACGGGAGATGTCCGGCTCGACCTGTCCCCTCAGTCCCCGAGCGGAGTCGCGACGCTGAGCGTTGGGACGGGGTCCGCTAAGGCCTACGGGTTCGACTCCACCTCTGAGGGCCCCAGGGAGGTTAGGGCCACCCTGGGCTCAGGGAGCGGCTTCACCCTTGAGGTGGACCTGGGGATGGGAGACGCGGAGGTCAGGGTGTCCGGGCCTTGAGGATACCGTCGAACAGGCCCCTGGCAGCCCGGAGGGTCATGCAGGCGCTCTCGAGCTACGCCAAGCTCAGACTGCTCAGGGTGCTGGCGAGGGGTCCCGCCTCACCAGCCTCAATGGCGAGGGAACTCGACATGGCGCTCAGCGTGGTTACGGAGCACCTGCGCGACCTGGAGGCCGCCGGCCTGGTGAGGACGGCGGGCTACGCCCGGGTCGGGCGCGGCAGGCCAGCCAAGCTCTACGCCCTCTCCAGCCCGAGGGTCGTGATAGAGGTCGACCTGCCCCTGTACGCTGAGGTCGGATCCGAGGACAGGGTGGCGAGCCTCGCCCTAGAGTACGTCAGGAGGAAGATGGAGGGACCCGGGCTGCCGGCCTCCCCCTCAGCGCTGGACATCGCGGAGACCCTGGGGATCGACGTCAAGCTTGCCTCCATAGTCCTGGGATACGTCAGACCCACGTCGGATGATCTGATGGGCATCCTGGAGGGGTCCGTCATGGACATCCTTCGGGAGCGCGGAGAGGCTGGCGTCGGAGAACTCTCCGACTCGCTCAACGTCGACAGGTACTGGATCGTGGCCGCCCTCAAGAGACTCTCTGAGAGGGGGCTCATCGAGATCCGGCGGGGCATTGCCAGGCCGATCGTCTGATCCCTCCTCCGCCGCGCCTTTTTTCACGCTCTCTCACAGTACTGGGCTCGGACCTCGGAGTTCCTCCTTCTTTGCGGCAAAGCGGAATCTGTCTGCCCTCCTCCAGGTGACGTCCCCCCTGCTCAGGAGGAGCTCGCTCACAGCTGTCCCCGTCCACAGGAACCCGTCGATGACCCTGACTACCGGGGAGAACAGGGCCGCGGGGATCAAGTCGATCCTCCCGAGACGGAGGGCCCCGTAGAGGGCCACCGCAAGCCACGAGACGACTTCTCCCAACACGAACGCCAGCGCGAGGGATTCCCTCCTGGGGGCGCCCGCGAGGTACACCGCGAGGAAGGGCGTGACGGTGCCCATCATGTTCTCGATCGAGAGATAGGCCATCTGGAACTTCATTCTCCTCGGCAGAGAGGAGAAGTGCTTTCTCACGTTCTGGAAGTACCCCGAGAACCACCTCCAGCTCTGCCTGACGTAGGACCGTAGGTTGGGCGGGTCGCTGGTCACCGCCACCGCCCTCGGCTCGTAGACGACCCTGCGGCCGGCCTTCACGACCGTGAGGGTCTGGTCCATGTCCTCGGTGATCGTGTCTGGGCTGGGGTGGAACAGATCCCTCCTCACGGCCCCGACGCAGCCGGGGATGACCATGATCGTCCCGAGGACCCCCATCCCCCTCTTGTATACCTCCTGCCCCATTATGTACTGGAGCTCCCTGACCGAGGTCAGGAGGTTGTGCCTGCGGGAGACGACAATTCCCGAGACAGCCCCCACCCGGGGGTCGAGAAAGTGCGCGAGCAGGAGCTCAACGGCACGGGGGTCGAGCTCGGAGTCCGCGTCGGTGTAGACCACCACGTCCCCTTTGATGTGGGGGAGGGCCGCCCTGAGGGCCAGCGCCTTGTTGCCTGAGTTCTCGACCAGGGTCACCACATCGACCCGGCCGCGGAACTCCTCGAGTATCCGGGGGGTCCCGTCCGTCGAGCCGTCGTCCACTACGATAACCTGATCGGGAGCCACCGTCTGCCGTAGAACGCTCTCCAAGCAGGCCCTAACCCCCTCCTCCTCGTTGTACGCCGGGATCACCACGGTGACGGAGAGGCGAAGGGGGTCATCCCCCCTCCCCATTTCAGTGAGCCCCCATCCGGTAGAACCCGTACCCGAAGGAGAGCGCCCCTAAGGACGTCAGGGCCACGTACGTGGACGCTACGCCCAGCGGCCAGATCGCCAGCCTCTCCAAGAGCATCATGAGGGATAGGAAGAGCAGAAAGATCCCTGCAGAGGTGAAGCCCGCCGCTATGGCGTACCTCCGCATCCGGGCCCTCCTGACCCTCTCTACCTCCTCCCAAGCCCTCTCGAGGGCCGACTTCAGCTCCTCGGGGGACCTCGGTCCGACCTCCCGGGGAGCCACACCGTACTCCAAACTCATGGACTCCTCCATCTCAATCCTTCTCCCATCTCTATAGCTCGCTGGCCAGCCTGACGAACTCCTCTGGGGTGATCAGTTCCTTCCTGAAGGCGTCGACTATCACCTGCAGGGGAGAGGCTGGGGTGAGCCCGAACTCCCTGGCCACCGCCCTAGCGCGGTCGTTCACCAGTAAGACCATGTCGTGGGCCGTCGCTACGGCCGCGGCTATCGTCGCAGCCTCCCCGACGGAGAGGCCCAGGCCCAACAGCTCTTCGGCAAGCTCGACGGCCGCCCCCGGAGAAGGCGCCGTCCGGAGGAGCTCCCCAGTTATGTAAAGTCCCCAGGGAACCTCATCCGCCGCGGCCGCGCAGAGCTCGCGGTCCATCAGGATCTCGTCGTAGGTCCTCCCCACGAGCCAGGGGTAGCCGAGGTCGCTGAAGAGTCGGAGGATCTCCGGCTCCACGACTACCCTGGATCCCGTGGACCCGACCGCCCCTGCTGCGGCCGCCCCACCCAGAAAAAGGGCCGACAGGGACCCTCCCCAGACCACGCTCAAGCTGACCTAACCTCTACTACACCTAATGTAAGCCCTCTATTTAAACTGTCAACATTACGTGTGATATACCTCTAATTCGCTTGAATTACTCAGGGGTAGATCTGACGGCCAGAGTCCGGGGTCAGCCTGTAGCCCGGCATGGCAGATATGATCTCGCCAACCTCCCCGGACCTGAACAGCTTGAGGATCTCTTGGGCGGCTGGCTTGCGCAGCGAGTCCCTCCTTATGGCGAGGTCGTACCACTCCCACGCCAGCCTCCTGAATCCAAGCCCGAACCGCTCTGCGACGTATCGAATGGCCACTCCGACGTCGGCATCCCCGGACGAGACCTTCCTGGCAACGCCGACGTGCGTCCTGACCTCCAGCTGATACCCTTTAACCCTCTTGGGGATCTCCGCAGGATCCGCGCCCTCGTCGAGCGCCGCCCTCTTGAGCAGGTAGTCCAGCAGGATCCTGCTCCCAGACCCGGGGTTTCTGTTCACGAGCTTGGCCCTCCCCGCCAAGATGTCCCTGAGGCCGTACTCCTCCCCCCTCCTGAAGACCAGGCCGATCTCCCTCTGGTACCCCCTGATCATCACGACGCGGTCCTCGAGCCAGTATCTGGGAATGTAGGGGACGTTGTAGCGGCCCGTCTCGGGGTCCAAGAGGTGCGTCCCCGCGGCGTCCGCGTACTCGAGCATCAGCGCGGCGAGTCCGCCCGCCGATCCAAGCCACTCCCTCCTGAGCTCGATGTCCGGCGCCGACTCCCTCACCTCGGAGAGTATGACGTCGAGGGCCGGGTCGTGGCTCCCCAGCAGGAGGAAGTCTGGCGGGGTCATCAAGCTCCTGCCCAGGGGGCCAACCCTTGAGCCTCCCCTCACCTTGGCCCTCTCCTCGACGTAGATCCTGAGAAGCGCCTTTCCGAACCTGGTGAGCCTCGCCCCGCCGCCTCCCGGGCCGCCCCTCCTCACCTCCAGCATCCTCTTGCCAAGCAGGCTTTCCAGGTCCGATATCCTCTCCCAGATTCGAGAGTACGAGGCGCCGACGGACTTGCAGGCGGAGAGCAGGGACCCCCTCCTCTCAACCTCCTCCAGTATCTTGGCCAGCCTGTCGTCCAAAACCACCTCGCCGCGATACTCCAGGACCAGGGCGACGCGAGGCCTCAGCTCGTTCAGGATCTCCTCCACACTATCCCCATCGGGAATATCGCATATAACGGTTTGGCGGTGACCATCAGGTGCTCAGAGACCTTGGGTTGGCAGTCTAGGGGTGGATTCAGCGTGCGCGCGGCAAACAGGCCGGTCCAGCCGCGCCTGCGGGCTGGAGAAAAGGATATAACGGTGTCATTCATCGGAGTTAGGTGAGCCTAAATCTAGGGGGATGGGCGGGTTGACGGATAGAGGGGAGAAACAGAGTCGAGAGATAAGGCGGAGGGTGATCGAGGCCCTGAAGGGCACCTTCGACCCGGAGATCCCGGTGAATGTCTACGACCTGGGGCTCGTGTACAGGATCGACGTGGATGAGGAGGGGAACGTGGAGGTCGACATGACGATGACGGCCCCCGGCTGCCCGGTGGCGGGGATGGTAATCGCCATGGCCGAGGCCGCCATCAGGGAGGCCGTGGGTCCCGGCAGGAGGGTGAAGGTGAACCTCGTGTGGGACCCGCCCTGGACCCCGGAGAGGGTGACCCCCCAGGGCAGGGATAGGCTGAGGGAGATCTACGGATACGATGTGGTTGGGGAGTGGATCAAGAGGGCCAAGGCCAAGGGGGGGTGATCCTGTTGGGGGAGCCGGACAGAGATTCGAGGTTGGTCGCCTACATCCTTGCGAGGCTCGGCTGCACCCACCCCTTCAGGGTATCCCGAATCCTCCTGCTGGCAGATTGGAGGGCCGAGGAGGTCAGACTGGGGAGGCTCACGGAGGGGCTGAGCTACGTGGCGGAGCCCTACGGGTTTTACGTCGAGGGCCTGCAAGGAGTCCTGGAGCGCCTGGAGCGATCTGGGTGTTTGAGGCGCAGAGAGGAGGAGAGGTGCCTAGAGTACACGTGCGCCAAGCCTAGTCTCACGCCCCAAGAGCGCGAGGTCCTTGATGAGGTTATCCGAGAAGTCTACGACCTGAGCGACCGGGAGCTGAACCGGATGGTAACCCGAGACGAGAGATACGTCGAGCTGACTGGCAGGGGGCGGTAGAGTTGATGGTCTCGGTGTCGGGCGGGAAGGGGGGTACGGGAAAGTCGACGGTGGCCGTTAACCTGGCCGCGCTCCTCTCGCGGGACCTCAGGCTTGTGCTGGCTGATCTAGACGTGGAGAACCCCAACGACCACATCCTCTTGGGGGCCGAACTCGCGGGCGAGCGGCCCGTCAACATCATGCTGCCCTTCGTGAACTACCAGAAGTGCATCAAGTGCGGGGCCTGCGGGAGGGTGTGCGACACCGGAGCCATGCTGATCTCGCCTGATGGCCTCCCCTACGTGATACCCAGGCTCTGCAGCGGGTGCAGGTCCTGCTACTTCGCGTGTCCGGTGGACGCCATCGTGGAGGGGAAGAGGACGATCGGGTACACCTACCTGTCGGAACTCGAGCTCGGCGAGTCCAAGATCACGCTGGTCACCGGATCCCTGAGGGAGGGAGAGGAGCACACTCCGCCCGTCGTCCTGGCCGCCAGGCGCAGGGCGCTCTCCGTCGAGGCGGACCTGCACCTGGTGGACACCTCCGCGGGGACAAGCAACTCCGTCGCTGCGGCTGTGGACGGATCCAGGCTCCTCATAGCCGTCACGGAGCCCACCCCCCTGGGCCTGCACGACCTCGACCTGATTCTGGAGATGGCCCAGACCCTGGGGATAGAAGCATGGGTCGTCATAAACAGGGCCGGAATAGGACCGGAAGACGACCACGTCAGGCTGGTGAGGGAGAGGGGGGCCGAGATAGTCGCCCGGATACCCTACTCCAGGAGGGTGGTGGAGTCATACATCCGGGGCGTCCCGATCGTGCTCCACAGACCCGACTCTCCGGAGGCGGAGGAGTTCAGGCGGCTGGCAGAGATGGTGAGGGGGGTGGTTTCGTGATCGAGATGGCGATAGCCAGCGGGAAGGGCGGGGTCGGGAAGTCCACCGTCTCCGCCACGATAGTCCTGGCCGCGGCGAGATCCGGAAAGAGCGTGATCGCCGTCGACGCCGACGCGGACGCGCCAAACCTGCACCTGATATTCGGGGTCAGGGAGTGGGAGTGGGAAAAGCCCTACGTCGAGAGCAAGGTCGCCGAGATAGTCCAGTCGCTCTGCACGAGGTGCGGCAGGTGCCGGGAGGTCTGCCCCTACGAGGCCATCCACGTTGACGAGGGGGGGAGGTTTGCGGTGAACCAGGTCGTCTGCGAGGGGTGCCTGACGTGCTCCCTCGTGTGCCCGGAGAGGGGGGCCATAAGGCTGCTCTCCGCCGAGTCGGGGAGGCTCAGGAAGACGACCACTAGCTACGGCTTCCCGCTCGTCTCCGCGAGGCTTAACCCGGGGAGGCCGAACTCCGGCAAGCTGGTGACCGAAGAGAAGTCAATGGCCAAGGAGCTTGCCTCGCAGGACTCCCTGGTGGTGGTGGACTCCGCGGCGGGGATAGGGTGCCAGGTGGTCTCGAGCCTGGCCGGGGCCAACGCTGCCATACTGGTGGCCGAGCCAACCCCGGCGAGCTTCGCAGCGCTGAAGAGAGTCTTCAGGCTCACGAGGCACTTCATGCAGCCCGCCGGGCTGGTCATCAACAAGCACGACGTCAACCCAGGGGTGACGGAGGAGATGGAGGCGTTCGCCCGGAGGAAGAACATTGACCTGCTGGGCCGGATCCCCTATGACGATGCCATTCCCAAGAGCATGGCCATGATGAAGCCGGTGGTCGAGGCCTTTCCGGACAGCCCCGCGTCGAAGGCCCTGATGGAAGTCGCGGAGAGGGTCATGGCAATAGTCGACGACTGGCAGTCGTGGTTCACGAGGTTCAGGCCGAGAGAGCCCGAGCCGTACCGGCCCATCATAATAAGGCCGGAGGGGCTTCCGGGGGATTGAAGAGGGGGGATGCTCGTGGGAACGGTGAAGGTGGGTCTGGCTGTGGAGGACGACTCTGGTCTGGACTCAAGGGTAAGTTCCAGGTTTGGGAGGGCGCCATACCTGGCCATAGTCGAGCTGGAAGACGGGGAAATCGGGGGAGTGAGGGTGGTGGAGAACCCCGGCGCCTCGGCCAGGAGCGGCGCGGGGATCAAGGCGGTCCAGAGGCTGCTGGAGGAGGGCGTCAGGGTAGCGGTCGCTGGCGCCTTCGGACCGAACGCCATGACGGCGCTGGAGGAGCTGGGGATAGAGACCGTAGAGCTCGCTGGTGTCTCGGTCGAGGAGGCCCTGCAGAGGATCCGGACGAAGCTACAGGGCCAATGAGACCTGTAGCGCCCAGAGGAAACTCCTGCAGAGAGGTAGGGGCCTGAGACGAGTCGTGAGGCAACAACTTCGGTTCGACGCTCGGCTTGACCGACGGGGAAAAAGAGAGATTGGGGCCTACCTCAGGAGCACGTCGTGTCTCAGGGGATGCTTGGTGGCCTGGCTCGCAAGGACGAAGGCGGTCTCCAGGTCCGCTGGCTGAGCAGCGTCGGCGTACCCGTTCCACGCCCATCTCACAACAAGCCTTCCCCCGTCGAATCGCATCTCCAAGACTAGAAGGAGCTGACCATCGGCATAGGGCTGCAGGTCACATGTGAGCGCTACGCTGAGTGGGGTTGCCGATCAATGCCAAGCCTGGAGGGTTAGATTATTAGATTGGAAGTAAAGTTAATGACTCAAATGCCATTAAAAATAAAAGTACTTTTTTAAAAAGTGAAAATTCTCTCGGATACTCGGGCTCTTTGGACCCTAGCCCCCTAATCCTCGGTTAAGAACCCACGACCACCGACCCGGGGAATCAACCAACATCAACCCGGTCAGAGGTGTTATGTGGGTAGGCGGCTGGTGGCGAGCCAGATGCGGCAGCAAGGACCTGCTCGGGATAAAATTTCAGGAAGAGGCCCGGGACTGAAATTTTGAGTGAAAGACCTTTTAAGAAAAGCTATATGAATTTTGCAGAGGGTGATATAAACTTGAATGGAGGGGACTCTATCAGGACCCTCCAGTCGCTGATGCCCGTTGTTCTAGTTTTCTTAATCGTATTCCCTTGTACCGGCGCATTTGGGCTTCCAAATGCTTCACAGAGACCGGGTAGATATATCCAGTTCTACCCGGACAGAGCCGAAGATCTTCTCAAGCCCGCCTATATTATAATCTTCTGTGAACTTAGCACCCCTCTTGAGGCCACGAGACGTGGTGCGCTGCTTGCATCTACTGACCTCTCCCCAAGAGTTGTTTACGGGAGAACCCTTCACTGCGCCAGAGTAGCATACAATGCTCTTCACAAGCCGGTATATAGGCTCGATCTGTACGTGTATTGGGAGTATGACGGGCAGAGGATCCTTTACATCGATCATTGGACGCACTCAGAGGGATACCTGGGATGGATCCCCGTATACCATTCCTCTAGGATTACATCTCAAACCTACTGGAGGGCGAGGATTAGGGGCTCTGGATTATACTATAACCTAATCTCCGGGCTGTGGGGCTACTTAATCATAACAGCTGAGATATACGCAAATGGGCAGGGAAGCTGTCACTAAGGAGGGAGATCCGTCTTGCCCACCTTACTAACCGATGTCCTCCTTTATGTCCTTGCGGCGGCCTCCCTAGTAGGGATATACGGGTCGTTGGCGGCTCTGAGCGCTGACCTAGCCCCATTCCTAGGAAAAGAGGATAAGGGAGACCGCATGCTGTTTGCGGCCAAGGTGGTCGGCCTTCTGATCCTAGCCCACCTGTTGATAGGAGCCACCTCGCCCGTCGTGTTCAGGATCCTCGGAGCTGAGCTAGGCCTATGGACCTTTCTGATGCTGGGGGGTCTCCTCGAGCTGGCGATCATCAGTGTGGTAATCTCCATCATCCTCAAGTCCGCCAGGGGGGAAGGGAGGGTCCGAGTTAGTGAGCTGATGGGGAGCGCAGCTACCGTTGCGGCGGCGCTGGCCGTGACGTCCTTAGCCTGGTCCCTTTTTACCATAATTCTGACGAATAGGTGACAAATTGCCCGTATCGGCGGGAGGACCTGGGGCCCCCAGGGACCAGAAGGTGGGAGATCCTGATAACCTGAACACGGGTGAGTCTAGAATGGCTGAGGAACAGGAGCGCGAGGCGTTGGGAGTTACCTCAGGAGGGCGTCGTGTCTGGGCGGGTGACTCGTGGCGTGGTCCGCCAGCCGGGAGGCGGTCTCAGGGTCGTCTAATGGCCACCCGGGCGAATCCGCTCCACTCCACCCGATCCCGCAGCCCGTCACGCCGACCTGCACCCTTCCTAGAGTCGTGCTGACCACGGGCGTGGGGTTGCGGCTCAGTCGTGAGCGCCTCTGCTTGGCCCACTATCCCCCCAGTAGGGGCTCATCCCGGGCCACTCGATCAAAGATTGACCCCGCCATACGCAAGTCCGGCGCCGATCTTAGGTTCAGGCCGGCCGGCAGGCTCACCTTGTCCTCCACTCCATAGATTCCGAGACGGCCCCGTATCCGACAAACAGGACCCTGTCGGGGTCCAGCGCCCTTATCACCTCGGCCCTGTGCGTCACCACCAGGGCCGCGATTCCGGCCTCTCTGGCCAGCTTCCCGAAGGCCCTGGCAATCCTCATCGCCGTCAGAGCATCTAAGTGGGCGGCGAACTCGTCAACCAGCAGCACGTTGGGCCTCTCGGCGAGCACGCTGGCCAGCCTCGCTCTCTCCCTCTGGCCCGTGGACAGCTCGGCGTACCTGGCCCTATAGAGGACAGCGTCGGAGAGGCCGCATCTGTTCAGCACCTCCACCGCCGTTCTCTCGTCGCCTAGCTTGGCGTAGACGTGCTCTAAGATGGACTCGTCCCCAAACCGCGGCTCCCTCTCCCCAGGGATCAGCACGCCCACCCTGGCGTTCTCCGGGGCCAGGACCCTCCCCGCAGTTGGCTCGAACTTCCTCCCCTTCAGCCCCTTGCAGGCCCCCCAGATTAGCCTAAGCAGCGTGGTCTTGCCAGCCCCCGAGGCCCCAACCACAGCGATCACCTCGCCTGGCGAGATCTCCAGGTTCACGTTCCTCAGGACCTGCCTCTGTATGACCCTGCTCCTCACCCCAAAGGCTTCCAAGAGCTCCCTGAGCCTATCAGGGAGGCCATCGACGTTCAACTCGCTCTCGAACACCATGGAGACGTCCTCGAGCCTTATCGGACCCTCGAGCCGCTCGACCTTCCCGTAGGTCGGGACGCAAAGCCTACCGCCGTGCTCCCTGGCCACAGGGTCGGTTCGCAGGAACCTCTCCAGCGCCTCCCTGCCATCGTCCGTCAGCGGGTAGTAGAGGACCGGCCTGCCCGAGGCGGTGTCCCAGACGTACCTGAAGCCCACCTTCTCGAAGAAGGGGTTGTACCTGGCCATCTGGGCGATGGTCTCGACCAGGTGCTTCCTCCTCCTCATCTCGGGGATCCTACGCTCCCGGATCCACTCGAGGGCCGCCCTCACCGAGAGCTGCCCCAGCCCGTCGGACCTGTAGTCCGGGTGAACGACGACCCTCGCCACCCTGGACGCGGCGGCGTTCGTCCGCCTCAGCGCCTCCCACTTGATTTCTTCCCAGAGCCTCCTCAGCCCGACCTCCCTGCCGAACCTCCTCCCGAGCTCGGCCAGCCTCTCCCTCAGGAGTTCCTCGGGGTTGTAGACCGGGTGGAACCAGTCCTCCGGGAACACCCTCTCCCTGATGTCCCTCACAATCGAGCCGTCCGGGAGCCTGCGGTGCATCCTCGGCACCGGAGGGTCGATCCTCACGTAGGCCACATACTGGGGCTCGTACTCCTCCCTCTCGACGAGCTCCAAGACCAGAAACCTCGAGGCCGGGGTCGATCCCTTGATCTCCAGGATGTGGACGCGCTCGTCGGTGCCGCAGTTCGGGCACGTGGGCTTCGTGTTGGCCTTTATTATCTCGCCGCAGACGTCGCACCTCCACAGGGCGACGAGCTCCTTCTCGGAGGCGTAGTGATACTGCTCCAGCTCCGCGACGGCCTCGAAGTCCCTCTCGTAGGCGGCCTCCCTCGCCCTGATCCTGTAGGTGTAGATGGGCTCCCCCGTCACCGGGCTCACCCTCTGGGACTCGTAGTCCTTGGAAAAGACTGGCCACGCCTGCACGGCCCCCTCCACGGTGACCCTCCAGAGAGAGTAGTCGTCGAACCCGAGCCTCGAGCCGTCCCTCAGTGGCCCATCCCTGACCTCCAGCAGGACCGGCTCGCCTGTGTCAAACCACTGGGCCACCGTCCCGGACATGAGGAGGGAGACCTCCGAGCCGTCGACCTCGACCTGGAGGATCCCGAACCACCTGCTCCTGAAGCGGGGAATCTCTGAGCCGACCACGCGGCCCCTCAGCTTGGACCTCGACGGCACGGGGTTACGGGGGCCCGAATGCTAAATACTCAGTGGGCTGCGGGCTCACCCTACCGTCGATCGCTCCCCCGGGTCGACTGTGGTCACCCTAACCACGGCGACGGCATCCGGGGCGACCTCGGCGAGGGCAGCCTGCACCTCGTGGGCGAGCCTGTTGGCCTCGGCCAGGCTCATGAATGGGTCGGCCCCCACGGTGACCTCTAGCCTGAGTCCTCCGTCCGCGCACCTGACGCTCATCACCCTGGCCCACTTCACGGAGGGGACAGATTCGACGGCGCGCCTGACGGCCTCGAGGTCGGGGTCAGGCCGAGGCCGCTGGACGAAGTGATCTATGTGCGCCACGACCTGTCGGAGCGACAGCTCCTTGGCGATCTTCCTCTCGACCCTCCGGGCGATCTCGTCAGCCTCACCCAGCCTCAGACTCCCGTCTATCACCAGGTGGAGGGTAAGCCTGTCCCTGCCCGGTCCGTAAAGCTCTATGGAGTGGGCGCCTATGACCCCGGCCTCGGACTTCGCGATCCTCGCGGCCTTGACCGCCAGGCTCTCACCGGCCGGCCTTACGGCGAGGGTCACGTCGCAAGGGCTGTTGACGATCCTCTCAACGGCCCAATGGGCCTCCATCATCACCCGAGAAGCCTGTTCGGTGGTGAGCTCCGGGTCTACGCCCACCACCGCGTCGACCAGCACGAGTCGTCCGACCCTCCGGGCCCTCACCCTCTCGACCCACCTCACGCCGGGCGCGGACGAGAGGACCTCCCGAATCGACTCGACGAGCCCCGGGTCGACCCTGTCCAGCAGATCGGTGGCCGACCAGTAGGCGACCCTCAGCGTCGACGGCATGACGGTTAGCGAGACCACGATCGCCGAGGCGGGGTCCAGCCACGGCGCAACCCTGCTGGATATCAGGAGGACCCCAGCGACCACAAGAGTCCTGCCGGCGTCCCAGCCATAGTTCAGGGCCTCCGACTGGAGCACCCTGCTCTCCTCGCCCCTGCCGACGGCCCAGAGGGCGGCTGACCTGAAGACGTTGACGACGCTGGTGCCGACTAGGGCCCACAGAGCCACAGCGGGCGCGCGGGGCGCTGCGTAACCGATGAGGAGGGACCTGGCGCTCCTGAACAGCACGTAGGCCTCGGCCTCGAAGAGGAGGGCCGAGGTGAGGAGTCCCAGCAGGCTGTCGTACTTGGCGTGTCCGTAGGGGTGGTCCGCGTCGGGCGGCCTCCTAGAGAGCCTTACTGCCAAGAGACTGACCGACGACGTGGCCACGTCGCCTAGGGAGTCGACGACCTCCGCTGCAACCATTACGCTCCCGGTGACCAGTTGAACGAACGCCTTCACGGCCACTGTGGCAACTGAAACCGCTATCGATGCCGCCGCGGCACTCTCAGCGCGGGTTGACATTCGCTCCGAGCGACAGAGCGACGGCAGGTTTAATGGGTTTTCCCCCGCGATTTGGGGCTGTGGACCTGGGTCTCAGGGGCAAGCTGGCGCTGGTGACGGCGTCCAGCAGGGGAATAGGCCGCGCCTGTGCGGAAGCCCTGGCCAGGGAGGGCGCCAGGGTCATCATATCTTCTAGAAGCGAGGAGGCTCTGAGGAGGACGGCACGGGAGATCTCGGCGACGACAGGGTCCGAAGTCCTGTGGAAGGCGGCGGACCTCACGTCGAGGGAGGACGTGGAATCCTTGGCAGACTTTGTGGAGGAGATAGGAGGGGCAGACGTGTTCGTCTTCAACACCGGAGGTCCCAGGCCCGTCAAGTTCTTTGAGACCTCTGAGGAGGACTGGTACCACGCGTTCGAGCTCCTCCTAATGAGCGCCGTCAGGCTAACCAAGAGGCTCGCGCCGCGGATGATCGAGAGGAGGTGGGGAAGGATCATCTACGTAACGTCCGTGGCCATAAAGCAGCCAATTCCGGATATAGCCATCTCCAACGTCGCCAGGATCTCCTTGGCCGGGCTGTTGAAGACTCTGGCGCTAGAGCTCGCCCCACACAACGTGCTCGTCAACGGGGTCATGCCCGGGATAACCCTCACAGACAGGGTCCGACAGCTCGCCGAGGCGAGGGCCCGAAGGGAAGGGGTGACTGTGGAGGAGGAAATTCGCAGGATGACCTCCGGCGTGCCCATGAGGAGGGCGGCATCCCCTGAAGAGGTCGCGTGGGTCGTGGCCTTCCTGGCCAGCGAGAGGGCCAGCTACGTGACGGGCGCCATGATCCCTGTGGACGGAGGGAGGATTCTCTCCGTGTTCTAAGCTCGCCGATCTCCGGCGCAGCACGGTTATAGCCAGGCGCGCCCGGCTGGGTGCGGAGACATGGAAAGGGGAGCCGTCGCCTTCGACATGGACGGAACGCTGCTGACCCTGCCGGTCCAGTGGCCGGAGCTCAAGATCAGGGTGTCGAGGACCCTCTCGAGGCCGGTCCACAGCTTTAGAGACCTCCTCAGGGAGCTGTGGGGGACAGACGACTACTGGCTGGTCAGCTCCATGGTCAAAGAGGCCGAGATGGAGGCTGTGCCAAAGTCCACCCTGTTCCCGGAGGTCAGGCCGGTGCTGGAGGGACTCGTCAGCAAGTTCGACCTCTACGTGATAACGCTCCAGTCTAGGGAGGCGGCCGAGGCCGCGCTTGAGTTCCACGGAATCAGGAGGCTGTTCAGGGGGCTCGTAACTAGGGAGGACGGTCCCGACAGAGCCTCTCAGGCCAGGGTGCTGATGAGGCATATGGGGGGCAGGTTCTCGCTGGTCGACGACCACCTGGATCAGCTGGTCGAGGTCCAGTCGGCGGGGCTGGGCCTGAGGGAGATATGGGTCTGCAGGGCGGGCCCAGGAGACTGCCTGAGGAGGGCTCAACGCCTGGGCTTCAGGGGCGCCGTCGTGAGGAGCCTCAGGGAGGTTCCTCTGCTCCTGCTGCCCGGGGGGTGACGGGCCTGATCACATACATGCTCGAGGCCCTGGCGGCGGCCGTGATCTGGGGGCTCGTACCCCTCATGATCGAGTTCGCCGTCCGCAGAACCGACCCCGTCTACGTCAACGCGTGGCGAAACGTTGGGGCCGCGGCCGCGCTGATCCCGGTCTGCGCCTACGAGGGGGTTCTGGGCATGAGCGCCCGGGCGGCGGCCTTCACGCTGGCCAGCGCGGCCGTGGGTCCGGGAATAGGCCTCCTGGCCTACACGGAGGCGCTTAACAGGGAGGGCCCCTCCAGGGTAGTACCGATATCCTTCACCTACGTCGTCTGGGCCCAAATGCTGGGAGGGGTCCTCTTCGGGGAGCCCGTCGGGCCGCTCACCCTGGCTGGAGCCCTCTTGTCTGTCTCGGGAATATGGGTGCTGTCGTCCCGCGGAGAGGCCCCCCGAGGACCCTCGGCCGTTGGGCTGGCCCTCCTGACGTCGGCCTCCTGGGCCTTGGGCGCCGTCCTCTCCAGGGAGGCGCTGTTCTACGCTCACCCTCTCACGGTGGCCGCCTGGAGGGCCGCTGCGCTGGCGGCGGCCTTCTCAGGCTGGTACGCTCTCCGCGGATCCTCTTTGTCCAAGGACCCACCGGCGGCAGGGGTCTCGGCGGCCAGCGGCACCCTAGGGCTGGGGGTGGGGCTCGTGCTCTACTACACGGCCATGGAGGTCCTGGGGGTTGGGCCTTCGTCTCTGGCCAGCTCGGTCACACCACTGGTGTCTCAGGTCGCCGGGAGGCTGGTCAGCGGAGAGCCTCTGAGCGCCAGGATACTAGCGGGCGGGATGCTGATCAGCCTGGGACTCGCCCTGGTCGCGCTCCAGCTCACGTGATCGGGCGAAGGGCCCTCCACCGGTGCGCGCGTGGGCATCAGCCGTAGCCGGACCTCTCCAGTTCTTCTGCGAGCATTCTACCTATCCTGCTCATCTCGTACTTGATCAGCCCCAGCTTGGAGTTCTTTCCGGCCAGCACGACGAGGAGAGCGTCGCCATTTACGGGCTTCACTATCACGAATCCCTTGGAGCCGCTCACCAGCGCTGTCTCGAACTCCCCCCTGTCTAGCTCGGCCCCAATCTTCTCGGCCACCGAGAGGAGGGCCGCGCTCATTGCGGCCACCCTGTCCTCGTCGGCGCCTCCTTCCAGAGAAGAGGCCATGATGAGTCCATCGTAGCTCACCAGCACGGCGGCCTCGACGCCTGGGCAGTCGTAGGACATGAACCTCAGCAGCCTCTCCAGCCTCTCGGAGAGTGAGGCCTCCCCGTACATGGAGAATCGCTCCTACCCGAAGCTCGGAAGTGATAAGTTTTACATTAATGAAAAGCCTCGCGCGCTTGATCCAAATCGAACCTCTCGTGGGCGGGCTGGCTAGGAGAGAAGCCTCGTCACCCTGCCCATCCCCTTGGTCCTGCCCTCCCTGAAGAAGAACACGTCGCCCTCGTTGATGTACTCGGGCCTGATCTTGAACCTGAAGACGGCCGTGTCAACGTCCCCGCTCCTGAGGACGCCCTTGGTGCAGTAGACCAGCTTCGCGCTCTGCCTTATGGTCTTGAGCTGTATCACTGGCTCGTAGCCGGGCCTTATTGTGGTTGGGTGGTGGAGGACCCTTATCTTGGCCTCGAACTCCCTCACCGCCCTGGGCCTCTCGTTCAGATCGAGGAGGACCATGCCCCTCCGGACCTCGTCGTACTCGACGTTTGCGAGGGCGAATCCGGCCATCTGTCCGGCGACCGCCCTCTCAACGGGGAGCCTGTTCACGTGGATCGACCTGACCCTCACCGTCCTGAAGGAGCCGTCGTCGAACGGGCCGAGGAGGACCCTGTCGCCCGCGGACACCGAGCCCGACTCGACCAGCCCGGAGACCACCAGCCCGACCCCGGAGACGTCGAACTTCTCGTCGACGTAGCTCAGGAACCTCCCACCCTGCTTTTCGGACCAGTCCAGCCTGGGCGGCAGCATGTTTATGAAGGACTTCAGGAGGCCGAGGCCCTCGCCCGTGACGTTGGACACCAGGAATATCGGCGCGACCCTTCCGTGTGGCATGTTCCTCGCCGCCACGGCGGCGTCTCCCGGGGACTTAACGACGAACGGGATCTTGTTGACTCCCGGGAGCTTCAGGTAGGCCTCGATGTCCCTGAGGGTCCTCCCCAGCACCTCAGGGGGCGCCATGTCGACCTTGGTGACCACCACGAAGACCGGAATCCTGAGGGCGACCGCCATGCCTAGGTGCTCCCTGAAGCTCCCTATGGGTCCGGCGTTGCCGGCCACGACCATGCAGGCGTAGTCCGGAGCTGAGCCGAGGACGCCCCTCATGGTGGTCTTGAGGTAGCGCTCGTGCCCCGCTAGGTCCACCAGGGTGACTACCTTCGAGGCCCTGAGGTAGACCTGAGCCTCGTCGTAGGCCCCGAGTTCGTCGTTGACGCTCCTCCCCATCTCGTCGAAGCCCAGGACGTGAAAGGTCACGCTGGAGGACCTGCGGAACTTCAGCTCGTGCAGGTATCTGGCCACCATGCTCATGGCCAGGCCGTCCCCGTCGTCCAGCTGGCCGTACACCAGGACCCCCTTCAGGGTGGACTTCCCGGCGTCCACGTTTCCGAGCAGGACCACGGAGACCTGTATCGGCGGGGTGTCGACGGTCCTCCTCACGAGAAGCTCGTAGACGTGTCCCCTCTTGGCCTTCTCCCTCCTCACGACGATGTAGGAGGCGCCGACGATCTCGCAGACCCGCCTCATCACCTGGAGGGACCTCTCGGCCTCCTCGTCGGTCAGCCCCACGGGCTCCCCGTCGTCCGTCACGCCCAGCTCGTAGAACGCCTCGCCCCCGCCCTCGTTGAGCCTGTAGTTCAGCTGGGTGGCGAGCTTCTGGACTCTCTCTGGCGTGGAGGGATCGAGCCTGAGCTTGTACTCCACGCAGCCCTCGTCCCTCTCGGGCTCACGGGCGGGGGGCATCTGGAAGACTCCATGCCACGGCTTAATAATTGAGGCGCGCCCGCCTGGCGCCCACCTCGGAGAGGCGCCTCAGCACGCCCAGGTCGTCGAGGAGGACCACCCCCCGAAGGAGGTCCTCCACGACCGGGGCGGCCCTCTCGACGAGTCTCTCGAGATCCTCGGGCCGAAGCGGGATCGGCTCAATTCCGGGCTCCAGGTGCGACTCGAGCAGCTCGTACCTCTTAAGGGGATTTTTCGGGAACTTCGGGGACACTATCACCACGTCGATGTCGCTCCACGCGTTGAAGTCCCCCCTGGCCGTGGACCCTATCACGACGACCGAGGCTGGCGACACCTCCCGGCGGATCGCCTCGGCGAACCTCCGGGCCCTCCTCAGCCGCTCCTCCCGCTCCCTCCTTCGCCTCTCAAGGACCTCCACTTCTCCTCAACGAACCTCATTATGGCCTCGGCATAATAAAGGGACTCCTCGGCCTCCCTCCTGGTGTAGTACTCGTGGGGCGCGCCCTCAGACCACATGTCCGCGTACCTGGGGGCGGTGTAGAACTTGTCGAGCCTGGCGCACGCGTCCCTCACGTCCTCAGGCACGTCTCCGACCTGTTCCGAGAGCCTGAGGAGGCTGTGCCCGAACGCCGGCCTGCCCACCCCCCACAGGTAGGCCTCCAGGGCGAACTCAGCCGCCTGCTGGGCCTTGAAGCAGGCCCAGTTGTAGTCGCCCCCCTCCAAGTCCCTCCTGGCTGACCGCAGCGTGTGCCTGGCGCTTCTCATCCAGCGGCGGTACTCCTCCTCGTCCAGCATCCCGGAAGTTTCGACGGGCTCCAAATTAACGCTCTCGATCCATCGCCGAGTCAGCCTATCGCCTCCAGCTGCACCCCCTTGGTCTCGGGGACCGTCCAGATCAGCGCCGCGGCGAGGAGGACGGCCGCGACCGCAACCAAGAGGCCAGCGTTGAACCCGGCGATTCCGGCCACGTATCCCAGGACGACCGGTGCGGCGAACGAGACGGCCCTGGCCCCGTTGTAGCAGAGGGAGGCGCCGGTCGCCCTCACCCTCGTCGGGAAGAGCTCGCCGAAGAGGGCGCCGTAGACCGAGAAGAAACCGCAGGCGAACGTGTTTGCGGCCAAGGCCAAGAACCCGGTCAGCCCAGGCCCGGCGGCCGTCAGCCCCAGGACCGAGGCTGCGAACATGGCGGCGTAGATTGTGAAGGTCGGCCTCCTCCCAATCCTGTCCGCCGCGACGCCGAAGAGCACGTGACCGAACCACCCAATGAGCCAGGAGGCCCCGACGAAGGTCGCTGACCTCACCATGGACATGCCCTTGACGGTCTCTAGGTAGGCGGGGGCCCAGGACCAGAGCGTGTAGAAGGCGAACATCCCGAGGGACGCGAGGGCGAGGCTCTTCAGCGTCCTCCCGATCAGGTCCCCGTGGAAGAGCTGGCGCAGGGTGAGCCACCCAGCCTTCTCGGATAGTTCGGGCGGGAGTTCGCCGCTCTCCACGGCCCTCTTGTACTCCAGCCAGAGCCTCGACTCGGGCATCTTCCCCCTGACGACCACGAGCAGGACTATGGGGAGTACGGCCACGGCGAACCCCGCCCTCCAGCCGAACCTCGACATGACGAGGGCCGCGTCCGCAGAGGCTATGGCCATGCCTATGGGCCAACCCGCCTGAGTGAGGCCCACCATGCTTCCCCTGGTATCTGGGGGCCAGACCTCATTCAGGATCGCCATGCCTAGGCCCCACTCCCCCCCGATGCCCAGGCCAGCCACGAACCTGAGCAGGGCGACCTCCCAGAGGTTCCTGCTGAGGGCCGTGAGCCCGGTGGCCACGCTGTAGAGAGCAATGTCAAGCATAAGCCCCCTCTTCCTGCCTATCGCGTCGGCTATGATCCCAAAGAGCACCCCACCCAGCCCCGTGGCCACCAGCTGCAGCCCGAACACGGAGCCGATGACCGTCTTGGAGACGCCGAACTCGGCCATCATCTGATTGAGCGCGAAAGATAGGACCGAGAAGTCAAACGCGTCAAAGGCCCAGCCAGCCACCACGACGAACAGCGTCCAGTACCTCTCAGAGCGGGTGTACTCGGCCGTCCCGGGTCACCGGCGCGGTCTTCGGCATTTCAGTTAAAAGTTTGGCCACTCGGGGGCGGCCTCGCGGGAGGATACGGGCCCGCGAGCGCCTGCCGGGGCTGGGTAACCTTTTTCGATTCGTCCGGACGTCGGAGTAAGGTGCTCGTGAGGCCTCTCGCGTTCGACTCCATGGGCGTCCGCAGCATGGCCACATACGTGGAGACGAGGGACGTGAGCCTGCTGATCGACCCGGGCGTGGCCCTGGCGCCGAGGAGGTTCGGCCTGCCTCCCCACGACGTGGAGAGGGAGAGGCTCAGGAGCCTCGCCAGGGTCATAGAGGAGCACGCCAGGCGGGCCCGGATTCTGGTTGTGACGCACTACCACTACGACCACCACGACCTGGGGAAGAGGATGCCCCTGGATGTGTACGACGGCAAGCTCGTGTTCGTGAAGCACCCAGAGGAGAACATCAACAGGAGCCAGGCGGTCGTGAGGGCGCCCAGGTTCCTCAAGGCCATAGAGGGGCGGCCCGAGAGGCTGGAGTACGCCGACGGAAGCTACCTGCGCGTGGGCGACACGGAAATCCTGTTCTCCGAGGCCGTGCCGCACGGGGCGGACTCCAGGCTGGGTTACGTCGTTCAGGTGGCGGTGAGGGAGGGGGACGAGACCTTCCTGTTCACGTCCGACGTCGAGGGGCCCGCGCTGAGGGAGCAGATGAAGTTTGCACTCGAGGTGAACCCGACCGTCGCCTACGTGGACGGCCCCATGACCTACATGCTGGGCTTCAAGTACCCCGAGGAGGTCCTGAGGGCGTCAATCGAGAACCTGATCGCCCTCATCTCTGAGACAGACCTCAGGACGCTCGTCCTAGACCACCACTTCGCGAGGGACCTGGGCTGCTGGGAGCACCTCTCAGAGGTCGTGTCGGCGGCCAGGGAGAGGGGGGTGAAGCTCATCCTGGCGGCCCAGGAGGCGGGCGAGGACGTTAACATGCTGGAGGCCCGCAGGCGGGAGCTCTACGGTAGAACCTGATCCCTAGGCCGGAGCTTAGATCACCCCTTCCCCGCGCGGAACCTCCCTGCGTCGGCCAGAACCAGCCTTCCGGGCTCCACGAACGCCCTCCCAGCCGCGTGGAGGGGGATCTTTACCCTCCTCAGGTCCCACCCGTGCCTGTCGTTGAACGTCCCCTCGACCACCTCGGCCCTGACCACGTCGGCCAGTATCAGGGTCATCTCGTCCACCTGAACGGTCTGGCGTACCCTGCACTCTAACACCCCGAGAGCGTTGTCCAGGACCGGCGCACCCACTTCTCTAGCCTGAGCCGCTCTCCAGCCGACGACTGAGAGCTTGTCCACGTCTCTCCCGCTCACCGAGCCCAGGAAGAGGATCTCATCCAACTGATCCATAGAGAGGACGCACAGCGTGAACTCGCCCCGCTCCAGCAGAAGCTCGCGGGTGTAGGACTCCTCGTTCAGCGCCACCGCAACGACCGGCGGCTCGTCGGACACTAGCGTCCCACGAGGCCGGGGCGAAACTGTACTTCCCATCGAGGTCTCCCGCCCCTACCAAGACGACGGGCCTCGGGTGCAGCATCCTCCAAGCGACCTCTGGATCGACCTCCCTCACAGCCGCTCCCCCCGATGTAACCCCGCACGGATAGGTTTAGCGACGCGCCTCAGCAAGAGGGGGTGGCGCAACGCGCCCGCGCTTATTATCTGTCCCTGAAGCGATGACTGGGGGATGAGCCGACACCGTGGCACCGGCGGGGAGCTCCCCCCGGAGGCGATGACCGAGTGGTCCTCCGGCGACCCCAATTCCCCTAATCTCGGCAGGTGTCCAAATCTCTGTTTCTAGCGTCGTCTGCGCAGCTCACTCCCTGAGGGGCATCATGACGTCTGGCCTGTTCGAGGCCACCCCGTCGGCCCCCCTCCTCTTGAGTTCCCTCGCCGTCTCGAGGTCGTCCACGGTCCACGGGACGACCCTCAGCCCCATCCTGTGGGCGAAGGCAATGGCCTTCCCTGTGGCGAGGCGGTAGTACGGCAGGACGAACTCGCAGCCGAGCTTCTTGGCCCCGACAATCCCGTCGGAGGGCTTGAAGTAGATCAGCCCAATGTGTGCCCCCTCTTCATCGGCCCTCACCCGTGAAAGGGCGTTTTGACTGAAGGAGATGAACAGGACCTCGTCCAGCATCCCCACATCCCTGACCAGCCTCAGGGACGGCAGCGCCGCCTCGTCCACCTTCAGCTCCACGAACAGAATCGCCCTGCCCCTGACCTCATCGAGGATCTCCTCGAGGGTTGGGATCCCCTCGCCCTGACCGGCGTCGAGCCTCCTCAAATCGTCGAGCGTCATCTCCGCCACCCTCCCGGTGCCGTCGGTGGTCCTGTCAACAGTCTCGTCGTGAATGACCACCGGAACGCCGTCGGCCGAGAGCCTGACATCGATCTCCACGGCGTCTGCGCCGATCTCCAGAGCCCTCCTGACCGATCTCAGGGTGTTCTCGGGCTCGTAGGCGCTCGCGCCTCTGTGGGCGACCACGAAGAACCTGACCTCCTCGAGCATGCCCGCTCGCGACGGTCCTCGAGGGAACGCGAAAAATGTAAAGCCGGTGCCCCTGGGGAGTCATGCCATTTGCGCAACCTTATTCGTGTTACCGGCGTTTGCTGCTAATGTGAGCCGCCGTGAAGTCCTGATCGCCCTAGCCGCGGCCCTCATTGCGTTGACTCTGCTCGGGGCGAGCCAGCGCGAGGGGACCGGGGTGAAGCCGATATCCTTGGCCGTGGAGTTCAACGACCACTCCGCCGCCGCGTGGGTGGCGCTGGACGTGGGGTTCTTTGAGGCCAACGGGATCAACGTAACTCACCTGGAGACCTTCAGGACCGGGCTGGAGCTGGCCGCGGCCCTGGCGAGGGGAGACGTGGACGTCGCGTGGGCCTGCCTTGGGCCGGCCATATTGGCTAGGGCGAGGGGCGTGCCGATCAAGGTCGTAGCCGGAGCTCACCTGCACGGCTACGCCATCGTCGCGCGCCCCGGTATCACGGACCTGTCCCAGCTCTCCAGCGGGGTAGTGGCCGCCCCGGGGAAGGGGAGCCCTGCCTACCTCCTCCTAGCCATTGTCAGGGAAAAGTACGGCCTCAACGTGTCCGTGAAGAAGATGGCCCCCCAGATAGCCGTTAATGCAGTTATGACCGGGCAGGTGGACGCCGCGGCCCTCCCAGAGCACTACGCGACCCTCGCCGCCATGCGGGGAAAATGCAAGGTCCTCGTGCGGAGTCAGGACGTGTGGCCCAATATGCCGGGCAGCGTCCTGGTCGTGAGGGAGGAGTTGCTGGAGTCCGATCCAGAGCTTGTCAGGGCTCTGGTAAGGGCGACGGCCCGGGCCACCAACTTCATACTGGAGAACCCGGAGGAGGCTGCCGGGATCGTGGCCAACAGGCTGGGGATCTCCAAGGAGGAGGCCACAGAGTCGATGAGCCACCTGGAGTACTCGGTCGAGCTGAACCTCAACCAGATAGAGGAGTACGTGAACCTCATGGTGCGGTACGGGTGCATCGAGGAGCCCGTGCCCGTGGACGAGCTAGTCTACACATCGATCCTAGGGGAGGTGCTTGGGGGTGCGCCTCAGCCGTAGCCCGGCCGGCCTGGCCTCCGTGTTGGCCGCCCTCGCGGCCTGGGAGCTCGCGGCTCGGTATGCACCCGTACCGACTCAGCTCTTCCCGCCGTTCTCGGGGGTCGTCAGGGCCCTGATAGAGCTCGCGGCGAGCGGAGAGCTGCCGCTCCACTACGTCAGGACGCTGGCGCGCGTCGTGATCGGATTCGGGCTGGGGTCGACGCTCGGAGTGGCCGTCGGGGCCGCATCGGCATATCACCGGCTGACCTACGGGGGGGTCTACCCCCTGATCGGCCTCCTCTACGCCGTCCCCGCGGTCGCCTGGATCCCGCTCTTCATGCTCTGGGTGGGGCTGGGCGAGGCGCTTCCCGTGGCCGTCGTCTTCATGTGCTCGTTCCCTCCGACGGCCTACGCGACCCTGACCGGGGCGAGGTCAGTCGACGTGGAGATGATCCGAGTTGCCAAGACGCTCGGGGCCGAGGGCTTCGTCCTGGTGAGGGAGGTCGTGCTGCCACAGGCTCTCCCCCACATACTCTCTGGGCTGAAAGTGGAAGCGGGGATGGCGTGGAGGACCTGCTTCGTCACGGAGATGGTGGCGATGTCCTCGGGTCTGGGCCTCCTGGCCATGGAGGCGCAGAGCGTCCTCAGGGTGGATCAGATACTCGCCGTGGTGCTCGTCCTCGCCGCGTCGAACTACGCCTTCAGCTGGGCCTTCGAGAGGCTGGAGCTTTCCATCCTCCAGAGGAGGGGCGCGGGCTGATGCCATCCGTCAGCCTGGTGGAGATCAGGAACTTCGCGCTCAGGGGCGTATCCTTAGAGGTCGGGGATGGAGAGCTGGTGACAGTGATGGGGCCCAACGGGGCCGGGAAGACTACCCTCCTGAACGTGGTAGCCGGGCTGGTGGAGTACGAGGGGTCGGTGCTCTTCGACGGGGTTCCGGTGGACGACGTACCGCCGGAGCGAAGGGGGGTCGGCTACGTGCCTCAGAGCCTCGCCCTCTTCACCCACATGACCGTCTGGGAGAACGTCGCCTTCGGCCTCCGGATGAGGGGCTTTGATCGAGGTGAGATCGGGGTCCGCGTCGAGGAAGCCCTGCGTTTGCTGGAGATCTCTCACCTGAGGGATCGCTACCCGGCGAGGCTAAGCGGCGGAGAGAGGCAGAGGGTGGCCATAGCAAGGGCACTCGCCGCTGAGCCGAGGGTCCTCCTCCTGGACGAGCCCTTCAACGACCTCGACTCCTCGACGCGTCGGGCCATGAGATCCGAGATAAGGCGGCTGGTGAGCGAGGTTGGGGTGACCACGCTCTTCGTGACCCACGACTGGGTCGAGGCAGAGGAGCTGTCCGGGAGGGTGGCGGTCCTGGTCGGAGGGGGGATCCTGCAGGTAGGGACCCCCGAGGACGTCATCTTCAGTCCGGCCACCCGGGAGGTCTCCGAGTTCCTAGGCCTGCAGAACCTACTGGACTGTGAGGAGTCGCGGGTCGTGAGCGGGGGGCTGGCCGAAGTCAGATGCGGGGGTTTGACGATCCTAGCACCCTGCGAGGGGAGGCGCGTCCGGAAGCTGGCGATCCCGCCGGAGAAGGTCGTGATCACCAAGAGGGTGGAGGGGAGGGGGTGGTTCAACACGTTCAGGTGAGTGATCCGCTCTGTGGCCGCCCGCGGGCCCCTGCTGGAGGTCGAGGTCGAGGTGGGAGGGGTAATGCTGAGGGCTAGGGTACCGGGAGGATCCGCAGACGCCGCGGAGATAGGGGAGGGGGATGAGGTGTACGTTAAGCTCCCCATAAGGCACATCAGGACCCTATCTGAGCGCTAGAGCTTACCCTACTAGATCCCCAGGTAGTGCTCCCTAACCTGCTCGTTCTTCGCGACCTCCTCCGAGGTCCCGCTCAGCACTATCCTCCCGTTCTCCAGGACGTACGCCCTGTCGCTGACCTTCAAGGCTACTGGCACGTGCTGCTCCACCAGGAGTATCGTGACCCCCCTCTCCCTGAGCCTCTGTATCGACCGGAAGACCTTCGACACCAGGATCGGGGCGAGGCCCATGGAGGGCTCGTCGAGCATCAGCAGCCGCGGGTTGGTGATCATGGCCCTGGCGATGGCCAGCATCTGGGCCTCCCCCCCGCTGAGCGTCCTGGCGACCTGATACCTCCGCTCCTTCAGCCTCGGGAAGAGGTCGAAGACCGTCTCCAAGTTCTCCTCGAAGCCCTCCCTGGACCTCCTCATGTAGGAGGCCGCCATGAGGTTCTCGAGGACCGTCAGGTTCGGAAATATCCTCCTTCCCTCGGGTACGAGGGACATCCCCCTCTCCGCCAGCTCCCACGCTGGCAGCCCGGTCACGTCCTCCCCGTAGAAGGTTATCCTCCCCGAGAGGGGGGTGAGTATGCCGGATACCGTGTGGAGGGTCGTGGTCTTGCCGGCGCCGTTCGGTCCGATTATGCATACGCTCTCCCCATCCTCCACGTGGAACGAGACGTCCCAGAGGACCTGAACCTTCCCGTAGGCCACGTTGAGGTTCTGAACCTCCAGCGCCCTCATATCACCACCTCCGCTCCGAGGTAGGCCTCCACCACCTTGGGGTCGTGGGCCACCTGCTCGGGCGGACCCTCAGCGATCTTCTCGCCGTAGTGGAGGACGACTATCCTGTCCGAGATCCCCATCACGAACCTCATGACGTGCTCGACCACCCAGAGGGTGACCCCCATCTCCCTGTTCACCCTCCTCAGGAGCTCGATGAGGTCGTCCACCTCGCCAGGGTTGAGACCCGCGGCCGCCTCGTCCAGCAGCAGGAGCTTTGGATCCGTGGCCAGGGCCCTAGCGATGGCGGTCTGCTTGATCTGGACTATGTTGAGGTCCCTGCAGAGCCTGTCCCTCAGCCTGTCCAGGCCCATGAACTCGAGGATCTCCCTCACCCTCCTCTCGACTTCGGCCTCGTCGGAGAGGCGGTTGTACGCCCCGACCCTGACGGCGTCCTCGACGGTCAGCCCCAGGAACGGCTTGACCACTTGGAACGTCCTGCTGATCCCCAACTTGGCTATCTCGTGTGGTGGCCTTCCTGTGATGTCCTCTCCCCGAAATATGATCCTCCCGGAGTCCGGAGGGTAGTATCCGGTGACCACGTTGAAGAGGGTTGTCTTTCCGGCCCCGTTGGGTCCTATCATCCCGAGTATCTCCCCCTCGTACACGTCGACATCCACGCGGTCCAGCGCCACTATGCCGCCGAACCTCTTGGTCACCCTCCTCACCCGGAGGAGGGCCTCGGCCTCTGTCAACCTACCCACCTCCCGCCCGCCTCCTGAGCAGGGCCGCCCTGATCCGTCCGTAGAGCCTCTCGTAGGTCTCAGACAGGCCCTCCGGCTTAAGCAAGACCACGACCGTCAGTATCACGCCGTAGAAGATAAGGTGGATGCCGGGGATCCACCCCCCCAGGGTCGACCTGAGAAGCTCCGATATAGAGTAGATGATGAACGTGGTCGCGGGCAGGCTGTAGATGGACCCCACGCCCGCCCCGCCGACTATGCCGAGGATGGCGACCTGGAGGCTCGTCCAGGTGTCGAAGTGGTGCGGGTGCAGGTACCCGCTGATCAGGGCGAAGATCCCCCCTATGCATCCCGTGACGAAGGCGTAGATGAGCAGGGCCCTGAGCTTGTACTTCCTCACGTCGATCCCCAGTATCTCGGCCGCCTCCTCGTTCTCCCTTATCGCCAGCAGGTAGTAGCCGGTCTTGCTCCTCCTGATCTTGACGTTCAGGAGCAGCACCATGACCAGGACGGCCAGCAGGATGTAGTAGTATGGCGCGTAGCCCCTGAACCTGAGGTAGTATAGCTCGCCGTACCTGGCTGGCAGGTACCTCTCCTCCGGACCTCCGATCTCCTCCCACACCAGGAAGAGCTTCTGCAGCACGACCACGCTGCTTATCGTCGCCAGGGCGTACCAGGCCTCCTTAAGCCCGAACCTGAAGGTCGGGTAGCCCACAAGGGCCGCGAAACCCGCTGCAACCAGCCCTCCCAGCGGTATACCCACCCATGGGGTCACATCGAGCCTCGTCAGCAGGGTCCCCATCGTGTAGGCGCCCAGACCTATGTACGACGCGGCCGCCAGGTCCAGCTGACCGGCCAGGCCTCCGATCACGTTCCACGCCGTCACCAGAGTTGAGTAGTAGAGGATCCACGTTAGGAGGAGGACGTAGTAGTTGTTCATCCTGACCGCCAGCGGGAGGGCGGCCAGCATGGCCGTCAGCGCGACTATGGGCTTTAGGTCGGACGCCCTCATGGCTACCTCCTCCCAAAGAGGCCCCTCGGCTTGACCCAGAGGATCAGGATGAAGAGGGAGTACATCACCGCCAAGCTGGCCCTTGGATCCCAGAACGTGATCTCCAGGGCCTCGACCATTCCCAGTATCAGGCCGGACAGGAGGACCCCGCTTACCCCTCCCAGCCCGGCCATGACGACGATTATCCAGCTTATCAGCCCCCAGGTGAGCCCGGACTCCGGGTTAACCTGCTGGAAGGTCATGATGAAGGCGGCGGCTATCCCGATTATCGCGCAGCCCAGGCCGAAGGCAAGCGCGAACATCCTCCTGACGTTGATCCCCAGGAGGGAGGCGGCCTGCATGTCGTCGCTCGTGGCCCTCAGTGCGAGGCCCAGTCGGGTGTGCGTCAGGAACCAGCGGAGGGCCAGCATCGTGCCGACGCTCACCAGTGCGGCGGTCAGCCTGGATATGGGCACCACCACGGGCCCCAGGGTCACGCTTCCCCTCAGCACCTCGTACTGGAGGCCCCTTGGCTGGGCCCTCCACGCCGCCAGGGCGAGGTTCCTGAGGAGTACCATGAGCCCTATCGTGGCCGCTATCTGGGCCAGTGGGTAGGTGCCGACGATCCGGTCTATGACCAGCTTGTAGATTACGAGGCCGAAGACGAAGTAGATGGGCGCGACGATCAGGGACGTCAGGGAGCCGGGGATAGCCAGGTAGAGGCTGATCCAGAAGACCAGGTACATGGCGATCATGACGAACTCGCCGTGGGCGAAGTTGATGATGTCCATGACGCCAAACTGCAGGGCGAGGCCCAGCGCGACGAGCGCGTAGACGCAGCCCATCAGGATTCCGTTCACTAGGTTCTGCAGGAGCAGCTCGAGCAAGCTCTCACCTCCGGAAACGGGAAAAATTGTGGGGAGGGGGGCCTACGGCTTGTACCCCGGTATCGGGAAGATGGGCTCGGCCTGGGCGTACTCGAACGGGTAGACCAGGACGGGCTCCCCGTCCTGAACCTGGAGGACCACGGCCATCGCGTAGATGTTGTCTCCGTTCGGGCCGAACTTGATGTGTCCGGACGGGTAGGTCTCCGCGGCAGGCCCGCTGGTTATGTCCAGGGCCAGGAAGGCCTGCCTCAGGTTGTCGGGGTTCAGCGGATCCTCCGGAAACATCTGGCCCGCCAGCTCGAGGGCCTCCTTGATGGTCCAGAGGGAGTAGAAGATTATCCCGCCTGCCTCGGTGGGCAGCTTGCCGTACCTCTCCTGGAACTTCTGCACTATCTCCCGGTTGTACGGGGTGTTCAGGAACGGGTTGTAGCTGTACGTCTGGGTGAACCCCTCGACCGCCGACCCGGCCGCGCTTATGGAGTCCGGGTCGCAGTAGCCGCACCCTCCCGCCCCGGCGACTATCATGGGCTTGTAGCCCACCTCCTCCATGGTCGTGGCGATGAGCACGCCGTCGGAGAAGTAGGGCACCGAGATCACGACGTCCGGGTCGAGCTCCATGAGCCTGCTGACTATCGGGGAGGCGTCGGCTATGTCGTACGGGTACTCTATCTGGTCTAAGACGGTCAGGCCGAGGCCTAGCGCCTCGTGATAGGCTCCCAGGGCCGTGTACCTCCCGAAGACAGAGTCCTCGTTGATGATGACCACCGTGCTGATCTCGATCCCCTTTCTCTGGGCGGTCTCGTACACGAAGTCCATCGCGGTCTTGCCGTGGATGGATGTCTTCGGGCAGGCCCTGAAGAAGTACTTCCAGCCCTTCTCGCTGAGGAAGTCCACGAGGGCGTCAGCCACTAAGATGACCTTCTCGCGCTCGGTCACCTCCGCCATGGCCGCCGTGTGCCTGCTGATGTAGGCGCCGATTATGATCGGCGGGTGATACTGGGAGATCAGCTTCTCCGCCGCGAGCTTCGCCCCCTCGATGCTGTCCTTGGAGTCCTCCACGACCAGCTTGAGCTTGGCGCCGCCTAGGGACTTTATCCCTCCCTTGGCGTTAATGTCCTCTATGATCAGCTCGGCGGCCTGCTTGGCCTCTATCCCAAAGATGGAGTGCGTCCCGCTCAGGGGCTCGACCATTCCTATGACTATCTCCTCAATCTTGGGGGCTGGAGGGGCCGTGGTTGGGGCTGCAGTTGTCGGTGAGGGGGTGGGTGAAGGAGTCGGAGCCGGCTTCCGAACGTAGATGGCAGCCACGGCAACCAGGATTATCAGGACGATCAGGGCCCCCACGAGGACCGTTCTACCTATCCCGGGTCGCCGCCGCATGTTAAAACAATTTCCGGATCAAAATCTAATAAACTTTCTCCGCAAAGCCGGTTCTAGAATTATCCTAACGGTGGTATCAATCGACAACGCGTACGAATCTTAGATTAAATCCCCGTTTTCCCTTCAGAGATGGATAGGTTGACAAGCATACACTCCAACTCAGGACACATGCCGCAGGAGAATCAAAGAAAATCTGGCGAGCGCGACGGCCCGTCGCGTAGGACAAAGCGTTGATTGCCCCTCTCCGGAAAGGCGATTATTTCATTGTTTGACCGGTAGGGGTGGAAATCGAGTTGCCGGCCGGAACTCAGCGGGTGTGGACGCGGACGGACGCCCCCAGGGATCCCAGCCGGAAGTTAGGTCCGTCCAATAACCCACTCTCCCCGTGGCTCGGAGATCGCGACCCTGCCGGACTCCGCCACGACCACCCCCCTTAGAATCGTGTAGACCACCTTGCCCCTGACCCTCAGACCGTCGAAGGGGGTCATTGGGTGCTTGGCGTATAGATCCTCGGCCTTAACCGTCCACTCCGCCTTGGGATCCACGATCGCCAGGTCCCCGTCGCTGCCCACCGAGAGGGAGCCCTTCTTAGGATAGAGCCCGAAGAGCCTCGCCGGGTTTCTGGCCATGAGTTCAGGTATCTTGGTGATCGGCATCTTTCCCTTCAGGGCCGCGTCCAGCATCAACGGGAGGAACGTCTGGACCGCTGGCACGCCGGCGGCGGCGGACATGATGTCCCCGCTCTTCTCCTCCCTCGAGTGAGGGGCGTGATCTGAACCGAGCGTCTGAATCGTGCCGTCGTTGACGGCTCTCCAGAGCTCCCTCTGGTGGTCCCGCTCCCTCACTGGGGGGTTCACCTTCATGAGCGCGCCGTACCTCTCGTAGTCATCGGCGGAGAGCAGAAGGTAGTGGGGGCAGGTCTCGGCGTAAACCTCGACCCCGTCGGACCTCGCCCGCCTCACCACGTTGATCGCCTCCGCCGCCGCCACGTGGACTATCAGGGCCCTGCCGCCGGTCCTCCTGGCGTAGAGGGCTATCCTCTGGGCAGCCTCCTCCTCGCAGACCGGGGGCCTGGAGCGCAGGTGCGCCAGGGGGTCAACCTTCCCCTCAGACCTCACCCTCTCCGTGAACATCCTGACCAGGTCCCAGTTCTCACCGTGAAACGCTACCGTGAAGCCGAGCCGGGAGGACTTCTCGAGGGCTTCGTATATGGATCCGTCCCCCGGCGGGGGAATGTTCCCGGTCGTGGGTCCCAGGAAAGCCTTGAACCCAACCGCTCCGGCCCCCAGCATGCCCTCCAGCTCGTCGAGGTTCTCGTCGTGTAGAACACCCAAGAGGGCAAAGTCCACGTAGGCCCTGCCGGAGAGGAGGTCGGCCTTCCTCCTCAGCTTGTCGGCGTCATCGACGGGCGGTAGGGTGTTCGGCATCTCTATCACGGTCGTGACCCCGCCCGCTGCCGCCGCCATCGTCCCGTGGGTGAAGTCGTCCTTATACTCCAGGCCCGGCTCTCTCATGTGCACGTGCTCGTCCACCACGCCGGGGAGCACGAGCATACCCCGCGCGTCGAGGACCTCGTGACCGGCGGGAGACAGCCCTCTTCCGATCATAACGATGGTGCCGTCCTCGATCAGGACGTCAGCCTCGAAGGTCCCCTCGGGGACGACGAGGGTCCCACCCCTGACCAGGAGATCTCCACCGGGCAAGTCGCATCCCTCTGCAATCGAGGGAGCTTGTTGTCAAGGCTTAATTTAGAGCGTTTGCGCCGGCAGCGTGTGAGATCTTGAGCGCCGGGGGCCGGTTCAGGTTCGTCGGCGTGAGGGTTGGCAGGAAGGACGGGGTCCTCAAGGCCACGGGCAGAGCCACGTACGCCTACGACGTTTGGCTTCCCGGGATGCTCTACGGCAGAATCCTCAAGAGCCCCTACGCCCACGCGGAGGTTCGGGTAGACGCCACGGAGGCCGAGAGGCTGGGGGCGGTCGTTCTCACGCCGAGAGACGTGCCAGATGTGCTCTTCAATCCAAGGCTGGTCAGCGTGGAGGAAGACACCTTCAAGGACTGGAGGGTCCTCACCGAACACCCGAGGTACGTGGGCGAGCCCGTGGCCGCGGTCGCGGCGGCCTCGGAGGAGGCGGCCCAGCGCGCCCTGGAGGCCATCAAGCTGGAGCCTGTCAGGGTGTACAAGCCCCTCCTCGATCCGTTCGAGGCCACCAGGCCGGGATCTCCGGCCATCCACGAGAGGATCATGAGGGGCGGGGCCTGGGTCAACGTGGAAGACAACGTCGCCTGCACCCTCGAGTACTCCGAGGGAGACGTCGACCGAGCCCTGTCGGAGGCCGACGTGGTGGTAGAGAGGAGGTTTCACACCAACAGAAGGTATCACCTCCAGCCCGAGCCAAAAGTGGCCGTCAGCAGGCCAGACCCCGACGGCGGCGTCACGGTCTGGACCACGACGCAGACCATCCACAACACCAAGATCCTCATATCGCAGGTCTTTGGGATACCCCAGAGCAAGGTCAGGGTGAAGAAGGTCTTCCTGGGCGGGGGGTTCGGGTCCAGCATCCACACCAACCTCGTGACCCTGGTGGCCGTCGCCCTGAGCAGGAAGGCCAGAAGGCCCGTGAAGATAGCCTTGACGAGAGAGGAGGACATGATGCACGACCACGTCTCCTTTGAGATGTACCTGAGGATCAGGGCGGGGGCAAGGAGGAACGGGAGGCTGTCGGGGGCGGAGTTCGAGAACGTCATGGACGTAGGGGCCCACCAAATTCAACCCTACCCGCTGCTGGGCACCGCGCTGGGCTGGTTCGTTTCCCTCTACAAGTGGAGGGCCATCAGGTACTTCGGGAGAGCCGTCTACACCAACAAGGTCCCGAGCTGCGCCCTCAGGGGCTACGGTAACCCGCAGGTCACCTGGGCGGTCGAGACCGTCGTGGACGAACTCGCCGAGGAGCTGGGCGTGGATCCCGTGGAGTTCAGGCTGAAGAACTACGTGGGCAAGGGCGATCTGTTCTGGGGGCAGGGGCCCACCGTGAAGAGCATCATCAGGAGCGACGGCGTCCCAGAGCTCATGAGAAGGGGAGCGGAGCTCATCGGCTGGAGGAACAGGCCGAGGCCCGGGGAGCAGACCGGCAGGTACAGGCGCGGGATAGGGGTGGCCAGGGGGTTCCACACCTCCGGGGCCGGCGGACCCCTATCAGGATCGGTGATCGATTACTCCGGGGCGTTCCTCAAGGTGAACGAGGACGGGAGCGTGGACTACGTCACGGCCCTGCAGGATCACGGCGGCGGGACGCTGGACGCCCACGCCAAGATCATCGCGGAAGAGCTCTGCATCCCTCTGGAGAAGGTCAACGTGGTCTGGTCGGACAGCTCCACCACCGTCTACGACGTGTGCACCCACGCCTCCAGGGGCGTGTACGTGGGAGGGGAGGCCGCCAGGAGGGCCGCCAGGGAGGTGAAGAGGAAGATCCTGGAGTACGCGGTTAGGATCCTGAACGTCGCCGTGGGCCCCGAGGCCCTGAGGGTGAGGTACGACGAGGAGCTGGGGGACGCGGTCATCTACGTGGAGGGTTCAGACGCCCAAACGACCCTAAGCGAGGTGGCCAGGACGGCTTGGCAGAGGAACTGGGGGTCCATCTCGGCGTCGGTGAGCTTCAGGGCCACCGCCGCACCTCCAAGCTTCACCGCCTACTTCGTGGAGGTCGAGGTGGACACCGAGACGGGCAGGGTCAGGCCCGTCAGGGTCGTCGCGGGCGCCGACATAGGCAAGGTGATCAACCCCGAGCTGGCGGAGGGGCAGGTGCAGGGCGGATTCGTCATGGGCTGGGGCTGGGCCGTCTTGGAGGACACGCCCTACAACCCGGAGACCGGGGCTCTGGAGAACATGGGGTTCATCACCGACTACAAGGCCCCCACCGCCGGGGACATACCGCCAATCGAGGACTTCAGGGTGATATTCGCCGACACCTACGAGCCCACGGGCCCGTTCGGGGCCAAGGGAATAGGGGAGGCCGCCAGCAACCCAGTTGCGGCCGCTGTGGCGAACGCCATCTACGACGCCATAGGGATCAGGTTCTACGAGCTCCCGATCACCCCTGAGAGGATACTGAGGGCCCTCAGGGAGAGGGAGCGCGCTTCGGGCGAGAATCCGCCCAGGAGGAGGGGGGTGGCCTGAGCTGACCGAGGGAGCCGGACCTGGGGCCGGTGGCTGGATCCGGGAACTCCCCGTGAATCGGTTCAACACCCACATAATCCCGGTGGAGTTCGAGTACCACGAGCCGAGGACGATAAGGGAGGCCCTTGAGCTGCTGGCGAGGTGGGGGGAGGACGCCAAGATACTGGCCGGGGGGACCGACCTCCTGGTGCAGATGAAGATGCGGAGGGTCGAGCCGAAGTGCGTCATCAACATCAAGAGGATACCGGAGCTGGACTACATCAGGGAGGGGCCCGCCGGCGTGAGGATAGGGGCCGCCACCCGGCTGAGGAGGCTCGAGAGGAGCGGCGCCATCAAGAGGCTCTTCCCGGCCCTGCACCGGGCGATCGGGTGGATGGCCTCGGTGCAGGTGAGGAACATGGCCACCATAGGAGGGAACCTGTGCAACGCCTCCCCCGCGGCTGACACCGCGCCTCCCCTGATGGTCTACGGGGCGAGGGTGAAGCTCGCCAGCGTCTCGGGCGAGAGGACTCTTCCGCTCGAGGACTTCTTCACCGGGCCGGGGCAGACGGCAATGAGGCCCGGGGAGATGCTGACGGAGATATGGATCCCCAGGCAGCCGGAGGGGACGGGATCGGCATTCATCAAGGTGGCGAGGACCGCCATGGACCTGGCCAAGGTGAACGTGGCCGTCGCGCTGACCCTGAAGGGGTGGTCGGCCTTCAACGTCCGGATAGCCCTGGGCTCGGTGGCGCCCACGCCCATGAGGGCGAGGGAGGCGGAGGCCGCGCTGGAGGGCAGGCCGCCCACCGAGGGCCTGCTGAGGAGGGTCGGGGATATAGCGTCGGAGGAGATCAGGCCCATCACGGACGTCAGGTCGACCGCCGAGTACAGGCGCGAGGTCACCAAGGTCATCGTGGCGGACGCCCTGCGCAAGGCGCTCGGGATGGTTAGGGTCGGGGGTGGAGTGGGATGACCGAGCCCAGGGTCATCAGGTTCAGGCTGAACGGAGAGTGGGTCCAGCTCGGCGTGGCGCCAAATGAACTCCTGATCAACGTCCTCAGGGAGAGGCTCCACCTCACGGGGACCAAGTACTGGTGCGGAATAGGGGAGTGCGGCGGGTGCACGGTCCTGCTGGACGGCGAGCCCGTCCTGTCGTGCCTGACCCTGGCCGTCGACGTCGACGGGAGGGAAATAACCACCATAGAGGGCCTCGCCACCGGGGAGGACGACCTCACCCCTCTCCAGAGGGCCTTCATCGAGGAGGGGGCAATCCAGTGTGGGTTCTGCACGCCCGGCTTCATACTAACCGCCCAGGCCCTCCTGAGAGAGAACCCCAACCCCACTGAGGAGGAGATCAGGGAGTACGTCCGAGGGAACCTCTGCAGGTGTACCGGGTACGTCAACATAGTCAGGGCCATCAAGAGGGCCGCTTCCGAGGCGGCAAAGTCCCGGAGACCTGGGCCGGCCGCCGGCGCCGCGTCGGGGTGATGCTGAACCCCGTCCCGTGGTCTCGGGAGAGTTGGGAGGTGCGTGAGTTGGGTGGCCTGAGGGGTAGAGACGTGATCTCCGCCCTGGACTTCTCCAGGGAGGAGGTGGAGGAGCTCTTCCGGATGGCCGAGAGGCTTAGGGGGGAGATCGCGGAGAGGGGCATCCTGGACTACGCCAAGAAAAAACTGATGACCACCATCTTCATA
>JAOZFH010000034.1 GCA_027491415.1 Thermoproteota archaeon | reverse complement strand
GCAGGTCCCCTCCCAGGGTAAGGGTGGGGAGGGTGAAGGGCCACTCCAGGTCGCTTGCGGTCTACGAACCCAGGTCAGAGACCATCTACCTGTCCGACGGGTCTCTCATTAGGGACCCCTTCGTCCTCCTACATGAGCTCTACCACCACCTGAGGATGTTCGCGGGGAGACACAGGGGCACAGAGAAGCACGCGGACAGGTTCGCCCTCTCCTTCCTCAGGTCCTACAGGAGGCTCCGGGGAGATTTTGGAAAAAATATTGAAGCGTGATGGGCGTCTCCCCCCGAGGTCACTGCTTAAAACTGTGAGAGGGAAGTAAGACTTTGAGGAGATCTGGCTGAGTAGGCGCGTCACCCTCTCCGTCCTCGTCTTCCTGCTCCCCCTTATCTCCTGCGCGGCCGCTCAGGAGGTTTACCTGGTCGGACAGCCGATAAGGCTCGTTGTGACGGTTCAGAATCCCTCTGAGGCTCCCGTTTCATACGGGGTAGGTCTACTGGTGAACGGCACCCTCGTCAACTCCACCACGTTGGCCGTCCCGCCGGGGACTTCATCTCAAGCGGAGCTGTCCTGGACTCCCACGAGGCCCGGGGCCTACGAGCTGAGGGTGGAGGTCAGGGACGAGTCCGGCGCCCTGGTCAAGGTGGAGACCTACGTGGTGAAGGTCAGGCCCCCGCCGAGGCCCGACCTGTCCATCCTGAACCTTACCATCCCTGAGCCTGTGGTGCCGGGCGAGCCCGTTGAGGTTGAGGTCACGGTCGTCAACCTTGGAGACGCCGCCTCTCCACCCACAGAGATCCTTGTGGTGGAGTTCCCAACGGACAGGGTCATCTTCTCCGGGGAGGTCGGCCCTCTCCAGCCGGGAGAGGAGGTCGTGATTCCCTTCGAGTACCCCGTCTCCGCTGAGCCTGGAAACTACTCCCTGGTGGTCATCCTGGATCCCGAGAACGCGGTGGAGGAGGTTGACGAGGAGAACACGTTCGAGTTCGGGGTCTCCGTGCCGCCCGCGCCCGGCCCGCCTCCGACGACGGAGGTCCTGCCCACGGAGACGCCGACCTCCCCGCCCACCGAGGTTCCCACCTATCCCGCTCCCACCGAGACGGAGGTGCCCACGACCCCCGCTGAGAGCGAACATCCGGTGACCACTCCGGTCGAGGAGGGTGGAATTCCGACGGCGGCGCTGATCGCCATCTCCGCCGCGGCCGGAGCTGCCCTGACCTACCTCTTCTGGAAGTATCTCTTCCATCCGAAGGTTCCTCCCGCCGGGGCCTGCTGCTTGGAGTGGAACGTGGCCGAGGGAGAGCTGCTGCTCAAGACGGTCAGGCCAGTACTATGCTCGGTCACTCAGATGAGGGGGACCAGGAGGGAGGAGATCACCCTCACCGCCCTCTTCGTTGAGGAGGGGGGGTACCTCCCCTTGGTAGCCAAGGCGGTCAACGTCGACTGGATCACCGCGAGGGCCCTCCGGGTCGGGTGCGGAGAGAAGAGGGGCATTGTCGCGGCGGAGGCGTCGATTCCGGTCCCTGAGAACGTGAGGTACAAGTGGGAGGTTGTGAGGGGGCCGGGCCACCTCCTCTCTCCGGCCTTGCCCTCGAGCTCGCAGTCCCTAGTTGCTGAGGGACCCGCCGCACTCTACGTGGCCCCCGCCGCCATACTGGAGAAAAGAGACGCTGAGCTCAAGGAGAGGCTCCGAGCCCGGTCCGCGGTGATCAGGCTGACCGTCGACGACCCAGAGGGTCAGCTGAAGGGCCTCGACAGCCGGTCGGTGGAGAAGTACTTCGTCGTCGTTGTGGTGGGCGGCGGGATAAACTCGTCGTTGATATTCCCGAAGGGGAAGAGGATGACATCGCAGCACGCCGACTACAGCGAGGTCTCAGACTCGATCTCTCCACCAGCTCGCTATTCTCCCTCTCAACGTGAGGCGCCGAGCGCTAAGGAGAGGGAGTCTTGGGAGGAGAAGGTTGAGACGCTGAGAAAGAGGCTGGAGGCGAAATTAGGAGACCTAAGAACCCTTGAGAAGATAATCCAGAAGAGGAGAGACGAGCTCATGGGGGCCAGGGCCGAGCTGAGGCGACTCGAGAAGAAGATTCGAGATGAGGGTGAGAGGCCCGAGCTCGTGAAGCGGCTAGAGGCGGCGATAAAGGAGATAAGACGGCTGAGAGAGTACCTCTTTAGCGACCAAGATACGGCACTGGATCTCGAGAGAAAGGTCCGCAAGCTGAGGTCGGAGCTGGCGTCCTCCGAGAGGATGGTCCAGTACTACTCGGAGAGGGCCGCCAAGGAGAGGGCCTGCCGCCTCTCCTTCAAGTGGGAGAACTTCTCTCCCATAGAGGGCAGGATACTGAGGCCTAGCTCTGTCTTTCTCGAGGCTCCTTGGCCCGGAGAGCTATTCGAGGGGCAGCCTCAGGGCTGGGTGGCCTATCCCCGGGAGCCTGTCATCTTCATGGCGTCAGCCGAGGATGTGGACCTCCTGAAACTTCGCGTGGAGGGGGACGGTGGAGGGCGGTCGGCGGATATCTTGGTCAAGGACTGGGTGAGGTTCGAATGGTCGGCCAAGTGGGCCGACGGTCGGAGGCACGAGTCTGATCCGGGGAAGTTTCTCGTCACGAAGGAGGGAGAGTCTGTCGTCTTCCTCGCCCCAAAAGAGGAGGGGGTGGTCGAGATCTCCTGCAGGATGTACGACTCTGGGATGCAGTACCGAGACGGCGCGGCCGTGCATAAGGTCAAGCTGAGGGTGAGGGGACCGGGACCCTACGAATACGTGGACAGTATCTTGGGAGAACTGGAGAGGTGCGTGACTAGGCCGGAGGAGAGCGATCCTTCCCCCAGTGACGACTGGAAACCCACGGAGAGGCTCGGGGATCTCGAGCGGTTACTCCTGAACGACCTGGGCAGCTCTATGTACTGCTTCAGGAACTCCCTCGGGGGCTGCAGGAGGGAGCTGCTCGCCAGGTGGCTGTCCGATCTGCTGTGGAACATAGGGAACCTCATCTTAGCTGTTACCGGCCTGGGAGCCGCCCTCGGTGAGGCAATAGGGATTCTCGGGAGCGTGGAGAGGATGGGCATGTTTGCCCTGAAGGCGAGAGACGCATTCTCCCTCATGTCAGCGGCGGCGGGCGTCTTCTCGGCGGCCACCCCCCTCCTGCCTCCTATCAGGCCGGATCTGGCATCCGAGGCGGCGAAGCTTGGCAGGGAGGCGGCCAGCAGTTATCTGGAGTGGCTTGACCTGCTGAAGAGGTCCGAGGTCTTTGAAAAGTCGAAGTCCGAGCACCCCCACTGGGAGAGGGCCTCGGGGCAGATACCCGGACCCAGCGTCTTCCTTCTGCTGCGCAATTCGTTTGCCGCCCTGACCGGCTGCAAGAGAGCAGCAAGGGAGATCTGGGACTCCTACGCGAGGTCGGTGGGGGAGACGGCAAGGCTAGCCGCCGAGGCCCTGGACGAGGAGGATCCCTGCTGCTTTCAGCTCCAGGCCTTCTCCAACCACCTCGCCCTGCTAGTACGACTCGTCTGTCCACCGGAAGAGAAGCTCCGAGAACTCGAGGGGATCATAGAAGAAGCCAAAGATTCTCGGGAGGAACTGGCTTCAACGTTGGTCCTCCTCGAGCGCACGATATCAGATTCTCTGAGCGGCTGCCGATCTTGGGGGCTCTGGGGAGACGGCCAGCCATCGCCTACACCGGAGGGAAGGCCTCCCGTCATACCTCTGCTGATGAGGACGTATCAGAGCACCCTGAAAGAGCTTCAAAGTTACAGGGCGAGCTTGGAGTACCAGTATGAGGGTGAGAAGGAGTTGTGGGGGGTTGACTAACTCGGGCGGCTTAGGGCATCTCCAGCCCGAGCTGCCTGAACGCCACCCCCACCAAGAATGAGATGCCGGCCACGCCGAAGCTTATCGCGGCTGCCTCGGCGAACCTCCTCCAGAAGGGCGTCTCCCTGACGACCGAGACGAAGAATGTGAAGACCAGGATCACGATCAGGGCGTCCAACAGCGCCAGGGCCAGCGCAGCAAGGTAGTTGGAGATCGCGAAGAAGGGGGCCACTAGAACGAAGACCGTCGTCACGTAGGCGGCGCCGGTGTACAGGGCGGCCTTTCCTGGGTTCTCGGCGCCCTCCGACTTCTGGGAGAGGTACTCCGAGGCCGCCATCGAGAGCGAGGCGGCTATCCCCGTTATCGCCCCCGCGACGGCGACCAGCCTGGTGTCCTGGAGGGTCATGCTGAGTCCCGCCACGGCCCCGGTGAGCTCCACCAGGGCGTCGTTGAGGCCTAGGACCATCGAGCCAATGTACTGAAGTCTCTCCTCCCTGATCAGCCTGACCAGCTCCTGCTCGTGCCTCTCCTCGTCCTCGAGGACTGGCTTCGCCTCCGGCACGGCCTCCAAGACCCGGGAGTAGCTCTCCTGGGCGTCCTCCTCTCCCCTCTCCATGAGCTTCAGGGCGAAGGTGATCCCCAGCAGGCGCGCCATCAGGAGGTAGAGGAGGACCCTCAGCCTGTTGGGCCCGACGTCCACGCCTGTGTACCGCCTCCAGAACTCGTAGTGCTCCAGCTCGTCTCTCCCGATCCTCTCTAGGAGGTCTCTGTTCTCGCCGCGCTGAAGCCTGGCGAGCCTGAGGTATACGTGGTACTCGGTTATCTCGTTCCTCTGAAAACCGAGCATCAGCCGCCTGAGTTCTTCTGACACCTTCATCGGGAGAGGGGTCCGTATCAGATAATTAAGGCAGTGGGCCGGGGCCGAGGCGGGCCTCGCCAGCACCCCCGGCGCGCCATCCACCTCGATGTTACGCACTGCCCGCGGCTCACCCCGGGCCAGAGGCATGGTGGAGATCAGGCTTGCCTCCCTCCGGCACGTGGCGGGAATAGTCGAGGTCCACCGCTCCGACCTCCACTCGACCAGGGTCTGGACCCCCGAGGGGTGGAGGGAAGCCAGCCCCGGTGACTTGGACCCATGCCAGTGGGTCCTCAACGGAGGACCCTGGATGAGCGTGGAGACCTGCGCGATACACGTCAACAACCTCCTCACGCAAGGTCAAATCCCGCTCGTTGCCCTCGAGGGGGACAGGGTCCTCGGAGAGGTCGAGCTGATCCTGGGGGACGAGGGAGGCAGGAGGGGTCTGGTGGCGCATCTGAGCGTGATAGAGGTTCACAGGGACTTCAGGGGGAGGGGGGTGGGCAGGGCCCTGGTCGAGGCCGCCCTGTCCGCCGCCAGAGATCGTGGCGCCGACCGCGTCACCGTCGTGCCGGAGGAGCGGGCCAGGGAGTTCTACCGGGCCACAGGATTCTCCCCGGCCGAGCGGTGGATGGAGGTCTCCGTCTCCCCCGGCGACATTTCGGAGGCCATGTTCGAGGCGGAGCTCTTCTCGCCTTCTCTGGAGGACTTTGAGGGCATGGAGCTCGTTGTTGGAAGGTATCAGAGCGGTCTGAACATCGCCCTCAACGTGATGGAGGAGTTCGCCGGGTGCGACGCACTGGGGATTGGCCGCTCCTGGAGGGGGGTGGTGGAGGGCGTTGAGTTCATCGCCCACGTCTGGAGCGCCCCCTTCCTGAAAGAGGAGGTGGCCTACGTCTGGACCAGGGCGTCCCCCCACAGGAGGCTCGAACTCGAGTCTAGATTGGCCCTCTCGGCCGTCGTGAACCTCGCGGGCCGACGGCTCCGCACGCTCGTCCCCCAGGGACTGGCCGCGGAGCTCGGGCTGGCCGGTCGGGGTTCTGTGGAGTTCTGGGGTCGGGGGGTGTAGGGCCTGAAGGGCGTAGGCGCCAAGATATTCGTGGGGACCTCCGGCTGGTCATACGATTGGAACCCGGACGGGCTAGAGTGGTACGTCAGCTCCTCTGGACTGAACGCGGTCGAGCTGAACGCAAGCTTCTACCGCTTTCCCAGGGCCTCGACCGTCCGGAGGTGGTCCAGGGTTGGGGAGGGCATCAGGTGGGCCGTCAAGGTCCACAGGGGGGTCACACACACTAGGAGGCTCTCCCGGTCATCCCTGGACCTCTGGGAGAGGTTCAAGGAACTCTTCTCTCCGATGAATCACTTGATAGACTTCTACCTGTTTCAGATGCCGCCCGGCTTCTCGCGGACGCCGGAGAACGAGGAGAGAGTGGAGGCGTTCGCCGCCGAGTCGGGGCTGGGCCCCAAGATGGCCCTGGAGTTCAGGCACCTCAGTTGGTTCTCCGAAGAGGTGGAGGGGTGGGCCAGGAGACTGGACATCACGCTCGTGTCCGTCGACGCCCCGGACCTCCCGAGGACGCTGTTCAACACCACCGGCCTGATCTACCTGAGGATGCACGGCAGGACGTGGTGGTACGTCCACCGGTACACGCCCGACGAGCTTGCGGAGGTGGCCGGCGCTCTGGCCGCCGCCGAAGCTGAGGTCATCTACGTGTTCTTTAACAACGATCACGACATGCTGGACAACGGGCGCTCGATGCTGGCCCTCTTGGGAGGTGAGGTCAGGGGACAGCGAACTCTTGATCTCGACTGAGGCCGAGCGTCGTCAAACCACGGAGATCCCATCCAATCCGGGCCCGCAAAACGCCAGCAGATCCCGCGCGGCCCGCCTGCCGGTCGCGGGCAGCCAATCGTTAAAAATTGAGCCGAATGAGTCGCCGGGATCGGGCACATGGCCGACCTCTGGGCGCTCCTGCTGCTGGGTCTGCTGAGCCTACTGGGCATAGTCCTCTACCTGGCGATCCACTACAGCGTCCGGCCCGGCGCGAAGCCCGGGGGAATAGAGGATCCCCTCAGGCGAGTGTTCCTCAAGTACTCCGTTCTGGCCTCACTGGTCCTCGTCCTGGGGCACGCCTGGGTCGGCGTGGAGGAGATGTTCAGGAGCCTCATAAGGCCGATCAAGCTAGAGCCCGTCTACGTGGCGAACCTGAGGGAGCTGGAGCCAGGGTCGGCGGTGGCGTTCATGATGCCGGTCGACCCGGACATGCTCCCGGCCGATCACCCCTGCGTCCTCATCAGGCTCACGCCGGAGGAGGCCCAGAGGGCCGGGAGGGAACTAGTCGCGTACAGCGCCAGGTGCACCCACTTGGGGTGCATAGTGGAGTATCAGAGGGAGAACGGCGGCGAGATCTACTGCCCGTGCCATGCCGGCTTCTTCGACCCT
>JAOZFH010000012.1 GCA_027491415.1 Thermoproteota archaeon | reverse complement strand
GCCCGCTCCAGATTCCCGCCGGCCCCGTTGAACAGACTGGGGTATCCGTAGTAGAAGAGGAGCTTTCTGGGTCGCCAGCCGACCACAACTCGGCCAGAGTGTGGACCTCCGGCGGTCGCAAGCGCGTTTGGGAGCAGGAGTCCTGAGAGGAGGAGGCAAGCAATGAGGCGGCGGACCATCCCTGTGTCCGCCGCCTGCTAGGTGAGGCCTCACCTAAAACCCTCTGCACGGCCGGTCGCGAGCTCTATCTCGACCTCCTGAAGGTTCCCTGGGGCGTTGCCCAGGCCCCTGACGGAGCGGCTGGGACTCAGGGTTGACTCGCGCCCTCCAGGCCCAGCAGCTTGAGGTCGAAGAGCGCCGACTTGGCCACCAGCATCACTGCGCCGAGCGCGAACAGCGAGGCGCCCAGAGAGACGGCGTAGAGCCGCTGGAGTCCAAGGTAGTTCCAGTACCAACCGAGAAGGGTCATTGCGACCTGACACCCCAGTAAGGCCGTCACCACGCCGACGGGCCTCGCCATGACCCACGAGGCCATTCTCCGCCAGGGTAGGATGGGTCTTCTCTCCACCCTCTTGGCCTCCGGGGCCCCGAACTTGACCACCCTCGGCCTGGTGGCGTAGTGGGCCGGGATCGCGGCCAGCACCGCCACGGCCAGGGCCGCCGGAAGCTGCTGCGAGAGCAGGACCTGCTGACCCGGGGTCAGGTAACCCCACACCGTCATCAGGGTGAACTCGGCCATAAACACCGAGAGGTAGATCATCGCGAACCTCCTGTGCCTGGGGTGCCTGGGGCCCGAGCTGTCTATCCAGGGCATGAGGGCTATCGGAGTCACGGCCAGGAGCGGGATGACCATGCCCGCGATCACCGGGTTTATGCCGCTCTTGATGAGGGTGTAGTCTCCCACCATGTACCACTCCGGCACGCCGGGCGGGACGGGCTCTCCCGGCACGTACTTCACGCCGAGGTGAGGCGGGAACGCGACGCTGAGCAGCACCAGGCCTCCCAGGACCATGAACACCCCCGACAGGACGGACAGCAGGAAGTTCGGGAAGACGGGCATCGCGGGGATGGAGGGCCTGTCGTCCATGGGAGGGGCGACGTGGTGCCTGTGGCTGAACCACACGTGGAGGAGGACCAGCCCTATCAGCAGGGCCCCGAGGGCGTAGTGGTAGGCGTTGTACCTGGTCAGGGCGTCGTCCAAGGTGCCGACCCCGTAGACTATCCTGAAGAGCAGGCCCCCCATGGGCATGTACTTCACGAGGGTCTGGCCGATGAGGATCGCCTCCGCCCCTATGTGGTCGGCCCTCATCGAGTATCCCGTGATGGACGCGAGTATGGCCAGGAGGCCGGTCAGGATGCCGACCACGTGGCAGAGGCCCTTCGGCTCCCGGTAGTTGCCGGCGATGTAGGTCTTCAGGAAGTGGAGGAGGCTGAGCACGATCATCAGGTTGGCGGCGTGGTAGTGGATCCCCCTGAGGAGCCAGCCGTACTTGAGGTTCTCGGTGATGGCTACGACGCTCTCGTAGGCCAGGTTGGCCTCGTTGAACCTGGGCTCGTAGTACATCCCGAGGATGATGCCAGTGACCGCCTCAATCAGGAGCATGAGGAACGCCAGTCCGCCGAGACCGTTGAGCGGGCTGAGGGCGTGCAGGGGGATCTTGCAGCCCCCGTGCACCCTGGCCCACCACTTGAGCGTCCACCTCTCCCTCAGGGAAGGCCCCTCACTCACCCTGCTCACCTTGCCCCACCCACCCGACGGCGTAGATCGAGCCGTCCTCCTCTATCCTCAGCTGGACCTCCGGGAGCGGCCTCTTGGGAGGTCCGGAGATCGGGTTCCCCGTCAGAGGGTCGAAGAAGCCGGCATGGCACGGGCAGTAGATCTCGCCGCCGTTCTCCCTCTGATACTCCACTATGCACCCCAAGTGGGTGCATCTGGCGCTGTACGCGACTAGTTCTCTCCCGGCCCTCTGGGCCTCCTCCGGCGTGAGCCTGATGAGGACGCAGGGGTGATCGGCCGGGAGCATGTCTGGGTCGACCGGCATCATGAACGCCACCGCCGACCCGGGCTCCAGCTCCTTCAGGTTTGCCACGTAGACGGGCTCCAGCTTGATCGGCCTTATAAGGCTCCTAAACATCTCCTCCACGCCGACCCAGGCGTGCCCTAGGACCAAGATCACTGAGGCCAGAACGGAGTACTTGAGGAACGCTCGCCTGAGGGGATCCTCTATTCCCCCGGGCTTCGCGCCGGGCCGGACGCTGTAGTGGATCGCTAGGTAGAGGACTATGCCCAGTAGGCTCAGCAGACCCAGCAGCAGGAGCGCCCAGAGGTCGGCCATG
>JAOZFH010000006.1 GCA_027491415.1 Thermoproteota archaeon | reverse complement strand
GCGTGGTCAACTAGTTTACCTCCGGCGGACCCGACTCCTTCAAGGTGGATTCCGCTCACGGAGGCCGTTATACCCCCCGCGGCCACCTCCCTCAGTATCATGTCAGTTCCCGGTCCCGAGCTAACGTAGCAGTCGTAGGCGCTCAGTATCCTAGTGTTCCTAGACAGCGCCTGGCCTACGATGCTGACTATCCAGAGGCCACCCCTGTCCGTGTTATTGAGTGTCAGCATGTGCGTGAGGCTGAGGAAGTGATACTCCGCGTGGTAGCACATTAGGCCCAGGAGGTGCTCCGCGACCGTCACGATGGCGGTTCCCTCGGGCCCGCCTGCGTATCCTCCTTGAATTGGCGTCATCAGGTCGCTGATGAAGCACCCGTAGGCCAGCAGGTGCTCCACCAGGGACAGGTGGTGGAGGCTCACCTTGAGCTCGACCATTTGGGAGACTAGAAGACCGTCAGAGGGCCTTATCCCCCTGTGTGGATCTAGGGCGGCGAGCTTGGCCTCGGGGACCACCACGGCGACGTCGTTTATGTGCAGACCGGGTCTTCCGGCCCGGATGAGGGCCTCCCTGGCCATCTCGGCGCCGATCCTGGCGGCCCGAAAGTTGAGTGGCGAGGCGGTCCTGATGACGACGCCGTTCACGGTCCTGAGGGATCCCGCGCCTAGGGAGTCGACCACCGGCTCCTTGGCGTATGAGATGAGGGTCTTGAGGTAAACGTCGCCCTCAGAGCAGAGCGTGCCGGTTGGACCGCCGTGCAGGACCGGAGGGGTTGGATCCTCTGGCTTCCGAGCCCTCATCACAATGCGGTCTTTCCCCTCTCCCATGACATAGTGCTCCGGGAGCTGACGCAGGGCTTCCCAGACCTCCTCCTCGGTGAACAGTATCCTCCTCTTGGTCTCCATGCAGTAGGCGCCCAGGTCGAGGAAGAGCCTGAAGCCGGCCTCGAAGACAGCGTCGGCGAGGCTGTCGTCGCTGGGAATCACTTGATCTGGGTCGTACCTTATGTCGTACTCCTTGACCAGCTCCCTTATTCGGCGGATCATCATCCTGTCAAACTCTCTCTCTTCGCAGTAGGGGCCGCTCCTGAATGCCTTATCCTCGATATCTAGCATCCTGTTCTTCACGAGGATCACCACGTCGTGGATGGGCGGATCAGAGCGGGAGGCCCGTCAGGGTGGCGATCTCGGACTTCATCCTGTTGTACAGGTCCTGCCACCACTCCCTGGGGGTCACTGTGGCCACGTCGTAGAGTTCTGGGAACGGCTTCCCTATGTCCGGCTTCTCCTGCTTGTCTTTGTACCTCTTAAGCATCTCTAGCACGATCTCGTTGGCCTCCGACCTCTTCAGGCCCGCCTTCACGGTGGCCCTAGCCACCTCGGCCATGAATCTCGTCTCCAGGCCGCTGGCGTTCGGGTAGGTGCCGTTGGTGGCCGAGACGCCCAGCGGGTGCGTGCCGGTCACGACGTTCGTGACCGTGTTCGCCGTGATCTCGTAGAATATCATCTCGGTCCCGGCGCCGGCCGACGTCCATACGTCCCCCATGATTATGAATGGGGTGTGCCTGGCCATCGCCTGACCGACGACGCTGAGCTCCCACATGCCCTCCGGGGCGCTGGTGCTCACGATCTTGTAGTGGATCGGATGGCATATGTGGTACACCGACTGGTAAAGGAGCCTCCCCAGCAGGAACGAGGCGACGAAGTTCACAGCAACACCGGCCGGTCCCCCAGCGTAGCCACCAATGATTGGGTCCACCAGGGTCACGTTCATGGCCCCGTACTCCGTGAAGTTCACTGCCTTGGTCAGCCTGTCGTAGTCCGTCTTCAGCTCGTTTAGGATAGCAATGAGGTGGGCGTCCGTGGTCTGCATGTACTCGTCGGAGGCAATCGCCAGGTCCCCGATGCAGGTGTTGCTGCTCTCCCCCGCCAAGAAGTGTATGCCTGGTCTACCGGCCCTCCTGGCCGCCTCCTTGAGGTTCCGAAGCTCCCTCCTAGTGGCCTGCACTTCGAGCGGGCTCCCGGTTTTGACCTTTCTTCCCTCGACCACCGCTAGCCCGCCGTGGTTTATCGTGTCTATCAGGGGCTCCTTAATGTATGACATGGCCATCGGGAGGTGGAACTCCTCCGGTATCGGCGCCCCAGCCTGGCCGCCCATTATGATGGGGTACCTGGAGTCCTCTACCTTCCTCGCGTAGAGGACCCTCGCGTCCTTGCCCCACCCGACAGTTATCTGCTCAGGCGCCGACTCGATGCCCTCCTTGATCTGCTCCTCCGTGAATCTTATGATCCTCTTCGTGTTGATGCAGTAAATTCCAGTCTCTACGGCGAGCCTGAAGCCGGCCTCGAAGACATCGTCCGCGAGGCTGTCGTCGCTCGTCACTATCTGCTCTGGGTCGTACCTTATGTCGTACTCCTTGACCAGCTCCCTGCAGAGCCTCGCGACGACCTTGAGGTCGAAGTCTCTCTCGCTCATGTAGGGGCCGCTCTCGGCCAGGTCCAGCACTTCCCAGATGGAGAGCACCATTTTTCACGCCCTCCCAAGGAGCTTCTTGGCCACCTCGACGGCCTCCTCGGCGTTGTCCCCGTACCCGTCCGCTCCTATCTCCTCCGCGAATTCCCTCGTGACGGGACCTCCGCCCACCATAACCTTATACTTCTCTCTAAGCCCCCTGTCCTTCAGGAGCCTTATCACATCTTCCATGTACGGCATTGAGGTCGACAGGAGGGTCGAAATCGCGATTATGTCTGCCCCGACCTCCTCGGCCTTGTTGATGAACTCGTCTATTGGAACGTCTCTGCCGAGGTCGTAAACCTCGAAGCCGTTCGCCTTCAGCAGCATGGCCACGATGTTCTTCCCGATGTCGTGGATGTCGCCCTGCACTGTGCCTATGACCACCTTACCCAGCGTGAGCTTTTCCCTCTCTTCCTTCACTATGAGCGGCTCCAGAATCTCAAGAGCCGCCTTCATGGCGTCTGCGGCGAGAAGAACCTCGGGAAGGAAGATCTCAAGCCGGGAGAACCGGTCGCCGACCACCTTCATGCCACTCATGAGACCCTCCTTTATCGCTGTCAGCGGGTCTATCCCGGCATCGACCGCTTTCTTTGCAAACTCCCGCGCGCGGTCCTCGTCGCCATCGATCACAGACTCGGCTAAACCCCTCAGGATAGCCTCCCCCTCACTCATGGCAGACCCACCCTGCCTACCGGGGGCAAGGGGATCAAACTATTATAGTTAGTTGAACCATAACGATGGTTGGATGGATTATCCAACCAAGAAACGGGGTCTCCTAGCCATTTTTCAACCTGAAGGCCGCCGAGGGTGGTATTCTACTGACAAAACCATCTTGGAGGCCGCTAAAGACCTGGGAGTCGATATAACGTCAATTTGTGGAGGACTCGGACTCTGTGGGAAGTGCAAGGTGATAATCAGAGAGGGGAGAGAGTTGCTGAGCCCTCCAAGCTCTAGCGAAGAGAGGTACCTGGAACCAGGTGAGCTGAGGGCCGGGTTCAGGCTGGCGTGCCAGGCCAGGTTCTCTGGCAGGGGAAAGGTTGTCGTGGAAGTTCCGGAGCAGAGTAGAAGCGGGAGGCAGAGGTTGCTTGTTGAGGGCAAGCATGTAGAAGTCGAGCTCAACCCTGCCGCCCACATCGCTGTTCTAAAGCTCCCAAAGCCCAGTCTCAGCGACCCGAGGGCTCACTTCGAACGCCTGATCAGTAAACTCCCCCACAAAGGAAGCCTTCGGGCGGATCTGCGTGTGCTGAGGTACCTCCCACGTGCCGTCAAGAAGGGAAACTGGACCGTCACGATAGTGTGGCATACGGATGTCGGGTTGCTAGACGTGAGACCGGGAGAAGATGAGAGACTCTACGGATTCGCCGTAGACATAGGGACGACAAAGCTGGCGGGCTATCTAGTGGACCTGCGGAGCGGCGAGCTGGTCTCCGTCTCCTCCGCTCCCAACCCACAGATTCCGTTTGGAGAAGACGTCATCGCCAGGATAGCTCACAGCAGGACGGAAGAGGGGTTCAGAGAGCTTCATAGGGTGATCATTCAGGGAATCAACGGCCTCATTCGTGAGGCCTGCGAGTCTGCCCGAGTCGACCCGAGGCTGGTCGTCGAACTCGTAGTGGCTGGCAACACGCTCATGCACCACCTCTTCTTGGGTCTCCCCCCCCGTGACTTGGCTGAGGCGCCTTACACCCCAGTGATCGACAGCCCGCTCGATGTTAGGGCCTGTGACCTTGGAGTGGAGATGCTCCCAACTGGAAACGTTCACCTGCTGCCCAACGTCGCCGGCTTTGTTGGGGCGGACGCTGTGGCTGATGTGCTCAGCACGGGAATTCACCTGTCAAGCGAACTCTCCTTCATGATAGACGTGGGTACTAACACAGAGATCGTGATAGGAAATTCGGATGAGATGCACGCGGTCTCTTGCGCATCCGGGCCGGCCTTCGAGGGAGCTCACATAAAGTTCGGGATGAGGGCCACCTCAGGGGCCATCGAGAGGGTGTGGATCGACCCCAACACCCTCGACGTGAAATACTCTGTGGTAGACGGGGTGAGCCCGAAGGGGATCTGTGGGTCGGGCATCGTGGACGCCCTAGCAGAGATGTTGAGCGCCGGAGTGATAGACACGACCGGCAAGATACTGGAGCGCGAGCATGAGAGGATCAGAAAGGGACCAGACGGAATGGAGTTCATCCTGGCCTTTGCAGACGAGACGGCAATTGGGAAGGATATAGTGATCACGCAGCGGGACGTCAGAGAGCTCCAGAAGGCGAAGGCGGCCATGCACACCGGGGCCTCGATCCTCATGAGCGAAATGGGGGTTTCTGTGAAGGACGTGGAGCGGGTGTTCATGGCAGGGGCGTTTGGGCTCTACATCGACCCAGCCAGCGCCAAGAGGATCGGGATGCTGCCAGACTTTCCACTGGAGAAGATAACGCAGGTGGGAAACGCTGCTGGTGTAGGAGCAAGGGTTGCTCTCATATCAATCGACAAGAGAAGAGAGTGCTGGGAAATCGCGCAGAAGATCAGGTATTATGAACTGGCGGCTCATCCCAGGTTCCAAGAGGAGTTCATGGCCTCTATGTACCTGCCTCACCTTGACCTGTTCCGCTTCCAAGAGGTTGTGGAGAAGATGGACGGCCTCGTCGTCGCCGATAGGCACAAGAACCTATTGGAGAAGCTCAAGTCGAGGTTGGTCTGACTCACGAGATCCGAAGCTTAGGAGACGGCCTCAGAGAGATGGATCATCAGAAAGGAGATCAGCTGAAGTTAAACAGTCAGAGGTATTGTTCTGACCGACTACCATAGTTTAAAAGCATCCGAGCCTAGAGGCTCAGCCTTAGGGGGGAGGCAGCCTGAGTAGCAGGTACTTGGGCATTATTGTGGCCGTCCTCATAGTTTTGGTGGCCGCCGGGGCCTACTTTGCAACCAAGGGTTCAGCGCCCCAGGAGGAGAAGCTCAAGGTGGCTGTCATCTACGTGACCCCCATAGAGGAGCCTTGGAACACTGCCCTGCACGAGGCTATGACCTGGGCCGAGCAGGAGCTGAACATCGAGTACGTCTACACGGAGAAGGTGGACACGGCGGACGTGGAGAGGGTGATAAGGGAGTACATAGCCGAGGGATATCAGGTGATATTTCCCCACAGCTGGGGGTACAACGAGGTAACCAGAAAGCTGGCCAAGGAGTTTCCGAACGTGTACTTCGCCCAAGGCTCTGGCCCCACAGACGTCGAGTGGCCGCCCAACGTGATGCTGTACGACTACTGGATCCAGGACGCGGCTTACCTGGCTGGAGTATTAGCCGGTAAGCTCACGAAGACCAACGTCATTGGCGTGGTCACGGCATACCCGGTGCCCGACGTCAACAGGCTCGTCAACGCGTTCTGCGCAGGGGCCAAGTCGGTCAACCCGGATGTGGAGATCAAGGTGATCTTCCTCGAGAGTTGGTTTGATCCGGTCAAGGCTAAAGAGGCGGCCCTCGCCGAGATAGAGGCTGGAGCCGACGTGATCTACGCAGAGAGGTACGGTGTCTTCGAGGCCTTCAAGGAGGCAGGCGTCGAGGGCTACGCGATCGGTAACATCGTCAACCAGACCGACCTCGCGCCGGATGTGGTCATCGCAAGCGTTACTTGGGATCTCAAGCCGTTCGTTCGCTACGTGGTGGACTCCGTGAGGGCTGGCACATTCCACGGAGGGATAATCAACTGGGGCATGAAAGAGGGGTGGGCTAAGCTCGTCTGGAATCCGACCCTCAAGAAGCAGATCCCACAGGACGTCGTTGCAGCTGTGGAAGAAGCCCAGCAGAAGATACTCAACGGCGAGATCCAAGTCCCCATCTACGAGGACTGGGATCCCGAGCGCTGGGCTGGTGGAGGGTAAAAATCCCTCTCACCACCCCCTTTTTCCAGATAAAACCGCTCAGCCGCTCCGGTGAGTGGGTATGGGCACAGAAGAAGTCGTTCTGATGAAGGGAATCGTGAAGGTGTACCCTGGCGGGGTCGTGGCCAACAGGGGGGTCGATTTCGACCTGAGGAGGGGGGAGATACACGCCCTGCTGGGGGAGAACGGCGCTGGCAAGACCACTCTAATGAAAATTCTCGCAGGATGCCTCAGGCCGGATGAGGGCGAGATCTACGTCAAGGGCAGGAAGGTGGACATCAGGAGCCCCAGAGATGCTATGAACCTTGGGATAGGGATGGTCCACCAGCACTTCACCCTAATTCCCAACTTGACTGTGGCAGAGAACATCATTCTGGGGATGAGCGACCTCCCGCACCTCCTCAACCTAGAGGAGGCGAAAGAAAGAATCAGAGAGCTCTCAGAGAGCGTCGGGCTCAAAGTAGATCCAGAAGCCAAGATAGACCAGCTCTCAGCGGGAGAGAAGCAGAGGGTCGAGATCCTAAGGCTGCTCTACAGGAACGCCGACGTCCTCATCTTCGACGAGCCCACCTCAATACTCGCGGTGCCTGAGGTCGAGGCCCTGTTTGAGACCCTCAGGAGCATGGTAGAGCAGGGCAAGTCTGTCGTGTTCGTGACACACAAGATGTGGGAGGCCCTCTCCATCAGCGATAGGATCACCGTGATGAGAAAGGGCAGGGTCGTGGCGCGGGTAAAGCCGGAGGAGGTGGACGACAAAGAACTCGTCGCGCTGGTCGTCGGAGAGCGTGTGGCACCCACTCGCGTAGAGAGGGCGAAGCCTAAGGAGACGGCCGAGGAGATCCTGCGGGTTGAGAACCTTCGGGTGGAGGGGGACCGGGGCGGGCTGGCGGTGAAGGGAGTCTCCTTTACGGTGCACGAGGGGGAGATCTTCGGGATAGCCGGGATAGAGGGTAACGGTCAGAAGGAGTTGGTCGAGGCCATAACAGGACTCAGGCCGGTCAAGTCCGGCCGCATACTGTTTATCGGGCAGGATATCACCGGGAGAAGTGTCTCCGAGCTCATAGAGATGGGGATGGCGTACATCCCGGAGGAGAGGATAGAAAGGGGTGTGGCGGCCGATCTCCCGGTAGTAGACAACTCCGCCTTGAAGAGGTTCTGGGTTAACCCCTTCAGTGAACGGGGGATTATCAAGGGGGAGGTTCTGAGGAAGTTCTGCTCCAAGATCGTCGAGACATTCAAGGTGAAGTGTCCAGGAATCGACATCCCCGTCAGGTATCTCTCCGGCGGAAACATCCAGAGGCTCATCGTCGGGCGGGAACTCTCCATGAACGCACGCCTCGTCGTCGCCGAGAACCCGACCGCCGGGCTGGACGTGAAGTCGACGAACTTCGTCCGGGAAATGCTGATAAGACTCAGGGATGGCGGTGCGGCCATACTCCTCGTGTCGACCGATCTGGATGAGATCCTCGAGCTCAGCGACGTGATAGGGGTGATGTACGACGGGAGGATGGTTGCGATACGGCCTGCTGGCCAGATGACCGCTCAGGAGATAGGTACCTACATGCTGGGAGGTGAGGTTGTTGGGCGATAGCGTCGATGGTGGAGAGAGCCTGATGGCCCTCAGGCTTAGCAGGGTGCTGGGTTCCCTGATTGCCATAGGCCTGGCGCTCCTGACGGCGAGCCTGTTCATCGGGCTGGCGGGCGCCAACCCGGTGAGGGCCTACTACTACATGTTCGTAAAGGGGGCGTTCGGGAACTCCGTAACGGCTGTAGAGACGCTGGTCAGGGCCACGCCGATCCTGCTGGTGAGTCTCGGATTGGCCGTGGCGTTCACGGCCAGGGTCTGGAACATAGGAGCTGAGGGTCAGCTCTACATGGGCGGGCTCGTTGCAGCGTGGGTCGGCCTCTCCCTAGGGGGGCTGCCCAGCTCCGTCGGCCTCACTGTGATGCTCCTCTCCTCGGCCCTAGCCGGAGCCGCGTGGGCGCTCATCCCCGCGGTTCTCAGAGCCAAGTACGAGATCAACGAGATCTTCACCACCGTGATCATGAACTACATCGCCCTCTACCTCGTTAGCTACTTCCTCACGGGTCCGCTAAGGGACCCGGTGTCCCAGTTCCCGGAGTCGCCAACTCTACCTCAGTCACTTTGGATGCCCCGCCTCGTCCAGGGTGTGAGGCTCCACCTTGGGATCCTGGTGGCCATCCTAGTGATAACACCCATAGTCCACTTCCTGAGGGAGAAGACGACCTTCGGATTCAGGCTCAAGCTCGTGGGCGCCAACCCGGAGGCCGCGCGGTACTCGGGGACGGACATAGGGAGTATAGTGGTCCTGAGCATGCTTATCAGCGGCCTCCTCGCTGGCCTAGCGGGTGGAATCGAGGTCTCCGCCATACAACACAAGATGAGGATGGAGCTCTCTCCGGGATACGGGTTCACGGGAATCGCAGTGGCGCTCCTGGGGAACCTGAACGCCGTTGGCGTCCTTCTGGCCTCCATCTTCATGGGCGCGGTAATTAACGGGAGCTACACGATGCACCGCATGGCTCACATCCCCGTGGGTATGGCCTACCTGATACAGGGGCTCGTGATAGTGTTCGCCGTCGCCAGCGAACCGATCAGTGAGAGGATCTTCCGTAAGGAGGTGGTTGAGAGTGCCGATTGAGATGGCGATCGACCTTATGAGGGCTGCCGTGCGGGTGATGACCCCGCTCCTCCTGGCGGGGGCTGGGGAAATCCTGGTGGAGAGGTGCGGCATCTTGAACCTCGGGCTCGAGGGCATCATGCTCCTCGGCGCGTTCTCCGGATTCATCGTCACGTACTACACGGGGAGCCCGTGGATTGGAGTCCTGGCGGCCATTCTGGTGGGGATGGCTGCCAACGCGATTTTTGGGTTCATGACGGTCTCTCTCGCACTCGACCAAGTTGTGACGGGTTTGGCGCTGACGCTGATGGCGTCTGGAGCGACGTTCTACCTGTACAGGGCGATATTCGGCTGGTACACGAGCCCCGTTCCACCGCACGTGACGACTGTCATCAGGGAGACCCCGATTCCCCTCCTTAGCTCTATACCCGTGATAGGCCCGGTGCTCTTCAACCAGACCGCCTTCACCTACGCCGCGCTGCTCAGCATCCCGCTGCTCTACTTCGTGCTAGCGAGGACCAGGGTAGGCCTCGAGATAACCGCGTCGGGAGAGGATCCACAGGTGGCTGACTACCTAGGAGTCGACGTCGTGAGGCTCAGATATCTCACCCTCTTAGCGGAGGGCGCGCTAGGAGGTGTGGCCGGAGCACTGCTGTCGATCTCCCAGTACAACATGTTCCTCGACAACATGACCGCTGGCCGGGGATTCATCGTGATAGCCATGATAATCCTAGGCAGGTGGGACCCGCTGAAGATGACTCTAGGTACTCTGCTGTTCGCGTTCGCTGACTCGCTCCAGCTACGGATCCAAGCGAGCGGTCTGCTCACACTTGCGTGGTTCCCCTATCAGTTCGCCCTGATGCTCCCCTATCTGCTGACCCTGATAGCGCTGGTGATCGTGGGCAGGGGTGTGAAGGGTCCCGCGTCACTGGGGAAGCCGTACAAGAGGCTCCGGTGACCGGCAACCAGAGAGGCCGAGTCATCAATCGATGAAATTTGACAATCCTAGGATAGGAATTAACGCCAGGCCGGGGGATTCCCACCGGGGGGAGGCTAGCCTGAGGGGTTAGCCTAGGGTGGGTCCCCCGGCCGAATCCGCATGTCGAAAGGGAGTTTTAAATCTTTTGACGTCTTTTGAAAGTCAGGAAGGCTGGGAAAACTCGTGCGCGACCTCCGCTAGAATTTTCACGTTCTCTAGCGGGGCCCTCATTGGCACGTCGCACCCTGTGCTGAATATCAGGTTTGGAATGGACGAGAGCCTCTCTAACAGATCCCTTACCTCTTGCCTGATCACGTCTGCGGATTCCATTGCGACCTTCACCGGCGAGTAGTTCCCGACGAGCAGTATCTCGTCCGACACCTTCTCGGCGGCCTCTAAGAGATCCACATTGTGATCTAAGCTCACCCCGACCACCCCCGTCTGAGCCATTAGGTCCACGAGGTGCCCCGACCTGCCGCAGATATGGAGGATCCACTGAGACGGAACTCGAGACGTGAGCTCAGCAGTGGGATTCCCGGAGAACCTGACGTAGTCCTCTCTCGAGACGAGCCCCGCCGTGGGCTCCGCCATAACTAGAGAGTCAACCCCTCGCTGAGCCAGGCCATCCGCGTACCTAGCCAGCACCTCCGTGCACATCTCAACGAGCTGCGAAACTGACTCGGGATCCCTCCTGACTGCCTTGAGGAGGGTTGTGACGCCGACCAGCTGCCCCGCCAAGGTGAAAGGACCTAGCAGGTAGAACCCAAGCGGGATCTCCCTTGGGCACTTCGACCTCATCAGCTCGGCCGCCCTGAGGAAGTCCGGAAACCTGGCATCCCTCTCAGGGTCGGGGAGGTTGGCAATAGCCATGGCCAAGGCTTCCTCCATCGAGAGGTGCTCAACCACCGTCGGCGCTTCCGTTGGCGACATCCTTACCTTGACTCCCATCGCCTCAGCCTCGACAGTGAGGTCCATCAGCGGTAGCATCATGTCCAAGCCGAACTCGGTCAGAGTCAGCTTAGCCGCCTCAGAGTGGATCTCGGGATCGCCGAGGGCCTGATCTACATCAGCCCCGAGTAGCTTTAGGGCGGGATAGGTAACGAGAGGAGCGGCCATCCTCTTCTCCCTAGACAGAACGAGGTCCAGAAGGTTCACTAGCCTCCCCCCAACCGCGTGGCTAACCGGTTCCTAAAAAGTTCTGGAGTTGTCCAGCGGGACGCCCGCTGGGACTGTCGTAGAGGCCGACGTTCACAGAGAGGCCAGGGCTATTCCCGTGGCCACGAGAGACCCACCCAGCAGCATCTTTGGACCGAGCTTCTCCCTGCCAGCCTTCCACGATGTCAGTTGGGAGATTATGGGGCTGAGGGAGATTGGCAGGGCGGCCAGGGATAGACCCACCCTGGACATGGCAAGGAAGTACATGAACAGGGCCAACCCCAGCCCCAGCACTCCGCTGACTAGCGCGAGCCACGTACACCGCCTGCTCGCCCTGAGACCGCTGGTCTTAGTGGCCAGGACATAGAACATCGCGAACATCATGAGCGACCTCCAGGCGCTCGTCTCTATGGGCGAGACGTCGAAGAGGGCGGCCCTCGTCAGGGCGTCTCCGCCTGCCCAGAGCACGGAGGTAAGAAGGGCTGCGGCGACGCCGAGCGGGTCGTCCCTCCCGCCCCCGCACGTGACCAGCCAGACCCCTAGAATAGTCAGAAAGACGCCCGCTAGGGTGGCTAGGGTAAGTACCTCGCCGAAGAGGAAGAATCCCAGGAGCTGTGCCCAGAATATGAAGGTCTGGACTATCGGAATGGCCTTCCCGGGGCCCGCCCTGTGGATCGCCTCGGAGTAGAAGTACATCCCCAGCCCCTGGCTGAGGACCCCGGAGGCGGCTATCATTGCCAAGGGGGCGAGTTCAAGATGAAAGCTCGGGACAAGGAGGAGCGCCGCCGGCAGGCAGAACATGAGGGCCCCTAGGTTCCTCCAGGCGTTTATCGAAACTGACGTAAACTCATCCATCGCTTCGTCGACTAAGACGGGCTCAATGCCCCACAGGACGGCGGCTCCGACTGACCATAGGACACCCCGATGAAACACGCGGAGGGGAACTCAGCCAAATCCAAAAATTTTCTTAGTGTGGTTCCCCCAACAGCCTCTGTCGGTCATTCTTGGTCTTTAAGAGCAAAATCGGGCGACTTGATGACCGTACTCCACGCACAGGTTGCGGGGGGATCGGCCGGGAGTCCCCCCATGCTTCCGCTCCGTCCAATCTAATCGGTCCGGCATAGGCGCTCTTCCTGAACCTGAAAGCATGATTTGAGGGTCTGGCCTGGCTACTCAGTGACTATCATCACTCGGTGCCTTATCAGGTCGACCAAGACTTCCTTAACGCCCAGGAGTTCCAACACGTCTCCATCCTCGTTCACGAGGGTGATTCTACCCCCACTGATGCTGACTGAGACCACCTCCTCCATGACGGTCTTCTCAGAACTTGAGGAGATCAGCAGGGCGACTCCCTCACACACGGCGATCACCTCCCTCGACGCGCGACTCAAAGAAATTGGGGGCGTGGAGGAGGGCCTGGGTCACGGGTGGAACAGCCCCCCGGGTACGGGAGTGAAGTGCTCCTCGAGCCCCAGACCATCGACGGGCTCCCCGAGAGCGTAGGCGATCGGCTGGGTCGCGTGGAGCACTGGTAGGACCCCTCCCCCGTAGAAGTCCAGCATGAAGTGGCAGAGGTTGCATATGGTGACAACGCACTCCGCCCCTGCCTCCCTGGCCGACTCCAGAACGGATCTGGCCATTTGCTTGGCATACTCGGGCCGGCGGAGGAGAATCGGTCCGCCGCAGCACTTGATCCTCATCCTGAAGTCCACGGGCTCGGCGCCGATGGCCGCCATGAGTTCCTCCAGGATTTGAGGATCCTCGGGGTCATCGATGGCTTGTTCTCTCGGCCTCAGTGCCTGGCAGCCGTAGTAGGGGGCGACCTTGACGGGCCAGCTCCTGACCACCCTCCTTGCAATCTCCTCTGCCCCGACCCTCCTGCCGAGGAACTCGATCAGGTGCGTGACTCCGACTCCACTTCTCCTGAGGGTCCCATAGCACCCGGAACACCCTGTGACGAGGGTCGCCCCGTCCGCCACCTCCGCGACGATCTCCGCTACCCTCCGAGAGGCCCGCCTGTCCACCATCTCCAGCTCGACGGTCCCGCAGCAGGGCGCGTCGTCTATTAGGCGATGGGGCACGCCCAGTCTCTCGAGCACTACCTCGGCGGTCCTCAGGTAGGGCCTCTCCGTGGTCAGCGCGGAGCATCCCGGATAGTAGGCCACCTCATCCCCTGACAACCCTCGCCACCTCCCGCCTGTACTCCTCCCTCACCGACCCGGACTCGGCGAGCATGCCGGCCAGCTTCAGGCCGCGTAGGCCAGCCAGCGCAAGAGCTCGAACTCCCAGAGCGGACAGCGCCACCCTCGCAGGGTTAACAAAAGCTCTCTTGCTCAGTTCAGAGATGAAAGCCCGCTCCACATTATCCGGGCCTCTCTCCTTGGTTTCTACGTTGGACAGCGCGATGGCAACCTCTGGAAAGTTCAGCCCCACGGGGCACCGGACTGAGCAGAGGTGGCAGTGCATGCACAGCTTGTAATCCCCGCGAAACACCTCATCCCTCAGGTCCAAGAGGATAGCCCTGATCAGCCTGTGGGGGTAGAAGCCGTCAAGCCCGGCGCTGGGGCACGAGGACGTGCACTCCGCGCACTGGAAGCACTTCGTCACGTCCTGGCCGGAGATCTCGAGCACGCGCTTCGCTAGGCTCACAATCTCACCCTCCCAAAGGATATCGCCTTGGCAGAGGCCTTGGCCTTGCACTCAGGGCAGATCGGAGGTGAGTCGGCCCTCTCGAGTTCGCGATCCGTGGCGAACGGCCTCCCACAGACCGAACACCTCGTCAGCTCAAGCCTAGCCACCTCACTCCATTCGCTCAGGAGCTGTGGGACCCTCACCCCGCCGAGCGAGAGCGCCTCGACCTCGTTCTCCCGGCAGGCGTCCACGCAGTCCCCGCAGCCGGTGCACTTGAGGGCGGACAGGAGGAACACCCTGAAGTCGCCGCGATCCTCGGAGTGAATGGCACCCTCGGGGCAGGCCTCGATGCAGGCCCCGCAGCCGATGCACCTGTCCAAGTCGAACACGGGCACCTCGAACCCTGGTATCGCCGGCAGCGGGACGTCCCTAACCTCCACGGCGATGGACTGAAGGGCGCGGATTAGCGCCTCTCTCTTGGGGCCCACAGGCACGCTCTCCCTCCGGTGGAGTGGGGGTAGCGCCTCCACCCTGGCGGCCATCTCCCTGGCGGCCTCGACGAACCTGTGGGGCTCGGAGGCGGCCATGAAGAACATCTCCACCCTCTCCGGCTCCACCCCGACGGCATCCAGCAGCGACTTCAGGAAGCTCACCCTGCTCTCGGCCTTCAGATTCCCGTCCACGTAGTGGCACTCCCCCTTCCTGCACCCGGCCACGAAGGCCGCGTCCGCACCGTTGGCCAGCGCGTAGAGGAGCCAGCTCGGGTCGACCGCGCCCGAGCAGGGGACCCTCACCACGAGCACGTTGGGCGGGTGGGTGCGGTGCGTGCTCCCCGCGAGGTCGGCGGCCGCGTAGGCGCACTCGTTGCAGCAGAAGCCGACGACGAGCTTCTTCGGTCCTTCGGGCGACTCTGATCCTGAGGTCATCCGCTACACCTCCCCCGCGCGCGAGGTCGGCGCGGCCTCCAAGAGGCCGGCCACCTGCCTCATCACCTGCTCGACCCCGTAGGCCCTCCTGGTTATCGCGCCGGTCGGGCAGACGGGCTGGCAGATTCCACAGCCGGCGCAAGCGGCCGGGACAACCTCCGCCCTGCCTTCCCTCTCCACGATGGCCCCGAACGGACACTCGTCGGCGCAGGCCATGCAGCCGACGCACAGCTCCGGGTCCACGTAGGCCCTCTCCCCGGTGACCTCAACCCTCCCCCTCACCAGTACTGTAGCCGCAGCGCTGGCGGCCGCCTTCGCCTGAGCGACCGAATCTGGGATGTCCTTGGGGCCTTGGGCTCCACCGCAGATGAAAATTCCCGGCCTAGAGGTCTCCACAGGCTTCAGCTTGGGGTGGAGCTCCTGGAGGAACCCGTGGAGATCCGCTCCCACGTTGAGCACCTCCCTAACCTTCAGGGTGCCCTCCGACGGGGACAATCCCGCGGCCAGCACCACGAGGTCCGCCCTGAGCTCCAGCTTCCTGCCGAGGGTCTTGTCGAACACCTCCACCACTAGTTCATCGCCGTCCCTCCAGACCTCCCCTGGCTTCCCCTGGACGAAGACTACCCCCTCTCGTCTGACCCGCTCGTACATCTCCTCAAATCCTTTCTTCGCAGTCCTCATGTCGATGTAGCAGATGTAGACCTTGGAGTCCGGATACTCGGACCTCACGATCTCGGCCTGCTTCAGCGAGACCATGCAGCACACTCCCGAGCAGTAGGGGTTGTGGTTCACGTCCCTGCTTCCGGCGCACTGTATGAACACTATTCTCTTCGGCACCTTGCCGTCCGAGGGTCTCCTCAGGTGCCCCCCGGTGGGCCCCGTCACGTTGATCAGCCTCTCGAATCCGAGCTGGGTTATCACGTCCGGTATTCTCCCGAAGCCGTAGTTCTTGAGGTTGGATGCGTCGTACTCCCTGACGCCGGTTGCGACCACGATGGCCCCCACCCTGAGTTCGAACTCCCGCGGCACCTCGTGGAGGTCTATGGCCTTCGTGGGGCAGGCCTCGACGCAGGCCCCGCAGGACCCCTCCCTGATGAAGAGACACGCGTTCGGGTCTATCACGTAGGCCCTCGGCGTGGCCTGAGGATACGGGATGTAGGCGGCCTTCCTCTTGCCGAGGAGGGCGTCCCACTCGTTCGGGACCTCGACAGGACACTTGGAGGCGCATACCCCGCACGCCACGCACTTCTCTGGATCCACGTACCTGGGGCTTCTCCTCACCCTCACCCGGAAGTCCCCGATCGAGCCGGATACCTCAACGACCTCCGAGGTGGTGTGGATGTCGATCAGTGGGTGGGCCTCGGCCTCGGCCATCATGGGCGTCAGGATGCACAGGGAGCAGTCGCCGGTCGGGAACACCCTGTCCAAGAGGGCCATGAGCCCACCCACCGTGGGTGAGCGCTCCACCAGGTGAACCCTGATTCCCTTCTCCGCCAGGTCCAAGGCCGCGGCGAGGCCAGCGACCCCGCCTCCGATGACTAGGGCCTCCCGAACGACCTCTGCCTCCCCAACCTCGATGGGCTCAGCCGCCAGGACCTTCTCCACGCCCCCCAAGACGTACCTGATGGCCTTCTGAGTCGCCTCCTCGGGGTCCTCGGTTGACCAGGAGACCAGCTCTCTTATGTTCACCTGCTCCATGTAACCGGGGTTGAGGCCCGCTTCGACCACGACCCTCCTGAAGAGGGGCTCGTGGAGCTTGGGGCTGCACGCCGCCACGACCACCCTGTCCACCTTACCCGCCTCCACATCCCTCTTGATGAGCTCTTGCCCCGCCCGGCTGCACATGAAGAAGTAGTCCCTAGAGACGGCTACTCTCGGGTGCCTTCCAGCCTCCTTGGCCACCCTCCTCACATCCACCTTGCCCGCGATGTTCTTGCCGCAGTGACAGACGTAGACTCCGACCCTGGGCTCCGACGACTCCATTTGATCACCCGAACAGTTCAGAGAAGGTCCGCCTCAGGGCCGAGACCGCTGGAGAGTCGACTGGGAGGGTACCCACCCCCCTACCCTCGATGCTCGCCCTCAGGACCTCGGGGTCGCTGGGGACGAAAAACGCCCTGGCCTCACCGGAGAACCTTCTCTCTATGGCTTCCCTGAGCGACTCGCCTCTCTCAGGCATCTTGTTGACGATGAGGGAGAACTCGCGGATCCCGAGCTGCCGGCCCATCCTGAGGAGGCGCTTGGAGATGTCCAGTGAGGCCACCGTGGGCTCGGAGACGCACACCATGTGATCGAAGTTCTCGGCGAGCCCCCGGCCGAATACCTCCGCTCCGGCCTCCGAGTCCACGATCACCGCCGACGACTCGTCGGTGGAGGAGACCAGGTGCTTCAGGAGCCTCTTTGCCAGCGCAATTGCTGGACAGAGGCAGCCCTGCTTGGCTGCGTCTATGCTGCCCACGACCAGCAGGCTCAGGCCGCCTCCCACGCTCACCCCGTACCTCTCCGCCAGGTCGTCGACCCTGGGGTTGACTCGAAACAGGACCCCCCAAGCCTGGCCGGGTCGGGCGCCCGTCCTCTGCTCCACGAGTTCCTCGTTCCTCACGAGGGGAACTATGGAACCCGCGACCTCGGGTGGTAGGCCCAGCGCTATACCCAGGTTTGGAACGGAGTCGGCGTCGACCGCCAGGACCCTCATACCCCTGTCGCGCAAAAAGTGAGAGAGGAGGGCGGACACCGTTGTCTTGCCCACCCCTCCCTTCCCGGCCACGAGAACCCTGAGGGGCAAGGCCATCACTCCGGCCAGCCCAGCGCCCTCCTCTTCTCCAGGATGTGGGCCATGATGAGCTCGGCAGCCTTCACCGGGTCGGGCTCTACCAGGAACTTTCCTCCCACTAGGTCTTCCGCCTTGTCGGTGAGTATCTCGACGACCTTCTTGCTGCCAAGCACCGGAGGAACCGTCCCCAGGTGCACAAGTAGTCCGGAAGCCACGAAGTAGGAGCCTATGGAGACGGCCTTCTCGCTCATCCACTCCGGCGCGGAACCAGCCGCCGGGAGGTCGGGTATGTCGACTCCGAGGTGCTCCGCCAGCGCCGCCAGGGCTATCAGCATCCTAGAGCAGTCTACGCAGCTTCCCATGTGAAGGGCCGGCGGGATGCCGAGGGCCTTGCAAACATCCCTCAGTCCGGGTCCGGCGAGCTCTGCGGCCTCTGGGAGGAGCAGGCCGTGCTTCCCCATGGCGATGGCCCAGCAGCCGGTGCCCACAATGAGGACGTCCCTCTTGATCAGCTCTTTCGTCAGGGTGACGTGGCTGTGGTCGTGCCTGACCTTCGGATTGACGCAGCCCACGATCCCGACGATCCCCTTTATCTTCCCCGTCCTGAGGGCCTCGGCGAGGGGCTCGAGCGTGCCTCCGAGGACCTCTAGTATGGCCTCAACGCTGAATCCGGCCACCAGCTCTGACTTCTCCTTCGGTATCATTACCCTGTCAGGGTTTCTATTCTTGAAGTTCTCGACGGCAATTTTCACGATCTTCTTCGCGGTCTCAACGGCGTTGGCCTTGTCGAACTCCACGTGTATCGCGCCGGGGATGTGCGCCTTGGGCTCCGTCGTTATCACCTTGGTGTGGTAGCAGGAGGCGACGTCCACAATAGCCGGCATGATGCACTGGTAGTCCACGATCACGGCCTCGAGCGCGCCGGTGGCTATTGCCAGCTCCTGCTGGAGCATGTTGCCGGCTATGGGGACGCCAAGCCTCATGAGCACCTCGTTTCCGGTGCAGCACATTCCGACGACGTTGATCCCGCCCGCCGCGCCGAGGTCCTTTGCCATCTGGACCAGCTCGGGGTCGCCGGCCACCTCGGCTATCTTCATGGACAGGACTGGGTTGTGGCCGTGCACCAGTATGTTGACCGCGTCCTCCCTCAGCACCCCGAGGTTGGCCACCGCCCTGAGCGGCTTCGGCGTCCCGAACATGACATCGCTGAGGAGCGTGGCCATCATTGAGCCGCTCCACCCGTCCGCTAGGGCGCACCTGAGTCCCTGGGCGATGAGGGTGAGCGGGTCGGCGTCGACTCCCATGTGAGTCCTGTGCATTATCTCCGTGACCTCCCTGTCGATCGCCCTGGGAACTATCCCGACCTTCTTCCATACCTCCATCCTCTTCTTGGGGGCGTAGGCTTCCACGAGCCTGAGGGGCTTCTCCCCGGGCTTGCCGAACTCCCACTCCATTATCTCGGCGACTTCCCTCGCCAGGTCGTTCAGCTCCCTGCCCTCCACCTCCAGCCCGAGGGCGCGAGCTATCCCCCTGAGCTTCTCTGGGTCTTTTATCTCGTAGTCCTTGGCCCACCCCTCGGGTATCCCCTTGAAGACCTCCACAATGTCCCTGGCGTGGTCGCTGTGGGCGGCGGCCCCCGCGGCGAGCATCCTCATCAGGTTCCTTGCCACTATGGTGTCGGCGGTGGCCCCGCATACCCCCCTCTGGGGACCGTATCCGAACGGATCGATCCTGCAGGGCCCCATGTTGCAGTTCCTGCAGCAGACCCCCAGGAGACCGAATCCGCACTGAGGTTGCTGAGCCAGGTACCTGTGCCATGCCGTCTCGGCGCCATCCATCTCGGCCTTCTCCAGGAGCTTGGGGACGGTGGGGTCGATGGAGACGGACTCGTAGAATTCCCTTCTGGCCGTCCTCATTAGCCTCTCGTAGACCCTCTCTGACCCGGGCTTACCCCTCTCAACCTCCGCGGCAGTCATTCTGACCACCTCACGGCCTCATACATCTCCCTGAGAGATGCCAGGGGGGACCTGGGAGCCCTCTCGGCGGGCTTGGCGTACACCACGGCCGCCTCCGCAAGTCCGAGCACCATCTCCGCGGCCCTCCTGATCTTCTCCCTGTCCAAGATGTCCTCCGCCCTGCCGTACCTCAGGGCCCCCGTCGGGCAGGCCTCGACGCACGCTGGCGGTAGTCCAACGCGGAACCTGTCAACGCAGTGGTCGCACTTCACCACCTTCCTCCTAAAGTCGTAGGTCGGGTGGCCAAAGGGGCAGGCGAGGAGGCAGGTCCTGCACCCTATGCACTTCTCGAGGTCGGATACGACGAAGCCCTCGTCCGTCCTGTGCATGGCCCCCGTAGGGCAGGCCTCGACGCAGGGGGCCGGATCACAGTGCATGCACCTCATGGGGACGTAAACGCCGGCTGCCGGGACGACCTTCGTCCTCGGCCTGGGCGCAGGGTCCTCGAAGACGGCCTGAAACAGCTCCTTCGAGGAGGAATGCTCGACCGCGCAGGCTATCTCACAGCTCCTACATCCCACGCACCTCTCAGGGTCGACGTAGATGAGGTATTCCAGGTAGCTCGGAGGGACGGTTGCCATTCACCCCCCCTAGGGATTTTTTTAACCCGCTCAAGAAAAATTCTCCGATTTAGGTAAAAAATTTAACTAAGCCCTTTCGTTTAACATGAGGTTAAAACGGACGATCCCCAGGCCAGCCTTGTAGCCCCGGTAGGACCGCACCAGCTCGAGGGCCTCCGGCGTGAGGACCACGCCTCCCCGTCCGGCGCCGCCCTTCCACGACTCGAAGAGCTTGAACCCCAGCGCGGACTCCATCCTCTTGAGCCTCCTGTACACCGCTGGGGGGGACAGCCCGAGGCTCCTCGCGACGGCGCTGAGGCTCCCCGTCGACTCCAGCATAGAGAGCAGGTCCAGATCGTCTTCATCCAGGATCTGACCGTCCTTCGTGACCAGCCTGAGGGAGGGGATGAACGAGTAGGCCGCGGAGCGCTCTATCAGCTCGCACCCCGAGCCGAGTATGCTCCGGAGTTCCTCCGGCCCGTAGGCTGGGTTGAGCTGGCCCAGCATGGGGCACTTGCCAACCAAGCCGGACGGGTCCATGTAGATTATCCTGCATTCCCTGCGACATCTGGGGCCTGAGAGGAGGTATACCGGAAAGTCCCGGTGGAACGTCACCCTCATCTCGTAGATCCCCATGAACTCTCCGAAGGGATCTGAGACGTCGTACCCCCTGCCCTGCATAGCCTTGACCACATCCGCTGGGCACCTGGTGACCGGGCAGAAGACCGGGGGAGAGACCCACACCTGGAGACCCCACGACCTGCCGATGTTCACCATCTCTGTGATCTCTTCGTCGTTCACCCCGGGGACGTAGATGGACATCAACCTCATGGATTTCCCAGCCACGAGGAGCCTCCTGACGAACCTCTTGGCGCGCTTAAGCTCGGAGGTCGAGTAGCAGAACAGGAATATCTCGCCTGCTTTCATGAGGCGTTCTGGAGATCTCTCGCGGGAGCCGGCCGCCGCGGGGACGAACACATGAGATTCCAAGCCCCTGTCGGTCGCCGCCGCGATCAGCTCCTCCACCCTAGGGTGAGCCAGCGGGTTAGGACACGTGAAGTACACGTCGGGCCTCAGGCCAGAGCCTATCAGCGAGTCCAAGAAGACCTCAACCCTGTGGGGGTCAAGGAAGCCACGGGGAGGGACCCTCTCCTCGGCGCGCGGGCAGTAGGAGCACGCGGAGTCGCAGCCGTCGATGGACCTCACGACTGCTATCGCCTCGGCGCGGCCCCCAGGTGGACTCAACTGCGGGTTCCTCCCTCGAGGACCTCCGCTTCGAATGTGCACGCGTCCGCCCCAGCGGCCTGGCACTCCCTCTCAATCATCGGGCCTATTCGAATGCCGGTCGTGTCCTCCACCAGAGCGGCGAGGAGGCAGGCAGTGAAGTGACACACGGGCGAATCCGACCTCCTCCCCCTGGCTTCGAACGAGTCCTTTACCCTGACAACCACCTTCTCCTCTCCTAACGTGATCGACAGGATGTCGCCGAACCCCAGGGACCTGTAAACCCTCCTGGCCACGTCCAGCATCTCGCTGAGAGACAGCTTCTCCTTGGTTGAGACTATGCCCTTGGAGTCGTGGACCTTCATCATCCTGTAGGCGGAGTAGTACAAGACCGGCCTCAGACCCTTCTCACCCACGAAGACGGTCAGCCCGGCCATGAAGTCCGCCCACCATCGGGTAGACATCAGGAACATGTCCTTGAGCACGACCCTGCCGAAGTGGGGGATGTCCACCTCGGCCCGGAGCACCCCCCTCCTGTGGGGGTCCTCCTCGATTGCCCTCAGGCTCATCTCCGCACCTAGAGAACTTTTCCGGGACCAAAATAACGATTTATCCGGCGGTAAAAACGGCGCGAGGTCCAGCAACCGACCGCGCTGGGCAGGTCGTGGACTTGACTGTCCGGATGTCTGGATGCGGAGATAGGGACAGGGTTATGAGGCGGGCTGCGCCCGCTGACCTGTGAAGGTAAGTCCGCTGTGCGCGATATGCCTCTCGTCGAGTGCTGTCAGGCTGAGTTCCCTCACCCACCTGGAGAGGGACGAGGCCTTCAGGCTTGCCCTGCAGCTCCTCAGAGAGTTCAGGGCGATGTGGTCTGACGACGCGATTCCCGCCGACCTCGGTACGGCGCTGGCCCTGAGGGCGTCGGAGCTCTCCGGGATAGAGGACATCAAGGGCCCGCTGAAGAGGGCGGCCATGGAGAGCGTAAGGGACGGCATCAGGACGGTGGCCTTGAGGCACTTGTCCGGGATTCCGGAAGGCTACGAGCGGTTTCGGGAGGTCGCCCTCCTCTCAGCCGCAGCGAACGCCGTGGAGGTGGGGGTGCAGGACCACCCTATCGACCCATCTAAGGCGTTCAAGGCGGTCTTGAGGGCAGCGTCGAGGGGATTCGCGGTGGATCGCACGAGAGAGGCCTATTCCATCATCAAGGGGGCCAGATCCGTGGTCCTGATGAGCGACAACCTGGGGGAGTTCTTGGTAGACGCGCTGCTCATCGACCTTCTCGTCGGCATGGGAAAGGAGGTGACGGTTTTGGCCAAACCGGGCCCAATACTCGACGACGTCACCGTGGATGAGGCTCGCCAAGTCGTGCCGAGCGGCGTGCGCGTGATTCCGGCGACCGTCCGTCCCCGACTGGGGTTCCGCGGGGGTGAGGCCACTCGCGAGGCTCTGGAGGCGATAGAGGAGTCCGATATGGTCATAGCAAAGGGCATGGGCCACTACGAGACCTTGACCGAGCCTGCCGAGGGGTTGGGGAGACCAACGCTCCTGCTCCTCACGGCCAAGTGTCGACCCGTGGCCAGGTCATTGGGCGTGAGGCTCGGGTCTCCGGTGGCGCTGATGCTGTGATCTTTCCCGCGTCCCTCGAACTCCCGCGGTGAAAAAGGGGGGTGGAGGGGTAAGGTGGGCTACCTCCTCCTCATCAGGAGCGCGGCGACGACGGCTATCGCCGCCAGCGCCGCAACCCCGACCGCGATTAGGTTAAGCCGACCTCTCTCCGCTGGCGGGGGAGTCGTCTGAGTGGGTCCGAGGTCCGGGAACTCTATCTGGCCGTAGTAGGTTCCAACGTTCCCGGCCGCGTCCCGCACTACGGCCTTGTAGTACATCACCGGCTTGGTGGCTTCAATGTAGTACAGGGGGTGCTCTTCCACCACCTTGACGGGGCAGGGAGCCCAGCTCGAGTTGTCCTCGCTGAAGTAGAACTCCACGGACTCGGCCCCCAGCCCCACGTCGCTCAACTCGTAGTAGAGGGTGGCCTTCCTCACCACCACGTCAGGGTAGACCCTTATCGTGGGCGCGGTCGCGTCCTCCCCCTGGAGGACCTTCACCGTGAGGTCTCCGCCGGGCGACACCTCGGCCCTCAGGAGCAGGGCCACCTTCCCGCCGCGCCTGGACTGCCAACTCACTTCCGCCCCCTCGACGCTGATCCCCCTGCCCACGTCCCTCAGTAGCACGGGCAGCTTGAGGACCAGCCTCCCACCCTCTTCAAACATGGACAGGCCGTAATCCCCGTCTGGGATCCCGTACTCGACCCTCACCGCCATCGACTCCGAGGACCCGTCATTGGGCTGCAGGTACGAGACGTTGAGGAGCCCGTTGGGCACGCTCTCATCCCAGTACCTGACCAGTCCCGACTCGGAGATCTCGAGGAGCCTGAACCCGCCGCTGACCGCCCTGTGCGTGGTCTTCGGCGCGACGTGGAGCACGGCCTTATCCGGCGGCTCCAACACCTCGTCGGTGCCGTCCTGACCGAACAGGACCAGGGTAACGTTGGTACTCTTGAGTATGTCGGGGAGCCGCTCCTGAGCGTTCGGAGAGTTCTGCCAGTAGGGGTACTGAACTATGAGCACCTTCACGGGGGTCTCGGCCCCCGCGAGGTCGGCCTCCACCCGGTCGAGCAGGTCGTCAGAGACCCTCCCGGTGTCAGTGTTCATCGCCTCGACGGTGATCCAGAGGTACTCGGCCCTGTACCGCATGATCGGGCCGAGGTACTTGTCCCAGTAGTACTTGTCGTGCTCCACGGTGTCCCAGTCGGCGTTCCCCTGCACCAGGAAGACCGGCACCCTCGATTGAACCAGGAGGCGGTAGAAGGCGGCGAAGGTCTCCTCGTCGTACACGTTGCCCAGCAGATCCCCCAAGTGGATGAAGGCGTCCACGCCCAGGGCCTGAGCCGTGTTCAGGACGTCGATGAAGGACTCTCGGAAGGCCACGTCTCCCGGGGCCCTCCTCAGGCTGAAGTGGCTCTCGGTGGCCACCGCGACCCTCAGCGAGGATTGCCCGGGCTCCAGCACGTACACCGAGTTCGGCTCAACGTACCTGACCCCACCCGCGGAGAGCGAGAGGTTGTAGAGGCCAGGCTGGACGTCACCCGGCAGGGCGAGGATCAGACGCCACGAGTCGCCGGTGAACTCCTGGGACTCAACCGTGAGAGCGTACGAGTCGGCGTCGGAGTAGAGAGACTTCAGTGAGGCGCCCCAGGACGCGGCCTCGGGGTCCGGCACCTCATCCGTGACCCACGCGACAAAGGCCTCGAAGCGGGACCCAGGCTCCGCCAGAGCCGGCGCCCCAATCCGGGGGAACAGGACCCTGTTCAGGGGGGTCTCTCGATAGTCTGAGAACGGGGCAGGCCGACCCTCGGAAGAGACGAGAGGTGTGGAGGGGACCGAAGCCAAGAGTAAGACCAAGATGACCAGGGACGCTCTACTCAAAGCGACTCAGCACCTGAGCAGGGTGCCGGCGCTCCATAAAAAAATAGATCTGAGTTCTCCCCTAGGCTGAAGCAATTAAATCCATTTCACCCAAATCCGGGGCGCGAAGATGGACGAGCTTGAGCTGTCCTACGTGGCCTCCACCATGCTTCTCGCCGCCCTGATCATCCTACCACCTGCCGTGTCTCGCCTCCCCGAGGGGGCGGCGCTGGCGGCGGCCTGCGCAGCCTTGGCGGCGGCGGTCTTGATTCCGGCCAGGGCGCTGAAGAAGGCTGGGATCCTGTTCAAGGGACTTAAAGCGTCGGATCTATGGTACTTAGCGAGCGCAGACCTCTTCAGATCGCTCGCGGTCGTTGGGTTCGGTGCGGGGTGGATCCCTCTATCACTCCGCACTTTGGGCGCCGGCGCGGGCATCGGCGCTGTCTTCCTCCTCCTGTCCATCACCTGGGCGGTCGGCCTCGCCGCTGCCGAGACGCGGCGCGTTGAGGGTCTGAGGCCCCGGATCGTCCCGTGGGCGGGCACCGTCGGATATCTGCTTCTCTGGCTCGCGGGGACGCTGGAACTCGATGGGACCTCGTGGATGGAGGCGACCCTCTTCCTAACAGTCGCGATCGGCCTGGGGGCCGCGCTGCTCACGGCGTGTCTCGGGGCGGCGCTGTCCCCTCGGAGGTTCGGGGGCGAGTTCGCCTGGCGGGGGCCGATCCTCCGCATCGCGCCGGCGGTCGCCGGATCCGCCCTCATGACCGCTGGGCTGGAAGGGCCCATCCTCGCTGCCGTCTTCATCTACTGCACGACGGTCCTGATGGGATCGATAAAGATCTGCCAGCGAGTCGGTCCGCTTGCGACCTGGGCTTACGTGGTCATCTTTCCGCTGAACCCGCTGGTCCTGCGGGGACTCATCCTCAAGCTCTCCATAGTACTCGCCCCGTAGGCCGCCTAGATCGAGGGCCGGAGCTGTTCCGCCGACCTTATTGAGTCGAGCAGTTGGATCACGTATCTGACAGTCTCCTCGACATCGGGGATCAGGGCGAGGCTGGACGGGGTGTGGATGTACCTCACCGGCACCGAGACCACTCCCGTGGGTATGCCCTCCCTCGTGAGGTGTATCCTCCCAGCGTCGGTCCCGCTCCTCGGCGATAGCTGGAGCTGGTACCTGACCCCTGCCTCCTCCGCGACTCGGATCATGTGCTCCAAGACGAGCCTCTGGGTGAGCATGCTCCTGTCCATCACCCTTATCGCGGGCCCGCCCCCCAAGATCGTGACCCTCTTCCCCTCCGGCACGCCGGGGGTGTCATCGGCTATGGTGCCCTCGAGGGCGAAGGCCGCGTCCGGGTTGATCCTGTAGGCCGCGACCCCGGCGCCGCGGAGGCCCTGCTCCTCTTGGACGGTGAAGGCCGCCACAACGGTCGGCGAGTCCTCCGGCAGCTCCTTCAGAACCTCTACGGCTACCAGGCACCCCATCCTGTCGTCGAAGGCCTTTCCGATCACCGCGTCACCAAACCTCCTGAACGGGACGTCGAAGGTGACGAAGTCGCCCGGCCTCACGCCCAGCGCCTCCAGCTCCTCCCTCGACCTGGCCCCCACGTCGACGTAGAGCTCGTCGAACGTGGGCCTCCTCTTCAGCTCCTCCTCGGTCATCACGTGTCTTGGCTTCGCTCCCAGAACTCCAGGGATGTCCCTGCTCCTCGCGTGGACCACCACGCGCTGGGCGAGCAGGACGGCCGGGTCCAGCCCTCCAAGGGGAACGATCTCCAGGAAGCCGTCCGCCCTAAGGGAGCGTACCATCAGCGCGACCTCGTCCATGTGAGCGTCGAGCATGATCCTGGCCGACCTTGAGCCCTTCTTGACAGCTATCAGGTTGCCCAGGGCGTCCACCTCGAGGCCGTCAACGTGACCCCGGAGCTCTTGGGCTATTAGCCTCCTCACCCGGTCCTCCATGCCCGGCGGTCCTGGAGCCGTGGAGAGTCTCTCGAGGAGCGAGACTAGCTCTTCCCTCATCTCGGGAGTTAGGCCCGGCGAGCTAATAAACGGGCCTCTCCCGCTCGACAGGTTTATGAGGATTCCCTTGCGAGCCATGGGGCCGGGGTGTGACCCCTATGGTCGTGAACCTGCGAGGTAGGGACTTCATCTCGACGCAGGAGTGGACGAGGGAGGAGCTCGAGGCCGTCCTCAAGCTGGCCATGGAGCTCAAAGACAAGAAGAGGAAGGAGATCCCCCACAGGCTCCTGGAGGGGAAGACCCTCTTCATGCTGTTCTACAACGCCAGCCTGCGAACGAGGAACAGCTTCGAGACCGGCATATTCGAGCTGGGCGGCCAGGGCATCTACCTCCAGCCCGGCGCCGTTTACACCCCAGCCCTGAAGGGTGAGGAGATCGCCTACACCACCGAGAGGATCTCCGACGTGGCGAGGGTGCTGAGCAGGTACGGCCACGCCATCGCGATAAGGATCTACGGCAAGCCCGTCCAGTGGGTGTACGGGAAGGGCGACCGCATAGTGAGGGAGTTCGCCCACTGGGCCGACATCCCCGTAATCAACATGGAGGACGACATCTACCACCCGTGCCAGGCCATGGCCGACGTGATGACGGCCATAGAGCACAAGGGTAGGCTGGAGGGCAAGAAGGTCGTCGTAAGCTGGGCCTACTCGGCCGGCGTGAAGCCCGTCGCCGTGCCCCAGAGCGCCATACTGGCGTTCACCCGGTTCGGGGCCGACGTCGTCCTGGCCCACCCCAAGGGGCTCGAGCTCGACCCCAAGATAGTGGACATGGCTAGGCAGAACGCCGACGAGTTCGGCGGCAGCTTCGAGATCAGCTACGACATGAACGAGGCCTTCGAGGGGGCCGACATCGTCTACCCCAAGAGCTGGGGGTCCCTCAAGTTCATGCCGCCCAACGTCCCCGAGGTGGACAAGGAGGGCATGATCAACCTGATGAACCAGTACAAGGACTGGATATGCGATCAGGAGAAGATAGACAGGGCCAAGAGCGACGTCATCTACATGCACTGCCTGCCGGCGGACAGGGGCATGGAGGTCACCGACGACGTGATAGACGGGCCTCACAGCGTGGTCTTCGACGAGGCGGAGAACAGGCTCCACGTTCAGAAGGCCATCATGGCCTACGTGATGGGGGGCGTCTGAGCTAGCCCCATCCCAACTTTTTCCCCGGAACTGGAACTCGCGAGAGTCCCCTCCTTTGGCAAGCGACTCTGCGGGGGGACGCCCCAATGACAGGTACTCCCCTTCAACGTAAGGGGGGAGAGATCTTCAAGAATGGCTTGGAAGTGGGTTAAGCAAGTCCCCTAGTCAACTTGCCTCGGTCATCCTGTTAAACTAATTAATTTGAGAATCCGAACGCCCCCTGGGGGCCCTTGAGCGCGGGTGAGAACGATAGCAGGTTTGAGATCTCCCGCTGGCTCGAGTTCTATTCCAGACACCCGATGTTCTACGATCCCGAGTCCGAGGAGGCCAAGGAGAGGGCGGAGTTCCTTCGCCCATTCCTGAGGGACCTATTGACTCCTCCCGGCAGGACCTTGGACCTAGCCTGTGGATCTGGGGTATTCTCCTTCCTTCTCGAGGAGCTCGGACACGAGGTGGTGGGCGTGGACGCCCTCCTCCTGATGGTCGACAGGGCGAGGGAGGTGGCCAGGAGCAGGGGGTCCAAGGTGAGGTTCCTTAGGGGCGACGCCAGGCAGATCCCTCTGCCGGACGACAGCTTCGACTACGTCGTCTTCCTCGGTAACAGCCTCCCTCACTTCTCGATCGACGACGTGTGGACCGTCCTAGGAGAGATTGCCCGGGTGCTCGCCCCGGGTGGCAGGCTCCGGGTGGAGTCCTCGGACTTCATCCAGCTCTTGGCTACGGGGGGATACAAGGATGTCAGGACCGAGCCCTTCAGAACGGGGGCGGTGGTCTCTTACCACTCCGGGTACAGCGGCACGGATGGGGTAGTAAAGAGGCTGTTCCACTACCTCGACACGGGCAGGTTCGAGGAGCTGGAGTTCCACCTCTGGGCGCCGTGGATCTTCAGGTTCGTGGCGGCGAGGAGGGGCTTCACCCTTGAGAAGAGCACCTCACACAAGCCGAGGTGGTACCTGGAACTCTACCGCCTTAAGTAACCGTAAGACAGACCGGCGTGGGGTGTGGTACCCTGATTGAGGCCGTCGAACTCATCGGCGCGGAGTGGAGTGTACCAGAAGCCTCTGCCTGGTGCGGAGCCGGGACGAGGAGTTCTTCAATGGAGGCAATAGTCCTCGGGTGCGACGAGGGGCTGTGCGCGGCCCTGGTGAGGGTCTGGACCCTCCTCCCCCCGGGAGCGAGGGGAGTTGGGGGGGCCCTTCCCATCGAGCTGGTCGTCAGGTCCAGGGGGCATGAGATCCGGCTGCTGGCGGGACGGAGGATCAGGGGCCCCTACCTGGAGACCCACCCAATCCTCCTGGTCGGCGAGGGTCCCATCAGAGTTGAGGTCGCTGGCGAGGCCGAGAAGGCCCTGAGCATGCCGACCTGCTTGACGGGGGCCTCACCGGGACCGGTCATCCTACCGTTGGGGGACGACCTTCAGGACCTCTCGGGCGACTGGAGGGTAGAGGAGGGCCTCGGCGGCGCGATGGAGGTCCTCCAGTGGGTAACCCCCGGCGGACGTGTCCTCCTATTGAGGTGTAGGCTCGACCCCGGCGCGTGGCCAGACGGCGTCCACGTCAGACTGGCGGTCGCTGGTGAGGGAGAGGAGGCTGAGGCCTGGCTCCGGGCGCTGGGTGGGGGGACCGAGGCCGCCGTCGTCCTCGCTCCGGGGGAGGAGTGGACCGTCGTGGTGCCCGAGCTCGTGATTGCCTTCGGACCGACCTGAACTCGGAGATGCAAAGAGGGTCGTCCCCAGCGTTTTATTGGTGCCGGCTGCGGGGGGACGCCGTCATGCCCAGCACCAGAGGGGCCGACGTGGAGCTGATCAGGCCCGTCCTCCCCCGGCACGTGAACGCCAGGGGAACGCTCTACGGCGGCTGGATGATGCACTGGCTGGTCGACGCCGGCTCGGTGGCAGCGACCAGGGTGGCGCGTGGCCCGGCCGTTCTGGGATACCTTGACGACCTCTTCTTCATCAGACCCGTCCCTCCCGGCTCCATACTCTCCTACCGGGCGACGGTGGAGTACGTGGGGAGGTCCTCGATGGCCGTCAGAGTCGACTGCTGGATAGAGGACGCCGAGACGGGGGAGAGGAGCCTGGCTACCGTCGCCCGCATGGCCTTCGTCTCGGTGGACGCCCGCGGTCGGCCCAGGCCCGTCCCAGACCCCGAGGTAGTTCCGAGGGGCGGCGAGGCGTGGGAGGCCGCTCGAGAGTGGTTAGAGGACGTCCGGGGGAGGGTGAGCGACAGGGCCGAGAGGGCCCTCGACGTGGACCTCGGGGGCTTCGGGCTGAGATCGGTTCGGGTGGTGAGGCCCGACGCGGCCGTGTACGGGGACATGATGTATGCAGGCTCCCTCCTGCTGGAGATGGACGGTTTCGCCGCGGCCGCAGCGGCCCTTCACGCCGGGGGGAGGGTAGTGACCGCCTCCCTCGACCACATGGCGTTCTACTGGCCGATCAGGGTGGGGGACGTGCTGACCATGGCCGCCAGGCTCAACCACACCGGGAGGACCAGCATGGAGGTGGAGGTCAAGGTGATAACGGAGAGGCCCGGTGAATCGCCTGCGAGGCACTGCACGACGGCCTACTTCACGCTTGTTCACGTCGACGAGAGCGGGAAACCGGCGCCAGTCCCGCCCCTGATCCCAAGAGATGAGAGTGCTCGATTAAGGTGGGAGGAGGCCGCCCGGAGAAAGGAGAGGAGGTTAAAGGTGCTCGCCGAAATGAAGAGGCTGGCGGGAGGCCCTGGGGTGGTGGGTCGCGATGGCGGCTGACGACGCAGCGCGAGGGTGGGCCGGCCGCTACCTGAGGGTCGACCTGACGCGAGGCGAGCACGAGGTCGTCCCGATACCCCGAGAGGTGCTCACCAGCCTCCTAGGCGGGAAGGGGCTCGGAGCCTACCTCCTCTACAGGGAGGCGCCGAGGGGCGTGGACCCCTTCGCGCCGGAGAACCCGCTCATCGTAGCGGCGGGTCCCCTCTCCGGCATATTCCCCGGCTGTGGAAGGTTCGTTGTGGTCACCAAGTCTCCCCTGACGGGTTACTTCATAGACAGCCACGCCTCCGGCTTCCTCGGTGCGGAACTGAAGTTCGCAGGCTTCGACGCCATAATGGTCGTGGGCAGGGCAGAGAGACCCGTCTACCTCCTCGTGGAGAGCGGCGAAGTGGAGCTTAGGGACGCGGACTGGATCTGGGGGCTCGACGTCTATCGGGCGCACGACGCGGTCTTCGAGGCCCACTATGGCGGCCCCTCTGTGGCGGTGGTGGGGCCGGCGGCCGAGAACCTGGTCAGGTACTCTGTGGTACATGCGGAGAGGCTCCACGCCGCCGGGAGGGGAGGCACCGGCGCGGTGATGGGATCGAAGAGGCTCAAGGCCATAGCCGTGATGGGGTCCTGGTCGGCGCGCCCGGCCGACTGGGAGAGGGTGCTCGAGATCTACCGAGAGATCTGGAGGAGGACCGAGGGCCGGAGAGGACCTCAGAACGACGGAACCACCAGCGCCCTCGTGGCGGCCAACGAGCTGGGCATGCTGCCGACGAGGAACTTCCAGACGACGAGCTTCGAGCACGCCGAGAACTACGATCCCGCCGCGCTGAGGAGGTATAGGGTCAGGGATCTGGCCTGCTTCGCCTGCCCCAGGGCCTGCGTGAAGTACCACAGGGTCGACGGCTCCTACTCGGTGATCCAGTACGAGGGCATGGCCATGCTTGGGTCCAACCTCGGGCTGGAGAGGCCGGAAGACATGATGAGTCTCTACGAGAGGTGCAACAGGCTCGGGCTCGACGTGATAAGCGCGGGGAGCGCGATGGCCCTCGCAGCAGAGTGTGCCGAGAGGGGGGTACTTAGGGACGAGGAGTTCCGAGATCTGAGGTTCGGAGATGTGGAGTGCTTCCTGAGGCTGGCCGACGCGATAGCCCACAGGAGGGGGATCGGGGATCTGCTGGCCGAAGGCGCCGCGAGGGCGGCGAGGAAGCTCGGGGTTCCCGAGCTGGCTGTCCACGTGAAGGGGCTCGACATGCCGGCGTGGGACCCGAGGGGGAGGATCGGCCTTGGCCTCAGCTACGCCACGGCCGAAGTTGGGGCCTCGCACCTCAGGGGGTGGCCCGACGCAAGGGAGAAGCCGGACAGGAGCGCCCTCGACACCGTTGAGTCCATGATCAGGAACAGGGATAGGAAGGCCGCGGCGGACAGCCTCGTAATCTGCTCGTTCCTCGACTTGGACGAGCGGGACTACGCAGAGATGCTCGCGGCGGCGACCGGCATAGGGTACACCCCCGAGGATGTTCTGAAGGTCGGGTGGCGAATCGAGACCCTCTCGAGGCTCTACAACCTGAGAGAGGGCCTGAACCCGGAGGCCGAAGACTCTCTGCCGCCGAGGATGTGGGAACCCGTTCCAAGCGGCCCCTCTCAAGGTAGAAGGGCCTTTACAAGTTATGACGACTTCAGAGCCTCCTTACTGAAGTTCTATCGATTGAGGGGGTGGGATCCATCCGGAAGGCCGACCGAACAGATTCTGAGGGATCTCGGGCTTCTCGGCATCTTGGACATCAACGCTGGCGCCTCGGGGGCCTCCTCCAATTCCGACAAAACGAGGTCTTGAGTCACCTCCATGGTAATAGAACAAAGATCTAAACCAAGCATTCCTAAGTCCAAATATATCCCACCGCTCAGGCGCCAAAGGGGGAGCCCGAAGGGAAGGTGGGTAGCGTGAGTGACAAGGGGATGGCCCTTGTGGTGATCGGGGCCCTAGTACTCGGGGCCGTCGGATTCTACTACTTCTACATGAGGCCTGGAGGGGAGGTCGCTCCCCCCACGACCGCGCCTCCCACCACGCAAGCTCCGAGCACGACCGCCCCGCCGACCAAGAAGCCAAAGCCGCCTAGGAGGCCAAGGCCAACTCCTCCGCCCACCACAAAGGGCCCCAGCACGAGTCCGCCTCCGTCCAAGCCCAGTCAGATCGACTACGCATCCCTCTGGGGCAGCCTGTCCCCCGGGACCTGGGCAAGGTACGAGATCACGCTCCCGCAGGGAGAGGTGTACATGACCGTGACGGTCTAGGGTAGGGAGGTGAGGGGAGGCGCCGAGTGCCTCAGGGTGACCTACGAGTACGAGGGCGCGGGTGGGCAGCAGGCCGCGTCTCCCTCCGTGACGGCTTGGATAAACGTGGCGACGGGCGAGACGGTTGAGGTCCAGATCTGCATCCCGGGAGTAGGGTGTCAGGCCGCCTCGCCTCAGCAGTACAGTCAGTACGAGTACGTGCCGCCGCAGACGAGTTCCGTCGTGGGGGTGGAGACCGTGACCGTCCCGGCCGGCACCTTCTCGTGCTACAAGATCGTATACCAGGGGGCGACCGTCTGGTGGAGCCCCGACGCTCCGCCCCTGGGTGTGGTCAAGGCCGTGTATCCACAGGGTGAGATGATCCTAGTGGCCCTGGGGCCCTGACCCTCCCAACATTTTTTCCCTCCGAGGCCGCGACCGGTCCGATGGGAGTCTTAGAGCTGGCAGCTCGTAGGAGATCAGTCAGGAGGTTCAGAGCCGGTGGGGTGACCCTGAAGGACGTACTGAGGATATTGGAGGCGGCGAGACAGGCCCCATCGGGGGCCAACTGGCAGCCCTGGAGGTTCCTCGTGGTGTCGGATTCGGGACTGAAGGCCCGGATAAGGGCCGCCGCAGAGGAGGGCGAGAGGAGGTTCTACGAGAGGGTCTCGGGGGAGCTGAGAGAGTGGCTCCAGGCCAAGGGGTTCTCGCCGGAGAAGCCCTTCCTCGAGGAGGCCCCCTTCCTCGTGCTGGTGTTCTCGCAGGCCAGGGCGCCCTACTCGGTGCAGTCGACGTGGATCGCCGTTGGGTACGCCCTCCTGGCCGCTGAGGAGCTGGGCCTCGGCACGCTCACCTACACCCCCTCTGACCCGGCCAAGGTGGCCGAGGCGGTGGGCGCTCCAGAGGGGCTGAGGCTGGAGGTCATTCTCCCGATCGGAATTCCCGCGGACGACAAGCCAAAGGAACCCAGACTCCCGCTCAGCGAATTATGCAGGATGAACAGATGGGACAACCCGTGCTGGAGTGGTTGACATCCCGCACAGGTCGGCCGAGTCAGCTCGGCGAGTAGCCCAGTAGTTCAAGCTCTGAGACGCTAGCCCTCGTGGCTATCAGCCTGACGATGGCGTAGGACTTCCTCCTAGACAGCGGAAGCCCGAGGGCCTGGAAGCCGATGAGCCTGTCGGTTCCCTTCTCGACCAGGGCCAGGGCCCTTCCAGCCGACCTGTGAAGCCACCACGGGAGGGACGGCGGTCCTCTAGAAGGCTTCAGCTCCACGGGCTCGTGGGGAACCCCAAGAGCCGACGCCTCAGCCCCAGTCAGTCCCAAGGACGCCAGGTGAATCCCCTTCACGTCTTCCGCCTGCCTCCTGATGAACCCAGCGTACCTAGCCCTCCCCCCCACGGAGTTTACTCCAGCTATCCTCCCGCCGAGGTAGGCTAGGCTGCCTATGGGCCTGTACGTCCTCTTTCCCGTGACCAAGTCGATGGTCTCGGCGCAGTCCCCGGCCGCCCAGACCCCCTCCCTCGACGTGGCCATGCGCTCGTCCGTCCGGACGGCGCCCCTCACCCCCAGTTCTAGGCCCATCTCCTCGGCCAGGCGGGAGTTTGGCCTCACTCCCGTGGCGAATATGACTAGATCCGCCTCTACCCTCGCGCCGCCGGCCTCAACTCCCGAGACCCTGCCGTTCTCGCCGAGTATCCTCTCCACGGCCCTACCCTCGATGACCTTAACCCCGGCGCCCCTGACGATCTGCCCGGCCAAGTCGGAGAGCGGCGGGTCCAAGACGGTCCACAGGACGTTCTTCATCTCGACGATCGTCACGTCCGCCCCCCGAGAGTGGGATGCCAGGGCGAGCTTGACGCCGGCGAGGCCGGCGCCGACCACGACCAGCCTGATCCCGGGGGAGATCTTTGACGCCAGTCTCCTGGCCTCTCTTATCGTGCGAACCGACGTGACTCCGTCAAGCCCTGCTCCCTCCACGGGTGGGACGAAGGGCTTCCCGCCCGTCGCCAAGACAAGCGAGGAGAACTCGAAGGCGACCTCCCCCCAGGGCCCCCTCGCCCTCGCCCCGTCAGAGTCGACCTCAAGGACCTTGGCGCGGGTAAACGGCTCTACCCCGAATTCGAGGAGCTTCACGGGGTCGAAGGAGGTTATCTGATCTTCACCCAGACTCGGGTCTTCGATCAGGGCGGTGACCGCGGGCCTCATGTAGTGGGTCGGCTCAGAGGAGACCAGGGCGACCCTGGCGTCGGGCGACCTCCCCTTGGCCGAGACGGCCGCGGCAACCCCCGCGGGCCCCCCTCCCACGACCAACACGTCGACAGACTCTAGCCTCAATCCCGCGCGCCTCCTGAGCCGCGAGTTCCCCTCAGCCGCCGCCGACCGGGGGTATCACGTCTATTACCATGCCCCTCCGGAGCTTGACCTCCCCCCACTGGCGGGGCCGGACCAGGTTGCCCCCTATTAGGATTGAGTAGTGACTCTTCAGGTTGCCGTCGCCGTCGAATAGGACGGACGCCTTGGCCCCCAGCCTCCCCCTGAGCTCCCTGATGGCATCCGCCAGGGTGTCTCCGGGGACCTCAACGTCCAGCTCCCTTGACCCTATCACCTCCCTGGCGGTCAGGTAGAACCTGAACCTGACCCTCGTTCCCTCGCCCGCGGCCACCCGATCACCTCTTCACGCGCGATATAGGTGGGCCAAATAAGAGTTTCGCGCTCCCGGGGGTTCGATTCTCGACCCCGGGTTCTGGGTGACCGTCCCGGCGGCGGGGAGGTCCCCAAGTCAATCCGCTCAATGCCCCAGCCGGGTTAGAGTTGCTAAGCCAACGATTTTTACGTTCGCCTATGGGCGGCGGCGGGCGATCCGAATTGGCTGCCCCCAGGATGATGCTGGTTGCCGACTTCGAGAGGTGCACCGGGTGCAGGACCTGTGAGCTGGCCTGCGCCCTCTGGCACGAGAGGGAGTTCAACCCTAAGAGGTCGAGGATAGCGGTCCTCAGGGACCCGGAGAGGGGAGTCAACGTCCCGGTGTTCTGCGTGCAGTGTGAGGACGCGCCGTGCGTCGCCTCCTGTCCAACGGGGGCCCTGCAGAAGGACAGGGACTCCGGCCTTGTTACGCTGAACTACGACCTGTGCATCGGGTGCAAGACCTGCGTGTCCGTGTGCCCGTTCGGCGGCATAGTGGTCGACCCCGTGTCGAACAAGGTCATCAAGTGCGACCTCTGCGGAGGAGATCCGCAGTGCGTCAGGTTCTGCCCCGAGGAGATTCTCCACTACGTCCCGGTCACGGTGGCCAACCTCATGAGGCGCAAGAAGAGCCTGGAGAGGATCCCGAAGCTGCTGGAGCTCGCCCTCCCCAGGGTGGTGTGAGATGGAGGGTATCGGAGGCTACGCGGGCAGGTACCTCGAGGTCGACCTCACCACGGGGAAGCACAGGGTGAGGGATACCCCCAGGGCGTGGATGAGGGACTACGTCGGGGGCACGGGGTTCGCCGCCAGGTACCTCTGGGATCACCTCACTCCCGGGATAGATCCACTCGGTCCGGAGAACGTAATATTCTTCGGCACCGGCCCGGTGACCGGCACGCTCGGGCACGCGACCGGTCGGCTGGTGGTAGCGTCCAAGGCGCCCCTCACCGGCATATGGGGCGAGTCCCACGTAGGCGGACAGCTGGCCCCCGAGATCAAGTACGCCGGCTACGACTTCATCGCCATCACCGGCAGGGCCGAGAGGCCGGTGTACCTGTGGATAGATGACGATCACGTGGAGATCAGGGACGCCAGCCACATGTGGGGCAAGACCACGAGGGAGACCTTCAAGCTGATCTGGGAGGACGTGGGGGACGACAGCGTCCAGTCGGCGGTGATAGGTCCCGCCGGGGAGAGGCTGGTGAGGTTCGCCAACGTCATGGTGGACTTCTACGACGCCGCAGGCAGGACGGGTATGGGGGCCGTGATGGGCTCCAAGAACCTGAAGGCCGTGGCGGTGAGGGGGAGCAGGGGCATTAAGGTGGCCAACTTCGAGGAGTTCTACGAGGTCATCCAGCGCATATACGCTAAGGCCACCACCGGAGAGTGGAGGGAAATAGCGAACGACACCATCAGGGGATACGGAACGCCCTACCTCATCGACGTCATGTACAGCATCGGCAGGCTCCCCACAAAGAACCACTGGACCGGAGTCTTCCCGGAGGCGGAGAAGATAAACGGCGAGGCGCTTAAGGCCGTCAGGATAAGCCACAAGTCGTGCTTCTCCTGCTTCCTCCAGTGCAAGTACGTCCACCACGTCGACTCCGGCAGGTTCGCGTGCACGCTCACCGGCGGGCCCGAGTACGAGGCCCTGGTGTCTCTGGGGACCAACGTCATGATCAGCGACCTGGGGGCGATAATACACGCGAACAACCTCTGCAACGAGTACGGCATGGACGTGATAACGGCCGGGAAGATCATCTCTTGGCTCATGGAGGTATACGAGAGGGGGCTCGTGACGGAGGAGGACATAGGCGGCCTGAGGCCCAAGTGGGGGGACGTCGACCTGGTCATCGACCTCCTCCACAAGATGGCCAGGAGGGAGGGTATAGGAGACCTCCTCGCCGAGGGCGCGCTCAGGGCGGCCAGGAAGATCGGGAAGGGCACCGAGAGGTACGTGATACACGTTAAGGGGCTGGAGGCGTCGGCGCAGGACGGCAGGAGCCACAAGTCCATAGGCCTCGCCCACGCCGTCAACGTGAGGGGTGCGGACCACCTCAGGGGTCTCTGCACCTACGACGAGCTGCCTTGGGCCGTGAAGTACGCCTATGAGAGGTTCGGCGAGGAGGAGGCCAAGAGGATGGTGATAGACGACAGGCTGGACCCGACGGGCAAGGGATACCTCACCTGGCTGACCGAGAACTTCTACTCCATCGTGGACTCGATGATCACCTGCAAGTACGGCGCCATGTGGCCGATGATCTACTACTACGACGACTTCGCCCCATGGCTGAAGGCCCTGACGGGGATAGAGGAACTCGGAAGCGAGAGGAGGCTCGCCCTGGCCGGGGAGAGGATCTACATGCTCAGGAGGGCCTTCAACGCTAGGGAGGGGGTGGGCAAGGAGGCGGACACCCTCAACCCGAGGTTCACGGAGGAGCCCATGCCCGAGGGCCCGGGCAAGGGACAGGTAGTGGAGCTGGAGGTGATGCTCAGGGAGTACTACGAGTATCGGGGGCTCGACTGGGAGACCGGGTGGCCGAAGCGAAGCAAGTTAGAACAGCTGGGTCTGACCGACGTGGCTGAGGAGCTGGCCAGCCTGGGGAGGCTGGGGGAGTAGGCTTAACCTTCCTCTACACCTCCTCTTTATTCTGTTTGTGGGCAGGGGCTGAGTGGGTTTTGGAACACGGAGCCTCCTCACAGGCAGGCTGGGCGGTCAGGATCTCTTGTCTTCGATCGGCCTGAGCCTGAGCCTGGGCTCCACTTCAGCTATTGCCTTGAAGTCCCTGTCACTCGTGACCACCTCCAGGCTCCGCCTGACGGCGACGCTCGCTACCAAGAGATCTATGGCTCCGACCGCTCTCCCGATTCTCCTGAGCCTGATCTGCAGCCGGATGGCCAGCTCGTAGTCCTCCCTGGTGGGGTAAATGACCCTCAGGCCCCTTAGCGCGAGGCTTGGGGGGTACTCCACCACGTTGAGTATCGTGGTGTACCCCCTCAGTCCCTCACTTCTCTTCTTGCAGGCTGAGATCAGGGCAGAGGTGTCATAGAGCTCATCGCTCGAGTTCTTCAAGCCTATTCACCCTCGCTCTCTCCAGGTCGTCGGCAACATCCCTCTCGCCGGCGGTAGGCTTGTCGGCCTCGGGGTCGTAACCTTCCAGCTCCCTCACCCTATCAGCCAAGGAGACGATGGGTTCCTCTTCCACGAGCTCGAGTCGGTCGAGGTACTCCTCTATCGCGCGCCTCACGACCTCGCTCCACCTTATCTCGGGATGCGCCCTCATGCGCCTCCTCAGGTCCTCCGGCAGGGATACGGTGAGGTTGGGCACGTGAATCCACACAAATTGTGTGGATATAAGTATAACATGCGAGAGCAGGCGGTGGGATCGCCGAACCAGGTCTTCTGCTGGGGACCGCTACGCGCGAGACGTTACTCTCCTCAATTTCCCCCTCTCTCCACTAAAGGGGTCGCCGGTGAGAACAATAGAGCACCGATAGCTCCCTCATCCCGAATGCAGCAATAGGAACAGGAGCCGACACCTCCCGCGCAGCTTACTGTCTCAGCACAGGAATTTTCGTATAAGTCTGCTGTTAACGCACGACGTATATCATCGTATCTGCCAGATCGAGCGATTAATTAATTCTCGAAGCTTATGTGGGTAAACATGGATGGTCAGTGCTAAGTAAGTTGTATACCGTGTGGTCTCAGGCCTCGCTCCTACGATAGCGGTCCCAAGACACCCCTGCAGCCGGTGGGATCTCTTAGAGGCGCCTCTTGGGGGGCGCATTTTGCTGGGCCATGACCTATGCGGGGTTGGGGATCCCCTCCGACCAACATTATTAGGGATGAAGGGGTTAGGAGGGCATGGATGCTCTCGCTGAGGTTGGGAGGCGTTCTGAAGAAGCTCAGAGACGAACTATCAAAGATCCCGGGGGCCAGAGCGGTGATCGTGTTCGGCTCCGTAGCAAGGGGCGACTACCGGCCTGACAGCGATGTGGACATCCTACTAGTGGTTGGGGATGTGGAGCGGGCCAGGCCCATGGCGCGAAGGATCTCCTCAAACGTGTTTTCCGAGACGGGCGTGCCCGTTACGGTGATCGTCGCGTCCGTCGGTGACTACTCGTCCGGCAGGACCGCCCTCCTGAGGAGGGTGAGGAGGGAGGGAAAGGTGCTTTGGAGGGCTTGAGGGAGGCTGAGGCCCTGCTCAGGAAGGCCAGGGCCAAGCTAGGTCGGCCAAGCTGCTGCTTGAGGCCGGGGAGCTGGAGGACGCCGTGAGTAGGGCCTATTATGCGGCATTCAGCGTCGCGCGGGCGGTTCTCCTCCTCGTCGGAGAGGAGCCAACCACGCACTCGGGGGTCGCCTTCAGGCTCTGGTTCAGATTTGTGGAGGGGGGTCTGCTCGAGAGGGAGTACGCGAGGGTGCTTAACGTCCTAAGAGAGGCAAGAGAGGAGGGAGATTACGCGTCGGCCTTCACGCTGTCAGAGAAGGAGGTTGAAGAACTCATAGAGGACTCGGAGAGGTTCGTCAGGAGGATGGAAAAACTGTGGAGGGAGATCAGAGAGACCTCAGAGAGATCCCTGCCCTGAATCCCCCGAGGGCTCTTCCACGGTGATCTTGAGGGTACGAGAGCTCTTCGGCCATGGCCGGGGGATTCGGGCCTCCCCGCGCGGGGGGCTGGCCATCTGGGCTTTGTGGGGAGGGTTTCGGCCAGTCGGCAATCCTGACCTGACCCCCCTCGCTGAACGACCTGCCCTACGAGAATACGCCGTTCTCGTCCCACACCCCTGCCGACGGCCCACCTCTCCGGCCAGAACCACCACGTACCCCGTCGGGTTGAGCCAGCCGCCGTCGAACCCGCGACGACTCTGAACCGTGAGGGTTGAATTGGGCCGTCGTCCCAGAGGTCGGAGTCTGCCGCCGCCACGCTCAGGTTTAGGTCGAAGAAGTTGATCCCAATCCGGTACTCGAAATCCACGCCAACGTCGAGGGGAGACGGGTTTTCGGAGTGCGAGACCGGGATGCAGAGGTCTTTCTTGCATATCACCATGCAACTGAAGGCGAGGCGCGCTCCGGCGCTCTCGACAGGTGGCGTGGAGTAGGTCCTGTGAAGGCCCTGCCGAACACGAAGAAACTGGCGACCTCGTGGCTCTCAGCGACGTTTATAGGGACCTCCAAAGCCCACGTACGTCTCAGAACCCTCTCCATCCCGGGCGGATCAGGGAAAGACCCTCCCCTCCTGCTCATGGCCTTCGCGGGTTCGCACGCGATGATCGCGGGATTTTTGCCAGGTAAACCCTATCAGCGCAGACTGGCCGAGCCCCTCGTCAAGCATGGATCTCAGGGCGGCCTCCCTCTCCCTGAACGCGTGCTCTATGATGAACTCCGCCCGGTATCTCTAGCATTGAAAGCTCCCCTGAGCCGTCCGTCAGCGGAGGTCCTCTCGTCCCTGAGGTCCGTCAGTACTCCAGCCCGGTCTTCTCCTCGAGATCCAGCTCTATTCCCCCAACCACCTTGGCCGCAAGGTTGTACAGGACGGCCCCTATGGCCCCGCTGATGCCAGCGACAATCCCGTAGACGACCCCAAGGAGTATGCCACCCACAAGCCCACCCAACGGCAGCAGACCCGTGGGATATCCGCCCGGTCGAATTCCCGGCGTTGTGGGCGCTATCGAGAGAATCGGAACTAGGAGAAGCCCTAAGATGATACCCAAGATCACGCCCAAGATCAGGTAGATCTTGAAGACGGAGGCCACCCCAACCCTCTTAACCTCGACCTTCGTCACACGCGTCACCTGGCGATGCGACTCCCCGGTTCCATTTATCCCTTTTCTGTGGAGTGGCCAACCGCAGAAAATTTCATTATAACCTGCCCGCCTTGGGGGGCGCGCCCGTTATACACAACCGCGCCCCGGCCGCCGCGATGCGTGCTGCCGCCCAAGAGCTGGTCAGGCTCGCGCGGGAGATAGACCTGATGAGGATGGAGGTCGGGGAGGAGTTTGAATCTGGCTTCTGGGAGTTCGAGGTCCTAGATCGCCGGGTGAGTGAGGGGGAGGCCTGCCTGATCTTTGCCCTGAGGCCGTCCTACGCGGGGGAGGGGAAATTCTGGGTCCTCACGGACGGTTCCGTATCGAGGGCGGTCGTCGAGGGAGAGGAGGTGTCGTCTCCCAAGAGGGCGGCCTCCCTCCTAGAGAACTACCTGGGGCCGTTCGTTGCCTATCACGACGTCACGACCAAGGAATACTACCGGAAGAGGGAGGGGCTCGACCGGTCTGTCGGTCGCGTGAAAAGGCTAGGTAAGAAGAAGTTCAAGTTCGGAGACTTCAAGCTAAAGGCGGAGGGCTACAGGTACTTCCCGGCCTCCAGCATATCTGCGCCTCATCCAATCAAGCAGATAGAATTCTGGGTCTCCAAGGTGGGGGAGGAGGAGATCCTGCTCAGATACAGGGCCGAAATGTGGGTGAAGCCTCGGCTCTTCTGGATTGAGGTTCGGGACCTGACCCTCAGGCGGGCGACACCCGCCCGATCGACCGACCGCCGACCCGTGTGAAGCGATCAAAAAAGGTGGGGGGGAGGTTCAGGGCCCAAAGGCCTCTGCTATGGGCTGAGCAAGGCCAAGGCCGAGCACCACGCTGAGGATCGCGGTCAGAACCACCACGACGACCTCCGGATCGGAAGCCCTCTCGGCCGGCGCTCCCCCTCCGCCCTCCTTGAAGAACATGTACCGGAGGACCTGGGCGTAGTAGCCGACGGATATCCCGCTGTTGAGGATGGCTATCAAGGTCAACCACGGGGCCGCGTCAACGACCGACAGGAACAGGTAGGTGAACTTGCTCCAGAATCCCAGGAGCGGCGGCATCCCCATGAGGCTCAGGAGCAGCACAGCGATCCCCAGGGACAGGGCCGGCATCCTCCTTCCTATGCCCCTCATGTCCTCCAGCGTCGTGCCGAGGCCTCTCCGTATCAGGTAGGCGAGCCCTACGAAGACTCCGACCTTCGCGAGGACGTAGGTCGTGAGGTGGAGGGCCACCCCCTGAAGCCCGGTGACCCTGCTGAGGGGATCTGCCACGGCCGCGAAGCCCACGAGCAGGTAGCCCGCGTGAGCTATGCTGCTGTAGGCCATCATCCTCTGCACGTTCTTCTGCACAAGGGCTACCATGTTCCCGTAGGTCATAGTCAGCACGGCCAGCAGGCCCAACACGTGAAGCCAGTTCTGGGGTCCCGTCGAGCCCACCAGCGGTAGCACCATCCTCAGGATGCCAGCTATTGCGGCCATCTTGACGACCCCAGCTATGTAAGAGACGAGCAGCGGGTGAACCCCCCCGTAGACATCGGGCAGCCACGCGTGGAACGGGAATATCCCCAGCTTGAAGCCGAAGGAGGCGACGAGCACTATCAGGGTCACGAGTATCAGGCTCATCTGAAACCCGGAGATCCTGATGGACTCCGGCAGGAAACTCGTGCCCGTGAGGCCAACGAGGACCGCGATGCCCAGGACCATAAGCGAGGAGGAGGCGGCGCCCATCAGTCCGTACTTGGCCGCACCCTCCAGAGACCTCGGGTCGTCCTTCTTCAGGCCCACCACGACGTAGGAGGCCACCGCCACGAGGGTCCAGGCGGACAGCAGGGTCGCCATGTCAGAGACGAACAGCATCGCCAGCACTCCCGCCAGCGTGAGCAGAATGAGCGAGTAGAAGCTCGGGGCAGTGGACCAGCCCTTGACTTCGTGGATGGAGGCCACGGCGACCAGGAGGGTTCCGAGAGAGACCAGCACCCCCAGGTAAGCGGAGTACCTGTTGAATAGCAGGGTATCCTCGAAGGCGAAGACCCTCTGGCCTAAGGAGGACAGCTCCAATGCCAGAGTCAGGGTGAGGATAAGCGCCGCCAATAGGACCGCAACGCTTAGGTATCCGAGGAAGCCGTACCCGCCGGACCTCTCTTCTCTCATTCCCCTATCGACGAGCGGTATCAGGAGCCCGGGA
>JAOZFH010000003.1 GCA_027491415.1 Thermoproteota archaeon | reverse complement strand
GGGTATCGAAGGTGCCCGTTGGGTTGGTGGACACGTCGGTGGCATAGTAGATGTACACAGTGATCTGGGTTATGTCGCCGTACCCGTTCCCGTCGCTCGCCACGATCTTAAGAGCGTACTCCTGCTGTGGAGTCATGGAATTTCCGGATCCATCTACGATGGTGTTCTCGTCAGACTGATAAAGCTTGATCTGCTGAATTGAAGGCGCGACGTTCCCTATGGAGAACTGGCCCTGTCCACTTGACTCGCTGTCGGCCGAGACCAGGGCGGGGCTCAACATTGGACAGAGGAGAGCCACTAGGAGTACGGCCAATACTGGCCTCCTCACATGTACCACCGCCCCTATTTGCTGTTTGAAATGTTCCAAAGACACAATAAAAAGTTAATTTTCATAGGAAAAAGGAAAGCTTGGCGCCATGATCTAAAGCTTAGGACATCAAACTTCAGTAAATTACTTAATATTCGAGCTCTCTGTCAAAAGAGAGGTAGAATTCTAGCGAGACGATTCGGTCGAGAATACTGTGCTCTCATTTGGAATTAAAATTTAAAGGGGGTAATTCGGGGGAACAACGAATTCTATGAGATCGATCAGAACCGGTGTTTTCCAGGCAACCAAGATTCGGGATTCACCTTCAGAGAGGCCCCACCTGGCCCAGTCATCCCTCACCTGGCTTCATGTGACTGGATGGGACGGCGGGTCTGGATACCTCAATCGATCAACAGGTCGACGGCGGTCCGTCGGACTCCTGCGCAAGTCTTGAGCCCAACAGGTAGAGGAGGTATGATGCGCCCACTATGAGGGCCATGGGGGCGGCCACCTGGAGCAGGCCTGGCAGCGTGTAGACGGCCCCGGGACAGTTCAGGGCGTTGAAGGCGACCCTGCCCCAGCTGGGTGCAGTGGGATCGCCTAGGCCCAGAAGAGAGAGGCCAGCCTCCGCGACGATGGCGTGCGCGGCCGTTACGGAAGTCGAGGCGATCCAAGTCGGGAGCACGGAGGGAAACACGTACCTGGACGCCACCCACGCCCAGCCAGCGCCGAAGGCCCTGGCGGCCTCCACGTAGCTCTCTTTGCACACCTGCCTCGCCTTCGGCAGGATCGCCTGCGCGACGTGGGGCCAGGATAGGAGGGCGAACACCAGGGCGACTGACGTAGGTGTGGGCGGGAGGACGAGGATCGAAGCGACCACCAGAGGGATCCTAGGGAGCGACGCAAAGACCGAGGTCAGAGACGCGGCAAGCTTGAACGCCCGTTTGGAGGATGTGGACCCAAGAGTCAGGACCATTGCGACCGCCGCCGAGCACGCCGACGCGAGCCCCGCCACGTAGAAGCTGACGACGGCCCCTCTGAGCAGAAGCCAGAGCACGTCGTACCCGGCCGGGTCGGTGCCGAGAGGGTGGAGTCGGGACGGGCCGGTGAGCCTGTCCCCGGGAGGTGGGTTCCAGACGGCAGAGGCCGCCCAGCATGCGGCGGCCAGCGCGGCGAGGGCGAAGAGACCGAGTGTCTCCCTCCTATAGGTCCATCGGAACCCGCTCGACGGGCCGGTCCGGCGGGGCTGGGGGTTAGCCATGCCACTCCCCCCTGAGCCTCGGGTCCAGCAGGCCGGCGGCCAGGTGCCCTGCGGCGTTAGACATCACCGACGCGAGGCCGACCGCGGTGAACGCCCCGACGAGGAGGGGAACGTCGCTCGAGCGAACGGCCTCCATGAGCATGAACCCCAGCCCAGGGAGCCCGAGGATGGGCTCAACGAAGACCATGGCCTGCAGGGTCAGAGCGAACTGCGACGCTACCTGGGTCGCGAGGCTCGGCGCGGAGATGGCCGCGAGCCTCGCCCTGACGACGCTCTCGGAGAGGCCCTGGGCCCTGAGAGAGGTGACCAAGTGCCCTCTGCCACGGAACTCCTCCTCCACGGTCCTCCTGAAGACGAGATAGAGCCTGGGGGTGGCTGAGAGCGTGGCGACCGTGAGGACCAGAGCCAGCTTTCCGGGCGTAGGTTCCGGCATTGTTGATACCACCCCTAACTTCCAGTAGGCAAGAACCAAGGCCGCCGCCGCGTACGCGTAGGATGGGGAAAAGGCCAGGCCCTCCACCACCCTGCCAATCGCACCTCTCGCCTCGATCCCCAGCCTCCACAGCAGCCACGCTGACGCCGCCGAGGCAGCCACGGACAGTGACACTAGGGATAGAGTGGTCAGGATCGGCCCGCGCAGAACCTCCACCACCGGCAGGCCAAACCTCATGGAGACGCCATAATCCAAGGTCGGAGCCGCGAGAAGGAAGTCGAGGTACCTCCCCAACAGCGGCCTGTCGAGCCCGTACAGAGTCCTTAGCCTCTCGACCTGGTCGGGGGGGAGGGGCTCGTCTCCCCCCATGGTCGATAGAGGGTCTCCAGGTGAGAGGTTCACCAAGACGAAGCTGGCGGTGGCGACCGCGAGGGAGAGCAGGGTCAGGATGGCCGCGGACTCGAGTATGACCTTGTGCATCCCGGCTCGCCTCAGGGGACGCTCGCTGGGGAGTCAAGTCCCGGGGAGAACGGCTTCAGGTCCAGCACGGGAGTTCCGTCATAAGCCTCGGTCCCCCTCACCACCAGGAGGCGGCCCCTCCTGGCGACGAGCCTGACCAGCGAGAGCATGACGTTGTTCGGTCTCACAGGGCTTCTGGTGGCAAAGATACCCCTAGTTGGTTCGCTGGGGTCCCCGTATGGGTGGATCCTCAGCGACCTGGGCCTCCCGGAGAGGTGGGCGTACCATATCAGCCACAAGAACTCCTCGCCCTCGATGCCGTCGAGGGCGTCGACGTACTCCGGGAGCACCTCAACCGTGACCTCTTGCCTCCGCAGCTCCTCGTCGTGCTCGAAAACGTCTTCCCTCGTCCACCTCTTGATCCCCCACCGGGGGCCAGGTCTCCTGATGTACCCTATCGGCCTGAACTCGATCACGGACGCGGAGTCCGAGGTCCTCGTCGACGTGCCGATCACCCCCTGAGGAGGGCGAGCTTGTTGAATGGGAGGGGTATCCCCCCGTCAATCCCCATGTGGGTGAAGAACCACTCCACCACCACCTCGGGCCTCGAGACGACGTAGGTCTTGGGGTAGTACAGCGGTATCTGGGGGAGGTTCTGGGCCACTATAACCTGCAGCCCGTCCACCACCCGCGCGAGTTCCTCCACAGAGCGAGAGGAGGCGAGTTCACTCAGGGCTGCCCGGTAGGTCCCGTTGTCCCAGGGTGCCGCCCCCCACCTAGAGAAGTACCAGATGAACCCTAGTGGATCGTTCCCGGTGGCTCCGTGGCCGGATATCATCAGGTCGTAGTCGCCCGACCTCGAGGCCTCGTCGAGCTGGGTGAAGTCCGACAGGGCCCGAACCTCCACGGAGATGCCGATCCGCCCGAGCTGCTCCGCCACGAGCCTGGCCTCCTGGACAAACTGAGCGACCGTCACCAGCCTCAGCCTCAGATCCTCGCCGCTGGGGAGTTCTAGGCGCCCGTCCCCGTCCACGTCGCTTATCCCCAGGTCGGCCAGCCCCCTCAGGGCCGCGTCGGGATCGTAGTCGTACAGCGGGACGTCGGGGTTGTACCACGGGCTGTAAGGGGGTAGGTAGCCCGGATTTCCGACGACCGCGGCCTCTAGGCCGACGGACCTCTCGACTACCTCCGTGAGGTTTAGGGCGTGCGCAACTGCCCTCCTGAACTCGGTGACGTTCGTAGGCCACGAGGCGTGGTTGAAGTCAAGGTACAGCACCCAGTACGTGTCCCCCTCCTGCACCCTCAAGCCCTGAACGGCCTCTTGGAGCTGTCTGACGAGCCTGACTTGGCCACCCCAGAAGCTCGCCGACTGGACTTGGCCCTGCCTGATCGCCGCCGCGACGGTGTTCGGGTCGGCTATGGCCTTGAGCTCAAGCTCGGCGTACGCTGGCCTCCCGGCGAAGTAGTGCTCGTTGGCCCTCAGCCTGTACCCGACGCCCGGCTCGTAC
>JAOZFH010000062.1 GCA_027491415.1 Thermoproteota archaeon | reverse complement strand
ACTCTATTAAATCCCTCCCGATCCTTTGGTGGTGGGCGGGGTGTGGCGCCCCACGAATCCAGCGAGCAACAACAATTATGTGGGACGAAAAAGCTTTCTCTCGTGGCCTTCGCTGAAAGGGGGTTGTTGTGGGTTAGGACCACTCCCTCTCTCCGATCCTTACATGAGTCGCCTTCCCTTGGGCTAAAAGCGCCCCTCCGTGAGCAGGGTGGCCAGCCATCGCTATGAAACCCCTATCCATGCCGCTGATTTCAATCTCGGTATTCATGCCCCAGCCGCAGTCGAAGTACCTCCAGTCCTCCACCTCCACGTAGAGAGACCCGCTCTCGATGTAGTAGTACAGGTTCAGGTGGGCGTTGACCGTCCCGTCCACGGCTTGAGCGACCAGCAGTATGAGGCGCGGCCCGCTGATCACCTCTTCGCCGTTCACCCTCACTGAGGTGACCTCAACGGGCTTTCCTGCCTGCCCGACCAAGACAAAACCGTCCCTGACCTCTACGACCGAGGCGCCCACGTTCTGCCCAAACGTGACATCAACGCTTGCCCCAGCCGGTATCTGGTATATGGGGGTGCCCGCGTCCGAGAATATCCACGCGAAGTCTGCGGCGACGAACGATATCGTCCCGCTGAGCTCGAACTGGGACCTCCCGGCGCCGGCCACTAGGAAGTCGTAATAGTTCACCTGAGGCGGCGGATTCGTGTCGTTCTCCTCTCCACCTCCACCCCCTCCGCTCTCGTTTCCAGGTGGCGTCTCCCCCCCGCCAGCCCCTGCCCCCTCTCCCGAGGTGACGTTGACCTCTATCACGTAGGGGACCTTCCCAAGGGCCGTGTTGTTCCCGTGAACCATGAAGTAGGTGATCTCCCCGGTCGAGTCGTCGACCGAAAACAGGATGGTAACTCCCCTCTCCTCCGCCTCCTGGGAGTACGCGTTGAGCTTCTCCCTCACGAAGTCTGCCCTCTGATCTGGAGGCAGGGCCTGGGCCTCGGCTACCACTCCGGCCACGTAGTCTCTAAGGTCGTAGAACTCGTTGTGATAGGTCTCGTCAACGACGACTGGATTGGCGACCATGAGCTCGGCGGAGAGCACCACTACTAGCGCCAGAGCGAAGGCCACAAGGGCGACTCCTCCGGCCGCCCTCCTCCTGCAGGCTCTCACGGCTTATCCCCGCCAAAGTATCTTACAACTATCAATAATAAAACATTTCTTTCGGTGAGGCTACTCAACTTGCCCGCATGATCGGGCCTCTTCCGTTAAAATGAAACAGGATCGTCTACGATCTCTACTAGGCTGTTTAAGGTGAGTATCCAGCCCTGGCCCGGGTGGAGTAGGGCCCGTACACCGCGATGTCGTGGGGCTCGCTTAGGTCAACGAGGGCGCTCAGGGCGATCTTGAAGACCTGACCGACTGCTATCTCGTCGGATGCAGCGAAAGAGACGCCGTTCACGTCCTCAATCCTGTTAACGGCTATAACTGAACCGTCAATGACAACCGTCCAGGCGTCGACACCCTCGACCGGAAGGGGGTCCGGCCCGAGGTTCCTCAAGAAGACGTAGGTTATCCCTCCGGAGTTGTTTAGGCCGGGTGGAACTATCTCTATGTTTGACCGGGGGGTCCGGCTCTCCGCCAGCCCCACAAAGTGGAGCAGGGCTCCCCTCGTGAGGACAAACACCATTCCGGCCGCGGCGACGCCCAGCACCAACAGGACAGCGGTTATGGCCACCCTAGAGATGCCCGCCCTCGCTGCCAGCCCTATCCCCCCGCTTGATTTCCCCCGGAGTCAGCGCGCTCTTGGCACGTTAAAAATGTGATACGGCGCAGGGATCGGCGTGCTATCTTGCGCGCTCAACGCGGTCGTTGCGACTATCACCTTGCTGACGGCCGCCGTCCAGGACGTCAGAAGCCGCCTTGTGGACGATAGAACTTGGGTAGGAGGTGCGATGCTCGGCCTGCCCTTCACGACTTACTCTCTGACGAGGTGCGGGGCGCCGACCAACTCCCCGCGGCAGATCTTGGCTGGACTGATCCTGGTGGCGATCTTGACAGCCTCGTGGAGGCTGAAACTCATGGGTGAGGCGGATGTCCTGGCCTACCTCACGCTTGAGATCATCCACCCGGTTGAGGCTGGCTCTCTCCTGCCGCCGGCCTTCTCCGCATTTCTATACTCCAAGATTCTCATGCTGGCGATCCCGCCGATCCAGCTGATGGTGAACTTGGTGAAGGTTGCGGGGGAACCTAACCTGCTTGAGGATATAGACGACCCTCTCTGGAAGAAGCTCCTTGCCCTCGCCCTCCTAACAACCAACCCGAGCCTCGGCTCCGTTCCCGCGGAGGAGGTTCGACAGGATAGGAGAAGACTGGTTTTGTCCAGAGTTTTGGCCCCCCTCGAGGTCAAGGTTCCCGAAAACGGCGGGAGTAGGTGGTATGTGCCCGCGTATCCACTCATTCCGTTCATACTCTTGGGATACGTACTCTCCCTTCTGGCAGGGGACCCCCTGGCGCTCCTAATGCAGTCAACCTGACCCAAGCGTTATAAGTGGGGTGTCGGAAGAGGCGGAGAAGGTGGTTGGCACTGGAGTACAGGCTGCGGGAGGGCGCCTACGTCGAGGGGAGCTTCTTGGTGGACGAGGAGAGCGGCAACGTGTATGAGCTGAACGAGGAGGCATCTGTCGTACTGAGCCTGATATCGGGAGAGTGGCTCTCGCCGGGCGGGATAGTGGAGCTCCTCTCAGAAGAGTGGGAGTTTGAAGACGTTGAGCGGGCGGTTGAGGATGTCAAAAAGTTCTTGGAGAGCCTGAGCAGCGAAGGAGTTGTGCTGAAACGGGACTCCGGGGACAAGGCTTAGGGAGTTCGGGAATTCGCCTTACCTCCTGTCGCGGGGTGAGGGGGGTTGTCTCAGCCGCCGGAGGATGTCCCTAGGCCCATACAGGAGCACGTAGTCGAACTGCTTGTCAGGCTGAGGAGAGTGCTATTCGCGGTTATAGGGGCCGCGATAGCCGTCACGGCAATCCCGTCGTCGCTAATTCTGGGAAGCAACCCGGGTGGCGGCGGCTACACGCCCCTCGTCCTGAGCATCTTCTTCTACATGAGGGATCACCTCTTGGAATCCACGAACAGGTTTGCCAACAGGTTTGGCGCCCTCCTCGGCGGTCAAGAGGTCAACATCAAGCTGATCGCCTATGGGTGGCTCGACGGCATCGAGGTAATGATCTACTTGGCCATACTGATTGGACTCCTGATCACCTCTCCCTACGTGGGGTACGAGATCTACGCGTACCTCAGGCCGGCCCTGTTTCCGAGGGAGAAGAAGTTCCTGGTGGGGTTCTCCATCGCGTTCGCCGTTCTCTTCCTGCTAGGGGCCTTTTACGCATACTACCTGATCATCCCGGCCACCTTCGCAATACTCGCGTGGATAAACCTCGGCTCGGGCGTGGAGCTGACGTTCTCGGTGAAGCAGTTCTTTAACTTCGTCCTGCTGGGCATGGTGTCCTCGGGGTTGTTCTTCACATTCCCCCTGGCGGTGGCCCTCGCCGCGAAGATGGGGTTCATCAAGTCAGAGACCCTGAAGAGAAAGTGGAGAACGGTGTTCTTCGTGATATCGGCCGTGGCCGCAATAATCACGCCAGACCCAACTCCCGTGAGCATGATGATGCTGACGCTGCCCTTCTTCATACTCTACGGGCTCGCCACGCTGCTCGCCGCCAAGCTTGAGCCGAAGACAGGAGCCTCTACCGGCCCTTGATCAGATCTCGAATCAGCCTCTCAATCTCCTCGCCGCTCTTTCCGCTCGTGTCAATCCCCAGATCTCTTGCCAGGTCTCTGACGGTCTTCTCTCCGACTCCAGGTCTCTCTTGGGTCACTGGAGAGGTCTGGGCAGGTCTCCCCTGAGAGGCCTCTCTGAACTCCCTCAAGGCCTCTCCTAAGCTCCTCCCGAGCTCAGGAAGTTTGCTGGGGCCGAACAATATGAGGGCCAGAATCATCAGCAGGAGTATTTCCGAGGGACCCAGGTCGAACAACGCCGATCACCTTCCCGCAGGTCGCGGGCGGTCTGGCCTACATCGGGCTGCGGCGCCACCTCGCCGCACGTTTAAATTTCACCGAGGGCTGGCGATCCCAACGAACCGAGGAAGTGCGAGCCAGATGGAGAAGAAGATATCCGATCTCAGGCCCGGTGAGGACGGCGTGAACGTCAAGGGCCGGGTCTTGGAGGTCGGCGAGACGAGAGATGTAGAGACCAGATCTGGTTTTAGAACCTTGTCGGAGGCCGTCATCGGTGACGAGACCGGCCGGATAAAGCTCACCCTTTGGGGCGAGCACGCCGGATCGGTCTCAGAGGGCCAGGTCATAGAGGTCCAGAACGGATTCACGACGGCCTTTAGGGGCAAGGTTCAGTTGAACGTCGGGCAGAGGGGCGCGATCAGGACCCTCGATGACTCCGAGGTCGTGCCCGCTGATCAGATCCCCGACGAGTCTCCCGAAGCCCCGGAGGGCTGGCGCCCAAGGAGGAGAGGGGGCAGGGGCTACGGGAGGGGCGGAAGCCACTATCAGGGTGGGAGCTCCTACCGGAGGCCTCGCTGGTAGGCGGGGCCAAGCCCCTACATTTTTTGGACCTCGGTATAGCGCCCCAGCGTATCTCCCGGAGACCCAGGCCGTTCGGCGGCGCCTTGCCGCATAGATAGGGTTTAAATCATTAACGGTATAGGCGGCGTCCTGACGGGTGTGAGTTTTGGCAGGCGAGGAGCTTCCGGTCGCCTTCGACTTCGCCACCTGGACCCGCCTGATCCCGGAGTCTGAGATAAGGAGGCTTCTCAGGGTTAAGGTGAGGTACTACTTCGCCGGCGGCAAGCCGGGAGTGCTCCCCACCGGGGTGTTCCCGCGTCTGTTGGTCGAGCTGGGCTTAGAGGAGATGGACCTCCTCCTGCGAGGCGAGCAGAGGCAGATAATAGAGCACTTCAACTACGGGCCCTCTGAGGGCCTTCCCGAGCTCAGAGAGCTCCTAGCCAGGAAGATGCTCAGAGCCAGAGACGGGCTGGAGATCGACCCCGAGGAGGGGTGGAGGGACGTCATCATAACCACGGGTTCCCAGCAGGCGCTCTACGCTATCTTAGACTCTCTGATCGATCCAGGCGACGTCATAATAACTCAAAGGCCTGCCTATCTAGGGTTCGTGAACGTTGCGGCCAAGTTCCAGGCCAAGATCGTGACCGTGCCGGCTGACGCGGACGGCGTCGTCCCCGAGTACGTCGAGGCGGCCATTAGGCTGGCGGAGAGGGAACTGGGCTCGAAGCCGAAGCTAATCTACCTAGTCCCCGACTCGGACAACCCCACCGGCACCACTATGCCAGAGAGCCGCAGAAAGGAGTTCTTCGACCTGGCAGCGAGCATCGGGACCTTCATACTGGAGGACGCGGCCTACAGGGAGATTCAGTTCAGGGGAGAACCCCACAGGCCCATAAAGTACTACGACAAGAACAACGAGTACGTGATCTACCAGAGGAGCACCAGCAAGGAGGTGGCCGTCTTCAGGGTGGGCTACAGCTACATGCCCCCGAAGCTCAAGGAGCAGGTGGTGAAGGCTAAGGGGTACATGGACCTCTGCACGCCCACCCTGATGCAGAAGCTGGCTCTCATGTACTACGAGAAGTACTTCGACGAGCACATCCTGAGGGTCAGGGAGGGCTACAGGGAGAGGTGCGAGGCAATGGAGGAGTCGATAGACGAGAGCTTCCCGCCGGGGCACAGGACGACTCCCACGGGCGGATTCTTCATCTGGTGGTCCGCCGACGAGAGGGACTTCGACTCCGACTGGTTCCTCAACGAGGTCGCCCTGAAGAACGACGTCTCCTACGTGCCCGGGTCGGCGTTCTACCCGCCCTTTGGATATTCATACGAGCCGGAGACGAACAGCCTGGAGCCCCTGAGGCCTAGGAAGCACGGGATGAGGCTGGGATACAGCTACCTGACACCGGAAGAGATAAGGCAGGGGATCACCAGGCTCGGCAGGCTGTTGGCCTCCCACCTGTCGGGGTGATGGTGCCTGCTCGCCGGGGTGGTGGAGGAGGGGATCTACCGGGCGATCAGGAGAGCGGCCATTCGGCTGCCCTTCGACGTGCAGAAGGCTCTGGAGGATGCATTGGAGCGAGAGACCTCTCCCATGGCGAGATCTACCTTGGAGGCCATACTGAGAAACCTGAGGGCAGCCGAGGAAAGGGGTCTGCCCGTATGTCAGGACACAGGCACGCCGACCTTCTACGTGGAATTGGGCGAGGGGTTTTCCCTGAAGGCGGTAGTGCGAGAGGCGATACTATCGGCCGTGAAGAGGGCGACGGAGGAGGTACCCCTTAGGCCCAACGCCGTGAACCCGTGGACCAACGAGAACTCGGGCGACAACACCGGACGGGGGGTCCCGATCATCCACTGGGATGTCGTCGAGGGAGACGGCCTCAGGGTGAGGTACCTGGCAAAGGGGGGAGGGAGCGAGAATGTCTCGGCGCTCTACATGCTCAGCCCGTCCAGGGGAATCGCCGGAATCGAGAGGGCCGTCATAGACGCTGCCTTGAGGGCAGGTCCCAAGCCCTGCCCGCCCGTGATAGTCGGGGTTGGCGTGGGCGGGGGGGCGGACGCGGCGCTCAAGGCCGCGAAGAGGGCAACAATGAGGCCCCTCGGCACCAGGAACCCCGATCCCGTCGTGGCAGAGCTCGAAGAGAGACTTCTAGAGGAGATAAACTCCCTTGGCATGGGACCGATGGGGCTGGGCGGGAGGACCTACGCGCTGGACGTTCATGTGGAGTGGCTTCACAGGCATCCGGCGAGCCTGCCGGTTGGCGTATCCATGACGTGCTGGGCGGCCAGGAGGGCCCTCGTGGAGTTCAGGCCGGACGGCTCTTATGAGATATTGGAGCCTTGATGTGTAGGGGATGAAGATGGCGGAGTACCGCCTTGCTACTCCCATCTCTGAGGAGGAGGCTAGGGCGCTCAGGGTGGGAGACGTAGTCTATGTCTCCGGGATCATAGTCACGGCCAGGGACCAGGCGCACAGGAGGGCCCTGGAGCTCGCTCGAAAAGGAGAGGAGATCCCCGTCGACCTGGAGGGCGGCGTCGTCTACCACTGCGGCCCGATAGTGAGAGAGGAGGGTGGCGAGTGGAGGATCTACGGGTTCGGTCCGACCACCAGCGCCCGCATGGAGGACCTTGAGGCCGAGTTCATCGAGAGGTTTGGGGTCAGGATGGTCGTGGGCAAGGGAGGCATGTTCCAGAAGACCACGGAGGCCCTGAAGAGGTTCGGGGCGGTCTACGCTCAACACCCAGGTGGCGTGAGCGCCTTAGCGGTTGCCAGCGTCAGGAGAGTCGTTGCCGTGCACTGGCTCGACCTGGGCGTCCCAGAGGCCATGTGGGTGGTGGAGGTCGACGAGTTCGGCCCGCTGACCGTGACGATAGATTCAACGGGCCGCAACCTCTATCAGGAGGTTCTAGAGGAGGCGAGGAGGAGGGCCGAGCGCCTGGCGCTCGGTTGAGGGGGCTCTCCGCATGCTCGGAGGTCTGCTGGAGCGGGTCGTAGAGGCGATGGTGAACGGGATAGCCGCCGGATCATACCCGGCAATAGTCGCCCTCATGGCGCTTGAGAGCGCCCTGATGCCCGTTCCCAGCGAGATCGTAATGCCTTTTGCCGGATTTCTCGTCGCGAGGGGAGAGATGAGCTTCGCTGGCGTGGTTGCGGCGGGAGTCTTGGGTAATTTGCTGGGCTCGGTGGTGGCCTACTATGTGGGGAGGAGGTGGGGTCGAAGAGCGGTCTTGAGGATTCCGTGGATTGAAGAGGACCACCTCCGCGTCGCTGAGAACTTCTTTCAGGAGAGGGGGGCTGTCGCCCTCTTCCTTGGCAGGATGGCCCCCGTGGTCAGGACGGTGATATCCCTTCCCGCCGGGATGGCCGGCGTGGGACCCGCCACCCTCGTGCTCACCACGATCGCTGGCTCCGTCCCATGGAACGCGGCGCTGGTGTGGGCGGGAGTAGTCTTGGAGGAGAACTGGGTAATGGTGAAGGCCTACCTAGAGCCGGTTTCCGTCATCATAGTGATCGCCGCGGTGGTCTACGTTTCTCTGAAGCTCAGGGGCCGCTGACTCATGACATCCCCAGTATCACGGCCCCCCAGTACACCGTTGCGGCTAAGACCACCGCAACCGTCAACTGATATACCAGCTGCTTGATTAACAGGCTAACAAGCCTGACTTCCTGCTTTATCACCGCGAGTGTGGCTGCGCACGGGGTATACGCCATGCTCAGAATTGCGAGAGACAGGGCCTGTGCGGGTGTGAGACCCAGCGCCGACACGGCCTGCAGGGGATCACCGACCCCCGTCACCGCTGCTAGAGTCGTCAGAACGGCCTCTCTCGCTATGAAGCCTGAGATCAGGGCGAGCATTACCCTCCAGTCTCCGAGGCCAAACAGGGTTCCGATGGGCTCGAGGGCACGTCCTAACAAAGCGCCCACGCTTGTCGCGGGAATCTCGGCGCCCTCTACAAAGCCCTCAGAACCCAGGTGGAGCAGAACCCAGAAGACGAGGTTTGCCCCGAAGATTATCGTTCCCGCCTTCTTCAGAAAGTGTAGGGAGTTGGTCCTCGCGTACCACCAAGCCACCTTCAGGCTTGGGGTGTGGTAGGGGGGTATCTCCAGGAGGAGGTCGGGAGCCACAGAGGTCTTGAAGATCAGCCTGTTCATGACCAGGGCGGTCAGCAGGTAGAGCGCGACCTGAACGGCGTAGAGCCCCACCAGCACAGCCGCCTGCCCTGTGGGGGTCTGGGCGATCGATGCCGCCAGGGCCACGGTGACTATCAGCCTGGCCTGGCACGGTATCATAGGAGCCGCCAGGGCGGTCACTATCCTCTCCCTGTCATCGTCCATTGCTCTCGTCGCCAGGATCGCTGGGACGTTGCATCCGAACCCAAGAACTGCGGGGAACACGGCCCTACCGCTGACGCCGAACCTCCTGAAGAACCTGTCGAGGATAACCGCGACCCTGGACATAATTCCGCTGTCTTGAAGGATGCCCAGCAGGAGGAACACCGTGAACACGAGGGGGAGGAAGCTCAGCACGAGGCCAAGCCCAGACACGACCCCCTCAGACAGAAGAGACGCGAGCCACCCTGGGCTGTCAGACTGCAGAAGGATCCCCTCAATCAGGCCCGCCAGCGAGTCGAATAGCCCGCTTATCAGAGACACGAGGCTGTACTCCCCGACCAGCTCGGCCGCCCCGTGCAGCCCGAGGTAGTCCAGCAGCATGTCGACGGGGCTGCCGGTGTTGACGGCGAACACGGCGATGAACGATGAGAAGAGGACCAGCAGCGAGAAGATCGGCCCCACGACCGGGTGAAGGGCGATCTTGTCAAGGCGCTCCGCCAGCCCGAGGGAGGCCAGCCTGGTGACCTTCACCTTCCCCTCCAGGATCTTTGAGACTAGGGAGTACCTCGCCTGGACCATCATCTCCTCGGGGGCGGCCCTCAGCTCACCTTCCGCCCGCCCCCTGACCTCGAGCACCCTCTTCAGAAGCGCGGGATCGGCCCTGCGGAGGGTCTCGACGACCCCCTCGTCCCCCTCCACGAGCTTGACGGCCGCCCACCTTTGGGGGTAGCCGGACAGCGCCTCGCAGCCCCTGATGAGCCTCTCCACCTCGGCTATGTACGGCTCGAGGGGACCGTAGTCCACCCGGAGGGGCCGCCTCCCGGCCCTACCCTGGGCCACGTCGAGAATCCTGTCAAGTAGGACGCCCAGACCGATACCCCTCAGGGCGGAGATCCCCACGACGGGTACCCCCAGATCCCCCTCTAGGCCGTCCAGATCGATGTGAATCGCCCGCTTTTGAGCCACGTCCATCATGTTCACGGCGAGCACGACCCTGCCCGTGAGCTCCAACACCAGAACGGCCATGTACAGGGTCCTCTCCAGGGCGGTGGCATCCG
>JAOZFH010000059.1 GCA_027491415.1 Thermoproteota archaeon | reverse complement strand
GGCAAGACTGGTGGGTCGTAAGGGGTCCAGGCCAGGACGGCCCCCTCGTCCTTGAGGGTGAGGGGACCCTCGCGGCCCTCGACCTGTCTGGCGAGGAGATCGCGCTCGGCTCCGGGAGCCTCGAACTCTTCCTTGGTAAGGAGCCGGTCTTCGTTCTAGGGGAGGTGAGCGGGTTCAGGTACTCCGGCGGGTAGGTCGGCCCGCGACCCTGCGCGGCGCGCCCACATCTATATATTGTTGATGGGAATTCATCCCCACGATATGGGAGCCAATGTGGTTGAGATGGACGACAGGGGCATGATCACCCTCCCGGCTAGGCTCAGGAGGGAGCTGGGGGCCAGGAGGTTCCTCGTCCTGAGGAGCGGGAGGGAGGTCAGGCTGATCCCCCTGAGGGACCCACTGGACCTCAAGGGATCGGTTAAGATACCTTGGAGCGCGGAGGAGCTCGAGGAGGCGGGTGAGGAGTCTGCCGCGCAGAGGGCTGAGTGGTAGGGTGCTACTGGACGCCGACGTGTTCGTCTCCTTCCTGAGGGGAGACGAGCTCGCAGACGCCGCGGAGGTCGTGGTTCGGTCTCTCTCGTCGGGTGAGGCCACGGGGCTCGTCTCCTCGATCATATACGACGAGCTGATCAGCTCGCTCAGGTCGAAGGGGGCCTCCCTCGACCTCATTGAGGAGGTCTTGGCGGGGGTGGCGGCCATCCCTCACACCCCGCTCCCCATCACCTCGGAGGTGGCTCTGCTGGCCCTGCGGCTGTACCGGGAGCACGGCGGCCCCAGGAGGCTGCACTACTTTGACTCCTTCCACGTGGCCACGGCCTCCCTCGAGGGGGTCCCGATGGTCACGAGCGACAGGTACATCCTGAGGCACGCGGACTCGCTCGGTGTCGAGGTCGTGGACCTCAGAACCCTCTCGCCCAAGAGGTGAGGGGGCGAGCCAGCGACTCGCCTGGTAAACCTATTATTACTACCAAGAGTTCTCACCTTGATGACCACCAAGTACGTCACCATCTCGGTTAAGGTGCCCCGGGAGGTGAAGGAGGAGCTCGAGAGGGCGGGCGTGAGACCCGGTAGAGTGGCGAAGGAGGCGATAATGAGGAAGCTAGCTGAGATCAGGCTCGAGATGCTTGAGCGGAGGGCCGAGGAGCTGAGGGACGTCCTGGAGAAGCTGGATGTCCAGAGGGTCGTCACGCACATCAGGGAGGACAGGGAGTCGGGGTGAGGATGATAGTCGACGCCAGCTCGATAATCAGGGCCGTGAAGGAGGGCAGAATGCGGAGGCTAGCGGGGGAGTCAACGATCCCCCTGGCCAGGTTTGAGGTTGGGAACGCCATCTGGAAGGACATCCGCCTCCGCGGGCTGTACTCCGCCGAGGACGGGGCGAGGCTCTTGGAGGTCATCCTCGGACTCGTGGACCTGATGGAGGTCGTCGAGCCGGACTACTCACTGGCCCTGAGGCTGGCGGTGGGGAGGGGGATCACCTTCTACGACGCCTCGTACGTGGCCGCGGCCGTTCAGAGGGGGACCAAGCTGGTTACAGAGGATGCCGAGCTGAGGAGGAGGGTCGAGGGCCTCGTCGAGGCGGTCCCCCTGGGCGACCTCTAGACGGGCTTGGGGCCAGGTTCACGCGAGTCAAGTAGAGTCGCCCGAAGTTCCCCCTGGATGTCGGGGGCTGCTTCTCGAGGGTCGACGAGGACTCATCCGTGGCTGGCGTCGGCTGTGGAACTGGGTTCATGGTGGAGGGTCTCCTGGGTAGGGGAGGTCATCTACGGGATCGAGCCAAACGAGGCGATGATTAGGACAGCCTCGAGGAATTTCAAGGGTAGATCGGACGTGGTGCTGCCCAGGGCGAGGGCCGAGAGGATCCCCCTGGCCGACGGGAGCGTGGACGTCGCGCTCTCGAACATGGCCCTCAATCACGTGCCAGGGCCCCACCGGTAATTCGGGAGATGGCGCGTATACCGAGGAGGGGGGAAGGAAGGGTCATCCCGCTGATCGGCCCCGCCGCGTCAGACCCTCCTCTCTACCGCCGGCGCCTCCCAGCACACTCAGCCCGCTTGAAATTGGGTTGAGGAGGGCAAGGGGACCAGCGACCGTTTAATACCTCTCCCACGTCTCAGCCGCCTGAGCGTCCGCATGTCGGAGTGGATCTCGAGGGGGAAGGTCTTCCTCTCTGAGGCGCGAGAGAACTTGGGTGAGGGGCACTACTGGCTTGCCTGCTTCAACGCCCACCAGGCCGCCGAGTTTCACCTGAAGGGCCTCCTCGTCTCTCTCACCGGGATCTACCCCTTCTCTCACGACCTAGTCGAGCTTCTGCGCGCCGCCGAGTCGCTTGACCTCTCGGCGACTCCAGAAGTCTTGGAGGCCGCGGACGCCCTCACGCCCC
>JAOZFH010000054.1 GCA_027491415.1 Thermoproteota archaeon | reverse complement strand
GGGCGCGGGTCTTCCACTTCGCCGGGTACTCCCTCCTTCCGGGGCGCCACAGGGAGGCTATCCTTGGGATGGCCACAGAGGTCGGCTCCGCGGGCGGAGTCGTTATGTTCGACCCCTCCCCGGCCGTGCGGGCGATCCCCGAGGCCACGCTCTCGGAGGCGCTGGGTGCCAGCGACCTCATCCTGCCGAACCTATCTGAGGTTGAGGCCCTCAGGCGGATCGGGCTGCGGGAGAGCGTGTCCTCGAAGTCTGTGATAAAGCTGGGGGGGAGGGGGTGCCGGCTCCCGTCCGGAGAGGTCATCCCGGCCATCCGGGTGAGGGCCATCGACTCGACTGGCGCTGGGGACGCCTTCGCCGCCGGGCTGGCCGTGGGCCTCGCTCGGGGGATGACCATCAGGGATTCTTGCAGGCTGGCCAACGTCGTCGCGGGGCTCAAGGTAGGGAGGAGGGGATCCAGCGTGGCGATGCCCAGCTAGGACGACGTGAGATCCAGGCTCGGCGAACTCCGCTGATGGGGTCGAGATTTTTACCTGCCCGAGGGAGTGGGCGGGATGCTTTTCGGCTCCAAGAAGGCGCTGATAGGCGTCGTTCACCTGCTTCCGCTCCCAGGATCCCCCCGCTACTCGGGGGACATGGCCGAAATCATCTCCAGGGCCACCAGAGACGCTAGGGCCCTGGAGGCCGGCGGGTCCGACGCCCTGATCGTTGAGAACTACGGCGACTCCCCGTTCAGGGAGAGGGTCGGCCCCGCCGCCGTCGCTGCCATGGCCGCGATTGCCTCGAGGGTTGCCAGGGAGGTCGACATCCCCGTCGGCGTCAACGTCCTCCGGAACGACTGCCCGGCCGCCGTCGCCGTGGCAGAGACGTCGGGTGCTAGATTCATCAGGTGCAACGCCTACGTGGAGGTCCTCGCCTCGGATCAGGGGATCCTGAGGCCCGCCGCGGCTGAGGTTCAGGAGCTCAAGAGGCTTCTGGGGTCCGACGTCCTCGTGCTCGCCGACGTGATGTGCAAGCACGCCACGCCCCTGCACGGAATGAGCTTGGAGGAGGTTGTGAGGGCCGCCTTGGTCAGGGGGAGGGCGGACGGCGTGGTGGTGACGGGGAGTGAGACGGGCAGGCCCCCAGAGCGCGAGAAGGTGCGGAGGGCCAAGGAGGCGGCGGGAGACAGGCCGGTGCTAGTCGGGAGCGGGGTAACCCCCGACAACGCGGTTGAGCTCTTGAGGTGGGCCGACGGGGCGATAGTGGGCACCTGGCTCAAGGAGGGAGGCGTCACGGAGAACCCCGTTGACCCGGAGAGGGTTAGAGCCCTGGCAGACGTGTTCAGCCGCCTGACCTTAGCCCCGGCGCGGCGATCACCAGTAGACCTCATACACCAGCCTGACCGCCCCCGGCAGGAACCCCCTCCTCGAGAGGATCGAGACGATCGACTCGTAGACGAGCTTCGAGAACCCGTAGGCGAAGAGGTCTCCCTTCGGGCCGGTGAACCCCAGCTCTCTGGCCCAGAGGCCGGCCCTCTCGACGGACAGGCGGGAGATCCTGTCGGCCAGCTCCGTCATCAGGGGGGACTCGGCCGAGGCCGCGGAGCCTCTCCCGAGGGTCGCCCTCACGACCTCCCCGCCCTCCCCGTACTCGACCATGCACCTCAGGCCGCCCTCGATCTCGTGGCACTCCGATGTCAGCGCGGGCCCCCGGGCCCCCTCGAATCCGCATATGAACACCTCCCCCCGCGCGAGCCTGAGCGGCCTGAGCCCCTGCTCCTCAACGAGCGCTGCGTCGAGGGCCGCGTCCAGCTCGCCCAGCACCGCAGCGCACCTCTCCTCCCTCGAGTCAACCGAGTCCGCAAGGGAGTCCTCGACCTCGCCTGAGATCTCCTCACCGAGCGCCTCGACGTCTCTCCTCAGTGTCCGGTAGTCCTCATCCAGCACCATCGGGAACGCAAGTCCCTCGTCGGTGATCAGACCCAGCTCCAAGAGCATCCTTCCCTTCTCGGGAAGGCTATCCAGGCCGATAATCTTCCTCCTGAGAGCGATCAGGCTCTCCTGCACGCCTGAGTCGTCCAGTAGATAGTCCAGCCCGAAGAGTTCTCCCCTGGTCGCCAAGATGAACCTGATCCTGCCCAACTCTATCCAGGCGACGGGCGGGTCGTGCCCTTAAAGTCGGCACCGGCCCCGGGGCCGACGTCGACGTCCTCCTCCTGAGTGATCACCAGCACCCACGGGCCCTCGCCCTGCGGCTCTCTCGAGATCCCGGGGAGGAGCACCGAGGCAGACGCGGGAATCGGCCTGACCTCGGATAACTCGACGAAGAGCCGCGCCGCCACTGCGAGTTCCCTGTCCGCGTAGCCGTAGACCGCGCCGCCGCTATCCAAGATGGCCCGGAGAGCCTCGTCCCCGTCGTAGGCCCTGTAGTTAACCAGCGGCTCGTTTATCTCCGTCTCGACTATTCTCGACGGATCGAGCTCCTCCGCCCTGCTGAGGCCCCTCTGAAATGACGTGAGCACGGGGTTCCCCGCTTTCGTCGTGACTCCGATCATCCTCGGGAGTCTCGATATCTTGCCCTCTCTCCTTAGTTCTAGGAACCCCCGCCATATTCCGGCAAGGGTGGTCCCGTTCCCCACCGGGACGTAGACCTCCTCCGGGACGCCTCCCAGTCGGTCTACGAGCTCGCGGGCGATGGACATGTATCCGAGAATGCCCAGTCTACCTCCCAGACCCCCGGGATTGGCGTCGTGCCAGCCTCGCTCCCTAGCCAGCTTGGAACTCGTCTCCACGGCGTCCTCGTAGTGCCCCTCCACCCTGACCACGCGGGCCCCCAGCGACTCCATGTACGCCACCCGCCTGCCCGTGAATCCGGCGGGAATGAATATGTGAGCCTCGAGCCCATATTTGGAGGCGTAGTAGGCCAGGGCGGCGCCGTAGTTCCCGCAGGTCCCGGCGGTCACGACCCGCTTGCCCTCCCTCTTCGCGTAGAGGACGTTCGCCAAGGCCGCCCTGTCCTTCTGAGATCCGCTCGGGTTCCTGGACTCGAGCTTAAGGTAAACCTCGGTCCCCATCACTCTAGAGAGCCTGTCAGCCATCACAAGCGGAGATTCGAGTCTGCTGGACCTCACGACCTCGAGAGAAACCTCTCTTGATATTCGCTCAGTCTGGCGATCCATCCACCCTCGGCGTGCCCCCGTGGGGGCAGAATATATCCGGATGTGAGATGTAGTTGCCCAACTTGGGCGAACCCCCTCCGGCGACCGTAAAATCTCTTGGGGGCTACACCTCGGAGGATCTCTCGAACATCTTCTCTATCAGCGCCCGCGTCTGCTCGTCGTGCGCCTCCGGCACCACTATGAAGACCCCGGAGGACTCCCTTTCCTTTATCAGGTCGGACAGTCGGCGTATCAGCTCGTATGCGCGCTTCCTGTCCAGCAGGGCGATGGCGTCCGTGATGGAGTCGAAGACCACCAGAGCCCTCTCCTCCTGACCCCTCAGAATGTCCCTGAGCACCCCCTCGATGAACGCCGGCTCCAGGGGTACCTCATACGTGGACTCATCGATCTTCCGGAATGAGGCGCCTGGCCTGAGCAGGACGTAAATCTTCGGCAGGTCCTCCTTGTGGGCGATCGTGAATAGAGGTGAGCCCGGCCTCGTGAGGAGCACGACGGGTATGCCTTTCGACTCCGAGAGCTTTCTGATCGCGCTGACCGCCGAAGGCCAAGAGTCCGCTCTGGGCCTGATCTTCATGAGGCTGACCGCCTCGTAGACCTTTGGCACCCTCAGGGCTTGCGGGCAGGCGGCCCGCCTGAAGGCCTCCACGAAGGCCATGTAGAAGGAGGCGTAGAACACCGCCGGGGCCACGTCCCGACCGAGCGTGTCAACCAACGGATCCATCCAACCTAGGAGATCTTTCATGGTCTCGGTGAGAGGCAGCAGAACCAGAAGGAGGAATCCGCCCAGCACCAGCTGGATGGGCACATATCGGGAGGCCTCGCCCGAGTAGAGGTAGAGGCCCCCAGCCAGGAGGACAGCGAACAACAGGGGCTCGGAGCTGGCTACGACCTCTCCGGGGGTGAGAGGGGGAGGCTGCGCCGGCGGACTCGACGTGGCTATGGAGGCGACGAGGGCAGAGCCGTAGAGGGAGTAGAAGGCTAGGACCAACCTTACATCCCACCTAGCCCGCGGGCGCTCCGGGTACATCTCGTACCATCCCTTCATCAGGTGAACGAGCAGAAACGTCCCCATAATTGGGGGAACTATCTGGACAGGCCCCATCAGCACCCAGGGGAGTTCGTAGAATTCATCGAGAAAGTCACAGAGGAGTCCCGAGAGGACGACCCCGGAGATCAGAGGGAGAACACTCCAGGCTGGGAAGACCTCTCCCGCTCCCAGCCTGTATAGGACGATGGAGGAAATGAGCGCCATTGATAGGATCGCAATGGCCCCAGACTCGAGCGCGACGTCAACCGGATCGATCTTTTCAAGGCGGGGCAACCTCCACAAGCCGTAGTACGCGCACATCCCGGCCACGGCTGCGAGCCAGAGGAGGCATATCGCGGCCGCGATTCGGCTGTGGTCCCACACGCGGCCTTTGACGGATCGGTAAATTAACCGTATTTCGGTCGACTGAGCTTAGGCTGAACCAAGCAGCGCGCCCCCGAGTGTGGTGAGGAGTATCCCAGCAACTCTCCGCGCCCCGAACTTCTCTCTAAGAAGGCCGCCTGCGAATACGGATGCGAAGATCGGAGTGGTAGCCGTGAGAGGCACTATTACGTAGGGATCTCCGAGATCAAGGGCCAGGAGCATCGGGCCCATGGCAAGAGAGTCCCCCAGGAGGCCGACGCCGGAGGCCGCGGCTGCGTCGGCTGGGGAGAGCCTCAGACCCCTCCGGAAGAGTACGATCGCCGCCAGCAGCGCAGTCGCGACCGACGCCCTCAGCGCGGCGAGGGCGAGGGCGCCTCCCCCCCGAGAGGGCGAGCTTGAACAAGACCGTGTTGAGCCCCCATACGGCCGCCACAGCGATTGAGAGGAGCGCCCCGAGAGAGATCCTTCCGCCGCCCCGAGGCCTGTCCGACCCCGCGACGAGGCCCACGCCGAGCACCACGGCAATAGTCCCGGCGACGATCTGAGGGGACGGCGGCACGCCTGAGACCAGCAGGTATATGGGGGCCGAGAAGAGGGGGTAGGCGTTGGTGAGCGGCGACACCACCGTCACGTCGGTGAGGCCCAGCGCCTTCAAGTAAACGTACCACGCCAGGCCGTGCCCGAGGATCGCCGCCACGGTTCCCAGCACGAAGAGCCTTGCGTCAGCCTTACGAAGGTCGCTCCAAGCCAGTGGGACGAGGACCAAGGCGGCCGTCGCGAACCTCACAAGGTTGAGCGCGGCGGGATCGCGCCTCGACGTGGGCCCCTTCAGGATGACGGGGGTCAAGCCGGTCAGGGCCGCGTTGGCCAGGGCCATGGCCTCGGGGGGAATGGTCAACATCTTTGACTCCCGGCCCCCAGCACCGGCGCCCCTCCTTATATGGTCCCCCTTCGAGGGGGGCGCGATGGCCGGGGGCATCCTGTCATACTTCGACGAGCTGTACATGGAGTACCAGCAGAGTAAGCACCCGGAGGACGAGACCCGGAGAGAGGCCGAGTTCATCGTAAAGGCCCTTGACCTCAAGCCCGGAGACAGGGTGCTGGACATAGGCTGCGGCTACGGCAGGCACGCGGTAGTGCTGGCCGAGATGGGGCTCCAGGTCGTAGGGCTGGACATAAATCCAGCGTACCTAGAGATAGGGAGGGCAAAGGCGAGAGAGCTTGGGGTTTCGGTTGACTTCGTACCCGGGGACATGAGGCACATGCCTTGGAGGTCCGAGTTCGACGGCGCCTACATGTTCTACACGAGCTTCGGGTTCTACGACGACGAGGACAACGTGAGGGTGCTCAGCGAGGCGACCTCTTCCCTCAAGGTCGGCGGGAGGCTCCTGATAGACGTCAGGAACAGGGAGAGGCTCGTCGCCCTGGCCGCGGCCCACGGATCCGAGAGGTGGAGATGGTGGGAGGGCTGGGGAGACCTCCTGGTCCTGGGGGAGGAGATCCTAGACCTGGAGGCCGGCCGGATCACCGACAGGAGGATCTTCTTCAAGTCCAGGGAGTTCAAGGGGGAGAGGAGCATAAGCCTCAGGCTCTACTCGCTCAGAGAACTCACCGCGCTCATGAAGGAGGCCGGGCTGGAGGTTCAGGCCGCGTACGGTGACTACGACGCTTCGCCGTACTCAGTCACGAGCCCCAGGATGATACTGGTGGGGAGGAGGGTCGGGTAGGCCCTCAGCGGGCGACCCTTGCGCGAAGGATCGCCTTTATCTTTAATAACGAATGGGGGGCTAAAACGATCGGTTTAGGGGATGGAACACAGGCACAATCTGTTCTTCCCGAGGCTCTTCGAGTCAGGGGGGAAGAGGATTCTTGAGATATCCATCCTGGCGGAGAACACACCGGGCAGGATCGCGGAGGTCTCGAGCGCCCTCGCCGATAAGGGTGTGAACATCCTCTGGGGAGTTCACCACGCCTCGGACAGGCCAGACGTGGCTTGGTGGTGCTTCTTCATAGACGGCGAGGGGGTCGACGAGGGCGAGCTCAGGGATCTGATCTCGGGCGTGAGGGGGGTAAGGGAAGTCCACATCTCCGAGGCCAACCTGGGCGACATGGTCGTTGACGTGCACCACGGAATCCAGCTCCTCGGGCCCGACGCGGTCGTGGAGATGCGGGCGGGCTGGCTCCGCAACGTGTTCAGGGAGGCGTACAAGAGGTGGGGCGACGACGGCAAGAGGATGGTCGAGTTCCTCGGGCTCTACGGCGGTCGAAAGAGCTATCCGGAGTGGAGGAGGAGGTTTGGCCTCGAGGGGAAGGCGCTGGCGGAGGCCGCGCTGAACGTCATCGTGGTCCTGGGGTGGATTGAGAGGGGGGAGGTGGTGGAACTCGACGTGAAGAAAAGCGTCGCCAGGGTTCGCCTGTGGAACACGTTCGAATCTGGAGAGCCATCCCCCGAGCCGGTGTGCCACTTCCTGAAGGGTGTCCTGACGGGCTTCTTCTCCGAGATGTTTGGCACCCCTTGCTTCGGCCGAGAGGTGGCCTGCAGGGCCAAGGGAGACGAGTACTGCGAGTTCATAATAACGAAGAAGCCGTTCACCTTCTCCCGCGGGTGAGAGGGCGAGCAGGCTGGCCGGGGGTCAGCTTCGATCCGGAGTTCACTCGCCTCCCGAACCCCCAAGCCACCTATCCAGCGCCGTCCACCCGGTCGAGGCCGGGAACACCTCAGCGGACACGTCGACCACGACAGGCCTCGGGAGGGGGGCCGCCGTGCTCTTCACCACTGCCCTGCCCTCGGGAAACAGCCGAACGGCTTCCGCCATCTTTCCTATCATCTCCCCCACCCTCTCTAGATCCACGTCCTCGACCCTGTGGCTCACGACGTTCTGACCCAGCTGCGTGGTCACCGTCTTGTCGATGAGCGCCGGCCTCTGGGTCGCGATGAACGGGGTCATCCCGTTCCTCGGCCCGGTCGTGGCGACTATCTTGATCGTCGATCTGAGTATCTTGGTGGCCTGATCCTCGGCCAGCGAGACTCCGCCCCTCTCCGGGGCGAACAGGTGGGCCTCGTCCATCGCCACCAAAAGGCCGAAGCTCCTGTCGGAGAGTGCCCTCCTGTAGCAGGCCTGCAGCGCCTCCGAAATGGCCAGGTACGCTGCGTCCCAGTCGTCGACCTTGGTCAGGTCGATCACCACCGTCCGGCCGCTCACCACCCCGTCTAGGGAGTTCGCGGGAACCCCCTCTCTGGGCTCGGGGATCGAGTCGATGGCGCCGCGGATCTGGGCCGCCAGGGAGGCTGCCTCGCTCGACCCGGAACTCTTGAGCCTCTCCAGGATCGCCGAGACGGTCACCCTGTCGAAGGAGCCCTTGAGGCCTCCGAGGGTGGACATGACAGCGCTCTTGAGGGCCTTGGCCTCCCTCGAGGAGCCGGAGAGGCCGAGCAGATCCCTGAGCCTGGAGTAGACGTCCTCACCCTCTCCGGAGGGGATCAGGGAGCTGGCGTCTAGGACCTCGGCGGAGAACCTCTCCGACAGGACCGGGCCGTACTCCCCGTCCTTGTCGATCACGAGCGCGCTCGGGGTCCCCCCGGCCGACCTCACCTCGTCGAGCAGCCTGACCACCAGGTTGAGCATGGTCGTCGTCTTGCCAGAGCCGACCCCTCCGAAGACCACGAGCCCCCTCCTCATGAGGTCCCACGCCCTGAGCCTCAGCTTCAGGCCGCCGGGCCTCACCTCCCCCAGGAGCACCGTGGGCCCGGACGCCTCGCCGCGCCTCCAAGACAGCAGAGCGTCGAGGTCCTCCTCCTCGGCCCGGTAGACCTCCTGGTGGGGTCTGATCAGGCCGGTGTAGCTGTCGAGCCTCCTGCCCGACACGTACCCCACCTGCTCCACCCTGGCCCTGGGGAAGTCGGACTCCTCGTCCCTCACCGCCCTCCCGGTCTTCAGCATGATCTCGTCGTAGGCGGCCGGCCGCCTTCGAACGACGACCTCCACCACCTGGTAGTAGACCCTCCTGCCCTCTGCCGCGACCCAGAGGAACTCCCCGGGCTCGACGGATGCGCCCTCCCTGAGCACGACGTCGAAGGAGTCCGGCCTGTAGTACCCGGACTCCTCGTAGACGTGACCCACTACCTCCATCTCACTCACCGTACATGGGCGTGAGGAGCTGAATAACCCTCCGAGTCGAGGCCCCAGACCTCGCGGCCCTGGCTATCAGCCTCCTCAGCGACTCGAGGTACACGTCCCTGGCGACCCGCCTGCTGACCTTCACCGACTCGTCGGCCTTCACTACCGGCAGGGGTATGCCCTCCGAGTCAGCGGTGGCAACGAGGTAGCCCGCCACCACCCTGGGATCCGACAGCGGCTCGGCCAGGTTCCCGAAGTCCACCCTGAAGGGAGGCCTCCTCTTCGTGGTCCTGACGAATGCGAAGGACACGGAGCCCGGTTCCAGGGCCGCCCGAATCTCAGGGTACCCTATGATCGAATCCAACTCTGCTTCCCAGAGCTCTATCGGCTTGTAAGGGGCCAGCTGGCCAACCTCGGTCAGCACGGCGGAGGCTATGGCGCTGTCGCTCAGCGTCGCGCCTCCGCCCCCCGATATCAGGCTGAGGTAGTGGGAGCGGGGCCTCTTCACGAATCCGATGAGGGTGACCTCCATCCCCATCGCCGCCCTGAGGAGGGACGAGTGGGCGTCGAGGTACGCCTCCACCGCCTCCCTTGCCAGCTTCAGATCTCCACCGACCCTTGCGGCCAGCCCCACGGACTCCGGCGGGATGAGCGGGCCGTCCAGGATCACGATATCCGGCCTCTCACCGAGTTCGCCCCTGACGGCTGCCTCGGCCGCCCTAGCCACTAGGGCCTCCCTGAGCGGGGAGAGGACCGCCTCCACCTCTTGGGGGCTCATCCCCACGGCCAGGGCCGGGTCCCGAGGGACGACGGCTGTGAGGGCGCGGCCTCGCCTGACGCGATCCCCCACCCTCAGCTGGACTGACAGGGCGACGCACACGCCGAGGCTGGCGGAGCTGAGGCTGTAGACTGCGCTTCCCCCGTCCGCGGCCGCGGCCGGCACAGACAGGTCCCCTGGCACCTTGGAGGCGACCGGATCACCCAGGAGGGCGCGCGCCCCGGCGGTCTCCGCCGAGACGACCCTCCGGTCTATGCTGTCCGCCAGGGATTCCAGGTACCCGAGCAGGGCGTCTCTCAGTGCCACTATCGCCCGGGTAGACGGGAGAGGCTCCTCGATATCGAGCCCCATCGCCCAGTCGGGGCGGCCGCGATTATTTAGCTTAGACCTCCGCGGGGGTTCGGTGGCCGAATCCTGGAAGGTCGTGGGCCTCGACCTGGCCGGAAAGGAGACGAGGCCGACGGGCGTGGCCGTTCTCACACCGGACTCCCTCGCCTGCCTCACCCTCCTCACCGACGAGGAGGTCTTCGGCTTCGTCGCCTCGAGCGACCCGGACCTCGTGGCGATAGACGCGCCCCTCAGCAAGCCGAGCTCGGGGTGGCTCAGGGATTCAGACAGAGAGCTCATCAGGAGGGGGCTGAGGGTCCTGCCGCCCATGCTCGGCCCCATGAGGTCGCTGACGGAGAGGGGGATGAGGCTCGCCTCGGGCCTGAGAGCGCTCGGCGTGAGGGTAGTGGAGGTCCACCCCGGATCGACGGCCAAGGTGCTCGGGGTACCCAGGACCGCGGCCGGGGTCTTAGAAGCGCTGAAGAAGGTTGGAATCTCAGTCAGGCATTCGCCGGGCCGAGTGAGCTCGATACACGAGGTTGACGCGGCTCTGGCGGCCCTCACCGGAGCCCTCCTACTCATGGGCAGGGCGGAGGTCGTCGGCGGGCCGGGAGGGATAGCACTCCCGAGGTGTGCTGAAGAGGGAATAAGGGTAAAGGCTAGCCAGGATAGGCCCTAGGATGGAGCTTAGAAAGCTGGGAAACGGCCTGCTCCTGATGCCGGGGTCGCCCGCCACACTCATTGTCCCGACCGACTCGGGGCTGACCCTGGTTGACCCGGGCTACCCGGCTGAGAGGGCGAGGGACCTCGTCTCAGCCATCTCGGCCCTGGGCGGAGGGGACGTGACCGTCGTCCTGACGCACTCACACTCTGACCACGTCGCGGCGGTCCAGGGCCTCGTTGAAGCGGTGGGGGCGAAGGTCTTGGCTCCCAGGCTTGAGGTCTGCGCGGCCGAGAGCCCGGAACTCAGGGGCGCAATGACGTTCGGCGGGAGGCCTCCGAGGAACTTCATACACTCACTCGAGGCCCTCCCGATCAGGGTCCACGGGTCCTTCGAGGCCCCGGCGGAGGTGGCCGGACTCCGGGCCATTCCCACGCCGGGACACTCCTTCGGCCACGTGAGCCTCCTCGCCCCCTCGGACCTGCTTTACGCCGGGGACTGCGTGTTCGGCGAGAGGCTGCTGAGGTCGGTGGTGGTGCCCTACCACCAGGACTACGCCGGGGCGCTCGAGACGCTCAGGTCGCTTGAGGGGAATGCCGACACCTTCAGGAAGCTCGTGCCCTCTCACGGACCGGTGGTCTCGGGAAAGAGGGTCTCTCAGCTCATTCAAGCCAACATCCGCGCCCTGGAGGAGCTCCCAAAGTTGGCCGTCAGGGTGACCTCCGGCAGGCCCATGGGCGTCGAGGAAATGGCTGCGAGGCTGCTCAAGCTCGGGGGAACTCCCATCACGCCCTCCTCTGTCATTCTGGCGTGTGTGACCCTCAGGTCAATGGTGGCCCACCTGTTGGAGCAAGGGCTCGCCACCCCCGTGGCCGACGAGAGGGGAGTCAGGTGGAAGCTCAGCCTGTAGGGAGCGAAGGGGCGGAGGCTCGCTGGACGGCCCGTCGTAGAATCTCTTTATTAAATTTGGAGAAGGCATGTCAGAATTGATATGGTGGGTTGGGACAAAGCGTACCTGACTGCCGTCAGGATAGCCTTCTTGATAATCAGCTGGGCGCTCCTCGGTTTGCTCGTAGGGTTTCTCTTGGCCAACCCGCTGGCCGAACTTCTTGAGCCGTTCATCCCGTTCTCCCTCATGGGTCCACCATCCGTTCAGGAGGTGGCCAGGTGGCTCCTGAGGCCCACCCTGATGTTCGCCTTCATGGCGCTCTTCGCCGTCGTCGGGGGGATGGGCGCCTTGGTCAAGCTCACCGTCGACCTCGCCGAGGAGACCCTCATAGAGGAGGAGGAGAGGCTTGCGGTCGAGGTGCTTGCACTCAGCCGGGCCACCAGGAGGCTGGAGGAGGAGATACAGAGCCTGCTGCGGGGCGAGAGAGAGCAGAGGTTCCAGACTGCTCAACAGGCCGAGAGGCAGCCTTCGGAGACTAGGTCGGAGTCACAGGTGTGAGACGGTGAACCCCAGGAACCCGAGCACGTCGCTCACCTCGTCCGCGAAGTCCCCCCTGGTCATGGCCACGTGATTGCCCATGGGGGCCCTTATCAGCCGCTCCGCACCCGGCAGCGAGAGGAGGACCTGGGTCCTGCACATGGTCTCCCTCCCCATGGAGGACTCCATCACGGACCCAGCGCCCACGACGGCCCTGGCACCCCTCGGGTCCACCCTGAGGACGGTGACCCTCTCTCCGGTTGACAGCTCGGCGTCTACGCCAACGCTCAGGCCGGATTCGAAGTGCGTCTTCAGGGAGTATGCCTCAGCCAGCCTCAGGGGGAACGTGCAGTGCGAGAGGAGGAGCGAGCCGCGGCCGACGTCGGTGGTGTTCGCCATCCAGGCTGGCCTGCCGGAGACGGCCGCCAGGGCAGCCATGGATATCATGGAGGGAACGTCCCCCTCGCACCCCACGATCCTGCGTGCGTCGTTCAGGGCCGCGGCCCCGAGGCACGCGGTCACCCCCATTCCGATTAGGTCGAAGCACCTGACCGTGACTCCGAGGTATCCGCCGGACTCTATCACCTCTTCCAGAGCCCGCTTCATCCTGAGGGCTTTCTCCACCTCCTCCCTCGGGACGTGAGACTCCCTCGCTCGTGAGATGATCTCCTCGACCTCCTTCGGATCCGGTTCATACCTCTTGTATGCCTCGACGAGCCGATCCATATCGATCCTCTCCAGGCTGGCCCCGAGTCGCTCCAGAGGGCCCAGCGTCGGGGGGCTCGCGACCAGCCAGTCCGAGGGCTCCCCGATGAGGCCGAACTTGGCCCTTGAGAGCACTCGAACGGCCTCAGACATCCTGACCGCCCTGAGGACCTCATTCCACCTGAAGCTCGCCCAGGAGCCAGCCCTCACGACCCCCACGAAGAGGCCCTCTGACCTGAGCGCCGCGGCGGCCTCCACGGACGCCGCGAGGGAGTTGGAGTTGGGGGTTGCCAGGAGGGCGACGCCCCCCTCCCACGAGCGGGCCACCCTGAGGATCATGGCCTCGGTCCCCCCGGTCATGACGGCGATGGCCAGGTCCCCACGCCCGCCCGTGGGAACGCGATCGGCGTCCCTCTCCAGCCCCAGGAACTCGACTTGAACGCCAGCGGACTCGGCCGATGAGGTGAGAGAGAAGGTCGCCCCCTGGATAGAGGCGGCCAGTCCGGGATCCATGGGGGAGGCAACCGCCAGGAGCTTCAGGGAGGGCATCTGGGCACCTCCCCCGGGAAGGTTTTAACTGCCGACTGGGCCGCGCTCCAGGTATGTCGTACGACACCTTCGGGGGCGCGCTGGATAGGGTCGAACTCCTGGAGAGAACGAAAGAGAAGTACCGCACGCTCCTCGTTCAGATGGGTATGGCGCTGACGACCGGGATATGGTTCGCCTACCTCCTATACGTTATGATGGGCTGGGTCAACAGGCCTGAGACTCTCCCCAGCTTTGATCAGGTGAAGGGCCTCCTCTGGAAGAGCTTCGCCGCCTGGGGGATCGCCAGCGTCGCCATTTACCCGATCATGTCCAAGATAGGCGGGATGATGGGGGAGAGGGAGATTGAGAAGAGGATCGAGGAGAGGCGCAGGAGGCTGGTCCAGGAGAGGGTGTTCCTGGAGATGCTGAGGGTGGAGAAGGGCGCCGAGGTGAGGTCGGAGGGCGGGATCCTAATTTTGGAGGGCCTCACGCCCACCGGAGAGACCATTATGGAGAAGCTGACAGACCTTAAGAACACGCTGGACGACTTCTTCTCACAGATGAAGATCCTTAAGAACGAGGTGGTGAGCGTCACGGTCAGGGCCAGCGATCCGGAGCTCGGATCGGCATTCGAGAAGTTCCTTAGGAGGTACTTCAAGGGGACCAAGCCGCAGATAATAGTGACGCTTGAGCCGTCGAGGGGCGAGGAGCTGGTCAAGATAGACATGCTCGTTGCGTGAGCTTCCCCCTCTCACACGAGGGAGAGCGCGACGGCGAGCTGATCCACCAGTTTGATGAGGCGGGCCGAGTCTCCCCTCTTAAGGGCCTCGTAGATCTCAGACCCGCTCACCTGCACCCCCAGCTCTCTCAGCCTCTTGGTGGCTATCCTCAGAACCATGTAGGCCACGGTCTCACCGCCGAGGGACTCAACCAGCGCCTTCAGGAACTTCTTTGGATTTCTGTAGAAGTACTCCCGCCAGTCTCCCTTCAACCTCCTGGCCAAGAGGCTCGAGAGAACCTCGAAGGTGGCCCATCCACTGGTAGCAAAGCCGAAAGCGAGGAGCTGCTCCACCGCCCTGCGCCTCGCCTGCTCGATGGCTTCCAATCTCCCACCGGGGCCCGTGGGGCCAGCTGGCCACAGTTGCTAAAAGAATTAACGGATACTTCCGCGTTAATCTCCTTCGTCGACCCCGAGTTCCCTCAGCCGGTCTATTATGTCCTCCTCCAGCTCATCAAGCTGGGCGACCATCTCTCGGACTCTGGCAAGCAGGATCCTGCGCTCCTCCGCCTTCTGCTGCGTGAGCCTGACGACCATCACCGCCCCTGCGACCGCGGCTGCGCCGAGGGCAAAGGGCCAGCTCGGCACCTTGGACTTCTCCTGAATGGGCGGGGGCAGGGTCTCAGGCGCACCCTTCTCCTTAGTTGCCAGAGGTATGCCCACGGCCAGCGTCGGGAGGCTCATCTTCAAGACCACCCTCTGCTCGGCTTCAATGGCTAAGCCAGACACGAGATCAGCCTCAGCCGACGCCGGAGGCCTGGTCGAGATCAGCCTAATGGGCATGCCCAGCACGGAGAGGTTTGTGGGTGACGAGTTGGAGAGGTTCATTGGACCGGGTATGTACAGAACGCAGTCCTCCTCAGAGAAGATCACCCCGTAGGGGAGCAGATCCTCCCACCTCCCCTCTACCCACCCGTCCGGCCCTAGCAGGCTCACCGAGACCGGATCCCCACACTCGAAGTGGATCGCCAGGCCTGCCGCCGTGCCAGACGCTTGATGCATCGATACGGCCCATGTAACCCACTTTCCCTCCTCCTCAGTCGAGATCGTGTCTGCCTCGACGGTGGAGGCGTGGGCGGCAAACTCGGCCAGGCCACCGCTCAACCAGGGCGACTCGGCCAGCGATATCTTCAGACGAATGTCGTCTCTCTGGCTCTTGGCTTCACTCAACCTGGCCTCCAGGTCCTCAAGCCCCTCCCGGGCCGACTCCACTCCCCTGTCCACCGAGGATTGGGCGAAGCTGAGAGCCTGCGAGAGGGCCTCTACATCCTTCGCCGAGGATCTGGCCATCTCGGCCGCCCCCGATAGGGAAGCCGTGGCGTTCTCCATGGCCCAGGCGAGCGTCCGCATGGAGCTGGCTACCTGGTCTCCCTTCCTGAGGACGGCCTCAACCTGCGACTCCGCCGCCTCCACGGCTCCTATTATGCCCGCCTGAGGCGGTGGGCCGGGTAGCGTTACGTTGAGTTCCTCTAGCAGCTCCTCGAGGGCAGAGGTGAGGTTCTCGTACGACTGCTGGAACTCCTTCACCCTCTCCTTCAGATCCCTAATCACGGCAAGCGCGGTTCCGGCGTCCTCTAGGGCCGAGTCGATTTGATCTGCCGCCGCGTTCGCCCTCTCGGCGGCCTCTCCGCTGAGTTCGCTCGCACGCTCGAGGGCATCCGCTAGCTGGTAGAGCCCCCTCTCCGCCTCGGCCAGCCTCATCCTAGACTCCCCCAGCCAGAACGAGAGTTCCTCCATGCCCTCAATCAGCTTAGCCATGGAGCGGTTCATCTGCTCGAGGGACTCTATGATCTCGTCGAGGCTCTCCTCGGCAGACCTGAGCTGCTCCACGACGGGAGCTGCGTCGTAGTTTGCCTGGACCGTGACGGCCGGCAGGTCGACGAAGCCCTGGGGGGCCGACACCCTGAGCCTAGTTGAGACGACCACCCTCTCAGGCTCGTCCCACAGAACCCCGACCCACGAGAGGATCCACTCGTCAGAGGTGGGGAATACTATCGAGGGTGCTGGGTCCCCAGTCGGCTCTGCGAAGTGGGACTTCGGCAGGCTCACCTGGAGGGTGTACGTCAGCGGCGGCCTCCCGTAGCCTTGGTCAGTCCTGACGGTGGGCCTGAGGTTCTCGATCTCGAACGTCAGGTTGACCCTGTCCCCCGGGCTCACCTCCACGTACCACCCGCCCTCGAGCTCCGTCGCGGAGGCGGGCGTCCCGTTTACAACTATCGTGGCGTTGACCCTCAGCGGCGGCGGGGCGGAGGTCTGCGCGGTGTACCTGAACTCGAGGTCACCTGGCTCGACCTCCACGCCGGACCAGATCAGGATCTGGTGTCCGTAGAAGTCCTCCAACGCCGACGGACTGGGGGTGCCCAGCAGCGGGGAGATGGTCCCCGGGTCGACCATCGGAACCCTGTCGACCAGGTCCCCCCTCTCAGACCCCGAGGGTGAGCTCAGTCTGATGAGTACCTCGACGGATCCCTCGGAGAGTCGTCCTAGCGGGTCGAGCTTGTAATAGATGGTCTGGGACTTCGACCCCTCAACCGCGCCCAGTCCGGCCGCAGCGAACATCGGATGTGCGAGCAGTATCAGCGCCAGCGCGACGAGGAGGACGCGGCCGAGGCACCCAGGTACTTTTCCCCTCATATCCGGCCCAACTCCCTCCTGATCCTGGCAATGCCCATCCTCAGGCCAACTGCCAGGTCCTCCAGCTCCCCGAGGCTCATGGACGGGGAGGCCAGCTCAGCCTCTGACTTGAGCCTCCGGACCTCGGCGAGCAGGTGGCGAAGGATCTCAACCCTCTCCTCTCTGCTGGCAACGCTCTTGCGCTCCGTCTCCTCCGGAGGGCGGTCGTAGACCCTCCCGTCCTTCATGTAGAGGATCCTCTTTGTCCTCCTGGCCACAGCCGGATCGTGGGTGACTATGACGAACGTCTTTCCCAGCTCCCGATTCAGATGCTCCATTAGGGCCATGATCTCTGAGCCCGTGTGGCTGTCCAGGTTGCCCGTGGGCTCGTCGGCAAGGATTATCTCGGGATCGTTTGCCAGGGCCCTGGCTATGGCCACCCTCTGCTGCTGCCCTCCCGAGAGTTCCATTGGCCTGTGGTCTGCCCTGTCAGACAGGCCGACGGCCTCGAGGAGTTCCATGGCCTTTGCCTTCATCTCCCATGCGGGGACGTCTCCAGCAAACGTCATGGGAAGCATGACATTCTCCAAGGCCGTGAGGGTGGATATCAGGTTGAAGAACTGAAAGACGAAGCCGATCCTCTTGGCCCTGAACACTGCCAGCCTGTCCTCGTCCAGGTCGGTGACATCCTCCCCTCCTATCAGGATCCTGCCGCTGGAGGGCCTGATGAGGCACCCCATGACGCTGAGCAGGGTGGTCTTGCCCGATCCCGAGGGCCCCATTATGGAGATGAACTCCCCCCTCTCGATCCTAAGGCTCACGCGGTCGAGGGCCCTGACCTCCTGGCTTCCCACCATGTAAACCTTGCTGACGTCCCTCAGCTCGACGGCCGCAGGCTCACTCATACCTAATCGCCTCCATGGGCCTGACGCTGGCCCCCCTCCACGACGGGTAGAACCCCGCGACCACTCCGAGGAGCCCAGCGAAGAGGATCGGGCTGACGATCAGCCACCAGGTGAGCTTCGCCGGCAGGGGGAAGCCCACCATCTTGGGTATCAGGGTGCTGGCGAGCTTCGCCAGCGCGGCCCCTCCCAGGACGCCGATCACCCCTCCCATCATGCCGAGGATGAAGGACTCCATGAGGAATATCGTCAGGATGTGGGACCTCTTGGCGCCGATGGCCTTCATAACCCCGATCTCCCTAGTCCTCTCCAGCACGCTCACCATGGTGGTGTTCATAACTCCCAGGCCGCCCACCAGTAGGGAGATCCCACCTATGGCCAGTATGAGGCTGTTCATCATGTCCAGGACCCTGCCGACGTTCTCCGCTATCTGCTTCGTGTCGTAGACCTCCAGGTCGGGGTACCTCTCCTCGACCCTTGCCTTGAACTGGTCGGCGAGCCTGGGATCCTTGAGCCTGATCATGATCATGGAGATCTTCCCCTTCTTTCCCACCATCTCCTGGAGCTCGCTCAGGCTGAGGTAGACGGCCATGTCCGTGACGCCGCCCGTGGGCTCCAGTATTCCGACGACCTTCATCGGGGTCCCCGGCTCGTCCGGGGATACGCTTAGCCTCAGGACATCTCCGACCTTGACGCCGAGGTCCTGGGCCAGGGTGTAGCCGACGACTATCTCCCCCCTCTCCTCGACCCGCCTGCCCTCCACCAGGGAGAGGCGTGTTATGTCGGCTGACTCGTCGGTGACCCCCATGGCCCACGCCGGCTCCTTCTCCAGGTAGAGCATCTGAGAGAGGACGGGCCCAGCCATCTCCACCTCGGGATACAGCCTTATGTGCTTAACCAGGCTCTCCGGGAGCTCAGCCTGGAACTCGGAGCCTCCCCTCGGCATCACCATGAAGTCGGTCGTCTGGGTAAGAACGCCCACGGCAGCCTCCCTGGCGCCCAGCGCGACGGCCGTGAGGGCGACCACGGTGCTCATACCCACGGCGACGCCTATGAGCGTGAGCGCGGAGCGAAACCTCCTCCTCTTGAGGCTCCTGGCGGCGATCGTGATCGCGAGCCTCATGACCTTCGTGTCCATCTCTTCGACAGTCAGAGCGGCCCGCGTGTAAAAAGGTGAGTGTGTGGGTGGGAGGTCAGCCCAGGGGGGCGCTCACGAAGAGGTCCACCTTCTCGAAGCGGCTGACGTCTATCAGCCCCTTGTCGGTTATCCTGAGTTCCGGAATAACCGGCAGGGCGAGAAGGGCCATCGTCATGAAGGGGTAGACCATCTCGCACCCCAGGGCCTTCCAGGCCTCGGCCAGCCCGCGGACCTTCTCGACGACCCTCTCGACGGGCTCGTCGGAGAGCAGGCCGGCTATGGGCAGCTCCACGAGGCCGAGCACCTCTCCGTCGGCCACGGCCACCATCCCGCCGCCCGCCTCCCTGAGCACGTTGGCCGCCTTCGCCATGTCCTCGTCGCTGACGCCCACAACCAGGAGGTTGTGGCTGTCGTGGGCCACCGTCGAGGCGACCGCCCCCCGCCGGAACCCGAACCCGGTGACGAACCCCACCGACCTCCCGCCCGTCCCCCTGTGCCTCTCGATCACGGCTACCTTGGCGAGGTCCATCTCCGGGTCCGCCCGCGCCCTGCCGGCGGACACCGGAACGTCAACGATGACCTCCTTGGTGAGGACGCTGGCCTCTTGGACCTGGATCACCCTCGCCCTCGCGGTCCCCTCGAGGACCGGGGCCGCCACCTCGAAGTCCCCGGGCTCGACCGGCCTGGGGATCCTGACCGTGTTCCTGGCAAATTCTGGGTACTCTGGCGTTGGGATCTCCACCGTGAGCCTGCCACCCCTGGCGACGACCCTCCCGTCCGCTATGACCGTGTCCACCTCGACCCTGCTGAGCGACTTCAGGAGCAGTATGTCCGCGTACCTCCCGGGCGCGACGGCCCCGAGATCCTGATCGACGCGGAAGTGCTCCGCCGTGTTTAGTGTGGCCATCTGGATGGCCGTGATCGGGTCAAGACCCTCTTCAATGGCCCTCCTGACTATGTGATCCATGTGCCCCTCGGAGATCAGGTGCTCCGGGTGCCGGTCGTCGCTAACCAGGCAGAACCTCCGGGTGTCGATCCTGGTCTCGGTTACCGCCCTTATTACCTCAGCAAGGTCCCTCCAGGCTGAGCCCTCCCTGATCATGGTGTAGATGCCGACCCTGGCCTTCGCCAGCCCCGCCTCCTTGGTGGTGGACTCGTGGCAGGACGACACCCCGGCCGCGGCGTAGGCGCTGAGCTCCTCCTCCAAGTTGCCGTAGAAGTGCCCCTCGACCACCTTTCCGGCCCTGAGCGTCGCGGCTATCTCACCGTGCATCTTGTCGTCTCCGGCGAGAACGCCGGGGTAGTTCATCACCTCGCCAAGGGCGATGACGCCCTCCCACTTCATCGCCTCCTCCACATCGCTTGGGGTGATCTCGGCTCCTGCGGTCTCGAACTCCGGGCTCGTGGCGGGCACGCAGGACGGGAGGGTTACGAACACCTTCAGAGGTACGCCCCTGGACTCCTCCAGCATCAGCCTCACGCCGTCCAGGCCGAGGACGTTCGCGATCTCGTGGGGGTCGGCGAACACCGCCGTGGTGCCGTGGGGCAGGACAGCCCTGGCGAACCCCGTGACCGTCAGCATCGAGCTCTCTATGTGCACGTGCCCGTCCATGAACCCCGGGACGACGTACTTCCCGGAGGCGTCGATCACCTTCGTGTCGTTGCCGACGGTGTGGTCGGCCCTCCCGACCAGGGCTATCCTATCGCCCTTCACCGCGACGTCCACGCCCTCCAAGATCTCTCCCGTGAAGACATTGACAAGGTTACCGCCCCTCACGACTAGGTCTGCCTTGACGCGGCCCATGGCCGCGTCCACCAGGGTCTTGGTCACATCCTCGAGCCTGCTCCTACCGACGGCTGGCATCCTGCGACCCGCCGCCCCCAGCAGGGACACCGTTTAAACGGGCCTGGGGTCGGGGGCCCTCAGGGCGAGTAGACCCCCCGGAACCTTAGGGCAGAACTGGCCTCCCAGACCGAGCCGAGGCCGCAGAGGAACCTCGTAAGCCTCTCGACGCCTATTCCGAAGCCGGACGTCGGCTTGATCCCGTCCGCGAGCATGTCCAGGTACCAGCCGTACTCCTCCGGGTCCTCTCCCGAGATCTTCAGTCTGGCGAGGACTCTCTCATACTCGTACTCCCTCTCCGCCCCGCTGGCCGCCTCCCCGAACCCCCTCCGGGTAGATGAGGTCGAAGTCCCTCAGGACTCCAGGCCGCTCGGGGTCCCCCAGGTCGTAGAACCCCCTGGATCCAAGCGGGTAGTCGGTGATGAAGAAGGGTGACCTGAACAGCCCGGAGAGGATCACCCCCTCCCAGGGAATCTCTGACGCCTCGTCAGCGTCGACGCCGGGGGGCGGAGCATCAACACGGCCCTCGAGTGGGTGAGCCTTGGGAAGGGGTCCGAGCAGTCCGGCAGATCCCTCCCAAGGATCTCGAGCTCCCCGTACGCCTCCCCCTTCACGACGGCCACTACGTGCTTCAGCATACCCTCTACCAGATCCACGACCTCCTCGTAGCTCATCCCGGAGCCCTCTACGTCGACCTGGACGAACTCCGCCAGGTGCCGGCCGGTGAGGGCCGCCTCCGGGGGCTCGAGCCTCACGTTCGGAGACACGAAGTGGATCCTCCCGAGGGCCGAGGCGGCGGCCTGCTTGTACAGGATGGCGCTCTCATCACCCTGTAGGGCCAGCCGTAGTAGTCGACCGCGCGCGGAGCCTGGAGTTCACGGTGGTCCTGGGCACCCTCAACTTCTCTGCGAGCCTCGAGAGAGGGATCCTGCCGTCTCTAGACAGCAAGGCCAAGATCTTGAGGTCAAGCTCGTCCAGCCTCACGGGCACGCGCGGCCGTGCCCGCTGAGAAATAATTTGGGAGTGGGGGGTCACTCCCCCCTGAGCTCCTCGAGGACCCTCCTCACTATCTCCTCCTTGTCCTCCTCTGACAGCTCTCCTTCGGAGCCGGCCACGGCGTCTTCGACCGCCCTCCTGACATCTTCTTCCGTGACCTCATCTTTGTCCTTCAGCGCCTTGGCTATCTTGTCGCGATAGGCGAACAGGAGGGCGGCGCCGGCCCCGAGCGCGGCGGCGCCACCATACCTCGCCACGTCGCCCAAGTCCACGCCATCCCCCTCGACCGTGGGCCGACGGGGTAGCCTCCTCCTGGGCGGAGGCGGAGGGGGAGGCGGAGGAGGTGGAGCCGCTCTCCTTCGACGAGGGGGTCTCTTCCTTCTCCTAGGAAGCCAAACCCAGGGCACGGTTCTCACCGAGGTTAGTCAGACGCCCAGAAACAAAACAGATTGGAACGAATCCTATAGACGAATGATCCGCGCCGCCCCCCGGCTTCATGGCACCAGATCCCCGAGCAGCTTGCTCTCGACCTTCATGAGGGTCTCCGAGAGGTACGCTTTTGAGATCCCGAGTTTCTTGGCCAGTTCGCGCGCCCCAGTTTTTCTCCGGGTGCGGTCGTAAACCCCACCCGCTGAACGGTTAAAGCTCCAGCTCAGACTAGGCCTGTCGATGCCCCCGAGCGTTGTGGTGAGTGGCCTCCGCAAGAGCTACGGCAAGGTGGAGGCCCTCAAGGGACTGGACCTCGTGGTCAACGAGGGTGAGATCTACGGCCTGATTGGACCCAACGGCGCCGGAAAGACCACGACCCTGCGAATAATCGCCACCCTCCTGAGGCCTGACTCCGGCTCGGTCGAGGTCTTTGGCATAGACGTGCTGGATAGACCTGAGGAGGCCAGGGCGGTGATGAGCTACCTCCCTGAGGAGGCCGGCGCCTACCGGAACCTCTCGGGTCTGGAGTTCCTGAAGTTCATGGCCTCCTTCTACGCCAGGGACGAGTCCGAGCTGGAGGAGATGGTGGAGGAGGGCGTCCGGATAGCCGCGCTCGGCGACAGGATAAGGGACAGGGTCAAGACCTACAGCAGGGGCATGAAGAGGAGGCTCACCCTGGCCAGGGCCCTCATGGTCAGGCCCAGGCTCGCGATACTGGACGAGCCCACCAGCGGGCTGGACGTGATACACGCCCACCACGTCAGGAGGGTGATCAGGGAGTACGTGGAGGAGAAGGGGTTGACCGTGATACTGTCGAGCCACAACATGCTGGAGGTCGAGAGGCTGTGCGACAGGGTCGGGCTCCTGCACAGGGGCAGGCTGCTGATAGAGGGCGAGCCCTCTGAGCTGAAGGCCAAGTACAACGCCGGCGACCTCGAGGAGGTCTTCGTGGGGGTGGCGGCCGTATGAGCGGGGCGCTGAGGAGTCTCGTCAGGAAGGAGGTCCTCGACCTCCTGCGCGACCCCAAGATCTTGGTGGGGATGATCCTGCTGCCAACGATCCTCTACCCCGTGATAGGGCTCGCCACGAGGGCCTCGATGTCCGCGGCCGAGAAGACGGCGCTCACAACGCCCGTCGCGGTGCTGGACCTCGACCAATCCAGGGAGTCGGCCGTCGTGGTCGCCGCGCTCAAGGCCACCGGGACCGTGCTCGAGGTCGCGTCGCCGGAGGACGCGATGCGGGAGGCCCTGTCCCTGGGGGCCGGGGCCCTGATAGAGATTCCTGAGGGATTTGGAGAGTCCCTCAGATCCGGAGAGAGGATCCCTGTGAGGGTCACCGTCTTCTTCGAGAGGGGAGGGTTCTCCTCCGTCATGTTCACGGGCAGGCTCGGCGGGGCCATAGAAGCCGCCTCCCAGGCGCTCGCGTCCGCCCTGGTGGAGGAGCTGGGTGTCCCGGATCCGCAGGCGGTGCTCGACCCGCTCCAGGTCTCCTACTCCTCGGTGTTCAGGGGGCAGGTGCTCGACGTCCCGCCCGACGCCGTCGCGGGAGCGATCGCGGGGCAGGCGACCATGCTGCCCATGGTGGCCTCCCTGGTCCTGATATTCGCGATGCAGATCGCGGCAACTTCGATCGCGGTTGAGAAGGAGGAGAAGACTCTTGAGACGCTTTTGACGCTCCCCGTGAGCCGGAGGAGCATACTCCTGGCCAAGCTCTCAGGATCAGCCGTCGTGGCCACCCTCGGCAGCGCGGGCGTAATCGCGGGGCTCGTCTACTACATGGGGGTGGTCACCCCCTCCGGCGCCGAGGGCCCCACGGCGGAGCTGAGCCTGCTGGGGCCCAGGGAGGTCGTCGCCCTCGGCGTTTCGCTGGTCGCAGCCAACATGCTCGCCCTGACGCTGGCCACGGTCCTGGCTGCCTTCACCGAGGACGTGAGGTCGGCCCAGGCGCTGGTGAGTAACCTGTTCGTCTTGGTCTTCCTGCCGGCGTTCCTGCTCATGTTCGCCGACATCCGGTCTCTCCCCAGGGCCGCGGCGCTCGCGCTGCAGGCTATTCCGTTCTCACACCTGGCCCTCGCGTCTCAGGCCCTGGTGTGGAGGGATTGGGGTGCCTACGCCGCCAGCGTCCTCTACCTCTGCGCCTGGACGCTCGGGGTTGCCTCGGTGGCCGACAGGATATTCTCCTCCGAGAAGATACTCACCGCAAAGATAAGGTGGGGGAGGAGGCGAAGGGCCGAGGGGTAGAGTCAGGGGTCCCCTCCCCCCACTTGGATCTCGGCGACCCCGGCTACTCCTCGCCAGCCCACTTCGGGAACAGCGCCACGGCCAGAGCCGTGAAGATAACGGCCGAGATAGAGAGATAGGCGGCCGGAGCCACCACCCGCTCTAGGCCGTACCCCTGCAGGAGGATCAGGTCGAGGGCCTGGACGGCCTTGGTGAACGGAAGAACCTTGGCAAACGCCCTCAGCGGACCGGGGAGGAACTGCACCGGGAAGTACATCCCTATGAAGAACTGCAGGAACACGCCGACCGCCGTCGTCGCCTCGGCCGCGGCCCGCGGGTCGGGGGAGGCCTCAGCCACGAGAAGACCGAGGCTTGCCCCGGCAAGGTCCCCGGCCAAGACCAGCGGCACGAGGGCCGGGCTCCAGTTTATCTGCGGCCTCAGGATCAGGACCGTGACGGCGACGAGCGCGATCTGAGACAGCGTGAGGATGACCAGCTCACCGACGACCTTTCCCGCCAGCAGCTGCCATATCGAGGCCGGGGCCATCTTTATCCTCTTCAGCGTCTTGGTCATCTTCTCGCTGGCCAGCAGCGCCGCAGCCCCGACCATCCCGGAGAATATGAACGAGTAGGCGAACATTATGGAGACCCAGTGCCCCTCGTTCTCCCAGTAGGCCGCGGTCTCGGAGGTCACCTCCGGCCTGCTGATCAGGGCCACTCTGACGTCGACCGGGCTTGCGAAAGTCTCGAGGTACTCGATCAGGTCCTCCCTGGTCATGGTCCCCCCGAGCCCGGGGACCGAGAGGTTCTCGGGGATGTAGGCCGACATCATCTCTAGGGCCCTGCGCCTGTACTCCTCGTTGAACCCCTCGACGAACCCGGTGATCATGGACGCGACGGCCTGCTGCGTCTGCGGGTTCCCCTCCCTGACGAAGAACTGAATCCTAGCCCCCCTGCCGGAGGTCAGGTTCTCGGTGAAGCCCGGCGGAATCACCAGGAGGCCGACTAGGTCCTCTCTCCCGAGCTTCACGGCCTCCCTTGCGGCCTCGAGGTCGTCAAATCGGTGGAGGTTGAACAGGCCGGTGGAGTTCAGGGTCCCCGCGAAGGCGCGGGCCAGCTGACCGCCGTCGCGGTCCACCAGCGCGACGTCGTACATAGAGCCGCCCTGTCCCCCGAATATCGCCGAGAAGAGCAGCATCATGGCCAGAGGGAACGCGAGGGTCCAGAAGAGGGTGGACCTGCTCCTGAAGAAGAGGAGCGCGTCCTTCTTCGCGATCGCCGCCCAGGGCCTCATTCAACCACCTCCGCGAGTCTCCTCCCGGTGAGATTCAGGAACACGTCCTCCAGAGTCGGAGACCTGATCTCGACGCTCTCCGGGTCGACCCCCCTCGACTGGAGGAGAGAGACCAGGTCGGGGACGAGGGTCCTCGGGTCCTCGGCCTCGATCACGATGCCATCGGCGGTCAGCGCGGGCGAGTGATCTCCCAAGATCTCCAGCGCCCTGTCCACGTGCCTCCTCCTGACCCTCACGATCACCTTGGACCTCCCCCCGCGCCTGGCCTTCAGCTCCCCCGGTCGCCCGACCGCGACTATCCTCCCCCGGTCGATTATCGCCACCCTGTCGCACAGCTCGTCCGCCTCCTCCATGTAGTGGGTGCTGATGAGCAGCGTGCGGCCCTCCGACCTCAGCCCCTCTATGAGGTTCCAGAAGTCCCTCCTTGCGTCCGGGTCCAGGCCAACGGTGGGCTCGTCCAGGATTATGACCGGCGGCCGGTGGAGGAGCGAGGCTGCGAGGCTCACCCTCCTCTGCTGTCCTCCGGATAGCTTCCCCGTCCGTCTGTCCAGGAAGTCAGCCATTCCCAGCAGGTCGGTGAGTTCCTCGAGTCTCCTCTGAAACTCGTCTCGGGGCATGGAGTACAGCGCTGCGACGAACTCGAGGTTCTCCCTGGCGGTGAGGGGGTCGTACAGGAGGGTCTCCTGGGGGTTGAAGCCGACGAGCTCCCTGACCCTCCTGGGATGCTCGACGACGTCGACCCCCAGCACCCTCACCTCCCCCGAGTCCGGGGCCCTCAGGCCAGCTATGATCTCCATGAGCGTCGTCTTTCCGGCCCCATTCGGTCCCAGTAGCCCGTAGATTTCCCCCTCCTCAACTGTGAGGGAGACCCCGTCCAGCGCCACCACGTCCCCGTAGGACTTCCGAACCTCGCTCACCTCTACCGCTGGCATGCCGCTCTAAAGCCCACGCCTCCGATTATAAGGTGGTGCGGTCCTCTGCGCAGCAGACAAGGGTGGGACGTTAATTTAGGGCGCCGGAGGGGGGCGCGTGCGGGATGCGGGCATCGAGAACCTCAGGGAGTTCACCAGGACCCTCGACCGCCTGAGGAGGTACCTGGAGTACGAGCGATTGGCCGCCATATCGAAGCTCTACGCCTGGTGGGCAGCGGCGGGGCTTCTGGGGGGAGGCCTCTCACTGGCGGCTAGCGCCCTGCCCGCTTCGCCGAGGACCATTGGCGCTCTGCAGGCCGCCATATGGCTGACCATAGCCGCCCTGATAACGCGGGCCTTCGCCGAGAACATGTCGAGGGTGGAGGAGCTGTCGAGGGCGCTCTCGGATCGTGAGATGCCGTGGCTGAAGGCGAGGTCGCGGGTCGCGGCGGCGTGGGTCCTGGCCTTCGCCGTCGGAGCTGGCCTCCCCCTCGCCGTCGGCAGGTTCTACCACCTCACGTGGGCCGACAAGCTCACCATCAGCCTCTGCCCGGCTCTCGGCCTGGGGAACCTATCCAACTGGGCAGTCGAGAGGTTGAAGGGGAGGGACCCGGGTAGGGAGCCCGCGATAGTCGGGGCGGTCAACCTGGCCTCGGTGCCCCTGCTTCTGCCCCTGGACAGCGACGTGACCCAGTACGTGGCGATGATCCTGACCATCTCCCTGAGCTACGCCTGGGCCGGGCTCTCCTACGCGGCGAAGGCCAGGAGGGTGCTCTCAGGTGGACGCTGAGGGCCCGGGCGGAGCCGTCAGGGAGTTCCTCTCTACCCTCTCCCAGGGTCCGCTGTCGTCGCCCGCCAGGCTGGCCATAATGCTGATCCTCCTGCTCAGGGGACAGGCGACGTTCTCCGAGATTCGCGAAGTCCTCGGGCTGACCCCCGGAAACCTGGGGGCGCACCTGGACAGGCTCGAGAGGGAGGGCTACGTCAAGAGGTTCAGGTGCCTCAGGGGGCTCAGGTACGTCACCTGCTACAGGCCGACCGCCAAGGGGGCGGAGTCCGTGGGGAGGATCCTCAGGTCGGCGTCTGAGCTCTGGCGGAGGCTCGAGAGGTTGGACGGGGGGAGCGAAGTGAGGAGCCGGGCGACCCCGTCTGGGTCAGCCCTTTGACCCGCCCTTCCACTTCTTGTAGACCCCTATCACCACGGAGACCGAGGACGCAGTTGCCGTGAGGATGCCCAGGGCCTCCCTGTATTTCTCAATGAAGGGCTCCGGCCTCAAGACCTCGTAGTCTACGCCATACCCTGGCGACCAGAACTCCCTGTATCGACCGCCCAGAATTTCGGTGACGGTCCCCACCTCCAAGGACGAGACGTACCTGCCCTCCGGGACATCGGAGGGTATTGGGATCCCGCACTCTAGGTTTAGTTCCTCCTCCGGACCTAGCAGAGGCTCTCTGCCAGGCTCTAGGCAGTCGAAGAACTCTCCCCTGTACTTCTCTCCCGGCCACCCAGGGTATATCCTGACGTACTCCACCGTAGTGGCCGCGGTGCCCTCGTTCACCACGTGAACCCTGAACCTCACCTCTCCGCCGCTCCTGAAGGTGAAACCCTCCTCGGTGTCGTAGTCGACGTCCAACCGAGCCCTGCCGGGGGCCACCAGGAGGTCCCTGAACCCTGGGACCGTGTGGGTCTCGACCCTCCACTCGTCACCGGACGGTACTCGGACATCCACCTCGAACTCGTAGTAGTACGCGCCCGGCCTGACATCCCTGGGGATCCTCACGGCCAGCCTCCCCAGCGTGGCCGTCCTCTCGGGGGTGACCTTCACCGGCGGATCGACGGCCAGCTCGGCGTACTCGCCCTCAGCCATCCACTCAGCGATCAGTCTGACTCGCACGACCTCAAGGGTCAGGTCGCACTGATTTGTCAGGTTGATGTTCACGATCGCGGTCTCCCCGGGCTCGTATACGTAGACAACCTCTCCCGCCTGGTCGCTCGCCCAGCTGTCGAAGGCCCAGGTCAGGGAGAAGTCGACCCCGTCGGCCCAAGCGACTGCGGCGCCTACCACCAAGAGAAGGGCTAGGAAGACCGAGATAAGGGGTGGGCGCGGCATCCGACGGCTCGAGGGGTCACCCCACAAATATAAGTGGGGCGGCGAAGGCCGAGTCAACCCGCTTCCTACCTCTCCGTGCCCGGACGGGTGGTCGGGTCATCCGGCGCTGGGAAAACGGTTAACTTCAACCGCCGGCGCCTCGGCCGGGTGTGATCACCCGCATGGACCGGCTCCGCCTGGCGATCAGGGTAGTCCTCGCCTACTCTCGGGCCCTGAGGACGACCCTGGCCTTTGTGGGCCTCATGGTGCTCGTGGCGGCGATCTCCGCGTACGCCGGGGGTGAGACCCTCAGGGGGGTCTTCGAGCTCGCGGAGGAGATAAGGGCCCCCAGGAGCCCGCACGAGTGGCTCATCTGGGTGTCCTTCTTCTCTCTCAGGATTGTGCCCGTCCTCGGCTTCGTGGAGGTTGCGAGCCTCGACCGCGAGACGAGGACTGAGATAAGGGTGAGGGCGATGGAGGGGCACGCGGTTGTGGTAGGCCTGGGCCACCTGGGGAGGAGGGTGGCCAGGGACCTCAGACGGGCCGGGATGGAGGTGGTGGCGCTCGTCCTGCCCTCTGACAGGGATAGGAACGAGGCAGTGGAGGAGCTCGGGGGGATCGGCGTGAGGGTGGTCTTCGGAGACGCCACGACGGGCCAGGCCCTGCAGAGGGCTGGCGTCCCCAGGGCGAGGGTGCTCGTGGTCACCGTGGACGACGACCTGACAAACGCGACTGTGGCGGAGAGGGCGAGGAAGCTGAACTCTCGGCTAAGGATCGTGGTCAGAACCTTCAGGAGCGAGGTCGGGGAACTCCTGAGGGCCGGAGGCGCGGCGGACGTGACCCTCAGCACAAGCGAGATCTCCTCCGGGCTGTTCGCCGCGGCGGCCGCGCTGGACGTTGAGGGGTCCGCCCCCATCCCCTCGCCGATCCGCGTGGCCGGCGCGCTCGTCGGGGTCACCCCAGGCGAGCTGGAGGAGAGGGGGATCAGGGTGCTCTCCCGGCTTACTGATGGCCTGTGGTCACCCCCGGGCGTGGAGCCCCTCTCCGAGGGGGAGGTGTTGCTGGTCCAGGACCTCGGTCTCCAGGATACTCGGCACCCCCGAGGGCTGGGTCGAGGCGAGAAGGCCTGAGGCGGTCGGTCAGCTGGGTCTCGGCCCTGGAACTGGGGTTTCGCTCCCCTGGCAGGCCAGGTAATGGAGGTTTATATCTTTTACATTCAGCGGAGATCGGTCGGTTCCCATGAGGATCTCCGGAGGCTGGACCGGTCGCGTACTCAGGGTGGACCTGGATAGGGGTAAGCACTCCGTTCAGGATCTCAGCCCAAGGGTGGCAGTCGAGCTCTTGGGGGGAAGGGGTTTTGCCGCCAAGATACTTTGGGACGAGCTCGAGCGGGGCACCGACCCGCTCTCTCCGGAGAACCGGCTCATCTTCGCCACCGGCCCCCTGACGGGCCTCCTACTCCCGAGCAGCGGGAAGCTCGTGGTGGCCGCCAAGTCCCCGCTGACGGGCGGGTACGGAGACGGGAACATCGGCACGAAGGCGGCCGTCCAGCTAAAGAAGGCCGGCTACGACCTGGTGGTGGTTCAGGGAAGGGCCCCGCAGCCCAGTGTGCTGGTGATAGAGGACGAGGACGTGAGGCTCGAGGGGGCGGGAGACCTCTGGGGCAAGAGCGCCGAGGAGGTCCAGGACGTCTTGGAGGAGAAGTACCCCGGGGCCGGGATCCTCACCATAGGACCAGGCGGAGAGAGGCTGATCAAGTTCGCCGTGATCACCTCCGAACACGGCAGGGCCGGCGGCAGGCCGGGCATCGGGGCCGTGATGGGCTCCAAGAACCTGAAGGCCGTCGTGATCAGGGGGACCAAGGAGATCCCGGCGGCCAGGAGGGACGAGCTCCTGGAGCTGGGCAGGCAGGGGTACCTGGCCGTGAGGGATGCCGACGCCTACGCCTTCTGGATGAGGCAGGGCACCATGATGACGGTGGAGTGGTGCCAGAAGAACGGCACCCTTCCGACGTTCAACTTCAGGGAGGGCGTGTTCGACGGCTGGGAGGGAATCAGCGGCCTCACAATGGAGAGGGAGTTCAAGGTTGCTCAGAAGGGCTGCCCCAACTGCAACATGGTCTGCGGAATGGTCAACGAGATCAAGGGCGGCCCCTACTTGGGAAGGAGGACCGAGCTGGACTACGAGAACGCCGCCATGCTCGGCTCGAACCTGGGGATCGACGACATGAACTGGGTCCTCACGCTCAACCTGTTCGCGGACGAGCAGGGGGTAGACACGATATCCATGGGGAGCGTGCTGGCGTTCGTCACCGAGGCCTACGAGCTTGGCATGATCTCCGACGCCAAGCTCGAGGGAATTCGGCCAAAGTGGGGCGACGGCGAGGCCATGCTCAGGCTGGCCGAGATGCTGGCCGAGAGGAGGGGCTTCGGCGACGCCATGGCTGAGGGCACCGCCAAGCTGGCCAAGGGACTCGGGCCAGAGGCCCAGAAATTTGCGATGCACGTGAAGGGCCTGGAGATCTCCGCCTACGACTGCCACACCCTGCCGGGCATGGCCCTCGCGTACGGGACCAGCCCGATAGGGGCCCACCACAAGGACGCCTGGTTCATCGCCTGGGAGCTGAAGATGGGCAGGGAGGTGGTCAGCAGGGAGAAGGTGGAGAGCCTAATAGAGATGCAGAGGATAAGGGGAGGCTTCTTCGAGGCGGCCGTGACCTGCAGGCTGCCCTGGATCGAGCTGGGCTTCGACCTGGAGTGGTACGAGAAGTACCTGCACGCGGCCACCGGGCTTGAGTTCAAGTGGGACGACCTGAAGAGGATCGCGGACAGGATCTACAACCTGGTCAGGGGATTCTGGGTTAGGGAGAACCCGAGCTGGGACAGGAGGATGGACTACCCGCCCGACAGGTGGTTCGAGCACCCCCTCACCGTGGGGCCGTACGCTGGGCAGAAGCTCGACAGGGGGATCTACGACCGGCTCCTCAGCTACTACTACGAAGTGAGAGGGTGGGATGAGAGGGGAATACCAAAGAAGTCCACGCTGAGGGACTTCGGGCTAGACTACGTGATAGAGGGGCTGGAGGCGGCGGGGGTGAGGCTGAGCGAGTAGTTGGCAGGCGAGGGCCTCAGAGAGCCTCTGAGTCGCCCTCGCTTCTTCCCATTTTCTTGAGTATCCTTAGGAGGTCTGAGGCGGCGCGAGAGGCTCTGGGATCTCCCATCGACTTGAAGGTCTCAAGAGCCTCCGTCATTAGGGCTGCAGCCTCTGAGAGGTTTCCTCTACCCTCCATTAGGATAGCTAGGGCGGCTTTTGTGGTGGCCGCCCCCCTCCTGTCTCCCAGGTCCTCGAACACCTCTGCGGCCCTTCTGAGCGCGACATCCGCCTCACTCAGGAGTTGAGCGTCATAGAATCTGTCCGCCGCCTCCAGCAGTCCACCACCATTCCTCCTCTCCGCCAGCCCCTGCACATACTCCCGAGTCACCCACTCGGAGAACCTCAAGCTGACCACCCCCCAATCATCTCGTCGAGCACTACCGTGAACTTCCTAGACGCGGCGGAATGGGTCATCAGATACCCCCCTTCCTCACCCCTAATCAGCAAGCCCCTCTCGACCAAGCGATCTAGAGCCTCCTCCACATCCCTTCTGCTGTAGCCGGCTCTCTCCCTATCCGGAACAGGAGCCATTCAGGCGCGGGCACCTCCGCCCTGTAGAGGGCAGCTACCGCCGCCAGCAGCACCTTACCCAGCTCGCTCACGCTCTCCTTATTCAGGAGATCCCTCACGGCCCTGAGAGCATGCCTCTCCTTGGGAACCTCCGGCGGCCCAGGCAAAGATCTCAGAAGATACCTTAGGTTCAATGGTTCGTATCCGCAGGCCGATCTGAGCGCCACCCTGTCGCCGTCAGTGAGATCCCAGCCCCTCCTCCCGGCCTCCCTCTCTATGATGAAGTCCAGCACCTCCCTAACCGTCGGCCTGACGGCCCTCTCCACTAGCCCCCCGAGCCGAGAAGTGCCCCCTAGTGGTCCAGGTGGCTTTTCAAACGGCCTAGCCACTACGAGAACTCTTGCCCCTGAATTCCTCAGCCAATCCAAGATCTCCTCGAGGGGGCCTTCCTCTCCCCACCTCGCCAGGGTGAGCCTGCGACCTGCCCTCCGCGCTAGCTCCCCAGCGGCATAGGCCAAGACGGCCGGGGCCGCCTCCGACCCCATACCCCAGCTCCCCATCTCCCTGACTGCACTCTCATCGCTGGGAACCCCCCTCAGCAGCGCCCCGGTCAGCCTGACCCTCATATTCTCAAACTCCTCATCGTTCTTCGCGACCTCTCCGGCGTTTTCAAACTGCTTCCTCAGCCCACCGACGCCCTCCCCAGGTCCCTGCAGGCGTGGTCTATTACTGAGATGTAGTCCGCTGAGGCCTTCCTCAGGCCAGCCCTCAAGCACTCCGAGAACTCCGCGGCTGCGCCCGACCTCTCCTCCATCTGCCTAATGGTTCCCTCATGAAATCGCCCAAGCCTGGAAAGGCAGCGTCGAGAAAGCTGAGTAGGCTAGACGCCACGCCCATCTTCCCTCCTTCCCCCGTTTACGATTAAAATTTTGATCATCCATCGTCACCAACGGGGACTTCCTCCACGGAACTGAGCGATGTCTGCTCTGGACCGTGGGGAAGGCGGGGGACGTCAGCTCCGGCCCACCTATGGGCTGGCAGAGAGCGTCTTGCGGCCCAGGCCTCGATGCCTCACTCCCTTCTCGACCCTAGAAAGAGGCTCACGATTTCCTCGGCCAGCTCTAGGGCTTCTCTAGCCTCTTTCCTAGGGAGTTTCGCTCGCCCGTGATCCGCCCTGACCCTCAGGTGGTGGAGGAGGGCGTACCTCCCCCTAGCCTTCGCGCCGAACCACCTCTCCACGAGCCTCAGCCTGCTCCTGAACCCCACGGGAACGCTGCCCTGCCTCTCGACCGAGACCGAGTTGAGGGCGGCCTCGGCGGCGAAGTAGGCCGCGCTGGCGGCCTTTTCACTCAGGCCCATCTCCAAGTCCCTCCTGGCGGCCTCGAGCATTCGGAGCGCCTTGGACCTGTACTCAGAGGACGCGCCTGAAGACCCTCCCAAGCGACCTCGCCTCCGGGTCTCTCTCCCCCAGCACCGCCGGGGATATGCCGTACTCGGAGGCCAGGGCGACCACCGCCCTCTCCACCCTCTCCGGGTCCCTGACCACGACCAAGGCGTTGTAGCCGTCCACGGTCTCCTCGGGGGAGGAGGAGACGTAGACGGCCACCAGATCCTCGCCGAGAAGTTCGCTCAGCTTGAGGGC
>JAOZFH010000047.1 GCA_027491415.1 Thermoproteota archaeon | reverse complement strand
TCTCTGACAGCGGCCCTAGGCCTCTTCATGCCCCTCCGGCCCCTGCCAAAGTAGTCTGGCCAGTAGGCAGTATACCAGGTCCAGAAGTGCTTGTGACCGCCGGCCTTTCCAAAGCCGCCTCCCCTGCCGCTTCTCCTGTGCTGCCTCTGGAGGCCGTAACCATGGAGCCTGCTCCCCCTATACTTCCTGGTTTTCTTCTTCCTCCGGGGCATGCTTCTCATCTCACATCATCCTCCTCAGGAGCGCGTTGATGTCGCGGCCCCTATACCCCAGCTCTCCGCCGTCCCTGTAGCCCCGTTTGGTCGTCCTCTTAAATCCCCCGCTGGGGGGGTGGAGCCTGAAGTAGGGCTTGAGCCATTCCAGCTTGTGGAGCCTGGCCTTGCCGGAGATCAGGGCCTCGACCAGGTCATCCACCCCATCGAACTCGGTGTTCTCCCTGAGCCACTCTTCGGTGACTCTTCCACCGCTCCTGAGCTCGCCCCTCCTCCTGAGGAGCTCCACGAGCGTGTCCTTGTCTATCTCACCGTACGTGGTGTAGTCCTTCACGACTCTGAGCATGCCCATGTAGCTCTCGGTGGCCGGCACAATGGTAGCCCAGAACTTCCTCTTGACGTGGAGCATCTCCATGGTCCTCCTGATCTCGGGCCTCACGTCAACCCTTCCCCTAATCCTGACTACGGCTATCAGGGGTTCCACATCTCCAACGTTGCCGGACATAACCCCACCTCTCGTGGCAAGGCCTCATTGAGCGCCCGGCTGCGCCTGCGGCCCGCCGACGCCCCCACCGATGGTGGGTTATAAAGCAGTCGTCTCGGGCGGGCGCAGCCTGACCTCCCGCCAGTCAGTTGGGAGGGTCATCAGTAGGAGCCGCCTGAGCGCGTCGTGTATCGCATAGGCGTAGTTCATCCTGTTCCGGGTCTCTCCCCTCGAGAACACCCTGATGTCCTTGATGCCCCCTAGGCTGAGCACGACCTTCGCCACCTCGTTGGCCACTAGGCCGAGGCCCCTAGGGGCAGGCATCAGGGTCACCCTGACTGAGCCAGCCTTGCCCTCCACCCTCGCGGGAATCGAGTGCGGCCTGCCGCACATGCACTCCAGAGAGCCGCACCCCTTCCTGACCTTCACTACGTTCAGCTTCGCCGCCCTGACCGCGTCAGACAACGCGTCCCTGAACTCCCTGCCCTTGCCCTTGCCGACCCCCACGTAGTCAATGCCGTCCCCCACTGCCACGACGATCCTCAGCTGAGTGAGCTCGCCGGCGTCAGTCTGCCTCTGCACCCTACGCACCTCGATTATCTCCTCTCTGAGTCCGGGCAGCAGCGCATCTACGATCTCTGGCTCCTTGATCGGCGCGCCCATGCGGAGGATCTCGTCTATAGACCGAACCTTTCCCTCCGCGACCAGCCTGCCTAGCCTGGTCCTTGGAACCCACTCTCCCTCGATCTCGCTCATCAGGAGTTCTCCTCCCCGCCCTCAATTAATGTCTGCCCCTCATCGCCAACTCCCGCGGATGCCTTTATGGCCTCGAGTACCTCCTCGAACTCGCTTGGGATCTCCCCGGGATCAGCGCCCGTCTTTAGGTACTCGGCGAACTGCCTCTGATAGAACTCCGGATCCTCTTCCTTGAGCTGGGCGGCCCACTCGGCGATGTGTTCGCCCCTTATCCTGCTCTCGTCTGGCAGGATCTCTCCCCCATGCGGAACTTGGAGGCCTGCGTCCACGGCCCCCTTGAGGGCAGCGTAGATTCTCGAGCCCCTGGTGGAGGCCTGCCTGCCAATGTCCAACACGGCCTCCTCCACGCCAGCCTGCTTAGCCCTCAGGGCGGCCAGGTAGCCGGTGAGGTAGGCGGCCGGCGTACTCTTGAGGGAGTACTTCCACCCGAACTTCCTCAGCTCCTTCGAGAAGGCGTGCGCTAGAACTCTATCACCATGAGGGGAGTACTCGACTACCTGTACTATGATGTGCCTGTTCGTCCTCCTCACTACGAGCCGGGGGAGGCCGCTCTTCAGGAGGGCGAGCCTCCTCCTGTAGTCGGTCTTGCCCTCACGCCTCCGCCTGAACTTGACTCTGTACCTGCCAGACCTGGCCAACTTAATGCGCCTCCCTCTCTGAGAGCTTCAGCTCCTTCTCGAGGGCCGATCTGAGGTGCCTTACCGAGGAGTACATGGACAGCCTCCTGTAGAACTGCCGATACTCCCTCTTGGAGATCACTCCGGAGTCCCTTAGCTTCCTGAGCTCCCTCCTGAGGGCCCTCACCTTCCTCACCCACCTCTGCTTCCTGCTCAGAGTCGAGTACTTGCCGCCCTTCCTGCTGCCCGGTCCCCTCCTCTTCCTCTTCCCCCTAACTCTGGCCCTGCTCACTCCCCTAGCGGGCTTTATCACGATGGCTCCGGACCTGATGAGCCTCTCAACGTCCCTCCTAGTTATGGCCTGGGCGATCTCATCGGCCCTCTCAGGGACGAGCTTGATCCTGTCGAGGCCAACGCCCGCTATCTTGGCGGCGAGCCTCTTCTGGTAGTTTAGACTCTTTATCCTGATCTCTTCCTCAGCCAAATCACTCCCCTCCCGGCATCGGGTTGGCTATGGGCAGGTTCAACTCCCGCGCCCTGCTCTCTATCTCGACCCTCTTCTTCCTCCCCACTGAGGAGGCTATGTAAACTATCACCGGCTCCCCGGAAGCCGCGGCCTCCTCGAGGTCCCTCACGTTGTGGACTATCACGGGTCTCCTGCCGGACGGGTGCAGGCCGCGGATCTCCTCAGGGCTCCTGTAGCCTACGGTCGGGTGCTTGGGCCTGCTCTTCAGCTTGAGCCTCTGCTTGTTGTCGATCCCCCTCGGGCGCCTCCAGCTCTTCACGCTGCCCTTGTGCCACCACCTGGCTAGGTTCAGGAATCTTGGCTTCTTCTTCCTCAGCCTATCCCTGAGGGACTTGAGCTCCTTGGCGGCCTCCTCAGACATATCGCTCACCTCCATCACTCCTCCAGCACGTAGATTCCGTCCATGAAGACCCTCGGATCCTTTCTCTTGATCCGCGTGGCCTGCCTGATGTTCGCAGCGGTCTGACCGACGTCTTCCTTGGAGATGCCCTCGATGTGAATCCTGTCCCCCTCGACCGTGACCTTGACGTCCCCCACAATCTTGGCGACCCGGGGGCTCCTCTCGCCCAGGAAGTTGTGGATGAGCACGAGCCTCCTCTCCTCGTCCACCTCCACCTTGATGGGGAAGTGGGCGTAGACCACGATCATCTCCTTCCTGAAGCCCTCCGTGACGCCCTTCATCATGTTCTTGATGTGGGCCGCCACGGTCCCGATGTACGCCCTCTGAAACTTCCTCGGGTTGTAGGTCCTGAGAATAACCTTCTTCTCCTCTTGGTCTGCCTCCACATCCACCATCCGGGAGTCGTACTTCCTGCTCAGCTCTCCGAGGGGGCCCTTAACCCTAATGACGTCTCCCTCTACGGAGACCTCCACCCCCTCCACTATCGGGACCTCCTCGACGAGCACTTCCACGGCGACCTTTGGATGAGGCATTGAGCACCACCCTCCATCAGTAGAAGTACGCCAGGAGCACTCCCCCGATGCCCAGCTCCTTGGCCCTCCGGTGGGTCATGACGCCCTTGGGGGTGGACACTACGATGGCGCCGACGTTATATGCAGGCAGGAACCTCCGCTCGAAGTCCTCGAACTTGTCCTTCTTGACCGAGAACCTTGGCTTGATAGCGGCCGCCTTGTTGAGCCGACCGACGAGCTTAACCCGGTACTTGCCGGCCCTGCCGTCGTCGATGTACTCGAACTCGCCTATGTAGCCTTCCTCCTGCATGACCCTCAGCACCTGCCCGATGAGCTTCGAGGCTATTGGGATTACGACCTCACGCTTCCCCAGCCTGGAGGCGTTTGTGAGGGCGCTCAGGGCGTCCGCCAGTGGATCCAGCCGAGTCACGGCAACACCCCCGACTACTCGTACTTCCTCCACCCCATCAGGGGGGCGACCTCCCTGAAGCAAGACCGGCAGAGGTACAGCCCGTACTTCCTGATGATGCCGTAGCCTACCCTCCCGCACCTCCTACACACGTAAGCGCCCTTTCCCCTCGTCCTGACCCTCTTCTTCGGCTTGGCCAATCTCAACACCTCTCACTCCTCCTCGACCACCTCGATCTTTAAGCGCTTCCTGACGTACTCGATGGCCTCCTCCTTGGTGAGCCTGTGCCTCTTCGGGATCCTCCTCCTCTTGAGCCTCCTCCTCGCGACCCTGTAGCCAGCCCTGCCCATGGTGACGATGACGTCCATACCGAACACTCCCACCTCCGCCTTGTACTTCATGCCCGGGATGTCTATGTGCTCCCTGATGCCGAAGGCGAAGTTACCGAACTCGTCGAAGGCCGAGGCCTTGACTCTCCTGCCGACTGCCTCCACGACCCTGTCCAGCAGGTCATAGGCCTTCTTGCCCCTGACCGTCACAGACACGGCGATGGGCTCCTTCTTCCTGATCCCGAACTCCTTGATGGTTCTCTTGGCCCTCCTCTGTACCGGCTTCTGACCCGTGAGCTCCTCGAGCACGGAGGCCGCCCTCTCCAGTACTTCACCACTCCTCCCAACCGCTATGTTGAGTGTGACCGCTAGGAGCCTCGGCTCAAGCATCGGGTTGCTCTTCCACTTCTCCTCGTAGCTCCCCTCGACCCTCTCCGCGCTGGACTCCATGGGCTGGTCACCTCACCTTAATGGCGGGGGCCTCCCTGCCCACCACGATCAGGCTCTCCTTCAGCGCCCTGTACGTCAGGTTCGGGTCCTCGAGGTCCCTCACCTCCACGAACTCAGCGATGCGCTCTATCTTCCCGATTCGGCCCGCACGCCTTCCACTTATGACCAAAGCGATCGCGTCCTCTCGGAGGGGCAGTACCTCGACGACCTCTTGGCTGGGCACCTTGACGAGGAGGGAGTCGCCGACCCTCACCTTGGCCAGGTCCGCGCCCGGCTCGGTGAGGAAGTTCCTGCCGTCGTGGCCCGTGAGCTGGATCCCCCCACCCTTGACAGCAGTCTTCCTCTTTATCCTCACAACCTTGAGTTCCACCTCCTCCTCCGGTATCTCGATCAGCCTGAGGAACTTGGTGGGGTCGGAGGTCATGCGGAGGTACATCTCGGCCTTGGGGATTGCTATCGTGTCCAAGAGCCCAACCTGGAACTTGTGGTCGTAGACCGGCCTGCCGTCCACGAGGATCTCCTTCTGGTGGATTATCCTCTTGGCCTCCCTCGCCGTCGTGGCGAGCTTGAGTATGTCCCTGACTATGATCAGGAGCGGGATGCCCCTGTCAATGGGGTGCGGGCCAGGCCTGGGCTTAACGGTCCACTTGGACTCCCTCTTGGCGATGGGCCAGTAGCCCGGAGCCTTCATCCTCTTGAGGTGCCTTCCTCCGCCCTTCTTCGTCATGATCACTCAGCCTCCTTTCCCCTCTCGAGCGCGGCCTTCCGCCGCTCGTCGCTGAGGTCAAGTTCGATTATCATGACCTTGGAGGGGTGTATGGGGATGGGGACCTCGGTCCCGTCGGCCTTCTTCCTGGTCAGGCCCTCTATGTGTATCCTATACTTCTCCCTGTCAACGCCGATTATCTTCCCCTCTCGCCCGGCGTAGTCCCCCCTCATGACCCTGACCTTGTCTCCCTTCCTGACGGGGAAGGATCTCCTCCCATATCTCGCCCTGAGTTCGGGAGAGAGCGTGGCAGCCATCATCTTGGCCCTGACGTGCAGCGGGGCCGTGTAGAGGAACTTCCGCTGCTTGGAAGGCTTGGACGAGGTAACCTTGGTCTGTGCCATCTCTTACACCACCGTCATCGAGACTGCGCTAAGGGTTGGCCACTTCTCGAGGGCCTCCTTGGCGACTGGCCCCTTGACCTCGCTTCCCTTTGGCGTCCCGTCGTCGTTCACCAGTATGGCGGCGTTGTCCTCGAACACGACCCACTGCCCGCTCTTCCTCCTGAAGGGCTTCCTCTGCCTGACCACGACCGCCTTGAACGGCTTGTGGAGGAGGTCGTGCTTGCCCTGCTTGACCACCACCACAACCATATCTCCGACGCTCGCGGAGGGGAGCCTGCCCTTCCTCCCCTTGTAGCCAATCACGCCTATTATCTGAAGGACCCTGGCGCCCGTGTTGTCGGCGCACTTGAGCTTAGCCATCACGGGCAGGCCCCGAGATACCTTCGGCTTTACGCCCTTTAGCTTCCGCCTTCTCACGGCTCTACGGGCCATTTACACCCCTCCAGAGTGTCAACTCGGGGCCCCTGCCCGGGTCGGCTATAAAAAGGTTCAACGAGCCTCCGGTCAGCCCGCCAGGCGTCGGGCCACGTCCCTTCCGATCACCACACCGGACGCGGACGCCTGAATGAGGCCGCGAGAGACTCCAGCGGCGTCTCCCCCGGCGTAGAGCCCCTGAATGGTCTTGCTCTCCAGGTTCCTCTTCAGGTCCAGCTTGGCGGTGTGGAGCTTGATCTCGACGCCGTACAGGAGCGTGTGGTCCGAGTATATCCCAGGCATCACGTTGTTGAGGGCCTGTAGGGTCTCTAGAATGTCCATTAGGTACCGATAGGGGTACACGAAGCTCAGGTCTCCCGGGACCGCTCCTCCCAAGGTGGGCTCCACCACGCTCCTGGAGATCCGTGCCGGGGTGGACCTCCTGCCCCTGAGGAGGTCTCCCAGCCTCTGGATGATTGGCTGGTTGTCGGCGATGTTGTTGGCCAGCTTAGCTATGTCGAGCGCGTAGGAGATCGAGTCCTTGTAGGGCTCGGTGAACTTCACCGAGACCAGCAGCGCGAAGTTCGTGTTGTCTGTCTTTGAGTCCTCCCTGGCCGCCCCGTTGACCGTTACGATCCCCCAGTAGGACTCCGTGACGACGAACCCCCCTGGGTTGACGCAGAACACGCGGACCTTGTCGTCGAAGGTCTTGGTGTAGTAGACTAGCTTGGGCTCGTAGAGGATGTCGGTGAACTCCCTCATAACCTCAGCCAGGACCTCGACCCTGACGCCTATGTCGACCCTCCCGGACTCCACCCTCATGCCCAATCTCCTGGCCTCCGAGACGAGCCAGTTCGCGCCCACCCTTCCTGGGGCGACAACCACGTATCTGCTTGGGAGGAACTCCCCCCCGGCCAGGGAGACCCCCCTCACCCTCCCGTCCTCGACCTCCACTCTCTCTACGGGGGTTCCAAACCTAAACTCAACGCCCAGCTCCTCCAGCAGCCTCCTGAAGTTCTGAAGCACCCTGTATCCGCCGTCGCTTCCCATATGCCTTATCCTGAACGGGATGAGGAGGAACCCCTGCCTGTAGGCCTTCCTCTTGAGTTCCGCTATGGCTTTATCGTCCGTTCCGTAGACCCGGTCAGGAGCCCCGAGTTCTAGGTAGACCGAGTCCACGTAGGAGATGAGTTCACGCACCTGACCTCCGTCGAGGTAGTCCGCGAGTTCTCCGCCAACTCGCTCAGTCAGGTTGAGCTTACCGTCGCTGAAGGCGCCGGCCCCTCCGAAGCCGGACACCACGGCGCAGGTTGGGCAGAGCACGCACTTGCCTGTGGACTGGGCGGGGCAGCGGCGTCCGGCGAGGTCTGGGCCCATCTCAACCACCAGCACTCTGGACTCTGGCGCCCTCCTTTTGATCTCGTGAGCCGCAAAGAGTCCAGTGGGACCAGCTCCCACGATGACGACGTCGTACTCCGGGGCCAGCCCTATCCCTTCCGCCCCGACTGGACGCTGCGATATTAACCTTTTTCCCGGCCCCCTCTCAGATCTCTAAGAGTTCCCAAGTACGTGCCGTCGAGTGCCAGTACGTGAGCGACCCCTCGATCCGAGATGAGTCTTGACAGAGGGCCAAGGGTCCTCTTCGAGCCTTGGAACCCAATCAGTCCAAAGCCTACAAACTGGTTATAGGCAGGCATCAGCACCAGCCGGGCCCCGACAGCATCTCGCGTCCCGGCCGATTCGGCTTCCTCGGGGGAGGAGATGACCCAGACCCTGACGACCCTCCTTCTGCCCGTGTTCGGATCTCTAACCCTGGCTGCCGGGTGAACGTGACCGGCCAGGATCAGTTCGGCCGCGAGAACCTCCTCCGCCGGCCAAGAATGCCCGTGAAAGAGCCCAACCTCCCCCACCCTGAATCCACGCGGCCCGACGATCTTCACACGCGTGGGGAGGTAGTTCTCGATCCCTCCGTCGTGGTTCCCCTTGACCAGTGTGAGCGCCACCCCCCGCTTAAGCAGGTCTGACACGAGTTCCTCTATGACCAGCTGAGTCGACTTGCTTGGCGGACCCACTCCGTGTTTCAAATCCCCGAGGATCACCAATTCCTCGGGACCCACTCGATCCACCAAGTTTACCAACCGCCTAGATATTCTCGCCGACAGTCCGGGGATGCTCACCCCCTTCGCCGCGAGTTCGTCCTCAAGTCCAAGGTGAAGGTCCGCGGCTACCAGCAGCCTTCGGTCTCCAACAGTAAAAACCAACGCCGGCCCCTCCTTTAGCATGGTGATCCTCAACTGAGGCGCGCCCCCCGTAGACAGGATGGATCTAGAGAGCTCCTGCGGCTTCTCCCTCCCGAGAGCGCGGTTAAGGCCATCAGGGCCGTCGAAGAGGGCCGCGTGATAAGGATATCCTCGACCGAGGGCTTCAAGGCGTGGGTTGTGGAGGGGGAGCGGGGCGCCTACTTGGTGTTGGGGGACTACTTCTGCACGTGCACCGACTTCTACATTGAGGCCCTCCTCCGAAGGGGCCGGCCCTACTGTTACCACCTGATAGCCAAAGAGATTGCGGAGGCGGAGGGGAAAGTCCGTGAGAGGGTAATGAATCGGGGAGAGCTCACTCGACTTCTGATGAGGCTAACGGATTTCCGAAACGATCCCCGACATGCCCCTGAGGGCAACGACGACGGTCGATGTCGATGAACGCTTTATAAATGATCGGAGAGATCTGCCATCGAGCTATTGGAAAGGTGGTGCTTTTGTCCGAGGGTGGCTCCTCAGAGGAGGTCGTCGCATCTTATCACAGGCGCATACTGAGGGAGACTATCGCCAAGAAGATAGCGGGAGATATACTGTTCTCAAGCGACATCGGGCTCGCAATGAGGAAGTGGAGGCAGTACTTTGGAATCAAGCAGAGCGAGCTCGCCAGGGCGCTGGAGGTGTCTGCCTCCGTTATATCTGACTATGAGTCGGGGAGGAGGAGAAGCCCCGGCTCTCTCGTCCTGCGAAGGTTCGTTGAGGCCCTGCTGGAACTTGACGAGAGAAGGGGAGGAGCGACGATTAAGACTCTGGCGAGGACCCTGGGCATCTCGGACATGCTGGTGAGCGTAGTCGACATAAGGGAGCTCGCCGCCCCGGTGGAGACGGGAAAGTTCGTGGAGGTCATAGAGGGCGAGGCCCTAGTGGAGCCTGAGGGATCCAAGTACATCTACGGCTATACGGTGATAGACAGCGTGAAGGCCATAGAAACTCTCTCCGGGGCGGACTTCATGAGGCTCTTCGGCTCGTCCACCGAGAGGGCCCTCATATTCACCAAAGTTTCCACAGGCAGGTCGCCGATGGTGGCGATAAGGGTGTTCGACGTGAGGCCAGCTCTCGTAGTCCTCCACGGTCTAAAGCCCGACTCGGTCGACCCGCTTGCGGTGAGGCTTGCGAAACTTTCCAACGTCGGGTTAGTGGTATCCAAGCTCCCAGAGATCGGTGAACTGGTCGAGCGGCTGAGAGCGTCCTTGTAGGCGCGCCCTCTGGATAGTAAACGCTCGATAGTCAACATTTATTTGATCTGGGGCTAGCCGGATAAATCGCCGAGCTATTGGACCTATATCCCGTCACTCTTACACTGATTCTAGGACCGTAAAGTTTAATAAACCAACGATGTTTGGCAATCGCCTAAAAAATTGCGCTAAGGTGATGGCAATGGCCGCAATCCTGCTGGAGGAGGGAGAGAAGGTCGCCCTAATGATGGGCAATGAGGCCATTGCTCGGGGCGCCCTAGAGGCCGGAGCTCAGTTCGTCACGGCGTACCCGGGAACCCCCAGCAGCGAGGTGCTCGCGAACCTTTCGAGAGTTGCCAGCAAGGCGGGAATCTACGTCGAGTGGTCGACGAACGAGAAGGTCGCCTTCGAGGCCGCCTACTCGGCGGCCCTCGCAGGACTGAGGTCCATGACCGTGATGAAGCACCTGGGTGCGCACTGGATCCTGGATCCGCTCGCGGTGGCGGCAATAACTGGGGTGGACGCGGGCCTCGTCATAGTCTCGGCCGACGATCCACACCCGCACAGCTCTCAGAGCTCCGTGGACACGAGGTTTCACGGGAGGATAGTAAACATTCCGGTGGTGGAACCGTCAGATCCTGCAGAGGCCAAGGATCTCATCGTCTGGGCCATGGACCTCTCCGAAGATATGAAGACGCCTGTGCTGTTCAGATACACGGCGGCGGTGGCTCACTCCAAGGCCCCAGTCCGGCTGGGACCGCTCAGGCTGGAGAAGAGGAAGCCCAACTTCCCCAAAGATCACCCCCGGCTCGTCAGCATAGCCCCTCACGCGAGGGCCAATATTCCGAAGCTCTTCGAGAGACTAGAGAGGGTAGAAAAGGTGTTTGAGGACGAGCCCTTCGTTCAGAGGTTCGGGCCGGACAGCGGCGTCTGGGGGCTAATCACCACAGGGGTTCCACACAACTACGCAATGGACGTCCTGGCCGCGGAGGGTCTACTGGAGAAGGTGCCGGTCTTGAAGCTGATCGGCCAGTATCCCATCCCTGAGGAGCCTGTTCTGGACTTCCTCCGCTCCGTCGACAAGGTTGTTGTTTTGGAGGAACTCGAGCCCTTTTTGGAGGATCAGGTAATCAGGATAGCCGAGCTCAACGGGGTGGGGGTGGAGGTTTACGGCAAGAACACGGGCCACCTCCCGAGGTATGGAGAGTACAGCCCCGAACTCGTCGGTAGGGTTCTGAGCGATCTATTTGATGTGAACTACCCCGCCCTGACGCTTACCACCTTGGATGAGGTTTCCTCCTCCGTGGGGAGGAGGATCCCCCAGATGTGCGCCGGATGTCCTCATAGGGGGTCTTACCTCTCGATTAAGGCCGCGTTCGCACGGCTGGGCGTCGATGGGCTCGTCTTCGGGGATAGGGGGTGCTACAACCAGGGCTCGAATCCTCCTCTAGACGCAATCGATACCTGCATAGCGATGGGGTCCAGCATCGCCATGGCCGCCGCCGCGAAGAAGGCGGGCGAGACTAGGCCGGTGGTGGCCGTGATAGGGGACTCCACATTCTTCCACGGTGGGCTCCCGGCGCTGGTGAATGCGGTCGTCAACAGGGCCCCCATAGTCGTGGCGGTCTTCGACAACAGGTGGACCTGCATGACTGGACACCAGCCTAGCCCCACGTCCGGAGTCAACGCGATCGGGGATCAGGCGCCGGTCCTCAAGCCGGAGGACGTGGCCAAGGCCTTCCAGATACCTTTCGTGCGGGTTCTGAGTCCTTACAACCTCAAGGCGGCGGAGGAGGCCGTGGTAGAGGCCATCAGGTCAGCCGAATCATCTGGACTGCCGGCAGTCCTCGTGTTCCGGGCGGAGTGCACCCTGCAGGTACTGAGGCGGCTCCGTAAGAAGGGGCTCCGTCCCAGGCCGATGACCGTCAACCCGTCCGCCTGCGTGGGGTGCAAGGAGTGCATCAAGACGGGCTGCCCGGCCCTCGGTTTCGATGAAGAACTCAACAAGGCGTTCATCTACGGGGGCAAGTGCACAGGCTGCACCATATGCGCCCAAGTGTGCCCGACCGGGGCCATCGTCAGGGAGGGATGAGCCCATGGCATCCGCCAAGGTAGACGAAGTGAATGTGGTCCTCGCCGGGGTGGGAGGGCAGGGAGTCGTCGTGGCGTCCGACGCGCTCGGCCTAGCCGCAATGAAGGCTGGCCTCAACGTGAGGATAGCCAACGTTCACGGCCTTGCCCAGAGGGAGGGCTCGGTCTACAGCCACGTGAGGATGGGGAGCGCGGTCTACAGCCCGAAGATCCCCCCGGGCCGGGCCAATGCAGTCGTTGGGTTCGAGATGTCGGAGGCGGCTAGGCACCTGCGCCTGCTCAAGCCAGACGACGGAATACTCGTAGTGAACAACGCTCTCATGTACCCGCTCGCGCACTTCACGGGGCACGTGAGGTATCCTGGGAGGGAGGACCTGCTCGAAGTCTTGGAGAGCAGGCTGGAGCCCGAAAGGATCTACGTGATAGACGCCGCCTCCTTGGCCATAAGGGCGGGCAACCCCCGAACGGTCAACGTGGTGATGCTGGGCGCCCTGTCGGCCACGGGCGTCATCCCGATCGGTCCAGACGAGTTGGTCGAGGCCGTCAAGGCGAGAGTCCCCAAGTTTGCCCTCGAGGAGAACGAGAGGGCCTTCTGGATGGGGTACAACGAGGTTTCCAGAGGTGAGACGACTTGAAGCCTCAGAGGCCCGTGGGCATCGTGGGCTGGGGAGCGTACGTCCCCCGGTACCGTATTAAGGAGGAGGACCTGGCTCAGGCCTGGGGGCGCGACTACAAGAGGTACGCCTCTGGTCTGATGGTCACGGAGAAGAGCGTCCCTGGCCTGGACGAGGACACCCTCACCATAGCGTATGAGGCAGCTCAAAACGCGATCGCCAGGGCGGGAATAGACCCGTCAGAGCTTGGAGCGGTCTACGTCGGCACCGAGTCTAAGCCCTACGCCGTGAAGCCCACCTCAACCATACTGGCGGAGGCCATAGGGGCGAGCGGGGCGACGACGGGAGCGGACTTCGAGTTCGCATGCAAGGCAGGGACGGAGGCCATCCAGGCGGTCACGGGGTTGGTCGGATCTGGTATGATCAAGTACGGGCTGGCTGTAGGAGCCGACACGTCTCAGGGGGCGCCGGGTGATCCCCTGGAGTACACGGCCTCGGCAGGAGGGGCCGCGTTCGTGCTCGGGCCGGCGGAGGAGTCCGTCGCGGAGATCGTCGCCTCCTACTCATACGTCACGGATACCCCGGACTTCTGGAGGAGGGCGCACATGAAGTATCCGTCCCACGCCAGGGCCTTCACCGGAGAGCCGGCCTACTTCCACCACATCATGTCGGCGGCCAAGGCCCTGATGGAGGAGATGGGAACCACTCCACAGGACTACGACTTCGTTGTGTTTCACCAGCCCAACGGAAAGTTCCCGAAGAGGGTCGGCAAGAAGCTTGGCTTCACCAAGGAGCAAATAGAGCCGGGCCTGATAACCCCTATCATCGGGAACACCTACAGCGGCTCCTCCCTGGTGGGGCTCTCCGCGGTCCTCGACGTTGCGGAGCCCGGCGCCAAGATTCTCGTGGTGTCTTTCGGCTCTGGAGCCGGCAGCGACGCCTTCCACATCGAGGTGAGGGATAGGATAGTCGAGGCCAGAGACCGCGCTCCGAGGCTGGAGGTTTACCTCAGGAGGAAGGTGTACGTGGACTATCCCTACTACGCCAGGAGCATGAGGATGTACGTGATGCCCTCAGACGTGGGAGCCTACTGAGGGGGTGCTGATGATGCGGGAGGTCTACGTGATCGGGTCTGGTCTCACGAAGATAGGAAACCTGTGGGACAAGGGGCTGAGGGATCTGGCGGTCGAGGCCGGCCTGGCCGCCATGGAGGAAGCTGGCGTCGAGAGCGTGGATGCGGTGTTCGTCGGAAACATGATGTCAGGCATCCTGAATGCACAGGAGAATCTCGGCTCATACGTGGCGGACTACCTCGGCCTGTCGGGAGTCCCCGCATTCAAGGTCGAGGCGGCCTGCGCCTCCGGCGGCGCCGCAGTGGTCAGCGCGGCCATGGCGATCAAGTCTGGCCTCTTCGACCGCGTGCTCGTGGTCGGAGTGGAGAAGATGTCTGACATGACGGCCACGGAGGACGTGACCTCTGCCCTGGCCACGGCCTCAGAGGCCGACTACGAGCTGTTCTGGGGGGCCTCCTTCGTGTCTCTGAACGCGCTGATCATGAGGGCCTACGCCCAGAGGTACGGGCTGAAGGAGGAGGACTTTGGATGGATGCCAATTCTGATGCACAAGAACGCATCGGACGTTCCATATGCCCAGCTGAGGTTTCCGATAACGATGGAGGCCTACCTCTCCTCCCCGAAGATCGCCGACCCGATCAAGCTGCTGGACTCCGCCCCGATGGGAGACGGGTCCGCGGCCGCCGTCCTCTCCGCCAGCGAGAGAAGGGACGGAGAGGGGATTTCCGTGGCTCTCGTGGGCTTCGGATCCGCGACCGACGCCATGGCGCTGTACACCCGGGAGGACCTTGTGGAGCTCAAGGGAGCAAAGTTGGCCGCAAAGAGGGCCATGGAGATGGCCGAGGTGACCCCGAGAGATCTGCAGGTCTTGGAAGTGCACGACGCGTTCAGCGTGATGGGCTACCTGAACCTAGAGGCGCTGGGCGTCGTGGAGCCGGGCAAGGCCAGCAGGCTCATAGAGTCAGGCGACGCCGATAGGTCGGGGAGCCTTCCGGTCAATCCAGAGGGGGGCCTCAAGGCCAGAGGGCACCCCGTTGGGGCCACTGGGGTGTATCAGTTCGTGGAACTCTATAGGCAGCTGTCTGGCAGGGCGGGCCCGGCCCAGGCGGGGAGCCCGGAGCTGGGCGCCGCCATGAATGTCGGGGGCACCGGGTCCAACGTCGTGGTGACGATCCTTAGGAGGGTGAGCTAAGATGTGGGCGTTCAATCCGAGCATACCGCCAATCAAGCGTGAGATGCCCTCCCGCTACAGGCTCGAGGGCTTTGAGTGTCACGACTGCGGGTTCCGCTCCCTGCCGCCGAGGCAGGTCTGTCCGAGGTGCGGGTCAAGGAACGTGAGCAGGGTTAGGCTGCCGAGGCGAGGGAGGGTCCTCCAGCACGCAGTGGTCCACTCTGCCCCCCGGGGGTACGAGTTCTACACGCCCTACGTACTTGCGCTGATCGAGCTGGAGGACGGAACTAGGATCTTCTCACAGCTAACCGACGTCGACCCCGAGGAGGTCACCCAGGGCATGGAGGTCGAGGCGGTGCTGAGGAAGGTTAGGGTCGGAGGCCACGGGGGCCCAGTGGCCTACGGCCTGAAGTTCAGGCCAGTGCTCGAGCGGTGAGGTCGATTGGAAGACCTACTGAGGAGGCTGCTCTCGGGCGAGATCAGGCTAAGGAACCTGGACTCTGAGCTGGGCGACTCTAACGCCGCCGCGGATGTGAGGCTGGCCTTCTTGGAGCGGCTCACAGGGGTCGACTTGGGACCGCTCCGCCGGGCGAGGCTCGACTTCAACAAGCTCGTCGGCTGGAACATCGAGAACCCGATCGGGGAGGTCAGCGTGCCGGTGGGCGTCGTAGGGCCGCTGACAGTCGAGGGGGACTACGCGAGGGGGACGTTCTACCCGCTGCTGGCGACGACCGAGGGGGCGCTGGTTGCATCAGTGAACAGGGGGGCCACGACGATAACCATGGCTGGAGGAGCAAAGACTAAGGTGCTCCGAGACGGTATGGCCCGAGCTCCGGCCTTTGTCGCACCTAACGCGACCAGAGCGGCCGAACTTGCGGAGTGGGCAGTTCAGAACAGCGATCAACTCGCCGAATGGGTTAGGGAGGTCACTAGGCACGGGAGGCTAAAGCAGGTTCAGCCTCTCCAGGCCGGCCGGACGGTCTTCCTCAGGCTCGTGTTCGAGACGGGGGACGCCATGGGCATGAACATGGTCACCCTGTCGGCCGACAGAATAGTCAGGGGGATATCAGAGCTGTTCCCGGACATAGATCCAGTGGCGCTCAGCGGGAACGTGTGCTCCGACAAGAAGGCGGCAGCCGTGAACTGGATCACCGGCCGCGGAAAGACCGTCGTGGCGGAGGCCTTCATCCCATCGGAACTCCTGCACAAGAGGCTGAAGACCACGCCAGAGAGGCTCGTAGAGGTCAGCTGGAGGAAGAACCAGCTCGGGTCGTCGGTGGCAGGGACCCTGGGCGGCTTCAACGCCAACGTCGCGAATGTCGTAGCCGCCATGTTCATAGCGTATGGCCAAGATCCAGCTCAGGTGGTGGAGTCGAGCACGGGGATCACCACGGTCGAGCGGTGGGAGGACGGAGTGTACGTGTCCTTGACCCTCCCATCTCTAGAGGTCGGCACCGTGGGGGGTGGCACTAGGCTGCCCTACGCGAGGGCCGCGCTTGAGTCGCTGGGTTGCGCAGGAGGGGGGGACCCCCCCGGCTCCAACGCACGGAAGTTCGCGGAGATCGTGGCCGCGACGGCGCTCGCAGGAGAACTCTCCCTGCTAGCTTCTCTGGCCGAGGGTTCGCTCGCCCGCAGTCACGCGAAGCTTGGGCGAGGTGGAGCGTCGCGGAGCGATCGGTGACCGACACCGTTTTTGTTGACCAAGGGGCGACCCTACGGGATGAACCTCTCTTACTCTGGAAGAGCCAGAGAGCTGTTGGAGTCAGCCGGAGCCAAGGACTACGACCTGCTGAGGGTTACCGCGGGAAGGAGGATCTATGAGGGCATCCTAATGCCCAGGCCCGAGATTCTGGACGACCTCCACGTCGTCCTGAAGATGTCCAACGGGTACAACGTGGGAATCGACGTAGAGAAGATCTCCTCCGTCGAGGTGCTGGGCAGAGCGAGACCGCCCGAGAGGCCCTCTCCCCCGAGAGTGTCCCCCAGAGAGGGTCTCCCATCAGTCCCTATCGTGGTGACGGGTGGCACCATAGCCTCCAGAGTCGACTACTCCACAGGCGCGGTTAAGCCCACCGAGACTCCCGAAGAACTCATCGACCTCGTTCCTGAGATCGCCGAGCTGGCGAACGTCTCCTACGTCCCACTGATGGCGAAGCTCAGCGAGGACATCAGACCAGAGGAGTGGGGCAGGATAGCGAATAAGGTGGCTGAGGAGTTGAACTCCGGAGCGAGCGGGGTCGTGGTGGCCCACGGAACAGACACAATGCACTACACGGCGTCCGCGCTGGCCCTCATGCTGGAGGGCCTGACTGGACCCGTGGTGCTGGTCGGCTCGCAGAGGTCGATAGATCGACCTAGCACGGACGCGGTCCTGAATGTCACCGCGGCCGTCAGGGTAGCGGCCGAGGGGCCAATGGCGGAGTCCGTTATAGTCATGCACGGCAGCACCTCGGACGACTTCGCCTGGGTGATCAGGGGAGTCAGGGCGAGGAAGATGCACACCTCCAGGAGAGACGCCTTCATGTCGGTGAACGAGGCCCCCCTAGCAAGGGTGACCGAGAAGAGTATAGAGATACTGAACCCCAGGTTCAGGAGGAGGCCGAGCGAACCCACCGAGGTGGTGGCCAGGGTCGAGATCGAGCCGCGCGTCGCGCTGGTCCACGCCTGGCCAGGAATTGAACGGGGCTTCTTGGAAGCAGTAGTCTCGTCGGGCTACAGAGGGATAGTCATGGCCGGGACTGGGCTTGGACACGTCCCAAATAGAATCGTCGACGAGATAGGGGCGATAGTGGACTCCGGAATCCCCGTGGTGGTGACTTCCCAGTGCCTGTTTGGGAGAGTGGATCTGAAGGTCTACGCCACGGGCAGGAGGATGCTCCAGGCCGGCGTGATACCGGCGGCCGACACGCTCCCTGAGGTGGCCACGGTGAAGCTCATGGTAGCCTTGGGCAGGGGCATGGAGGGCGAGGACCTCAGGAGGTTCATGACCACCAGCCAAGTGGGCGAGCTGACGGAGACCATCAGCCCTTCGGCTTATCCGCCCTGCTTCTCGGGAGGTGCCCGAGTTGGCTGACCTCGACTACCGCGAGCTGGGGCTCAGGGTCGGAATAGAGATTCACCAGAGGCTGGCCACGAGGGAGAAGCTGTTCTGTCACTGCCCTCCCCTCATGAGGCACGATGAACCCCACCTTTGGGTCAGGAGGAGGCTCCGCGTCTCCTACAGCGAGCTGGGGTCCATAGATCCGGCTGCCAGGTTTGAGACGCTCAGGGCCAGGGTGTTTGAGTACGGCGCCTACTCCGACAGCACCTGCGAGGTCGAGCTCGATGAGGCGCCGCCCCTCCCCCTAAACTTGGAGGCCCTAGAGGTCTCCATAGAGGTCGCCCTGATGCTGAACATGGATGTCGTGGACGAGGTCCATGTCATGAGGAAGATAGTGGTTGATGGGAGCAACACCACGGGGTTCCAGCGCACGGCCCTGGTGGCCCTCGGTGGGGAGAAGAGCGCGATCGAGACTTCGGAGGGGGATGTCAGGCTCTCTACCCTGTGCTTGGAGGAGGAATCTGCCTATATCGTGGAGACCACGCCACAGGGGGCCCGATACAGGCTGGACAGGCTCGGCATTCCCCTGATAGAGCTGGCCACTGGGGCCGACATCAGGTCCCCGGACCAGGCGAGGGAGGCCGCGCTGAAGCTTGGCCGCATACTGAGAGCCACGGGCAGGGTCCAGAGGGGGATTGGGAGCATAAGGCAGGATCTCAACGTGAGCGTGGAGGGGGGCGCCAGGCAGGAGATCAAGGGGGTTCAGGAGCTCGATCTGATAAGCGAGGTCGTCAGGAGAGAAGCCCTCAGGCAGGTGAACCTGCTCAGAATCCGTGACGAGATGAGGTCCAGGGGGCTGTCCCCCTCCTCGTTCGAATCGGCCGAGACGTTGGACGTGACCGAGCATCTGAGTGGATCGAAGTCTAAGCTAGTGCGCCGGTCCCTGTCCAGGGGATCCAAGGCCCTGCTCCTCAAGCTGCCTGGAATGGGCGGCCTGCTCGGGAGGGAGGTTCAGCCAAACAGGAGGTTCGGTACGGAACTCTCGGACTATGCCAAGGTCTTCGGGGGCGTCGCCGGAATCCTGCACTCAGACGAGCTGCCGGGATACGGGATCACGGAGCAAGAGCTGTCCTACCTCTACAGGGAGGCCGGACTTGACAGGTCCGACGCGTTCGTGCTGGTGCTCGCCTCCGGCGAAAAGGCCAAGCTGGCGCTGGACGCGGTCAGGAGGAGGGTGATGCAGGCCGCGCTCGGAGTACCTGAGGAGACCAGAAGAGCCCTACCGGACGGAAACACGGCATTCATGAGACCTCTCCCGGGCTCCGCCAGGATGTACCCTGAAACGGACGTGCTACCTGTGGTGACTGGCCCTCTCGTGAGGAAGATACTTGCCAGAGGTCTCCCAGAGATGCCGGACAGGGTTATCTCAAGGCTCGTGACCCACTACGGCCTCACCGAGGACCTGGCCAACATGTTGCTGGACGATGGGCGCATTGCGCAGTTTGAGAGGGTCGCCTCAGAGATCTCAGGCCTGTCCCCCCGGTTCATAGCATCTACTCTCACGTCGACGCTGCGAGGGCTGGCTGGGGAGGGGGTTGCTGTGCACAGGATCCCTGACTCGGCGCTGGAGACCACTCTCAGGCTGGTGGCGGAGGGTCGCCTAGCCAAGGAGGCCATCCCCAATGTGTTCAGGAAGCTCGCAGAGAACCCCGAATTAGACCCCTCTGACCTGGCCGCGAGCCTCACTATGAGCGAAGAGGAGCTTGACGAGATAATCAGGAGGGTGCTGTACGAGGAGCGTGAGGTAGTACAGAGGGTCGGGATGCGGGCGTTCGGCAGGCTCATGGGCAGGGTGATGTCTGTCGTCCGCGGCAGAGTAGACGGTTCCGTGGTCAGCAGGAAGCTAAGGGCTGCCATGGAGGAGATGATGGGCAGTCAGAAGTAGGCCGCCAGCCCCTCCTCAGAGACGCCTCCGGCTACCTCGTCGAAGTCGATGCCCAGCACGTCGAGTATCTGCTCGAAAGTGGTCTTCATGATCTCCATGTACTTCTGGATGTCCACCTCCTCCTTCTTGGCCAGAGAAACCGGCTTCACGCCCTGGCGACCCGTTGTCTTCACGAACTCAATCACGGTCCCTGGGTAAACCCGGGTGCCTCTAGCCTCGAGCATCTTGGCCGCCTTTACGTGTTGAGGGGTCGTCTTCACGTAGGACTTTAGAGGCTTGGTCAGTACCATCCTGAACGAGACCTCCTCGAGGCTGAACTCCCTGTTCCTGAGTCGGTTCACGTACTCTCTGATCTTCTCCTTGATCTCCCTCCTGGCGCCTTCAAAGTCGGCCGGGTCATGAACCGACCTGAGTATGTCGATCACCTCGGCGAAGGCCCGCCTGATAAGATCCGGGACGTTACGCTTCTTCCCAAGCAGGCCCTTGATGTCAACGGTGCCGTCGTCTCTCACGCCCAAGTAGTTCTTCTTTAGCCTCGAGAGGATCACGTATCTGTAGTGCTTCTCCAGCTCTATGTCGATCCCCAGCTCCTCCTCAACCCGCCTCTCCAGTGCCATCAGGTCACCCTCCGAGGCTCCCTTGATGAACAATGAGTCCGTGTCGCCGTACACCACGTTCAACCCGAGTTCTCGAGCAATCCTCAGCGCGGTCGTCATGGCCTTCCTCGCGAGGGCGGTTATCATCTCGGCCGCCGGAGGGGAGTACAGCGGGAAGTTCTCATATCCGAAGACCCCATAAGATGCGTTGAGGAGAACCTTGAGCCCACTCTGGACCACGTCATACCAGCGCCTCTGCTCCTCCGGCAGGCTCCTGTCCTTGGCTAGCCTCTTGTACCACCCCACCCTGAGGTCCCTGAGTATCCCGATTAGCTTGGGGATGAGGCCGACCTCATCGTGGGTGCATATCCAGTGTGGGAGCCCTTCAACAGGCCTGTTGGAACGGCACTCCGTGTGCGGGCAGTTCACGGTCTCAAAGCTCACCCCCCACCGGGCAATTATGCTGGGGTACAGGCTCGCGAAGTCCATGACGTGAACGTCGAAGTGCACGCCCGGGACCGGCTCAAGCACTATCGCCCCCATGTACTTCTTTCCCTTGATCAGTGCGCGGCTATAGGTCTCCGCACCCCTGACGAGGATGATCTCCTCCTTGTTGGGGATCAGCCAGTCTCTCTTCCTGTACTCGAAGTAGATCATGTTCTTGATCCACTGGGAGATGCCCAGCCTCGACACGTCCTCCAGCGGGAGCTTGCTCAGACGGGCGAACAGCATGAGCAGGTCGATGAGCCTCCCGTCCAGGACGTTTCCCAGCATGTGGGTGATCTTAGCGTCTCTGTAACAGTAGCTGGCCAGTCTCGCGGTCTCGATTGAGGTGAAGTCCCTGCCGACCTCCAGCTTCCCCACGCCAACTATCGCCTGGGCTATCTCGTCGAGGGTGGTCCCGAGGTACTTCCCCCCAAAGATGTAGACCTGCACGGACCTGTTGCTGTACAGCTGATAGAGGTCTATGTGGACGCCGGTGTCCAAGAGGGCCCGATCCCGCTCGAGCCTTATTGGCTTTGGGCTCACCCCCAGCTCCTGTGCCCTCCTAGCGAGGTAAGGCATGTCGAACCCGTCGCCGTTGAAGGTGAACACGACTGGATACCTTGAGATCTTGTCCAAGATGGTTCTGATCAGCTCGGCCTCGCTCTCGTGCACCACTACACTGGCGCCGTCGATCTCTGCTGGGACTTCGGATGTCCCCCTTCTCAGCAGATGCACCTCGTTCTCGTCGTCTCCGGCTAGGGCCGCGGCTATGATCGGATGTTTCACTTCTTTTGCGGAGGGGATCTGATTCTCGGCGGCGGCCACCTCTATGTCCAAGGCCACGCTTCGCATCTTTGGAGCCCTGATCTCCAATATCCTCGCGAGATCCTCCACGAGGCGCCGGCTTGCCTCATCTGAAAGGGTGTGAGTGATGCGTGGAACTTGAACGTCCTCGGGGACCAGTGGCTCAAGCCCTCCATCCTCTCTAACCTTGTAAGGTAGGCCGGGGATCAGCCCGACGTCGTAGATGTAACTCTCATAGTACTTTATCCGAGCCTCCCACACCTGATGACCGGCCTTCTCAAGGAGGTCTCTCAGCCCACCCCCTCTCTCGCCCCCGACCGCCAGCGGGTCCTTCGTCTCCACCCTAGTCAGCTGAGCCATCTTGAGCCTGACTACGTCCCACTTCTCTGTGGGAGTGTACCCTGCAATCCTGGCGGCTAACCTTCCAGCCAGCTCCTGGATCTTCTCTGGGCTCGCGTCGGTGAGGAGGTAGGGCCTGTGACCCGTCCAGTCCGGGACGTGAAAGATCTCTCCGCTCTCCGGGTCATACAACTTGGCGACGGCCCTCCTCTCAGACCCCTCATAGTATACTGAGAGGAGGTAGCCCACTCTCCCGGCGGCGGGCACCAATTGAGACGCCTCTCTACGCGAAATCTCCGACGCCACAAGGAGAACCATGATTTAAATAACCTGCCGTCGGGAGCCCCGATCCTGAAGGAGGTCAAGGAGAATGAACAGACTCATTAAGATCGTGGTCACGTCACTGGCATCCCTGATGATGGTATCGGCTCCCATTGCCAACTCAATTCCGCCGGTGGGGATGGAAACCCCGTTCCCAGACGAGTCCGTCGTGACGATCACGCTCAACCCGGACTTCAGCGCTAACTTCTCGGGGTACATTCACAGACCCTTCTCGACGATAGAATTCAGCTACTACACCAGGAGAGGGATCCCTCTGGCGATGGGCATAAGGTATGAGGGGTACGTTGAGCTGAAGAGGTCAGGAGACGCGCTCGCGGGGACCTATCGACTCTACATAACTCCGAACCTACCCGAGGGTGCCAACCCGGACTTGGCGATCAGGCTATGGAACTCTCTTCAGTCCATGGGGTCTCCGTACCTCGCGCTCCAGGAGCTGATGAAGACGCTGTTCGGGGAGGGCTTTCTCATGATCCCAAGGCCCACCGTGAGAACCGACCTAATAGTCAACTTCACGAACCCCGTGACGGGCAAGAACCTGACCGGCAGGGGATTCACGGTAGAGGCCCCGGTGAGGAGCGAGACGCCATTTTTGGAGGAGTACAGGATCCACTTCGTTCTACAGTCTCCCCAACCCCCAGTGAAGCCTGACTGGGTTGGAGACCTGGCCTACGAGATCAGCGGGAAGACGGTGTCTTTCGAATCGCCCTACCCCCTCAAGAGGGAGGGAGACGTCACCTCGGTGTACTTGGACCCCATCACAACGGCTCTCCCGAAGGGAGCAGCCTACACCCTGATTTTCAGGGAGGAAGTTCCCGACCAATCTATAGTCAGCGCCGATCCAAACCCCTTTAAGCTGGACACGAACTTGGTCGTTTGGGAACTCAGCGCCGTCGACGATCCAGAGGGAATTAGAGTAGATCTCGGTAAGCTGAAGATCAGTGGAACTGGTTTAACAGGCGCCGGCGCCGTGATACTCCCGCTCGTCCCTCCCCTAGCCGGGGCGGTCGTCCTGGTGTACGCGCTGTTGAAGAGGGAGAAGAGAAGACCTCAGTAGGACTCTCCGAACCATGTTTAAATAACCTCACCAACTCGGTCTGGGCGAAAGCTAGAGGTGGTGGCTCAGTGCCGAACTTTGGATACTCTTACGCGGAGGAACTCGCTGAAAACCAAGTGAAGGCCTCTGCCAGGGACCTCAGAGTCTCTTTCAAGGAGATGGTTGAGCTCGTTCGTGAGCTCAGGGGTAAATCTCTCGAAGACGCTCGCAGGATACTAGAGGACGTGATCTCCCTCAGGAGGCCCGTTCCCTTCAAGAGGTACAAGAAGGGCGTGGGCCACCGGCGGCAGCTCCAGGGCTGGAAGGCTGGCAGGTATCCGGTGAAGGCCGCCAAGCTGGTGATGAAGCTTCTCAAGAGCGCTGAGGCCAACGCCGAGCAGAAGGGGCTCGACACGGAGAGGCTGTTCATTAGGCACATAGCAGCCCAGCAGGGACCGAAGCTAAGGAGGTTCTTCCCGAGGGCCTTCGGGAGGGCCACTCCCAAGGTAGAGCAGCTGGTCCACGTAGAGGTGGTCCTGGAGGAGCGGGGGTGATCGTGGCTTGAGCGCCAAGGCAAGCCCAACTTACAAGAAGATAATTGAAGAGGGCCTGATCAAGGCCAGAGTCTACGAGTTCCTTCAGGGAGAACTCGATAGGGCGGGGTTCCACGGAGCCAAGGTGGTCACGACGCCGGTCAGGGATGTGGTGACGCTTTACGTGGAGAGGCCGGGGCTTGTCATCGGGAGGGGCGGCAGGATAGCCAAGAGGCTCACTGAGATCCTCAAGAGAGAGTTTGGGTTCCAGAACCCGTACTTGAGGGTGGAGAAGGTTGAGCAGCCCTTCCTAAGTGCCAGCATAGTCGCGAACTACATTGCAAGGAGAATAATGAGGGGAGAGCGGCACAAGAGGGCTGCCTTCGCCGCCCTCCGAAGGGTGATGGCCTCGGGAGCCAAGGGCGTTGAGATAAGGATAGCCGGGAAGTTCACCGGCCAGAGGGCCCGAGAGGAGAGATTTAGGGCGGGCGTCATCTACCGCTGCGGTGAGGAGCCGACGAGCTACGTGGATTACGCGGTCAGGCACGTTATGCTCCCTCAAGGCATGCTGGGGATCCGCGTCAGAATTGTCAAGCCGGTTGACGAGTCCACAATGCCAGATCAGATAATCGTGATTCCTGAGAGGGTGGAGGAAGTCCTCGCGGAGTTCTCAGGTGAGGCACCTGGCGAGGGCGGGGAGGGCGAGGAGATCCCGCCCGAACTCCTGGAAGGGACTTCCGACACCCCGGGTGAGGAGGCCGAAGAAGGGTCTCTCGAAGCCGAAGAGAGTGTGGTTGAGGGGGTGAGTGAATCTGCCGTTGAGGAACGAGACTCTGGAGGAGCTGAGGACGCTGTCGGAGAAGGAGCTGAGGAATAGGCTCAGTGAACTGCGGCGGGAGTACTTCGATCTGCAGGCCAAGCTGGCCGCAGGCGCGCCTCCTGAGCAGGTGCACAAGTTCAAGCTGGTGCGCAGGCAGATCGCCCGAGTGCTCACCGTAATGCGAGAGAGGGGGTTCATGGCTTGATAAACGCCTTTGAGGAGTTCTATCGTCGTGTCAAAATTCCGAGGAAGCCATCTGACCTGATATACCACGAGCTGATTGGGCTAAAAGTTGAGGTGGAGTCCTCCCCGGATCCGGATCAGGTCGGGCTCTCGGGAGTCGTGGTAGATGAAACCCACCACCTACTCGTGCTGGAGACCCGCAGAGGACGCCGCCTGATACCTAAGTCTCACAGAGTGTTTTTGTTTACCCTGCCATCCGGCAGGCGCGTCAGGGTTCTTGGCGATAAGATTGTAGGAAGACCGGAGGAGAGGGTGAAGAGGATATGAGCAGGGTTAGGTCCCTTCCTGACTATCTGGTCTCAGATGTGATACCGCCCGAAAGGGAGTGCGACGACGACAAGTGCCCCTGGCACGGCACGATATCAGTCAGGGGAAAGACCCTAGTCGGAGAGGTCGTTTCGACGAAGATGACTCGGACGGTCACTGTTCAAATAAGCTACCTCCATTACGTGCCGAAGTTCAAGAGGTACGAGAGAAGGAGGAGCAAGATCCACGCGCACCTGCCACCGTGCATCGATGTCAAGGAGGGGGATGTCGTAAAGATCGCTGAGACGAGGAGACTGGCCAAGACTGTGAGCCATGTGGTACTGGGTGTAGTCAGGGGCGGGGAGAGGGAAGAGTAGCCCCTCCTACTCTCTTTTCCTCCTCCACCCATATCTCGTCGTGTCGTAGAAAGGCATGTCCACAACCTGCACCTCTATTTTTCCAACGCCCTCCGCCAATAGATCAACGCCGGGGCTCGCTAGATCCGATCTCACGTATCCCATTGCCACGCCGACTCCCACGGTGGGGCTGTACACGCCGCTCGTGACCCGGCCCACGACCTCACCGTCTTTGACGAGACTGTCTCCATGCCTCGGCGCCCTTCGCGAGGAGCTCTTCAGTCCAACTCTCCTTTCCGCGGGTCCCGTCTGAAGGATCTCATCCACAGCCTGCTTCCCGATGAACTCTCCCTTCTCCATGCTCACCGCGAACATTAGGTCTGCCTCCACGGGCGTGGTGTCCTCGGTCATATCGGTTCCGTAGAGTGGGAGGCCGGCCTCAAGCCTGAGTATGTCCCTGGCGCCCAAGCCGCAGGGAGTTACCCCGGCCTCGACGAGGTCCCTCAGGAATCGAGATGCGGCTGAGGCGTCCCAAAATATCACCTCGTACCCGTCTTCGCCGGTATATCCCGTCCGGCTGATGAGCACTTGGTTCCCGTACGCCTGGATTAGCGCGTTCCTGAACTTCTTCATCTTGACGGGCCTTCCAATCACTTCGTGAACTCGCTCCCTGGCCAGCGGGCCTTGGACCGCCAGCATCGCGGATTCAAACGTCTCATCGGTTATGCTCACATTAAACTCCCGCTCTGAGGCTATCGTCTCAAACCAGGAGACAATCTTTTCTCTACTGGCTGCATTCACCACGACGATGTACTCCTCAGGCCCCAGACGGAAGGTCATGTCGTCGTCCTTGATCCCACCCCGCGGGTTGAGCGTCAGGGTATACCTGCTCCTGCCGACTTCCGCGTCGACCTGATTTGACGTGGTGTAGTTCAGGAACCTCGCCGCATCCGGTCCTCTGATCCTCAGTCGTCCCATGTGGGAGACGTCGAAAATCCCAGCGGAGTTTCTAACAGCGAGGGTTTCCTTGATGGCGCTTGTGTATCTCAGGGGCATTTTCCACCCGGCAAATAACGTAAAATCAGCCCCCAATTGCTCATGCGCTTCCAGTAGAGGACTCTCGTATGGCATCGCGTTGGTGTTGAGCGCGAAATCTTAAACCATTTCTCCGGAGACTTTGGCAGACTGCAAGATGCCAGAAGACCTCGTGAAGATACTGGGTAAGATTCTGGGTGACGATAGAATACTGTCAGACGAGATCTCGCTTGCCACCTTCTCCTTCGACGCTTCTAACGTCAGGCAGATGCCGGATGCCGTCGTCCGTCCCACGTCGGAGGAGGAGGTCGGAGAGGTTCTGCAGGCGGCGACGGAGCATGAGTTCTTCGTGACCCCACGAGGGGCGGCCACTTCCCTGGTTGGGGGACCCATTCCGGTTGAGGGTGGCGTGGTTCTGGATCTCACGGGCTTGGATGAGGTGTTCGAACTAGACGAAGAGGAGGGGACGGTCGAGGCTGGCCCAGGCCTCAGGGTTAAGGAGCTTGAGGAAAAGCTCGGGGGCGATTTCTTTCTCCCTATTGGACTAGCTGGTGGTGGCAGCGCGACGATAGGGGGACTCGCGGCCACGGACGCCGCATCGAGCCTGTCTGTGAGCTACGGGACCATGAGGAATTTCGTCGTAGGCTTAAGGGCGGTGACGCCTGCTGGCCGGTGGATCGACCTCAGGGGCTACCAGGCCGGAGGACCCAGGTTCTTGATGGACTCCATTTTGGGTTCGGAGGGCACCCTGGCCGTCATAACCCGGGTGACCATCAGGTTGGCGAGGCGGCCTCAGGTGGTGACGCACTCGCTCGATCTACTCGATTCACTTGACGCCCTGGCTCTACTCTCGGAGTTAGCTGAGAGAGGAGCGAGGCCAGCCGCCATGGACGTGTTTCATAGGGATGTCTTGGAGGTCGCGGAGGGAGAGCAGGAGGCGGGCGCTAGAGCCCTGATCACCTTCACGGGGACCTCCGAGTGCATAGAATCCAACTCAAAGATCCTGCGAGAGGTGCTTGAGGAGTTCAAACCGCTGAGCCACGATGTGCTTGATGGGCAGCTGCCGGACAGAAACGAGCCGATCATAAGGGCGATAAAGCAAGCCAAGCAGGCTGCGATATTCGTGAGCGCGGCGCTCCCCAGATCCACGCTCCGCGACATCATCCCCGAGATAGACAGAACCGCCTCAAGGTACAGGGTCTCTACGCTGACCGTATCCTCAGTGCCTCTCGGATGGGTGACTGTGGGATTCCTCTTCGATCCCCTAGACGACAAACTCTTAGGGAGGGCGGTATCAGCTTCTCAGAGCGCGGCCGAGCTGTTTGCCGGTAACGGGGGAGTTCTGGGATTTGGGACCGGGATAGGTCGCACCATGGCCCATGCCTTCGCCAAGCACAGGCCGGAGGCGGCGGCTGCCTTCGCTCTGCTCAAGAAGGTCTTTGATCCAGCGTGGATCTTGAATCCGGGTAAGATCGTGCCAACTAGAGGGGGATAAGGGGCATGTCGTCAGAGGAAAAGGAGCCACTATTCAGCGAGGACCTCACTAGGGGGCTCCAATTCTGCCTTAGGTGTGGCGAATGCAACCTCCACTGTCCAGTTCACAGAACCCTACAGTTCAACGAGGCGTACTCACCGAGGGGCTGGGTCAACCTGGCCTCAATGTTGGCCCTCAGAGACATCCCCGTCTTCATCGACAAGATCGAGCACATGTACATATCTGTTCTCTGCGGGAGATGCGATCCACCCTGCCCCTACGACGTCAGGCCCTCTGAACTCATACTTAGGACCAGGAAGGAGCTGATAGACCTAGGATATGTTCCTCCACTGGAAGTCGCCGCCCTGCCCAGAAAAATTAGGACGAACCTGCCCCTATTTGAACCTGCAGCACAAGAGGGGGCGTGGAGTCCACCAGAGGAGGGCGGATCATCGATCCTTTACTTGGGCCGCTGGGTCCTGAATTCTCCCGAAGCGGCCGTTGCCGCATCCGAACTGGCGATGAGATGGCTGAGCGTACCCTCACTGGCCGACTCTCGCCCATCCTGCGGGGAGGTTCTAAGGCTGGCGGGATACTTCGATGAGGCTAGAGAGGAGCTGGAGTCTCTGTCGGAAATTCTCAGGGAGCGGGGAGTCGAAAGAATCGTTACAGCCTGCCCTGAAGCGGCTTCTAGACTCTCTGAGGCCGGCTTAACTGCAAAGACCCTTCACGAATCCCTTTCCGATGCGAATGTCGTGGATGAGAAGATGGCCTCAAAGAAATTCTCGAGAGGGGTGCTTCTAGTGCCAGACTGCTGGCACGAAGGTGCCAACGAGGCCATGTTCCAGATCCTATCGGAGGCCAACGTCCCCGTGGTCTACTCGAAAATCTGCGCCTCCTGCGGATATTTGGTGACTTACAACGCGAGACCGGACGTTATCGAGCGTCTTGGAAGGGAAATAGCATCCCAGGCGGAGGGGGAGGGCCTGACCTACGTTGCTTTCGTCCACCCGGCCGCGTACTCAGCCGTCAAGGCCGCATTGAGGGGGGCTAAGGTCAGGCCAAAGATCCTCGACGCGTTCCAACTCTTACTTCAAGTAGCTCGGAAGGCCTGAGCAGGGGTTCCCCGACCCCGGAGTAGACGAATCCGACCTCTTCTACCCTCTTTCTCTCGAACATGAGCCTCCCGTCGTACAGAAGTACTGGTCCCCCTTCTGCGCAAGCCGCCCTCAGTCTGGCGAGATCTAGAGACTTGAACTCGGGGTGGTCCGTGGCCAGAACGATGCACCTGGCGCCCTCTGCAGCCTCATAAGGGCTTCCGGCAACCTCAGCCCCGAAATACTCCTCACATCTGGGGTCGTAGGCTCGGACACGGACTCCTGCTGACTTAAGAACGGAGACTAGATCCTTTACAGGACTTTCTCTTGCGTCCCCCACCCCGCCCTTATATGCCGTGCCCAAGATGGCCACGACGGCCCCCTCAACGCCACCCGTCTCTTCCAAGAAGGATATTATCTGCCTGGCCGCGACCCTCGGCATATCTTCATTCAACTTCCTCGCACAGATGACGAGTTCCGGAGGGTATCCCCTCTCGGTCGAGGCGTTGGCCAGGAAGAGGGGGTCCTTCGTGAGGCAGCTCCCGCCGACCCCTATCCCGGGCTTCAACAGGTTGACTCTCGGATGGAGATTAGCGAGTTCTATGACCTCTCTAGCGCTGACCCCCAACACCGAGCATATCCTGGCGACTTCATTCGCCAGGGCGATGTTCACGTCCCTGTACGTGTTCTCCACGAGCTTCACAACCTCGGACGTTGTCGCGTCGGTGGTGATTATCTCGCCCCGGCTGAATGAGCTGTAAAGTTCCTTGGCCAGCAGCGCAGACTCCTCATCGATTCCCCCGACAATCCTGCTCGCCTCTGTGAGTTCTCTGATTAGCTGGCCGGGCATGGCCCTCTCCGGGCAGTGGGCTATGAACACTCGGTGGGGAATTTCTCTGAGAAGGGACGTGGCCACGATACCCGACGTGGTACCCGGGGGGACCGTGCTCTCCACGATCACAACGGCGTCTCCCTTGATTGACCTCTTTACGGTCTCGATGGCATCGAGCAGGTACGCGAGGTTTGGCTCCCCCCCGTTAATTCTGGGGGTCGGAACGGCGATTATGAAGGCATCAGCCCCGGATATATCGTCAGGGTCGGCCGTGGGCCTGTAATTCCCAGAACTGAGTCCCTGTCGGAGGAGTTCGGGGAGGTCGGGCTCGCCGGGGTAGGGGGTGGTCCCCGAGTTCAGGCCCTCCACGAGCCTCTCGTTTACGTCGTAGCCGACCACCTCAAAGCCCGATATGGCCAACAACAGGGATATTGGCAGCCCGATGTATCCCTGCCCCAGCACGGAGACCCTGGCTGCTCTTCGTTGGATCTTCGTCAGCAGGCTATCAAAGGGCGATCCGCCGAACTCCTCCAAACCCATCCCGAGAAGCCGGGTGAAGTCGGATAATAACCCTGACAAGCGAAACGGTTGAAAGGGAGGGAATCCAGCCGGGAGAGGAGTGAAATCAGACTAGGGTTCCCTGAAGTTCCCTCTTCTTGAGTCTGGTTATGTAGCCGGCCACCCGGTTTCTGTACACCTTGGACCGCACGTCAGCTATCCTCTGAAGGATCCTCTTGTTATGCTCAAAGTCCGTGGTCCAGAGTTCGGGATACTGCTTGACGAGCTTGTAGGCCATTCTCTTTATGGCCTTCTCCCTGACTGTTCCCATGGGCCCTCTCCGCAAGCCCGTCAGGCCAGGCTATATAAAGGTTGGCGCCTGGACGCCCCCTCAACGATCTTTTTGGCGAGTGGGAGAACCTCCGCCCTTCTCTTCTCGTGCTCACGCATTTCTCTGAGCAGTTCCTCAGTTATCTGTGCCTTACACTCGCCGCAGAGCCGCTCTCCGTTAACACACTCTCTGTAGATCTTCTCAAGCTCAGAGTCTCCCTCGGGGAAGAGGTGGAACTTCGCTATCTCATACACCACGCACCGCCAAGGCTCTCCGCCGAGTTCCCGCTGGAGCTTCGCCGTCTCCCGACCTCCCGTGAACGCGTTCAGAATCTTCTTTCGAACCAGGTCCTCGTCGTCTCTCAGGCTTATGTAGCTCATGGGATCACGCTTGGACATCTTCTTGTCGCCCAGCAGGCTCCTGATGATCAGGTGGTACGTGGAGGAGGGCTCCATGAAACCCCACTTTGACCTCAGCTTGGCGGTGACATCCCTCGTCAGGCGGAGGTGGGGGTCCTGGTCCACGCCGACGGGCACTATTGTGGGCTTAGGCCCACCCAAGTCGGGGTGCTGGGGGAGAAGGATGTCCCCTATCTGGACCAGGGCCGACAGATATAGCCCCATGTGCCTCTCGCCGTACACCGCCTTCATCGTCGCCAGGGTGATCCCCCTCGCGGCCAGGGCCGCTATCTCGTGTACCCTGATCTCCTTGCTCTGAAAGTAGATGTAGGACCTCTCGGGGTCCAGGCCCGCCGCCAGGAGGTCGGCCACGTTGCTGACGGCCACCTTCCTGCTGATGTCAAAGTCCTGCCCGTTGTCCTCCCACGCCTCTATGTCGGCTATCGAGAACAAGGCTACGGCGCTCATCGACTTCCTCTGGAAGTACACGAACTCCTTCACGGTCTGAAACGTTCCAAGGTGGTACTCCCCCGTGGGCTTTATCCCGGTCAGGACCGCATACTCCTTCCCGGTCCTGATGGCTTCGGCTATCACATCCAGGTCGCGGTGTGCGAAGATTATCCTGCGGCGGAAGAAGGGTGCGTCCCCGAAGAGTTCTAAGTGATCGTCTCTAATCTCGGATAGACCGAATTGCTCCACTAGTCTTTTGTAGTCTTGAATGAGGTCGCTAGACCAAGGATCCAATTCATTTGGCGGCAGGCGGGGTCACCTCCCGAGCCCGTCGGTTGCGTTTTAAAAACTGGTTTTCGATAGGCGTTGGCGAGACGGTGTGGGTGAGATGACCGGAATACTCGAGGCTTTCATCTCGGAGAACAAGGGCCGCATTGACGAGGAGATTTCAAGGTTCATGCAGGAGATTAGCGCTGAATCTCCGTCCCGTGAGACCTCAGACTACTACGAAAAGCTCACAGAGTACCTCTTGAGGGGAGGAAAGAGGTTAAGGCCCCTGTCGGTGGTGGCGGCGTACAGGGGGTTCGGAGGGGACCACGAGGGCATCTACCGGGCGGCCATATCCGTCGAGCTCCTCCACGCGTCTTCTCTGATCCACGACGACATCATGGATGAGAGCCTGACGAGGAGGGGTGGGCCGGCCTTTCACGTCCTTGGGCGCGACTGGTTCGCATCGCTGGGGGTGGAGAGAGCCCCATCCAACATTGGGATCTCGATTGGTATCCTCGGAGGCGACAGCCTGCTTGGGCTGGGGATTGAGACCCTCCTCAAGTCCGGATTTCCATTTGATAGGGCCAACGCCGCGGCCGTCGAGTATGTCGAGGCCTACAGGAGGCTGATTGAGGGTCAGCTGCTGGACCTCTACCTGAGCTGCAGCGAGGAGGCGCCAGATGAGCAGGCGGTGCTCAGGATGCTCTCTCTCAAGACAGGCGCCCTCTTCGCGGCCTCCCTTAAGATGGGAGCCATTCTAGCTGGCGCGCCGGACTCGCTCCTCAGACACCTCGACGATTACGGGCGCAAGGTGGGGGTGGCGTTCCAGATAGTGGACGACATTCTGGGGCTGTTCGGAGACCCAAGGGTTACGGGCAAGCCAGCGGACTCGGATGTGAAGGAGGGAAAGCGTACCATCCTAATAATACGGGCTTTAGAGCGCTGCTCTCCTCAGGAGAGGGGCAGGATGCTGAGCATCTTGGGCAACCCGTCTGCAGGCGACGAAGATGTAGACTTCGTCAGGAACGTGGTGAGAGAGACTGGCTCGCTCGACTACGCACGCTCCAAGGCAATAGAACTCTTGGAGGAGTCTAAGGCTGCCTTGAAATCCCTTGAGGGAGCTGCAGACCCAGAGTTCTTACAGCTCCTCTCAGAGCTTGCCGACGCGCTCGTGTTCAGGAACCGTTAAATTTGGGGTCCCTGAGAGAATAGACATGGCGCCTGCCACTGCATGACCCCGGGCGAGGGAGGACGGCGTGGGCCGACCGGTGAGCCCGCGGGATTAGTTGGCAGGCGCTCAACCCCCTCTCAGACCGGGTGTTGAAGGGAGTGTTATCGGTCGAGTTTGACGATCAATCGCAATTGATTGGGTGGTTAGAGGAGTCTGGGGCGCCGTTCCAGGCTCAATACCCGCTTGAGGAGAGGTGATGTTTGACTTGAGGAATTCCCCTGGGTTCGAGTCGAGGCCTCTTGGGAACAGGAACAGGGATGCAGAGCACCACCCCAAGTACCTGATCCACCTCGACATAGTCGTTAACGGTCATGTGGACGACAGCGACGTTATAGGGGCGCTGTTCGGTCAGCTTGAGGGTCTCATAGGGCCCGAGCTAGAGCTGAGAGAGCTCCAGAGGACCGGAAAGATAGGCAGGATAAAGGTTCACCTCAAGAACGAGGGCGCGAAGACGAGGGGCGTCATTCAGGTCGGCTGCAGCCTAGACAAGGCCCGGACGGCCATTATCGCCGCCGCCATGGAGAGCGTTGATCGTGTTGGACCTTACACTGCAAAGGTCAAATTGAGAAAAATTACAGATGAACGTGAGGAGAAGAGGAGATTTATTGCTAAGAGGGCCGTGGAGATACTCAAGGAGTGGAGGAGCCAGGCAGCGGAGTCGTCCAAGGACCTGCTTGACAAGATCCTGAGAGAGGCCTCCCGCGAAGAGGTGGTCTTTTACGGCCCAGAAAGGCTCCCAGCCGGCCCTGGGGTGGACGAGTCCGAGGAGCTGATAGTCGTGGAGGGCCGGGCGGATGTCGTAAACATGCTGAGGTACGGCTGGACCAACGTCATATCGGTTGGCGGGGCCGTCGAGAGGGTCCCCGACACGGTGGTGAAGCTGATAGCCCAGAAGGATGCCATAGCCTTCGTTGACGGGGATCGCGGAGGGGAGATGGTTCTCAGGGCCCTCTTGGAGCAGACGGATGTGGACTACGTTGCTAGGGCCCCCCCTGGCAAGGGCGTGCAAGACCTCACGGCCAAGGAGATCAGGAAGGCGCTTGAGTCTGCAGTTTCAGCGTCCGAAGAGCGGGAGAGGATGGGGATCCCAAAGCCCGTGAGTAGACCACCCCCGCCTCAGGCTCCCGCGGAGATCCAACAACCCCAGGCAGGATCTGCCGTGACGAAGCACGCCGGACCTCCTCCGGTTGAGGAGCTGTGGGAGAAGCGGATCCCCAAGGAGTTCAGAGACTGGGTTAAAGAGGCAATCTCCAGCGGAAAGGCGATCCTCCTGTCCGAGGACATGAAAAAGGTGAAGGAGGTAAGGGTGAGCGACCTGCACGAGCAGCTGGACTCGGTTGACGGAGCGAAGTACCTCGTGTACGATGGGAACGTTACTCAGCGAATTGTGGACAAGGCGCACCTCTCTGGGATTAGGGTGATAGTCGGTAGGAGGACCTACGAGCTGAGCAGGATACCCGTTGGGTTGAAGGTCTACACGCTGGAGTAGATCCAACGCGTGATCCGCATGAGGGTACTGAAGAGGGACGAAAGAAGGGGCACAGTGACTGTGAAGGTTGACGGCCAGGAGGACCTCTACTGGCTGTCCCTCATAATCAAACCCGGCGACCTGATAACTGCCCGGACGACGCGGAGGTATAAGCCTGAGGGTCAGCAGAGGGCGGACAGCGGAGAGCGCGTTCCGGTTACGCTGACGATCGAGGTGGAGAAGGTTGAGGTCGGCCCCAGGGGGGCCTCGCTTCGAGTCCTCGGCGTGGTCAGGAGGGCCCCGGAGTGGTTGGGGATTCAGGGGAAGCACCACTCTCTGGACATCTCTCCGGGGTCGCAGCTCACGATCCAGAAGGAGTCCTGGAGCGACACGCTCTTGGAATTCCTGGACAGGGCAGAGAGGTCGACCCTATCGCCCAAGGTCCTGGCCGTCGCCTTGGACGACAGGGACGCGGTTGTCGCCGTGATCTCAGACTTTCGGGTCGCACCCGAGGCGTCGCTGAGAGCGTCCAGAACAGCGAACCTCCGCTCAAAGAGGATTCAGAGCGCGCTGAATAGGGAGTTTCAGCGGGAGCTTGCTGAGCTACTTGAGAGACTCGCAGAGAGGTACTCCCCGGAGGCCATAGTGCTGACGGGACCGGGCTTCTTCAAGGAGGAGCTTGCGAGGTTCATGGAGGAGAGGTCTCCCGAGCTGGCGAACCTGATCAGGGTGGTCGACTCGTCGTCCGCAACGCTCAGCGGAATCTACGAGGTTCTTCGCAGGGGAGAGATTGACAGAGTGGCCAGAGAGCTATCCATCTCGAGGGACGCGGGTCTCCTCCAGGACTTCCTCCGCGAGCTGTCCAAGGGATCCGGACTCGTCACCTACGGACTCAAGCAGGTCTCTAAAGCCCTGTCACTTGGCGCCGTGGAGATCCTGCTGCTGTCCAGCAAGTTGCTGTTCGACCCATCCACAAGGGACGAGGCGATGCGTATGTTGGAGATGTGCAGGCGAACCAGGGCCAACTTCCGCATATTGGACTCGGACTCAGAGCCTGGGCAGATGCTTGACTCCCTCGGGGGGATTGTAGCCTTTCTCCGCTTCCCGGTTTCCGAGTAGGGCGCCGGGTCTTGCCTAGCCCAAGAGCTCGAGGATGAAGTAGAGTATCACGCCCGACGTGATGAGCTTCCTCCCCTTGTAGGAGAAGACGTCAGATGCCCAAAGCACGACTCCCAACGCTATCAGGGTGCCTGAGAGAATTCTCCCTATCTCAAGCGCCGTCTCCTTCAGGAAGGACAGTATCTCAATCAGCTCCGCCTTGAACCCCTCGAAGACCCGAGAGCGAGATATTCCGGGACTGGCGCAGGCGACTACGCTGATGGTGGGCAAGATCAACAGGACCGACAGCGCTGCCGCAAAGACTCCCCTCATGGCTCCTCGCCAGAAGAGGCCCGCATCTGAGCTATCTCGCTGCCGCCGCTCAAAACAATTCTCCGAGCCTCCTCCTAAGCCCCTTCTTCACGCTGGCCAGCCTCTTCAGCGCGCCTTCGAAGCTCTCGTTGAGCCCGAGGGTGTAGTGAACGTAAAGCCCGGTCTTCCCTCGAATTCTCCTCTCAGTCAGCACCCGAACTCTCTCCTCAACGGTACCCACCGAAATGCCCAGAACCCTTGCGACGACCTCCTCCCTGCCCCTCACCGAAACTTCTGCGTGTCCCTCAGGGGTCGGTATTATCAGCATGAGTTCTTTGTTTACCCCGGGAATGCGCTCATGATTTCTAAGCCCCTCCAGGTCCAGGCAACCGCCAAACCGGTAGAATTCCTCCTCCCTCTCTCCCAGGCCAGTTAAGGGAAGCGAGACGACCACGTTTCCATCGAAGTAGATGTATCCCTTGACGGCGCTGGAGGGCGTAGCCTGCGTTATCTCCCTCCTCACCGGGTCGCCTAACTCCTCCCTGAGGATCATCTCGATAGTGGACGCTGGGAGCCTGGGCCTCAGGACCACCACATCGACGTCGCTCCCCTCGTCCACATCGCCCCTGGCCACGCTCCCGTAGACCAGGGACGGCTGGCCCGCGCTGGCTAGGCGGCTCATGACATCCTCGGCCTTGTCCCTGAGTTCATCCAGCAGCCTCCACCTGTCCGGACCGTACACCACTCGCCGCTCAGGTTTTAGCCCCATCAACCCCGAGCCGCTCCCGGGGATCACCCTTTAACGCGCGGTCGAGCACCCCAATGTGCACGGCCTGTGGGCGGAGGCAGGCGGTCTACCACAGGAAGTACTCAGGAGAGAGGCTCTGCCTCCAATGCCTGCTAGAGTCGCTCCATCATAAGGTCAGGAGGGCAATAGCAAGGTATCAGCTGCTGACTCCGGAGTCCAACGTCCTAGCGGTCGTCAGGAGCGGTGTCACGGTCGACGAGCTCGGGATGAGCTTGCTCCTCGAGGTCGAGCGGGACTTTCCGAAGGTCAAGATATCGTTCCTCACGATCGTGGATGATGAGAGGCCCGTCAACTGCCTGTACCTCAAGACCGCCCTCTTGGAGGCCACTCGGCGGGGTATAGGGAAGGTGGTCCTCCCGCTGACCGCGGAGGAGACAGTCGCCAACAACCTGCTCTGGATCTCTCGAAGGGGCGGGTGTCTGTTCCTGAGAGGCCGTCTCCTGTATCCAGATCCGCCTGACGGGTTGGACGTGGTTCTCCCCCTCTACGACGTGCTGGGCTGGGAGCTGGCCGCTGCCTTCCAGCAGGAGACTACGAGATCGTCTCCCATGCTAGACCTGGTTTTCTCCCTGGAGGACGAGTTCCCCGGGTCCACCTACAACATGCTGAGGTCTATGGAGAGACTGGCTGATGCCAGGGGTGGCATCCTTTAATTTGGGGCAGATCCCGGGCGGGTCGCGCAGGGCGGGGTTGGTCTCACATGTCCGAGAGGAAGGCGTTCGAGCTGACCCCCAAGGAGGAGGACTTCTCCAGGTGGTTCGACGAGGTCATCTTCAAGTCGGGCATCCTGGACGAGAGGTACCCAGTTAAGGGAATGTACGTCTGGCTGCCCTTCGGCTACGCCATCATGGAGGCGGTAATGGGCATAATGGAGCGACTTCTGAGGGAGACCGGCCACAGGAGGGTTTACTTCCCGGGAGTCGTACCACAGAGCGTCCTTGGGAGGGAGTTCGAGTTCATAAAGGGATTTCAGGACTCGGTTTACTGGATCACCCGGTTGGGCACCGGCCCCGCCCCAGAGCCCTTGGCTCTGAGACCCACGAGCGAGGCCATAATGTATGAGGTCCTATCACGATGGATACAGAGCTACGCGGACCTCCCGCTCAGGATATACCAGATAGTCCCCGTGTACAGGTTCGAGACCAAGGCCACCCGCCCATTGATAAGGGTCCGGGAGATAGCATTCTTCAAGGAGGGTCACACCTTCCACGCCACCCTCGAGGAGGCGATCGAGCAGGTCGAGCTGGGCGTCAAGATCTACCGCCAGTTCTACGACGAGCTGATGGTCCCGTACTTGGTGGTGAAAACCCTCCCGTGGGACACCTTCCCGGGCGCGAAGTACAACATAGACCTCATCACCATAATGCCGGACGGGAAGGCCCTAGAGCTGGGTAGCGTCATCAACTTCGGAGATCTCTTCTCTAGGGCGTACGATCTGACCTACATGGACGAGAAAGGGGAGAGGAGGTACGTGAACACCACCTCCTTCGGGATCTCGGAGAGAAGTCTGGCAGCAGTAATTGCGATCCACGGCGACGACAGGGGGCTGAGGCTCCCCCCCAAGATAGCGCCGGTGCAGATGGTGGTAATACCGATTCCCAAGGCAGAAGAGAAGGAGCCCGTCATCGCGAAGGCCAGGGAAATCTATCGGAGGCTTAAGGAGGCTGGGCTCCGGGTCGAGATAGACGAGTCGGACGAGCGGCCGGGCTACAAGTACTACAAGTGGGACATCAGGGGAGTCCCGCTGAAGATCGATGTGGGGCCCCAGGAGGTCAAGGGAGGCTACGTCTCGGTGGCTAGGAGGGACAGAGTCGAGCGCGTCAAGATCCCAGAGCGGGAGCTGGTTGAGGGCATCCGCCGGATGCTCGAGGAGTACGAGAGCGCCCTCAGGGAAGAGGCTAAGAGGTACTTCGAGAGCAGGCTGACGCACGCGGAGAACTTTGACGAAATCCGAGAGGCCATCTCGGCGGGCAAGCTCGCTAGCTTCGCTTGGTGCGGGCGGGAGGAGTGCGCTCACACCGTTGAGGAGGAGATAGGCTACGGAATCCTGGGGTACGAGGAGGGAGCCCTGAGCGGAAAAGAGCGGCCCTGCATAGTATGCGGCTCTCCTTCCCCGCACAGGGCGTGGATCGGACGCAGCTACTGATCCCCCCAACTACCTTTTATAGGTGGGCGGGCCCAGTCCCCTGGGGAAACGCGTATGCCGAAGAAGAGGAAGAGCAGGGGTAGGAAGCTATCTGACTCAGGACACGAGAAGCCTGTGCAGTGCCACGCCTGCGGGAGGCTCGTCCCAGCGGACAAGGCGGTGAGGATCACCAGGTGGGTCTCGCCCATCGGTGGACCCCTGGCGAGAGAGCTGGAGAAGCAGGGAGCCTACATCTCCAAGAGGCTCGAGACCAGGTACTACTGTATCAGCTGCGCCGTTCACATGGGTCTCGTCAGGCCCAGGGCTGAGGAAGATAGGAAGATCAGGAGGCCGCTGCAGGCCAGGAGGAGCAGGCAGACGGGCAAGCTCCCCCTGAAGTTCCTGAAGCTGTGAGTGATTCACCGCGCCGGGGCTCAGAAGAACTCTTCTAGCCCCCTCCTGCCCTCCTCGACGCCCACTCCTTTGAGGGCCTTCAGAGTTCTCTCCATGACCTGATCGAGCAGCTTGAGATAGTAGTCCAGGTCGCAGTCTTCCACGTCAAAGAACTCGGCCGGACGAGCCCTCTCGTTTACGCTCCCGTGACCCTTCACGATCACTATCCTCAGGACTTGCCCCCTGTGGACCTCAATGCCCTTGTTCTCCTCGAGCCACCGCCCGGCGACGTAGCCCTTCGTCTTCCTCTCAAAGTCCTCCAGCCTCTTTCCCAGAGTCTCGATGAAGATCAGGTCCTCCTTCTGAACTCTACCCCCCTCCAGGAGTCGCCTGTACTCTGCGACCCTCTTCTCAATCTCGGGGAGGGGCCTTCCCTGAAGGGCCATCTTCACGGCCTCCTCCTGGGCCCTCTTGACGATCGGCGGGTAGTCTCTCCTGAGGAACTCGAAGCCCTTGGCCACCACCCTGCCGTTGACGAGGTGGGCGTACTTCTTCTTCGTGAGATACAGGCCGCGCTCGGCCACGTACTGCAGGTCGATGGTCAGGGGAACCCGCTCGTTCAGCCACTCGGGCAGAGCGGAGTACTCGTCCGGGGACCCCCCGACGACTTGAATGCCGTCAGTGTCGACGTAGATGACCTCAAGCCCTCTATCCTGCAGTATCTCCACGACCTTCTTGATGTAGTGCCTCCCCAAGGCGGCCGTGAGAGCCGCCGCGTGCACGTTCCGCAAGGACGCGCCCTCCCACCCCATGTAGCCGTACATCGCGTTCGTGACGACCTTGATGGCCTTCTGAATCGCATCCAGCCTCCTCCGCTCGACGGCGTCCGGGGGTAGGCTCTCCATCTCCCTCCTGATCTCTGCCCTTCTCCTCAGAAGGTCCGAGGCGATCTCGGCAAACAGCCCGCGCCTGTCCGAGCACACCCTCTTGGTTATACCCTCCGCCGAGACCTCCTCTACGGAGCAGAAGCCCTCCTTGGGCTCCACGGTCTCCGGGCTGATGTTGTGAAGTATCATGATGCTGGGATACATGCTCTTGAAGTCCAGGTAGCAGATGTTCTGGTAGATGCCGGGGGACTTTAGCCACACGTATCCGCCAATGAACCCCCTCTCCTCCTTCCTCTGGGGAGGGATCACCCACCCCCTCCTCTTCCCGTGAATCGCGACGAGGGACTCCACGAGGCCGCCCACAGGAGTCCTCGTGACCTCCTGCAGGGGCCTGTAGGTGAGCTTAGCAAGCTCTGCCTGGTGCGGGAGAAGCTTTTCTGCTAGGTTCCTTATGGCGACTACCTTCGCCTTGAGATACGCGAGGAGACCGTCCCTGTCGGACTTCCACTTCTCGGCTATCCTGAACTTGGGAACCGGCCTGGGCTTGGGCACGCCGAGCTCGTCGGCCAGCTCGTACCAAGACTTGGTGGGGAGCCCGGGGAAGTCCCGCCAAGCTATTGAGAACATGTCAACGTTGGCCCTGCCGGAAATCCTCTGCTCCACGAGTATTATCCCGCGGAAGAACCTGCCCGTCTCCTCCGTTTCTCCTCCTCCCCTCCCCAGGGTGAGCTTCATACCGTGCAGCTTCGCCCTGGCCTTCATGTGTTGAAGCTCGTCGGCGTCTTGGCCGTACCCAACTATCACATCTGGATCTTCCCTCCGGACGACGTTGAGGAACTCCCTTATCACCTGAGAGTCGTCCTCCGAGGATATCACCTCAACGGGACCCTCGTCGGTGGAGTGACCCACCGCGAGGACTGGACTCCTCCCGGGAACAGGGAAGCCATCCTCACTGTATATCAGCGCCGAGAAGTAGAGGACCTTGAGATCGTCGAGGTACCCCTCGCCTACCTGGCCCGGAGAGCCGTCCTCGAGGACGACTATGGAGAAAGGCCTCAGGTTGGAATCGAGGAGGAACTTCTGCCACGTGGGGATGGAGTACTCCCACGGATCGGGAACCAGCCTCGCCAACCTCCTGAGGTCCTCCTCGTCCCTTCCCACCACCTTCAGGAACTTCCTCTCAAACCAGGGATCGTAGCCGACGGTTTCCTCCACCCGGAGGGCCTTTGATCTCAGCTTAATCTCCGTCTCCCTGTCTAAGGAGTCCTTCGGGACGAAGAAGTACGGGCGGAACTCAACCTCGACGCTCTTACCTCCCCCGAGCCACAGCGAGACACCCCTAGGGGTTCCCTCTATGTGGTAGAACACCCCCTCCTCCGACATGTCCCAGCCATAGATGCCCCACTTCCTGTTAACCGTTTCCGGATTCAGGCCAAGGGGCGACCTACGACGTCCTGAGCCCCGCCACGTACTGCGAGATCCGCTCCACCCCTTCCCTTATCTTCTCCGGCTCCTCCACGGCGGGCGCGAACGAGAGCCTGACCCAGCCCTCCATGCCGAAATCGACTCCCGGAGCGAGGGCGACCTGCCACTCGTTCAGAAGTCCTTGGACGAATCTCCTGGAGCTGGGCTCGACGAACTCCACGTTGAAGAACACGTAGAACCCACCCTGAGGCGGGAGCACCCGAATCCCCTCTATCTGAGACATGAGGTCCGTCGTCATCCTCGCGATCTCTCCGTAGATCCGTGGCGTCTCCTCCAGCATGTACCTCCTCAGCCAGTCCCTCACGCCCTCCTTGGACATCATCCTCACGAACGCCCTCTGCGGGATCCTCGTCGTGGCAAGCGTCCTGGCCTGCTGAACGGTCTCAACGGCCCTGATGAGTTCCGGATCGGCGTAGAGATAAGCGAGCCTCCACCCAGGCGCCCTTAGCTCCTTCGACATGGACGCCAGCCAGATCTCCCTCTCCCTCCTGGGGCGCGAATAGTAGCTCGGCACGCCGGAGTAGTGGAACATGCGGTAGGCCACGTCCAACAGGACCCAGATCCCCTTCTCCTCGGCGAGATCTGACACCGCCGAGATTACTTCGTCTGAGAAGACCTGTCCGTCTGGATTTCCAGGAGTCACCAGGATCAGCATCCTAGTGTCTGGGGTGATTAGCTCCTGGAGCTCGTCGACGTTCGGCTCGAACCTCCCGTCCTTGATCACGTCCCAGTACTTCATCTTCACCCCCAGCATCGTCTCGACGAGGAGCTGTCGCTGGTAGTTGAGGTAGCACGGTCTCGCCATTATGACCTCGCTTCCCCTGTCCAGAGTGGCCAGGAAAAGACCGCCTGCTAGGTCCGTGCTACCTAGACCCGAGATTATCTCGTCTCTGGGCATTCTCCTACCAAAGATGACTTCTTCGTACTCCACCACCGCGTCTAGGAAGTCTGGGTCTCCCTTAGTGGGGGGATATCTTGCGCTGAGCCGTATCTCTCTCTCATCCTCCCAGAGCTCCTTCATCGCGTCTACGAGCGGTTTCGGCGGGGGATCCTGGGGCCACCCGCCGCCCAAATAGACCAGTGGGCGGGGGTACTTCTCTGGGTTTCTCTCATAGTCTGCAACAAGGCTCATTATCTCTCTAATCGAGCTGGGATTCTCAATGGCGTATCTAGCAGTCTCAGAAATGCCCGCTGGCATGGAACAGACCCGCGACAGGCGGTCAGTAGATTCCGTAAAAAGTCAGCATGATCTAGTGATCGGGATTGTTAGGAAGGGGGTTAGCAGCTCCTGCGTTTCCCGGGCCCTTACGGAGCCCAGTACTCCGCAGGACGTGGCCGGGCTTAACTTCCGGGTTCGGAACGAGTCCGGGTGTGTCCCCGGCCACTATGGCCGCTCGCCCCAATTGCCCTTCCCTTCCTGAATTTTAAATCTTCCGAGCACCTCCGCCCGGCCCGGGTCTCACCGAGAGGTGTCCAATTTGGGCAGGATAGGTAAGCTCAGCAAAAGCTACAGCCCCAAAGACGTCGAGGAGAGGGTCCTGAGGCTGTGGGATGAGAAGGATGTCTATGCGGAACTCAGACGCCGCTTGAAGGGAGGGCCGAAGTTCTACTTCCTCGACGGCCCACCCTACCCGTCCTCCGGAGAGCCCCACCCTGGCACCGTCTGGAACAAGGTTCTCAAGGATACTTTCATCCGGTACGCCAGGTCCAAGGGGCACGATGTCAACGATCGGGCAGGTTGGGACTGCCACGGACTCCCCATTGAGGTGAAGACGGAGCAAGAGCTCGGATTCAAGACAAAGAGAGACGTCGAGAGCTTTGGTATAGGAAACTTCGTTCACAGGTGCCGGTCGTTTGCCGAGAGGAACATTGAGGAGATGACCCGCCACTTCAAGAACTTCGGGGCCTCGCTGGACTGGAAGGGCGCCTACCGCACCATGGACGATTACTACATCGAGAGCGCATGGTGGGGCATCAAGAGGATCTGGGAGGAGGGCAGGCTGAAGAAGGGCGTTCAGGTGGTTCACTGGTGCCCCAGGTGTGAGACCGTGCTTGCGGACTACGAAGTGAGCGAGTACAAGGACCTCCGAGACCCCTCGATATTCGTGAAGTTCCCACTTAAGGACAGGCCCGGGGAGAGCCTCCTCATCTGGACGACGACCCCCTGGACCCTCCCGGCTAATGTGGCAGTCATGGTACACCCAGAGGAGACCTACGTCCGGGTCAGGGTTGAAGGCGAGGTACTCATACTCATGGAGGCCAGGCTGGAGGCGGTGGCCTCGGAGCTGGGGTGGGAGGACTATGAGGTGATAGAGAGGTTTCCAGGCTCCAGGCTGGAGGGCCTGTCCTACGATCACCCCCTCAGGGAGGCGGTTCCTGCTCTGAAGAACCTAGAGAGGGGACATGTGGTCATTCTCAGCTCGAAGTACGTCTCGACGGAGGAGGGGACTGGGTGCGTCCACGCCGCCCCCGGCCACGGCCAGGAGGACTACGAGGAGGTCCACCTGAACAGGGGACTCCCGATCCTGTCTCCGGTGGATGACTCGGGCAGGTTCACCGAGGAGGCCGGTCCCTACGCGGGCATTCCCGTTCGGGATGCGAATCCGAGGATAATTGAGGACTTGGAGGATCTTGGTGCCCTGGCCGGGGCTGGATACATCGTCCACAGGTACCCGGTGTGCTGGAGGTGCAAGACCCCTCTCATCATCAGGGCCACGGAGCAGTGGTTCGTTCACCTGTCCGACCTGAAAGATCGCCTCATCGAGGAGATGGAAAAGGTTAGGTGGGCCCCCGGCTGGGCCAGGGACAGGTTCAGGAACTGGCTTGAGGAGTTGAGGGACTGGGTCATCAGCCGTCAGAGGTTCTGGGGAACTCCGCTGCCCATCTGGCAGTGTGAGAGCTGTGGGCACACCATCGTCGTCGGCTCGGCTGACGAGCTGGAGGAGCTGGCTGGGAGGAGGCCGGAGGAGCTGCACAGGCCCTGGGTGGACGAGATCACCTTCTCCTGCCCTAATTGCGGCGGGACCATGCGGAGGGTCCCAGACATCGTGGACGTGTGGTATGACTCGGGGGTGTCCTTCTTCGCCAGCCTCGGATATCCAAAGAACTCGGAGGAATTTGAGAGACTGTTTCCGGCGGACTTCATCACGGAGGGCCACGACCAGACCAGGGGGTGGTTCTTCTCACTGCTCAGGCTGGGAGTGCTCCTCTTCGGCAGGGCGCCCTATCAGTCCGTCCTGATGCACGGCTTCATGCTCGACGAGAAGGGCCAGGAGATGCACAAGTCCCTTGGCAACTTCGAGCCGCCCGACAAGATAGTGGCGGAGGCAGGTAGGGACGCGTTCAGGCTGTTCGTCATGATGCGAACTCAGTGGAGCGACATAAAGTTCGTGTGGAAGGACCTAAAGAACATGGTCAGGACCCTTAACACGATATGGAACATCCACACGTTCGCCTCCACCTACATGGCCGACATGGAACTCGACGAGGGCTACGTGCAGGACCACCTCTCGGAGCTGCCGGCCGTCGATCGGTGGATCCTCTCTCGGGCCGCGTCAGTTAGGGACACCGTCTCTCGGGCCATGGACAACCTGTCGCCCCACGAGGCGGCCTCTGCGGTGCTTGAGTTCTACGTGGAGGACCTCAGTCACCTCTACCTCCACGCGGTGAGGGCCGCGCTCAGGAGCGGGGGCGAGGACGGTCGCGCGAAGGCTAACGTACTCTTCACAGTGCTCCGCTACATGCTCCCAATACTGGGACTGTTTGCGCCGTTCATTGCGGAGGAGATCTACCAAGAGTCCCTGAAGCAGGAAGGCGAGCCGGTAAGCGTTAACATGCTCCCGTTCCCGCCGGAGAGGTTGGACTGGAAGGATCCCGACCTGGAGAGCGAGATGGAGGCAGTTAGGGCGATCATCAAGGCTGGCCTGCAGGCGAGGGCCAACGCTGGGCTGAAGAGGAGAGCCCCTCTGCGGGAACTCGTAGTAGTTACCGCTGACGGTGAGATTCGAAGGGCGGCGCGAGACTTCGCCGAGGTCCTTCAGCTGGAGCTCAACGTGAAGGGCGTGCAGGTCTCCGCGGAGCCGCCGTCAGATGGGGAGTGGACCTCCGTAGAGTTCGAGGGCGGCCAGGTGTACCTCCCCGCTAAGCTCACCGAGGAGGACATGCTCGAGTGGATCTACCGCGAGGTGCTAAGGAGGGTCCAGCAGACAAGGAAGGAGATGGGGCTAACTGTGGGGAAGGAGGTGGTAAGGGTGTTCCTGTGGAGCGACAGCGAACTCGTCCTCAGGGCCACGGAGACCTATGCTGAGAATCTGAAGAGGGAGAGCGGCGCCTTAGAGTTCGTCAAACTGACAGACAAGGATGAGGCGCCGGCCGAGGCTCACGGGCGGATATGGGACGTGGACGGAATGGAGGTCGGGATCTGGGTGATGAAGGTTGAAGGTGGGCGGATGGGTTAGCGAGGTAAGGGACGTCGGCAGACACCTCAGGTTCATAGTGCTCCGGACGTGGGACAAGAAGATCCAGCTGACCCTGAAGAGGGGAGTCGCCCCAGACGAGCTTTTTGACGTGACCGACAACCTGACTCAGGAGACCGTCCTGGTTGCGTATGGGGAGCCGGCACCGGAGAAGAAGGCGAGGGCCGTGGACCTGGAGATAATCCCTGAGAGGATAGAGGTAGTGAGCAGGGCTGAGCCCAAGCTTCCGCTGGACCCGAACTGGAAGGTCCCAGCCTTGCTTCCGACGAGGCTCGACAACAGACCACTAGACCTCCGAAGACCGGAGGTTCAGGCGATATTCAAGATCACAGCATCCCTCATTAGGGGGATGATTGACTGGCTCGACGAACACGGCTTCCTGATGGTCTTCACTCCCGCCATCATAGGTGGCGCGAGCGAGAGTGGCGCCGAGGTGTTCAGGGTCGACTACTTCGGGAAGGAGGCCTTTCTGAGGCAGGATCCACAGCTCCACAGGCAGCTGACCATACTGGGAGGGTTTGAGAGGATATACGACCTTGGACCAAACTGGAGGGCCGAACCGAGCCACACAACGCGTCACATAACGGAGTTCAGGTCTCTAGCCGTGGAGATGGCCTTCATCTCAGACGAGACGGATGTGATGAGGGTCGAGGAGCAGGTGGTCGTCTCAGGGATAAAGAGAGTCTTGGAGGAGAGGTCGAGGGACCTCGAGCTGCTGGGGGTGGAACTGGAGGTCCCGCAGACCCCCTTCCCCGAGCTCAGGTTCCCACAGATCTACGACATCTTGGCTGAGTTCGGGAAGGAGATCCCCTACGGGAGCGACTACGATACCGAATCAGAGGGTCTGCTGTGGCGGTACGTGAGGGAGAAGTACGGCAGCGACTTCTTCTTCGTGAACAGGTTCCCGTTCGAGGCCAAGCCGTTTTACGTCATGAAGGCGGAGCCTCCGTGGGCGAGAAGCGTCGACCTCCTCTACAAGGGCCTCGAACTCAGCTCCGGTGGTCAGAGGGAGCACAGGTACGAGGTTCTCCTTGAGCAGATCAGGGAGAAAGGTTTGAAGGAGGAGTCGATGGAGTGGTTCACCAAGTTCTTCCGCTACGGAGCCCCGCCGCACGGCGGATTCGCGATAGGGATAGAGCGGCTCGTGAAGCAGATGCTGGATCTCAAGAACATCAGGGAAGCCTCGCTGTTCCCGAGGGATCCCGAGAGGGTCCTGCCCTGAGCTAGGGGTGAGTAGCGGGCTCTTGGCTCACTCCACGATCTCTTTTCCTATCGTCCTGTCTCTGAACACCTCTAAGACCATCCCCTCTACTCTGATGGGTTCCATGCTCTTGGCGACCTCGACGGCGGCCTGCAGCTTGCTTTCGCTCTCCGCGAAGATCTCAATAACAGCCTCTCCGGCCTCTACCCTGTCGCCCCTCTTGGCGTAGATCCTGACTCCCGCGCCCTTGTCTCGGGGGGCTCCTGCCGCTCGGGCGATCCTCACGATGGCCCTGTTAGATACCGCAACGACGTACCCACTCATCTTGGCCGTCAGGACGGCCTTGTGCTCACCTATCGGGAGGTCCTCGGGTTTCACGTCGGGGTCTCCGCCCTGAGCTTCAATTATCTCCCTCATCTTCTCGTAGGCCCGGCCGCTCTCTAAGATCTCTCTCGCCATCCTCTCCCCGTAGCCCACAGGGGCGGCCCCTCCCATCTCCAGGAGTATGCCGGCGAGCGTGAGGGACTTCTCAATTATGCTCCTAGATCCCTTCCCCTTACTCATCAAGATCTCTAGAGCCTCCTTGGCCTCTAGGGCAGGCCCAACGTACCTCCCGATGGGCTGACCGCCGTAGGATATCGCCACCTGCGTCAGTATGTTGAGCCTCTCCCCCAGCTCGACGAAGTTCCTCCCCATCCTTCTTGCGTCCTTGAGGGATTCCACCTTAGCCTCTGGACCGACTGGGATGTCTAGGACCATTCTCTTGACGCCGGCCGCGAGCTTCTTCGACATTATAGAGGCGTAGATGAGGCATTCTGGGTCCAGCGAGAGGGGGTACTCCACCTTCTCGATGAGTATCCCGTCTACCGGCGACAGGTTGGCGCTGGCCGCCCAGGCGATTACCCCTCCGACCTTCTTGGAGAGTTCAACGATCTCCTCGGGCTTCAGGTCCACCGGCGCCAGGACCTCCATCGTGTCGACCGTACCGGCGGGGCTCATGATGGCTCTGGTGCTCGTCTTAGGTATCACCAGACCTGCTGCGGCGACTATAGGGACTATCAGCAGCGCATCCTTGCTGTTACCTGGGACGCCGCCCACGCTGTGCTTGTCCACGGTAAGGGTGTCGCCGAAGTCCAGCATAGTCCCGACCTCGGCCATGGAGCGCGTCAGGGCCTCAACTTCGTCCATGTCAGCCCCGTGAAGCTGCAGGGCGGTCACGAACGCCGCCAGCTCGACGTCGCTCAGGACCCCTTCATAGACGTCCTTGATGAGTAGAGAAACCTCCTGAGGTGTGAGTTTTCCTTCTAAGACCTTCTTCCTGACGAGCCCGGCTGATTGGGGGGTAGGAACGACTTCGACTGAGACGACTTCCCCCTCGTTGAGGGGGAGCTTCTTCACGACATCGGCAAACACGCCAACCTGGCCGGGCGGAGACACGTCCTCTGATGAGGACACGCTGGCCAGCGCAACTACCTGGCTCCCATCTGCCCTCACAATTCTGACTCTGTCATGGGGAGAGATGCCTACCTTCTCGGCGTCAGCCCTATTTAGAACGACTCGGAGTTCCCCAATCTCTACCGGGAGTCTTCTAACCTTCAGCGAAACCATGGAAACCTAAGGTGCCTACTCCTCCGCTTTAAATTTCTGTGTGGCGCCGGTGGTGCGCCGTGGGGTCCACAAGGAGATTTGCGTTCGCAGCACTTCTGACTGTTCTCGCGATCCTCCTCTCTCCCGCACCGACTCTTGCCCAAAGCCAGCCTGAGCCAGCCGACTTGGTGGCATTTCCTGGCTCTCTCGTCATGATCCCGCTCTCCGGTCCGGCCAGATCGATCGAGACGGACGTCCCCGGGGCCAAGGTTGAGGTCTTGGAGATGTACCACATTGAGTTAAGGGAGCGCGGAGAGATTACAGAGGCATGGAGACCTGTCGAGATCTTTAGGGGCTTTTGGGCAGTTCTCATGGCCTTTGAACAACCGAAGGTGATGTATGGAGAGAAATACGAGCTTAACGGGTCTCTCCGCGTGGGAGACCTGCTGGTGATCCCGCCCGGTATTTTAGCTGAGGACCCCATGGTGGCGAAATTCGAATCCAGAGTGGAGAACTTCACATTCACAGAAGCTAATGGTACGCTGGTCTTGGCAGAAGGGGACGAAGAGGTAACCCTCCGCGGCGCCCTCGATAATGAGACGGGTGCTTGGTTGTTCTTGGACGTGGACACGGGTTATCTGTACAGACTGAGGAGTGAAGCCCTCGGGCGCTACAGCGTTCTTTCCATCTCTAGGGCTGGAGCCGAGGTTTGGTACGCTTCCGACGAAGGATCTTACGTTCTCATAAGCACGGGCATCGCAGGGACCGCCGGTACCTACGTGCTAAACCGAGCGATCCCCATAACCGGTGAGATATCCTTCAACCCGAGCTTCGAGTTCATCGCAGTGAGGTTGCCATCAGAGGAGGTAGTCAGGATACTGTCGCCCGAACTTCAAAGGAAGTGGGCAGCCCTAATCTCCGTCCCCGCAAACGCTAGCGTGAAAACGTACAGGGTCGTAGTCGACGGAAGGGTGGTCTATAGACTGAAGCTGACCCTTCCAAGCGAAGGGGCCGCGAGCCTCCAACTCCCAGAAGCCCCAGCCGTCGCTGGCTCAGAAATCAAAGCAACACTCCAATTGTCGGGACACGGTAGCCTAAACGTTACCATGTACCTCACGGATCCACCTCTGTCGGTGTCTCTGGCGCTCCCAGAAGCTGGGCCAGGAGAGCTGCCAATCAACATAGCCCTGCCCCACCTTGACCACGGCACCTCCGGGTCCATAGGCGCCCACATATCTCTAAACGATACCACAATCCTCTCGATTGAGAGAAGGATAGGCATCCTGCCTTCTGTGCAGCTGATCTGCCTCAACGGGTCTGATGTCTACGCCCGAGCAGGGGACGCGGTCAGGTTGATCTTCGAACTCCTTAACAGGGGCGACAGGAGTATGACAGTTAACTCCACCCTAGTCGCGGTGGATGGGGCTAACCTCACATACCCCCCGTCCCTCTCGGTGCTCGGTCCGGATTCTGCGGGGATAACGCCAGTCGAGCTGAATCTGTCCCCAGGCCTATACAGAGTTGTGGCGAGTTCCAAAGTGTGCGATGAGGCGTTTGGTCTCAGCCTTGAACCGACTGTGGGTCCGATTGAGGTCCACATTCTGAAAACCCCTCTGACCCTACGAGTGGACCTCCCAGAGGAGGCCCTACCCCTGATACCGTTTAACCTGACTCTCACGGTTAGATTCGGTGCCCCGGCCCAAAACGTGGATCTAAACGTCACAGTTCCAAGGAACTTATCGGTCTCCGGCTCGTTGACGCACCACGTAGATAGGGTATCACCCAACGAGACCCTTAACGTTAGTCTTCAAATGACGTCGGACAGGCCGGGCAAGTTTCCTGTTCACATAGCTGTAGAGGGCACGTTTCCCTGGGGGAGGGTCATAGAAAGAGGGACGGTGAACGTCACCGTGGGAGCGATTCCTCACTCTTACGCCGCCATGGGCCCATTGAGGGCTTTCACAGGTAGCGTGGTGAACGTGTCCCTGCGGGTGAGCGGCCCGGCAGGTGTGGCCGTCGCGAGGTTCCCCGATGGATTCACGGTGGTCGCATCGAACGGAACCCTTCAAGACAATCTTACCCTCGAGTTTCCCGTTCCTGGAACGGTCTGGATTACCCTGAGGGCCGGTGATGAACCCGGATCATATCTGCTGCCCGTGGTAGTCACCGTGAACAACACGATAATCGCGGGAGACCCCCTCAGGATAAGGATCGTCGAGAGGGCTGGCGTGACCCGAGAGGAGCTCATAGGCCAGCTCACGGAACTCAGGAGGAGAGTTAAAACCCTTCGCGAGCGATCTCTCCTGCCCTGGGCCACCTCGCCGGCCGGGTTAGGTGAGTTGGAGGACGCGCTGAACCGCGCAGAGAGCCAGATCGAGGCGGGAGACTATCAATCCGCTGCCAACACCCTCTCGGAGGTCGAGGATGAGTTGAGCCAGCTGGAGGCGGCTCCCCGCAGAGAGCTAGATCCGATAGTCCCTCTGACGATCACACTGCTAACCTCCTCGGTCCTCCTGCTCTGGGCCGCCTTGAGGTGGGAGAGGGTTGGCGAGTAGTAGCCCCATTGCCTCCTGGGCCAGGATGTTTGCAGAGGTGCTGGACGAGGTCGACAGCGCCTTCCTAGTCCACGGTCCTTGGCCCGATTCGATGGCGGCAACGGCTCTGCTTCGAAGGGCCATCTCGGAGCAGGGAGTCGGAGTCTCCTTGAGACCGGCACTTCCAGAAGAGCTGCTCTCAGTCGTCGAGGAGGCCTTCGCAGAGGATTCTGCACTCGTCCTCGTCGATCTTATTCCCGCCGGGCCCGGTCCAATCGAGGTTGCCGAGCAGCTGTGGGGTCAGGTTCTCGTGATAGATCACTACGAGATTGATCGACCCCGAATCCCAGCCAGAGTTCTCAGGCTGAATCCCTTGGGGTCGGGACTTCCTCCGCTGCCCGCGTCGCGGGTGGCGCTGACCGTGGCTCAGTACCTCTGCCCTGATTTGCCGCCCGACCTGTGGGTGGGCAGAATAGGCTGCCTGGAACCTGGCGCGAGATGTGAGATCAGCCCCCATGCTGAGGCGTCGAGAGAGAGCGAGGGTGTCGTTTCCCGGGTGTATGAAACTCTGCTGGAGGCGGTGGCCGGGGATCCCGAGTCGGGAGTGGTGCTCGGGGTTGCAGCCCTGGAGGAATGCTTTGAGGACCCCACCTGCCTCCTAGGGGGCAGATACCCGTTGTCTAAGGCCCTACTTGGTCTGGCAGATCGAGGGAAGGCGATTTTAGGCTCCCTGGTCCAAGTGAAGCCACTGATTAGTTCTCAGAGCCTTCTCGTAATTTCGGTAGAAGATCCGAGGATACGGCACGTCGCGGCAGATAGTCTCTCATCGGGCAGAGATGTGGCTGGAGCAGTGTACTCGGACGACGTCATGGCCGTCGTTTCCCTGAGATCCCGCGCCCAGCGCAAGGACCTGCCCTCCTTAGTTCACCTCTCGATGTTGGACTTGGAGGGGGGCTACTTCGGATCTGGAGGATTTGTGGAGGCCGCCGTGAGGGCCCAGCAACTAGAGACCCTCCTTAGGCGGATTTCGGAGTTGCTGGAGTCCTGAGCCTGAACCACATCAATTTATTTGGGTGACCACGCCCGCGCGGTCCCAGTAGATACACCCGAGGGAGGTTCAGGGTTTTGCCCATCAGAGTTGCAGTAGCTACCGATGACGGGTCTGAGGTTAAGGAGGGGCCTTTTTACCAGGCCCGGTATTTTGCGATATACGACCTGACGGGCAAGAGCCCCACCAGGGTTGAACTCAGGGTGAACACCAGGAGGGGGCAGGGGGCGACCTCAGCGCTGGATGTGCTCAAGGACTGCGGAGCCATAATCTCAGGTGAGATGGACCCTGAGAGCAGGGACATAATCGAGTCGAGGGGCATAATAGCGCATGAGACCTCTAAGAAGTCAGTGGAGTCGGCCGTGATGGAGATAGCCGAGGGGCTCTCCCGACTCACTAGGTAGCGCGGCTCTTCCCCGAGAGTTCTCCGTGGGGGGGTGAATGTTGCTCGTGGGAGTCATCTCGGACACGCACGACGACCTCGAGGCGATAGAGGTCGCCTACCAGATGTTTGCGGCCAGGGCAGTAGACAAGGTAGTTCACCTGGGGGATCTGGTCTCCCCCTTCTCGCTTAAACCCATAATCAACAGTGGGATCCCCACGCTGCTTCTGAGGGGAAACAACGAGGCCGAGTTCAAGCTGGTCCTCGACGCGCTCGAGGGGGATGTGACGTTCCACCCGTCTCCCGTTGAGACGTGGCTCGGAGACAGAAGGGCAATCTTATTTCATGGCTTCGGTTCGCTTAAGCTGACGAAGACCGTGGCCCGCCTGTTGGCGGGTTCAGGAGACTACGAGATCGTCCTCTATGGTCACACTCACGAGCCAGAAGTCACGCGGATCGGCTCTGCGCTTGTGCTCAATCCGGGAGAGGCCTGCGGGTGCCTTACGGGGGACAGAACAATCGCCATCCTGGACACGGAGGACCCCTCAGCTGAGATCCTGCGCATATAGGTATCAGTCTGAAGCAGGCGACTCCTTCAGAGACGTAGGGCCCCACCCGAGGAGCTCCCCGCCGGCATTCACGCGGGATAAAGAGGGGGAGGAGGGGATCAGGAAACGTTTGGGAACTTCTCCTCAACGAACGCCCTGATCCTCTCCATGGCCTCCATCAGGTTCTCCTTCGAGGTGGCGAATGAGAGCCTCAGGTAGCCCTCTCCCGGAGCGCCGAAGTCGGTTCCAGGGAGCAGCGCCACGCCGGCCTCCTCTAGGAGCATGTTGGCGAGCTCCTTTGACTTCACGCCGAGCTCCTTGACGTTCGGGAAGGCGTAGAACGTGGCGGCGGGCTTGATCATGCTGAAGCCAGGTATCCTGTTGATCTCCCTGTAGAGGAGGTCCCTCCTCTCCTCGTACTCCCGGACCATCGCCTCGATCTCATCTCTGGGCCCCTTGAGCGCGGCGATGCCAGCCTTCTGGACGAAGGAGACGGGGCAGGAGACCGTGTTGAGCTGGATCTTGGTGATCTTGTCGGCGACCTCCTTGGGGGCTACCACGTAGCCGAGCCTCCAACCGGTCATTGCGTAGGTCTTGGAGAACCCGCTGAGCATGACGGCCCTCTCCTCTGCGCCGGGTATCGAAAGGATGCTCTCGTGCTTCTTTCCGTCGAATATGATGTCTTCGTAGATCTCGTCGGAGATTATCCAGAGATCGTGCTCCTTGGCGACCTCCACTATGGCCTCAAGGTCCTTTCTCTTGTAGACCCCACCTGTCGGGTTGGATGGCGTGTTGATCACGATGACCTTAGTCCTGTCCGTGACGGCCTTGGCTATCTCCTCGCCGCTGGGCGAGAACTCCCTCTCCTCCTTTAGCACGACAGGCTTCACAACCCCGCCCACGAACTCCGTGACGCTCTCATACGACGGGTAGGCGGGCATCGGAATGATTACTTCCTCTCCAGGGTTCACGAAGGCCATGAGCGCCGAGAAGATCCCAATCTTGGCGCCCACGGTGACGACGACTTGGTCGGGGGTCACGTCTATCCCCCTGGTCTTTGAGACGTACTCGGCTATGGCCTCTCTGAGCTCCATTATACCCGCCGATGGTGTGTATCCCGTGAACCCTTCGTCAAGGGCCTTCTTGGCGGCCTCCTTAATGTGGGCTGGCGTGTCGAAGTCAGGCTGACCTATCTCACAGTGAATTATCTTCTTCCCCTGCCTCTCGAGCTCCTTAGCCCTGGCGAGGACTATGAAGGCACCCTCAACCCCCAACTTAGACATTCGATCGGCGAAACCCGGCAACCCGGACACCCCCGCGAGACCTCGGTGGATTTTTCTAAACCTTTTACACATCGGCAGAATCCACCCGGAGTCGCCCTAGCTGGTTCCATTGAGGAATGATTGAATCTCACTCCATGAAGGCAAACCCCTGACTGCTCCCGGGACTTCTACGGTCTTCCCAGCGGCGAAGTTCGCTGCCCTCAGGGCCTCTCCGGGACTAAGCCCCCTCAACCTAGCGACTGTATAAGCCCCGTCGAACACGTCCCCAGCGCCTGTTGTGTCTACGGCTCTCACCCGTAGGGCGGGGGCCTCGTACCAGGTTCTCAAGATTAGGGCTGCACTGCCAGCTTCCCCCCTCTTAACCACGACCTCTTCCACTCCCATCTCGTGAATGGCAGTCGCCCCCCTCTTCAGGTCGTCCAACCGCGTCATTGCCCTCAGTTCCTTCTCGTTGAAGAATGCGCGGAGGATTCGACCTGTCTCCATGAGTTCGGATACCTCCTCTTTGTATCTACTGACGGCAGTCCAACCTGGATCCCACGAGAGCCTGAGGCCCATCTCAATGAGGGTCCGCACTACCGCGGGCCTTACGCTGGATGTGTGTACGACTTCGGCCGACCTCAGAGCCTCGCCGCGCCTCCTGAGCACGTCGCCAGCGAGTAGGAGGTTCGCGCCGCGGTACCGAATCATCCTCCTCTGGGATCCAGCTACGTTGAGAATCACGACGAACCCGGTCTGCGAGTCGGCCCTCACCTCGACGAGCCCGGTGTCCACGCCTCTCTGGGTTATCTCCTTCAGGTAGAGGGAGCCGAGGGGGTCACCGCCGACCACGGCGACGATCGAGGTCTCCTCGCCCAGCAGCGCGCAGGTAGAGGCAAAGTTGGACGCGCTTCCTCCGATTCCCAGCGACACGGAATCAGCGTCCACATCCTCGTCCGGCCTAGGAACCTCCTGCAGAAACACCGTGATGTCGATGTTGGCGTTCCCGACGGCTACTATCTTGGTCAAGCCCTCACCTCCTGAGCAGACTCGGGTAGAAGTGTCTCTTGCCGGCAGACCTCTTGGCTTCATCCCACTTCGCTAGAATCCTCACCGCCTCGTTCGCCGTCTTTATGGCCTCTCTCTCCCCAGCTATCGCGAACTCATCCCTCACCCTCTGCGCGTAGACCGCGCAGACCGCTCCGGCCCTCCGCCCGAAGAGCGAGGCCAGAGTGAAGATCGTGGCGGCCTCCATCTCGATGTTGACGACACCAGCAGACTGCAGGTCGGGAATTATGCTATTCATCCAGCTCTGCCAGTATCCGCAACACCCTCGTCTCCCCTGTCCGGTGTAGAAGCTGTCCGTCGATGCCGTGATGCCGAGGTGGTACCTGTATCCGAGCGACTCGGCGGCCTCCACGAGGGCCATCACAACCTCGTAGTGGGCCACCGCGGGGTATTCGGGCCTGACGTATTGCGCGCTGGCGCCGTCTAGCCTTACTGCCCCGAGGGAGATCACGAGATCTCCCAGCTCGACCTCCGGCCTTATGGTCCCCGTGCTCCCCACCCTGATGAAGGTGTCCACGCCGAGCCTGGAGAGTTCGTCGACCGCGATCGCTGCGGCCGGCCCCCCGATGCCCGTAGACGTGACCATCAGGTCCACGCCCCCATACCTACCCACGTAAGTGACGTACTCCCTGTGCTTCGCCACGAGCCTACGCTCTTCCCACTCTGCGGCTATCTTCTCCGCCCTTTCTACGTCTCCCGGGAGAAGCGCGTACCTCCTGACGTCTCCAGGCCCGAGTGCGACATGGTACATCTCACCCTCGCTGGTCCGCGGCTCCTCGGCGCTCTCAAACTCGCCCCTCAACGGAAAGGTCACCCCCTTCATGGGGGATCTTGTTCGGGAAACCATTAATCCCTGAGGCTGCGAGACTTCGAGATCCATCATGCTGGTGGTCGGACCGGAAGACGAGTTTACCAAGTCTCTTGCATCTGAACTGACCGCTGACATGGTGTTCCTCGCCAGAAGGACCTTTCCAGATGGAGAGCTTCAGCCCAGAATCCTCGCGGGGTCCGAGCAGGTCCTCAGGGGAGAGACGGTGGTCCTGGCCCTCCGAATGAAGGCGGCCGCCTGCAGGCCCAACGATTACCTAGTGGAGGTCCTGCTGACCCTCAGGAACCTGAAGAGGGAGTTCAAGGTGGGCCGCCTGATCGCGGTGATTCCTTACTTCCCGTACGCCAGGCAGGACGAGATCTTCAGGCCCGGCGAACCTCTGAGCTCGAAGTACGTTGCAGACCTCCTCTACCACGCAGGGGCCGACGCCGTCCTGAGCGTCACCGTTCACCTCCACAGGCTCAAGAGATTTGGGGACCTTTTCGACGAGATACCCGGCGTCAACGTGAGCGGGATCCCGGCGCTCGCCAGAGAGGTCGGCAGATTCGACTTGAGCGATCCCCTCATAGTCGGCCCCGACGAGGAGGCCATAATCTGGGCCGAGGAGTTCGCCAACCACGTTGAGGCAAGCGACTACACGTCTTTTGTGAAGGAGAGGGACAGGGACACCGGGGAGATCAAGATGACCGTCAAGGAGTTCGACCTCACCGGGAGGGATGTAGTCGTGGTCGACGACATCGTGTCCACCGGCGGGACCATGGCGGCCGCGATAGCCGCCGCCAGGAGGATGGGGGCCAGGAGGGTCTTCTCGGCGTTCGTCCACCCGGTCCTTGCACAGGGCGCGCTGGACAGGATACTGGGCGCTGGCGGGGACGTGATAGTTGCCACCGACACACTTGAGTGGGCCGGCTCCAAGGCCTCGGTGATACCGGAGCTCGCCGCCGAGATAAGGCGCGTCGCGTGAGGTGCTCGAATGGCCAGCATCCCCAAGGGGGTCGCCCTGGCAGGGGTAGCCCTGCTGGCCGCCTCAGGGCTGATGCTCTTCCTGGGGGTAGACCTGGCGCTCGGCCTTGAGGTCATGGTTAGGGAGGTGATCCCCGGGTCACCAGCCATCTCTGTGAAGGGAGGCGCCCTGCTGATCTCCACCTCCCTGATAACGACCATCGTGGCCTATGGAATCCTCTCGGGATCCAGGTGGGGGCGGCCCTCTGGAACTGCCGCACTGCTCTCCCTGTCAGCGTACCTGCTCTTGGTCAGGAGGGTCTGGGACTGGACCGTGCCCGCGGCTGGCGTCTTCGCCCTGCTGGCGATATACCTGGTCTCATCTAGAGAGGCCGCCCTATTCTTCAGAGGAGGGCGGTGGAGGGGGGAGATCATAACACCTTCTCCGCCGGTATTGAGGAACGAAGGCGCGTCAGAGATCGAATCCGGCGAGGTCGCCGTCGAGGGGATCGAGTTCCATCAAGAATGAGTTGAGCTTGAAGAGTGGGACGTAGGGTACCCCCTCCACCAACTCCCCCGTTTCTGGAAACCACCCGACCACCAGAGGGATCACCCTCACCTTCAGGCCAAGCTTCATCGCCGAATTCGACTCCACGAAAGCCTTTACTCTCTCAAGGTGCGTCCTGACCTCGGCGGCGATCTTGGACCGAATTGCCCTCCTGTTTGTCCACAGCTTGCACTCCACCGCCAGCGCGGCCAGCGGCCCCACGCCCAGGAGGTCTATCTCCCACCTTCTCCCCGAGTGGGCGAACCTGAACCTCTTGGCGACGATCCTATAGCCAAACTCCTCTAGGTACTCTTGTACGAGTGACTCGAACCCCCTCCAGTCCACGAGGGCCGCCGCCTTCTCCGGCGGGACCCCAGCCAGCACGAGCGAGACGGCGGCCCTGATCGGCCTGATCTTACCGTTAACGAGGGCTCCCGACTCGATCAAGTACTCCCTGACCTCCGGGTCGAGCAGGTCGACATCCTCCACCAGCAGCGCGACTATCGCCGCCTCCGCCCTCTCGCGGTCTATCATCGGGGGACACCGCTAGGCTGGCCTGGAGAACCTCTCGACGAGTTCGCGCGTAGGGAGCAGGATCACGTCAAGCCCGCCGAGGGTCCTGAGGTACTTGGCGGCCTTGGCAGAGTTCGTCGCGATTACGCGATAACCCATGGCTCTCAGCGGGGCCACCACCATGCACGTGTCGGCGTAGACCTTCGCCCCGCTCCCCTCCATGTCCCTGAGCACGCCCTCTGGAAGCTGGCTCAGCGTCGCCCTGGCGGTGAACAGCCAGAAGGGGACGCTGACCTTCCTCCCCCTCAGGAGCCCGTGAATCTCTCTGAGTTCGCTCAGGGAAAGGTGCGGGCAGCCGAGCGTGACGAGGTCTGGCATCGAGCCGGTCGTGCTTAGTTGCTCAATCGTCCCGTCTACGTCTCGCCTCTCGAGCCTCAGAACCTCCACTCCCCCCTGGAGGGACCCGATCGGGTTGGGGGTTATCCCCTCAACGTGGAAGAGCTCTATGCTCCCAGACGCCGCTCCTCCCGCCCCCATGGCCTTGAGCTCGTCGATAGACGCCTCCTTAATGCCGCGATAGAGGGGGACTCCCCTGGGGACGCTCTCACCCACGAAGTAGCCCGCTGCAGAGAAGTCCGTCGTCCCGGAGAGTGATCCGTCGGTCTCCACGATCACGCTGGGGGCCCGGTTCTCATCCAGATGCATCCCGTAGGCTGGCGTTAGCCCCACGACGGCGGCAGCGATCGCCTTAACCGAGCCCTCCCTGTTTGTTCTGGCACCTAGGACGCTGTTCGCGAACGCGACGGCGCTGGACTCCCCCCAGCACACGTGCTCGCCTGGCCTGGGGAGGTTTCCCGCTAGGTAGGGGGTGCAGGTCAGCGTGGGCGTCGCCCCCATCTCGTTCAGCGACTTCACGATCCGAATCTGCCTCTCGGCAAAGCTCTCCGGCACCCCCATCTCTCGCCAGCGGGATACGTCCATCCCGGCCGGGTTCGTCGTGACGAGGGTGCGAAAGCGGACTCCCCTTTCGACTAGGCCCTCCAAGAACTCGAGCCCCGCGTCTCCTATCGTGGCGTAGGATATCCCGGAGAGGTGGACGGACCTCACCGGGATGTAGGAATGAGCCCCGGCGAGGGAGGCCTCCTTCTGGAGAAACCTAACGAACTCGTCGGGGACGCCCTCCGGGGCCTCTGGGCGCGGGGCCTCAACGGCTCCCAGCACCCTGACGGGGATGCCAGCGAGCTCCGCGCTTATGGTGACGCTGTCAGGGTGTTTCAGAACTATCTCGCGCGGAGCGACCCCGTGCCTGGCAAGCTTGAACAGGCCGTACGCCCCCACGGTGGATCCGACCGAGTGGGGCATAACGACGCGCTTCCCAGCGACGCTGAGGCCGGCCTGAGGGTGCCCGGGCTGGGTTATCACCCCCGTCTCCGGATCCACGCCGTCCAGCCAACTCAGGGGCGCTGTGAGTCTCAGCTCGTCCCTTTCACTTTTACTCAATCTCCTCAGCCCCCAGCACCTTGAGGGCGGCCTCCAGACCGTCGGGAGGTCCGAGCAGTATCACGATGTCCCCGCTTCTGATTCTAAACGAGTCCTTCGGCTCGAAGACCCACCTAAGCCCGCGTCTCACGGCGAGGATCTCCATTCCGGTAGACTCCTCCAACTCCAGTTCGCCAATTTCCCTTCCGTCTGCAGGGGAGTCCTCTCCCACGCGCACCCAGGCAATGGACTCCTCGCTCTCCTCCACCACTGCGGCGAGGACTTCGTGAATAGCGACTCCCCTCTCGACGACGCTGGCCATCCGATGTGCGGCGTCCCCTATCCTCTCTGCCGCAGAACCGGCCCTAAGGAGCCCGACCACGGCCCGGGGGTCTGCCTTCCCCGCCAGTCCCTTTAGGACCTTCACCTCGAACTCCTCGTGTAGCTCATCGATCTCGTCCTCCAGCCTCGAGACCTCGAGGGCTATGGCCTGGCTGTTCATGAGCATGGACGCGTATGCCAGGTACACCATCAGCTCGGAGTGAGCCCTGAGCACCTGGAGAGAGTGGGCCAGCTCCCTGGACTCCTGGCTGACCTCAACCCTCTCGGGGCGGGACCTGATCGGCAGGCCGAGGAGGGACCTCACGGCCTCCACCCCCTCTCTGGTCCCCTCCAAGAGGAGCATGTCACCCTCCTGCAGGACCAGGTCGTCTGGGTAGTCGAACAGCCACCTGCCAGCCCGCTTCACGGCGAGGATGTCGCACCCCGCCAGCTTCTCCGGCTCGTACAGCTCAGACACCCTCATGCCCGCCAGCGGGGCGCCCTCGCCAAGCCTCACCAGGCCGATGATCTCCTCCGACTCCATGAACGCGGCCGAGATTGACTCGTGGAGCGGGTAGCCCCTCAGAATGATCTTGGCGAGGTCGGCCACCGCGTCGCTGATCTCGTCTGCCGCAGCCCCGACCTCGAGTATGGCGGCGAGCTCTTCTGCCTCCTCCAGCGACCTGCCGGCCACTATCGTCCTGACGGAGAGTTCGTACCTGAGGTCGTCCAGCTCGTTCTCCAGCTCCAGCACCTCATCCGCGATCTCGTCGTCGTTGTACATCAGGGCCGCGTACGCCAGGCTCACGGCGAGTTCGGATCGATCCTTCATCTCGAGCAGGATGTCCCTGACCGTCCTCTGCCTGATCGCCCTCACCACGGGGGAGAGCCCTCGAAGGTTGGAACTCGGCGGGGATAATAAAATGGGGGTGGGACCTGGTGGCGGACCCTGGGTCAGATGCGGGTCAGCGACTCGACTGTCTCCCGGTCCAACCTCTTGACGACCTCCGAGATCAGCCTTATGGCCGCGTCGACGTCCTTGGGCATGAGCATGGAGCTGTGGGAGTGAATGTGCCTCGTAGGGACGGATATCACGATTGTGGGAACCCCTCGGTAGTGCAGGTGGATCCTGTGCCCGTCCGTCCCTCCGGAGACCGCCGACAGCTGGTAGGGTAGGCCCAGATCCTCCGCCACCGAGATGGCCAGCTCCTTGAGGGCCTGATTGGGTATCATGGTCCTGTCCCAGGTTATTATCGAGGCCCCCTTCCCCATCTTGGCCGGCGCCTCACGCTCCGTCACCCCCGGGACGTCTCCGGCTATGTCCACCTCACAGACGATGGCCACGTCAGGGTTCACGACGTCGGCGGTTGTCTCCGCACCCCGAAGGCCCACCTCCTCTTGTACCGTTCCGGCCGCGTAGACGACGTTGGGATGGTCTGATCCAAGCTGCCTGAGGACCTCCATCGCCATGAACACACCGATCCTGTCGTCGAACGCCTTCCCGAGCCAGACCTCTCCTCCCCTGAGGGTCCTGAAGTCGGCGAGCGGGGCGACCGGATCGCCGATCCTGATGCCCATCTCCTTGACCTCGTCCCTACTAGTTGCGCCCACGTCGATGTAGAGGTCCTTCACGTCGGGCGCCTTTTTCCTCTCCTCCGGTGGGAGGAGGTGAGGGGGCTTCGAGACGAGAACACCGACGTGATCGCCCTTCTTGGACCTGACCACCACCCTGTGGGCGGGAAGGGTCGTGGTCACCCAGCCTCCGAGGGTCTGGAAGGCTAGGTAGCCCCCCTCTGTGATGCCCTTCACGATGAACCCGACCTCGTCCATGTGTCCCGCGAGGAGGACGCGAGGCCCGTCCTCGACGCCGCCCCCCTTCCTCAGTATGATGGAGCCCAAGCCGTCGTAGAGGATTTGGTCGGCGTACTGCCCGTATTCTTCTCTAACGAGTCTCGCGACTTCTACCTCAAAGCCAGATGGCCCAAACGCCTCACTTAGCCTCTTGAAGAATTCGACCCTGTCTGCGAGCAGCTCGAGTCACCCCTTCGCCCGGTTCGCGGGTCTCCCTTAACGGTTGTGGACCGACTCGAATCGGGAGGACTTAATTTGGAGGCCCCCGGGGGCCACCTCGAGACGATTTGCGGGGCGAGGAGACGAGGGGTGAGATACTCGAGCAGCCTGCCCTCATGAGGAGGGCCCTCTCCATACTCTCAGTCCCGGCCAGGTACGCCGCGGAGGCTCTCGCCTCGAGGGAGTTCGTCTACTCGATCGGAGTGGGCCCCACCCTGCACCCAGCCTCCCTCCTCGGCAGAATCCTCGGCAAGGTGGGCGGTCCGGGGGCCATTGAAATGGACGCTGAGGACTTCTCGAATTGGCTTGCGGAGAGGCCCAAGAGGCCCGCCGCGGTGATTTTCTCTGAGACAGGGGAGGAGCGAGAGGCGCTGCTGGCCATCAGGGAACTAAGGAAGAGGGATCCAGCCGCTCCCGTGATCTCCGTACTGGGCAGCCCGGGGAGCACCCTGCACAGGGCATCAGATTACGGCCTCGTGTTCACGAGGGGACCCGGGAGAATGGGCCTCTTCTCACCCATGTCGGTGGCGGGCCTGCTCTTGGCGGCGGAGGTTGCGAGGCTGGCGGGGATGCCTGCCAGGGCTCACTCCCTCCGTTCCCTCCTGGAGGCGGCGCCCGAACAGGCCGCCGAGGCTCTCGGGAGAGCTGAATCCGTAGCCGATGAGGCGGCCGAGCTGATCGCACGCTCTCGGCTTCTCTTCGTGGTCTCCACCAACGGCGTGAAGCCTGCGGCCCAGGAGTTCTCTTACCGGCTGACGATGATGTCGGGCATAATGTGCGACGTCGCATCGCCGGGAGAGTTCTTGGCCACGAAGCACCGACTCCTCTCGGCTGGCACGCCGGTGTTGGTTTTAGAACCTGAGAGAAACCCAGAGGTCAAAATGGCTGCGGAGAGGTACGGCGCCATAGTGATCGGCGTGGGCCCGGCTGGTCCCCACGTACCGCTGGGGGTCAATCCGCCGGGGGAGATAGCCCCGCTGGTCTACGCTCCAGCGCTGCTACTCCTCGCCCTGAAGGTCACGCTCATCCTGGGTATAGACCCGGATGCGTCCGTGAGGGTGATGTGAATGAGCTCCGGTTCTGAGGGAGTTCGAGTCTGGTGGTTGTTCGATGTGGACGACGTCTTGTATGACGCAACCTTGCTGAAGAGGATGGCCCGGGAGAACGCGGTTGTTGCTATGATTGAGGCCGGACTGCCCGCGGACTTTGAGGTCCTACTGAGGAAGGTGAACAAGGTGGTCGAGGAGAGGGGGGAGGATTACACGAGGCACTTCGACGACGCCATATCGGCGCTCGGCCTGAGGGTGGACGCGAGGGTCATAGCTGCCGGCGTAATAGCCTATCACGACACCAAGCGCGCCTTCTTGAGGCCGCTCCCCAAGGTCTTCAAGACCCTCCTCACGCTTCGAGATCGCGGCTACGGCCTCGGTCTGTCTTCGCCCGGGAGCCCCGTGAAGGAGTGGGAGAAGGTTATCAGGTTGGGCCTACACCACTTCTTCGAGAGAGCGTGGGTAGGTCAACCAGACCCCGAGAGACACAGGTCTGCCCTCGAAGAGCTGGGAGTAAACCCCGCCAACTGCATCTACGTGACTGCCAGGCCTGAGGGGGTTGACTCCGCCAGCGAGTTCGGCATGAAGACGGTCAGGGTCAGGAGAGGCAAGAGCGCATCCAAGGACTCAGCAACGGCGCCGGATATAGAGGTGGTGTCTGTTTGGGAGATCGCGGGTCGTGCGGAAAGCCTTTTGGAAGGGTGATCGTGGCGGGTACGTTCGACAGGCTTCACGCCGGGCACGAGTCCCTGCTGAGGCTAGCGGCCTCCATAGGCCGAGAGGTGTTCGTGGGCCTCGCCGACGGACCTCTCCTCAGGTCGAAAAGGTACAGGGATATGATAGAACCCTTTTATGTCAGGAAGAGGGCTGTTGAGGACTTCCTGAGAAGTCTCGGCGTTGATCACGAGGTCGTACGCATAACGGACCCGGTCGGACCGGCTGGAGAGGACAGCAGGGCGGACACCTTGGTGGTCTCAGAGGAGACCATTCCGGGGGCGCTGCTGGTCAACGAGGCCCGCAGAAAGAGAGGACTTCGGCCCCTATACATCGTGGCGTGTCCCCTCATCCCCGCAGAGGACGGGGGAAGGCTGAGCTCCACCAGAATCAGGGCTGGCGAGATAGATCGCCGGGGGAGGGTCCTCAAGTCCTAAATACTTGCACCGGGAGTGAGGTCTAAGGCGATGATGACTATTCGGCAAGAGGGGGTCCAGTGCCCCGGAAGAGGGTCGGCTGAGCCCGAGGTGATGTCCCATGTTCCCCATCAGAGATGAGAACCCAAGCGGGGTAAGGCCAGTCGTCACCTACGCCCTCATCATCATCAACACAGTGGTCTTCCTCTGGGAGCTGGCGTACGGCCTTGAGCGGGCCGTGTACGATTTCGGCTTCATTCCCGCCGCGTTCTTGGCCGACCCGCTGGGAAACGCGTACCGAATATTCACGTCCATGTTTCTGCACGGCGGCTGGTCCCACCTGATAGGCAACATGGTTTACCTGTACATCTTTGGGGACAACGTAGAGGCGGCATTCGGGAAGGCCAAGTATTTTGCGTTCTACCTGGCCTCGGGCGTCGGTGCAACGGGACTCCACGTGCTGGCCAGCCTCACGCCACCCGCGGCGTACATCCCCGCGGTGGGGGCTTCGGGAGCGATAAGCGGAGTCCTCGGCGCTTACTGGATCTTCTACCCCCACGCCAGAATCCAGACCGTGGTAACCTACGGTTTCTTCTGGCAGGTTGTCAGGGTACCCGCCTACTACTACATCGGCTTCTGGTTCGTGTACCAGCTCATCATGGGGGCTCTCGGCATCTCCGGGGTGGCCTGGTGGGCTCACGTAGGGGGCTTCATCACGGGGCTGGTCCTCGGATCGCCACTAAGGGAGGCCGCTAGGAGGAGGCGGGAGGCGCCTGGGAGGGTGTTTTGGGACTACTACGTGGAGTGGTACTGAACACTGCCAGAGCCTCATGAGAGGGGGACTATCCTCCAGCTAAGCCCCTCCTCCATTAGGAGGGCCGCAGGAGTTCCGCCGTAGAACCTGCAGCTGAAGACGCTGAGGAGCCTCCCCCCGAAGAACGTTCGCACCCCCTCCGGAAAGAACTCGTGGGCCCTCACCAGTAACCTCAGCCTTGAGTTATCCATGAAGTCGCGGAAGGCCCTCCTCCCGAACCTGAAAACTCCGGGGCCACGCACGCTGGGGGCGAAGTCTTCAATGGACTCGTCCGGATCGTTCCACAGCAGCTGCATGGCGACCGGGTGATCGGGGTTCAAATCCCCCTTGGGCAGGCCAGCTATCTCCTCCACACCGCTGATCCCTCTTGAAAGCCCTCCGTGAATAGCGAGCACCTCACCCCCCATTCTGGCGGCGTAGGGGAGCTGTGCGAACGTCCGCGTGGCCTGGTCGTACACCTGCTTATCATATAGACCAATCACAGCCCGCAGGAAGCCGTAGTACGGGTTGGTGAGGGGGCTCTCGTGGTTCCCCCGCAGGATCACCACCTTCTCCGGTTCGACGAGCCTCCAAGCAAGCACAAAGGACAGGGTCTCGACTTGGTTCGGCCCCCTGTCGACGTAGTCGCCCAAGAAGACGACGCTGGCCCCTCTCTCATCCGCCAGCTCCTTGGCCCTGACGGCCGATTCGAGGTCCCCGTGGGTGTCCCCCACGAAGAGCACGGGCCACTCAGGGTCCTCAACCTCCAGCAGGTGGCGGATCCCCGAGAACTCCTCCTCGGCATCCTCGAGCAGCCGAAGAAAAGATTCCCTGTCGGGTGGCCGGTCCGGTCTCCTCAGGATGTCAGCCGGATCCCCCAACCCTGATCGGCCTCCCGACAGCCAGGTATATCATCCCCTCCGGCACGTGCCTGGCGTCCAGGCAATCCCTCCCATCTACCACCACCCGCAGAGCCCCCTGAGATAGCTCGCGGAGTCTTGCCAGGCTCATCCCGACGTACTCGGGGTGGTCGGTCGAGAGCACGACCACCTGACACCCCTGGAGCGCGGCGCGAAGGTCGGAGAGGAGCCTGACCCCCCGAGGCAGGCCCCCCCCAGCTCGGACTCTGGGATCGTGCACCCTCACGGCGCGGAACCCCAACCTCAGGAGTTCCCCCACGAGATCGTAGGTCGGGCTGAGGCGGGCGTCTGCCACCCCTCCCCTGAAGGCGAGTCCTAGGACGCACACGCTGGCGGAGTTCGGGTTCAACCCGGCCCGCTCTGCCCCTTCCAGGGCGAGGTGGGCCACGCGTCTCGGCATCTCAGAGTTGATCTCCCTGGCTAGCTCTACGAGTTTGAGGTCGGCTCCGGCGTCACGCGCCACCTCGAGGAGGAAGTGAGGGTAGATGGGAATGCAGGGCCCCCCGACGCCCGTTCCAGGACGGTGGAGATGACAGAACGGCTGGCTGTTTGCCGCCTCTCTGATCTCCTCGAACTCGACCCCCAGCCTTGCGGCTAGGATCGCCAGCTGGTTGGCCAGAGCTATGTTGACGTCTCTGTAGGCCCCCTCCGCGAGCTTCTCAAACTCCGCCGCGACGTCGCTGGACAGGACCATCACGCCCTTCTTCGCCACCTCTCGGTAGAGGGCAGCGGCGACCCGGGCGCTCTCTGGGCCGACCCCTCCCACGATCTTGGGGTACCTCTCGACTATGTCCGCCAGGGCCCTGCCCACGTAGATCCTCTCAGGGCTATATGCCAGGCCGAAGTCCCT
>JAOZFH010000041.1 GCA_027491415.1 Thermoproteota archaeon | reverse complement strand
GGTGGGGCCTGTATTTCACCGCCCTCCTGGCGGCCTGCAGAATGAAGAGTTCGGTCTCCTCGATTGTGGGCCTCTCCCCTCCGACGGCCTTGGGTATCCCGTTCTTCTCCACGAGGATGGGCTCAGGAGCCTCGATCACCCTGTCCCCCAGCTTCACCTCGGTCCACCTATACTTGGCGATGATCCGGCCGGTGTTGTTGAACAGGTAGACCTCTATCGGGTCGCCCCTTTCGATCCTCCTCTTCAAGAACTCGTAGAACCTGACGACGTGGGCAGTGTTGGGCACCCCCATGGTGAAGGGCTGGGCGAACCTTGCCACGTACCTGATCTTGCCCACGACCTCCCTCGCCTGGGCTGGATGGCCTATGGTCCTGCCGTCGGCCAGCACCTTCGCCGCGAGGGCCGGGTCCTCTATCTTCACCCAGGCCCAGTCCGTGAAGTAGCCGGGGCTCAGGAAGATGGCGAAGTTGAGCGGTCCCGACGACTGGACATCCCCGTCGAAGTAGCCCGTGTCCTCAAGCCTCAGGACCGACCTGGAGTTCCTGTTGGGGGCACCGAAGTATTGGAAGAGCTTTCCCTCAAAGCAGGGATCCCCGTTCTCGTCGAACTCGGTGTTCTCGTGGAGGGCGTGCGGGCTCGTGGCCGCGCGCCACATGGCCTCCTGCTCGGGCGTGAGGTCCTCAGTCTTGGTCCAGGAACCCCTCTCCGACCCGATGACGGTATCTTCGAATATGGCGATTATGTCGTCGTTCTTGATCACCTGATCCTTGACGTAGTCAAGCGGGTTGATGCCGAACTCCCTCCGGTAGATCTCGGCGTTGTTGGGGGTCCAGACGTAGAGCCCGTGTGTGGACTTGCCGGTGCCGGTGAGGCCCCAGACGGCCATCACTATGCGCCTCCACTCTCCCTCAACGGTCTTGACAGTGAACTCCCTCAGAGAGGCGTGCTCCCCCGTCCCTCCCCTCTTGTAGACGTGGTAGATCCAGTGGGTGAGGACTGCCTTCTTCAGCTCGCCCTGGTACGAGGAGACCGTGATGATCGTGAAGTTGTGGTGCGGGAACCTCATCACCATCAGCATCCTGTCCGTCCCCGGGATGCTGGGGTTCCCTAGGTAGTGGGGGACGTGGAAGATCTCGACATCGGGCTCCTCGTCCGGCGGGGCGTCGAAGACCAGCTGCTTCCACCTGTACGCCAGGTCGGGGAACTGTGGGTCGACGTAGGCCCGGGCGTGCATCTGGGCTTTCGTCCCGGGCTTGCCCACGTAGCCGTCCACCTTGATCAGAGGCCCCTGGGCGAGGATGTGCTCTAGCACCCGCATCAGGAGGAGCTTGTGCTCGGTCCTGAGCTCGTCGTCGCTCTCAATCACAACGGTGTTCTTCGCGGACCTGCTCCAGATGTTGGACGCCCAGTTCCACGACCCGTTCCTGAACCTGGTGCCGTACAGCTGGGCCCTCTGGAGGAGGTCCGGCGGGTTGTCCAGTATAGGGGTGATGCCAGCCCTCCTCTTGACCTCCAGGATCCTCTTGAACGCCTCCTTGAAGCTCTGGGGAGTTATGTCCTCCAGCGGCGGGATTACCCTTTCCATCTAGCTTACCTCGGACCCACCCGGTAACGATCTCTAAAAAACCGTTCCAATTGAATCTCTGCCGGCTAGAGGCTCCGGCCTTGCGGCCCACCCAGCCATCCTTCCATCTCAACCCCAGCGTGCCCGAACGGCTGACGGAAGACTCGTCTCTATGGGCGAGGATATCTCAGCTAGGTGGAGAGCACACGAGGCTCAGCAAGACCCCCTGAAAGGGCACGAGGAGCAGGCGCTTAAGTCCACCAGGAATTCGTTTGAGAGGTCCTCTCCCTCCTCTCCTCGGGATTCCAGGAGGGGAACCACCCGCCTCAGGCCCACGGCGGCGAACCTCCTCCCCATGAGATCGTCCCCACCGTAGACCTGCTTGGGGTCGAGCACAACCCTCCCTCCCAGGGAGGCCAGGGCCTCACCCAGCGTGACAACCTCAACCCAGGCGACCTCTCCCTCTGCCACTGGGCCCCCATCCGATTCAATGAGAACTCTCGCGCCCTTGGGAGGCGCGTCAGACTCCACAGGCAGAAGTAAGATGTCCCTTCGGCCGGAGGCGACGTCCTCCTCTGTTCCGGGCGGGACCTTCAGCACAAACCTCTCGGGTGTCCCATCTTCGCTCAACGCAATCCCTCGGGCTATGATAACTGGCGTTATATTAAAGCTGAGAGCTTGTGGGGCGGCTTGAGCTGGTCTCGACGACACGAATCGACTTGTCAGAAATTGCGCTCATCCAGAATCGCGCGCAGAAGCGTTGATGGGGTAACAGAGGCCTCAGGTGACCCTCTCCACCCTCACCCTCCTGTAGGGGTCAGAGACCCTCACGGTGTCATCCTTCGGCTGAGTGGAGACCTCTAACACCTGGGTGTCCTCTAGCGGCACGAGCCTGTGCTCCGTCCCGGGCTTTATGGTGAGCTCATCCCCAGGAGAGAGCTCGTAGTCGCGATCGGAGGTCTCCACCCTGAGGCGCCCAGACACCACGTAGAGGGTCTCCTTCTTCACGGGGTGGAAGTGAAGGCTCGTGGGCTTGCCGCCCTTCATCTCGAGTATCTTGGCGGCATACTCGGGCTCGTCCACTATCAGGAACTCCCTACCCCAGGGCTTCTCTACCTGCCTCCTGGGCATGTTCGGCCCACCGGAGCCCGTGTAAGTGCCCAGAGGATGGTAAAAACCCCTACGCGAGGTTTTACGCCTGGAAAATATCCCTGGGCGGTCATCCGGTGACCACGAGCGGCAGCCGGACCGTCAGCGGCTCCTGCGGCGGGTAGGCGAAGGACACCCTTACCCACAGTATCCGCCCAGGAGGCTCGCCCACCGTCACGACGGCCGAGTTGACGACGGATCCACCCGGAGGTATCTCTCGCCGACTGATGACCTGAATGCACGGTTTCCTGGGGTCGTAGGCCGGCTGGACGTAACTCACGTCGGCTCCGCCTCCTTCGACCTCTATCCGGAAGTCGGGGTGGCATGGGGTCGGCCTCTCGTAGGCGAGGGCCTCCTGCCCAGAGTTCCTGGCCTCGACCCGTACGGTGATCTGGTCCCCGGGAGAGATCCAAGGCCTGTCGATCCACACCTCTACGGTCAGATCGCCCACGGCCAGCCTAGCTGCGTGCTGAGGTTCCCACCCCAGCAGGTAGGCCCGCGCGAAGCTGAGGAGCGCGTCGAGCGCAACTATCTCGTCTGGAACCTCGTTCCCAGAGGCCCACAGGTCGACCCAGCTGACGTTCACGCCCAGACCGGGGGCCTCAACCAGGTGGGTGAAGTAGTCGGCCGCCCCCGGCGTCGGCGGGGGGCCCTGAACCCCCGTCTCCCCTATCCTTTCGAAGACGGTCTTCAGGGCCGCGACGAGCCCGTCCGGCAGCTTCGCACCCGCGGACAGCCCACCGCCGCCCATGACAGCCCTGCCGTCCTCGTAGACCACGAGCTCCTCCGACACGCCGGCGATGCCCCCCACCCTGCGGTACCTGAGGAGCACCCTCTCGCCTCCGGACTCTCTGATCGCGAAAGCGTAGGCGATGAGGAACGCCGCGGCCACCACGATCGCCGCCAGAACGACGGCCCTGAGCATCCGGGCAGATACCCGTGTCTCAGTGAAAAACGTGATCTGAAGGCGTCGGTCGAGTCAACGTGATATTCTCCACCCCGCAAGGTGGCGAGATGCGGGTTCGGACTGCGGCGGCGCTGCTCCTGCTCCTCGCGGCGGCCCCCGTACAGGTCTTATCGCTCCCTTCACCCGGTCAGAAGGCACCGGAGTTTGAACTCACCACCCCGGACGGTAAGATCGTTAGTTCAGACTCTCTCCGAGGGGGCTATACCCTACTGGTCTTCTTCGCCTCGTACTGCTCCGAGTGTCGCCAAAGGCTCACCCGGCTGGCGGAGTCGTGGGGGAGCTGCGAGAACAGCGGGTCCATAAGGGTCGTGCTCGTGGGGGTCGGAGGGTCTGAGGACGCAAACTGGGAGTTCGTCCAGTCCCTCGTGTCTCGGGGTGGATGTTCGTCCAGGACGACCGGGAGATCTGGAGGGACTTCGGCGTCAGGTTCCTGGGGAGCTGGGTGTTCATAGGTCCTGATTGGACCGTCTTGACCGCGGGCGAGGGTGAGATAGATCTCAACGTGATCTGCAGGCTGGCCGCACCGCCCTCGACGACGCCGGTCGCCGGGTACTCGGTCTACAAGGGGTGGGTTGACAGGCAGGCGGCCGAGTTCATCGCCTCCCGCATGGGACTCGAGACCTCCACGGCGGCCCCGGCCGGGGCCGACATGGTCGTGGTCGTTGGAGGTCCCCTGGCTAACCCGTCGGCGATCCCGATCTTGGAGGAGGCGGGTATCTCATTCAATCGCACCGCCGAGGGGGTCGAGCTCCGCCTGCCCAACGGCACTGTCTTGGTGGCCGGCGGCGCAGACTGGGCCTGGCACGACTACGCCGTCGTATTCTCGATCGACAGGGGAGGCGTGCTGTGGGTCGGAGCGATGGGGTGCACGCGCTACGGCACGCTCGCCGCCGCGACCTGGGCGGCCCACCACCAACCCATGTTGAAGCCGGGAGTGGGCTACCTCCTGGAGTGGTCAGACCTCAACGGGGACGGGGACGTCCAGATCGGCGAGGTGAGGGTGGCGGCAACGTTCGAGCTCCCGTGATAGATCCGCCTCCGGCTCAGTCCTCGCCAGCCAGCCACGCCGCCGCGGCAGGGAGGGCCAAGGCGGTCCTGTCCCCCGCCTCTGCCACCTCCCCGAGTATGTAGAGGAGCACGGGGGCGCCCACCTCCAGGCCCTGCAGGAGTCTAGAAGCGTCCTCACCCACCTTACTCTCCTTCAGCCTCTCGAGCACTTCGCTTAGACCTATCACGCCTCCGAAGGAGAGCGCCTCCAGGGCCAGGAACCTCCCCGTCACTGCGCCGGCCCCAACCGCCCGACCGAGCCAGTACACGGGCGCTGGCACCAGCTGCTTGACGTGCGGCCCCAGCCCGGCCTCCTCGAGCCCGTCGTCCACCCGCTTGTAGTACCTGAACTCGGGGAGCTCCCTGACCACCTCGACGGCGGTCGCGGAGAGGTAGTCTATCGCCTCCTCCACGCTCACCCCGTCCCTGATTGTCCTGATGGAGTCCAGCAGCCTCTTGAAGGCCTCCGGCTTGCCCTCGACACCGGCCTTGCCCACCAAGAGGGATATGGCCGCAGCCCCCAGGGCGCCGGTCGGGGTGGTGAGGTCGGCAACGGCCTTCCTCATCGCCTCGAGCCCGCTCTCAACGATCTCCGGCGAGAGGGATTCGATACCCTCCCTAAGCTCCGACGGGGTGCCGTGGCCGAGTGTGCGGGCGGCCTCCTCGGCGGACTCTTCCAAGAGCTGCTCGGCGGAGGGGGGCTCCCCGCTGAGCAGGATCTTGAACCCCCTCTCCAGGTTCCTCCAGTAGGCGGACGCGCCTCCCACGATCTTCTCGAAAGCTCCGCTCAATTCAGGCGAACCCCCGGGTCACCGGATATAACGCTTGGCGCTCAGTAGTGAGCGGCAGGGATAAAGCCGAGTTCCTGACGGGGAGGCGCGCCCGCTGACAGGGCGGGAGCTGCGCATCATGTCGGACGAGAGGTTCGACGCGATCGTCCGGGAGTTCTTCTTCCGATTTATGGAGCTCGAGCCCGTCATGGCCACCTTCCTCGGCGTCCACGAGCACGACGGGCGGCTCCCCGAGGGGACAAGGAGGCACATCCAAGAGGAGACGAGGCTCGTCAGGGAGTTCAGGGACGAGGTGGAGTCCATACCCCCGGAGTCCCTCTCGAGGGACAGGAGGATCGATAGGGGGCTGGCTATCCAGTCGGCGGAGCTGGCGATCTTCCAGTTCGAGGAGTTCCGAAGTTGGGAGAAGTCTGACGGCGTCCCCGACACGGTGGGTGAGGGCATATTCCTCCTGCTGGCCAGGGACTTCGCCCCGCTCGAGCAGAGGCTGGAGAGCGTCGCCTCGAGGCTTGAGGAGGTTCCCGCCTTCGAGTCCAGATCTAGGGAGCTCCTGTCTGACCCGGTGAGGATCTGGGTCGAGATAGCGCTGGAGTCCACGAGGTACGCCCCTGCGCTGTTCGGCGCCGCGGTGCAGTCCGCCGGTGACGTCAGCGCTGATCTGAGGAGGAGGTTGCAGGAGGCGGCGCAGGCGGCCTCAGAGGCGATGGCCAGGCACGCGAGGTGGCTGCAGGAGGACGTGATCCCGAGGGCCAGGGAGGATTTCGCTATAGGCCGGGAGATGTTCGACAGGCTACTGGAGCTGAGGGGTATCGAGATGAGCTCCGACGAGATACTCCAGCTTGGCTGGGACTACTTGGAGAGGATGAAGATGGAGAGGGCCGAGATCGCACGGGCGATAGACCCCAACGCATCTCCGGAAGAAGTCCTGCGGAAGATCAAGTCCAGGCACCCCGAGACATTCGAGGAGCTCCTGCGTGCCTACAGGTCGGCCATGGAGGAGGCCAGAAGGTTCGTGGTCTCGAGGGGGCTGGCGACGATCCCGGAGAACGAGAGGCTCGACGTGGTGGAGACTCCCGAGTTCCTCAGGCACCTGATACCCTTCGCGGCCTACATGCCCCCGGCGAAGTTTGACCCGGTGAGGCAGGGCATCTACTTGGTGACTCCGCCGGCCACGCCCGAGATGTTCTCTGAGCACAGCTACGCCAGCATCGAGAACACCTCGGTGCACGAGGCGTATCCAGGGCACCACCTCCAGTTCTCCTGCGCCCTCGAGAATCCCTCCCTCGTCAGGCTGCTCTCTCGGCCCATCGAGTTCCAGGAGGGCTGGGCCTTCTACTGCGAGGAGATGATGAAAGAGCAGGGCTTCCACGACGACCCGGAGCACAGGCTGATAATGGTGAACGACTTGCTCTGGAGGGCCGCCAGGATCATACTGGACGTCAAGCTTCACAGGGGCGAGATGAGCGTCGAGGAGGCCATAGACTTCCTCGTGGAGCACGTGGGGATGGACAGGAACGCCGCGACAGCGGAGGTCAGGAGGTACACGATGACGCCCACCTACCCACTCTCGTATCTGCTGGGCAAGCACCTGATCGTGCAGCTGAGGAGGGAGCTGGAGGAGAGACTCGGGGACCGGTTCGACCTCAGGAGGTTCCACGACGCGATGCTCTACGCCGGGAATCTGCCCTGGAAGTTCATGAGGAGGGTGGTCTTGGAGGAGTTCGGCCTAGCCTGACTACCGGGCTGGGCCACCCTCCACCCTCTGTAATCAGAGCCAGGCCTCCAGCGCCCCTCCCTCCACGTTGACCTTCGCGGGCTCGAACTCGTATATGTGGGGACGCAGGCTCGGGTGACTTCGATAGATGCCGGCAAGGGTGAACACGTCGGGCTTGTAGACCATCCTGCCCGCGACCCCCAGGCTGGCGAGCCACCTGGCCACCTCGGCCACGCCCCGCGGGTCCAGGAAGTTGGGGGTGTAGACCATCACGGCCTTCGAGTCCTCCCTCTTCCAGCTCAACTTCGCCCTGAGCGCCGGGACGGATCCCGAGCCTATGGCCTCGGCGACTCTCCTGAAGAGTTTGAGGGCCTCTCGGGTCGACATGAACACAATCCACTTGCCGACGACCGTGGGCGTCCCGTCGAGCTTGGAGGGACGCCTGAGCAGGGATACGGCATGGCTCAGCTCCTGCCGCAGCACCTTCAGTCCAGCCTCTCTGGCCTCGTTCACTATCGAGAGGGGTCCCGGGTACTCGCTCAGGGCGCTCTGCACATTTGGCGCCGAGACCTTGGGGTTCTCGGGCGTCCACACCCAGCCCCTGGCCGGCCTGAACCTCTCGGACCTCACCATGGATGTCATGAGCCTCTCCAGCCGGGGTCTGACCTCTGACTCACCCAGGGCGGGTAACTCGACCGACCACCTCGACCGGGGGATGGAGCTGAGACACCTCCACACCTCCACCGCCAGGTCGACCAGCCTGGCCGCCTCCGTCCGAGATAAGCCGTTCACCGCCTGTATCCAGAAGAACGCCTCCCCGAACCTCCGCCTGATCTGCGCCAGGCCGAGGTGGGTGGCCAGGTGGCACTTGGAGCAGAGGCTCCTGAACCCCACGAGCCTCGCGACCGCCCCGCCGTCGAGTTCTCCGTACTCCCACACCTCGTCCAGTTCCTGCGCCCTCGACCCGCATATCTCGCACTCGGTCGACCTCTCGAGGGATCTCCAGAGCGCCTGAACGTCCGGCGGGCTCTCGCCCTCGTCCAGCCAGAGCTCGAGCACCCTGGGGTCCATGTCGGCCAGGTTGGCGAGCGAGACCCACCACAGCGGCTCGGGGACGAGCCTGGGCCTCAGCTTCAGCCCCCCAGCCATGGCCCCATAGGCCTTAACCTGGCGGTCGCAGCGGCCCAAGCTCCCCCGAAGGGGGGAATATAGCGGTTACCAAAAATGGTTTCCAACCCGAACTCGCGCGGAGTCGACCCTTAAAAGCCGGGGCCGGCCCAGCAGATCGATGCGCGCTGGCGAGCTGATCGGAAAGGGCGTCGTCACCACGGACGGCGCCCTCTTGGGCAAGGTCTCGGACCTGATCATCGACCTCGGGGAGTGGAGGATCAAGGAGCTAGTGATCTCGCTCAACAAGGACGCCGCCCTGCAGTTGGGCCTTAAGAAGCTCTTCGGCAGCCCCAAGGTCGCGGTTTCAGTGAGCTACGTCTCCGGCGTTAGAGACGTAATCTCTCTCTCGACGGACGTTGCCTCCCTGAAGTCAGCCGTGAGGCAGGTCTGACGGGCGCGTTCCCTAAAGCTCGAGATACCTACTGCGGAGGAGGACTGGGAAGATCACTCGGTACGGAGATCACCGCTGCCAGGATCCACTAGGACAGCAGGATCATCTCCCCCTTAACCGCGTGACGAGTCCCCACGGACCCACACGGGCGACCAGGCTCACCCCGCCGATCTGGAGGACACCCTCCAGACCATGTCCACATACCAGGCCAGCCACGCTATCAGGGCCACCATCTCGGAGACCGCCATTCCCCACCGGACCCCCTGCCTGGCGTAGGAGATCCAGCTGGCCACCGACGCCGGGATGGCAGTCGCCGGCAGGAGCGATCTTCTCTCCCAGGAGTAGGATCCGGCGGCAGCCAGGAGAGAGAGGAAGAAGGCCGCGGCCGACGCGTTGTGGGAGGTGCCGTAGCTCTCGTCGAAGGCGGCGACGAGTATCAGGAGGTAGGCCGAGATCCCGAGGATCAGGGAGGTAAGGGGGAACCTCCCCCTCCCGAACCCCGCCGAGAAGGTCAGGAGGGCGGCCCCCGCGGTTGCGAGGGACAGGTTGAAGGTCACGGCGACCGGGCTGAGTTGGGCGTGGCCTAGGTCGCTCAGGGCGTTCTGGCGCCAGCTGAACTCCGGGCAGGAGGCTGTTGAGAGCGCCACGCCCCCCATGCCAGCGGCGGGGGCTAGGCTGCCCAGCAGCAGCGCGGTCCACCAGACGCGGCGCCGGGACATCCCCGCCCTCTCCCGGGCGGGGCGTTATAGACTTCTCCCCTCCGCGGTCAACGGACTCGGTCTCTCCCATGAGCAGTCGATTTGGGCAACACACGCGCCTCGTCGGGGGGTTCGGCTCACCCGACCTTCTACACCCCTGGTCTGGTGCCCAGATCCCGCGCCTGCCGGAACCCGGTCCCCCGCCCCCGGCCGCCGTCTTGGGTAAGCAGCGACGGCCCGGCCTCACGATGCCGCGGGCGGTGAAAGAAGGGGAGTGGGGGTGGGGTTACGGGGAAGCCGCTGACCGATCCAAGAGAGAGCTAGCCGTAGACGTCGTAGGTCTCGCCCTCTACCAGGTTGTCTGGAGCCCTGGGGGGCAGCCTGCCCCTCCACTGCTTGTAGCCGAAGCCCCTGTCTGAGTCCAGGTTCCAGTTGACAGTCGCGAGAGGGTCCCTGTCCCAGTTCTTGATCATCCAGGTCGCCAGCTCCACGGCGCTCCCCACTCTCGGGACCTCTGGGGCCTTTGGCTTGGCGGGGGCGGCCGGGGGAGTAATCATCGCTCCAGCGAGGTAGATCCTCCTCGTGTCCTCAGGGGTCTCAGCCTCCGCATACGCCCTCAGGGCATTCATATTGAGCTTGTCCTCCTCGATGAACGTCCTAGGGGTGTCCGCCTCCGAGTAGGTGGAGGGCAGCGTCAGCGGGGTCTCGTACCCCTCTGAGCCCGGGCACTTCAGGCAGTTCCTGATCGCCCAGACCGCCGGGTAGGGGCCAGGCTCGCTCCCGCACTGGTAGGGGGTGATGAGGTTCCTCCCGTGCGACGTGTAGACCAGCGAGACCGGCGGGTAGACCAGGGCGTTCAGCGCGAAGACCTCCCTCACCTTCTGCAATATCCCGTAGAGGGTCAGCTGAAGGAGGTAGAGGAGGGCAAGTATCTGTACCGCCGCGAGGCTGGCCAGGGCCGCCTCTATCATGTTGAGGAGTCTCTTGAAGTTCTCCAGCGACCACACCAGGTACTCGCCGAACCAGCTCAGCCACTCCCTCATGTTCTCCACGAGGCTCTCGTAGCACTCCCTCGACCTCTCGGTGGCCCCGAACGAGAGGTAGTCCAAGACGCTGCACCCTCCCGCCTCGACCTCTGGGGGCTCCGGCGGGTTCGTCAGGTTCTCCCAGAACCTCTCCCCCATCTCCTCCAGCACGTCCATGACGCCGGAGAAGGGCTCCTCCGGCTTCCTAATTTCGTCCTCTAGGGACCTCGTGACCCTAAGGAAGAGCTCGTAGGTGGTCCTGATGTCCTCCCTGGTGAGGAATCCCCCGAGATCCCTGTTGATCAGCGCGGGGTGGGGCAGGTTGCCGTAGACGTCCTGAAACGCCCTGTAGAGCATGTCTACCAGGCCCTCTGGGAGCTCCTCGGGCAGATCCAGCCACTCCACCAGGTCGGTGGCTATGTCTCCCCCCACGTACTCGTGGAAGGCCCAGGCGTCCATGAAGTTCTCCACGACCACGTGCCTCTGGACGTCGTTCCGATACGGGGCCCCCACTATCTGGTTCACGTACCCGTGACCGACGAAGTCTGTGGCCACGTGGGTCAGGTAGCCCAGGGCGTAGGCGCGCTCCTCCTCGGTCCGCGCCAGCTCCAGGAGCCTCTTGGCGAACGCGCCCGTCTCCCTGTAGTGCAGCATGTCGAACCAGTACCACTCCTCCTCTCCCTTCCCCTCCTGCAGGGGGGGCTTGAACAGGTCAAATATCCTGGCTGTAGCGTCTGGCAGGTCGGCCAGGTCGGTCAGGAGGTTTTCCACCCTCAGAGCGGCTGCCAGCGGACCCCTGGTGAGCAGGGCCACGAACTGGTCGAAGGTCTCGCCGGCCTCGTCTAGGACGGACTCCAGGATCTCCACCAGGCCGGGTGACACGACCTCCATGACGTCCTCGACCGCGTCCTTCACCGCCTCGACGGCCTCAACCACCTTGCCGATGGTGGCGTCGTAAGCGGCCTTCACGGCGTCCCAAGCGTCGTAGAACTCCAAGAGCACTTGACAGACGACGTAGTCAGGAGCCCAGAAGAACAGGTCGGGGCCGATGGCCCCCAGGGCGGCCAGCCCCCTGTGCTCCTGCATTATCCTGCCCAGCCTAGCCTCCTCCTCGTCCTCAGAGCCAGCAAGCCTCGCGGCCACCTTCTCCATGACTAGCACGTGGATCACGTACTTCGGCAAGCCATCACCTCCCGAAGTAGATCACGCGCCTCTGCTGGGCGCTCATCTCGTCGGCGGATGCAAACCTCCTGGGGCAGGCGTCCAGCATTGGGTCGCTGAGCACGAAGAGCACGCCCGTCGTTCCAGCTGGAACGACCAGATCCAGCCAAACCGGCTGAGTCGATCCGGGAGACAGGTAGACTGGAATGTGGGCCAGCTTCGGGAGGGATGAGAGGGAAAGCGGCAGGGAGAACGGGCCATCAATCCTGAAGGCCTCCAAGACGGCGGTGGAGGGGGCGCCGCCCCTGTTGCAGCAGTTGAGCTGGACCAGGATTCGCTCGGTGGACCCGCCTGGGGACCGCTCAGAGGAGCCGGACACCGGCTCAATGACCAGGTAGGGATAGGCGTGGCCGACGGGCGAGTCCCCAGGGTACTCCTCCAGCTCTAGAGTCACCTCTTTCGGCTGCCTCGCCTCGGTTGGAGCCTCAGTCCCCGCCGGCCCCTCTGTAACAGGCGGCCCCTCCGTCTCCGGCGGCTTGGTCTTTACTGGCTCACCCTCCCTCCGCAGGTAGAGCTGTACGGTCGGCCAGAGGAGGTAGGCCAGGAGGGCAGAGACTCCCGCCGCCAGGCCAATCTTCAGGAAGGTCCTCCTACCCTTGTCAACCTCTTCGCCCTCCCCGCCCGCCCTCCGCACCTTATCGGAGCCCGCACCGACCAAGCAAACCCACACCCAGGCCAGAGGCGACAAAAAAACGGTCGACTCAGGCCGTAATGTGCTGCTGCGGGATTAAGTTAAAAGATCACCTCATACTTGGGCAGATGAGCGGTGTTATCGCCATAGCGGGCGACTTGTGGCGCTCCTCCTCGGGATCTACGGGCCTCTAGCATCAGTACGCAGGTCCCGTTGTAGGCCGGGAGCCAATCGTTTAATTCTTCGGTCGGGCAGGCGCCCGATGGGGCTGAGATCCCTAGCGCTCTCGTGGCTCAGAAAGGCCAAGAGGTTTATCGAAGTTGCCAAGAGAGACTTGGATGGGGGATACTATGATATATCGGCCTTCAATGCCCAGCAGGCGGCGGAGATGTCACTCAAGGCCGTCCTGATCGCCAAGACAGGGTACAAGCCGCTGACGCATTCCATTACGGAGCTGCTCGATGCCCTATCCGAGCTGCTCGATGTGCCGGATCACATCAGGAGCTGCTCCCACATCGAGGAGCACTACATCCAGGCGAGGTACCCAGACGCCCGCCTGAGGGAGTACACGAGGGAGGAGGCAGAGCGCGCCGTGAGGTGTGGGGAGGCGATAGTCAGGTATGCAGAGGGGCTTCTTGAGGTCGGTGGTGGAGAGGGGCAGGAGGAGGGTTAGCGCCCTACGCAGAGTGGCTGGGGAGCTCAGGGGGTGCGGAGCCTCCCTGATTCTCTTCGGATCTAGGGTCAGGGGGGAGGAAAGCGCAGCGAGCGACTTCGATCTCCTCCTATTAGCAGAGGACGAGAGCGTGCGTGACAGGCTGCTCTCAGCGCTCAGGAGAGAGGGGATCCCGGCCGATGTGCACTTCTTCAGGCCTGAGGAGGCCGAGAAGCTCCTCCCCTACTCGTCCATCCTGCTGGACGCCCTTCAGGAGGGGAAGATCCTGCTGGACGAGGCGGGCGCCTCTAGGCTGGTGAGGCGAGCTGCGGAGCTCAGGCAGAGGGGCGTGGGCAGGGTGGCTGGAGGCTGGAGGCTTGGGGGGTAAGGGTGGCTACTGGAGGCGTGTCGCTGCGGTGGCGAGTTCGGCGATCGACGCAAGCGCTCCCACACAGTTCCTCGGATCAGAGATTGGCTTCGCTCGAATGCCCTGCTCTCCGTGCGATCTGATCGAAGAGTGATTCGGACAGGTGTTCGAAACTCAGGTTGGAGTAGGCCGGTCTCTTCGAGGGGTTCATCGATGTTGGGGGCAGCTCTAGGGGCGTTAGAGGCCCAGACGAGGGAACTGCACGTGTGGGGGCGGGGGCCAAACAAACTCCGAGAGGCAAGGTTTGAAGGGGATAGGCCCACTCAAAGGCCTCTGAGCTTTAGAATCGAAACCGGACCGCGTCTCTCCATGGGAGACGCGGTCGGGGGAGGAGGGAGCGTTGACCACGCATCCACCCTCCTCGTCCCCCTCCGAGATCGCCTTGAACCCCAATAGGGCCGCCTGGGGCTCGTGAGGATAGATAAGGAGCAGTCCGGACGGTTCAGGTCCCTTCCCTTTGGCATCACGCTTTTGTTGTTAGGGTCCACTCCAAGGTCCAGTGTCCAGGCCTCTCTCCTCTGCTGAAAGGCCGAGGCCCTTGTCGCTCCCCTCCAGGATTACGAGCGCAGGAAGAGGGCGCTGGAGGGCCCCGACGCTCGAACAGACTGATGGCGTGAAATGCTGGTTTACGCTTTTACGCCAAACCGGCGACCGCCGTGGCTCCCCACGACTAGGGAGTGTAATTATACGTCGCGCGCTGTCCCCGCGGACCTCCAAAGTGAGATACACGCTTGGGTGGGGACCTTGGCTAGATCGCCTCCACCTTCACCCCCCTAGACTGGGCGTAGCTGGCCACCTCCCGCGGGATCCAGGTCCCGGAGAGGACGGGTACGAGCTTCATTCCCCGGTACTCCCCCCTCAGAGCCTCCACCTTGTCCAGCAGGTCGTCTACGTCCCTCCTGCCCGGCCTTATCTTGACCTCGACCACGTAGGCCTCCCCGTCTCCGACGATCAGCAGGTCCACCTCCCGGTCCCCCACCATCACACCCCTGCGGACCTCCCTGATGGAACCCCCGCGCGCCTCAAGGGACCTTCTAATGGCCTCTTCGACCCTCCACGAGAAGAACGCCTCCGTCAGGGCTCCGAGATCCATCCTGTTGAGTTCTACTAGCCTTCGCATGTTCCTCATCTCGCTCACTATCTCGTTGAACTTCCTGTCGTGCTCCTCCAGCCTTCGCTCTATGCCCTCGAACCTCCTGGAGTGCTCCTCCATCCTGGCCAGTATCTCGTTGAACTTCCTGTCGTGCTCCTCCAGCCTGCGCAGCACGTCGCCGTAGCCTATGAGCCCAGCGACCGCGTGCCTGAACTCCCTGTCCCTCTCTAGGAGCTCAAGCATCTTCTTCTTCAGCTCGGTCACCGTCGTACCCAATTTGGACTCCATGAGAAATGGCGCGATCCCTTTGAAAAACATTCTTGGGCCGCAGAGACAAACCCATTCGATTGGTTCGTGGCTGCGGTCGATCTCCTAGGTAGCCGGGTGGATTCGAGCCCCACCGGCCCGTCTTGGGTAGGGCCTCGCCCCCGCCGCCAGTCGGGAACCCCGCAGGAACCATCTCCCCTGGCCAATCGGCGAGCTCTATGAAGAAATTCTAGATCTAGAATTCCCACGCGAGTATTTGTGGCCTTCCAACGAACTGGTCGACAGGGAGAAAGGAAGGCTGATCGAGCCGGCCCCGGGGTTGACGCTCGAGGCGAGGTCGCAGCGCCCCTGCTCGGGGATCTCGGAGCCGAGGTGGGGTGTGGCAGACCAGGACACGCTGGGCCGCGCTCATTGTGTCTCGGCCAGGAGTCGACACCCCTTAACCCGGCTATGGGGCCCCCGGCCTCCCGCCGTCGGCGGGCCAGGTGCGGGCCAGTCTTAGAACGCGGCGCGCCCCAGCATGGGTCGTGCCCACCGCGGCGGCGGGACTGTCAGGCGTGGAACGCGCTCTCCTCCTCCCTGACCTCCTCCGACTCCCTTCTCCTGGACTCCAGGATCTCGATCAGCCTCAGGAGGGCCCTGCCCCTGTCCGTCACGCCCGTCCTGCCGTAGTAGCCGAACCTCCTTATCACGACCCTCGCCTTGTTGATGGTCTCGAAGTCCAGCCTCGTCTCCCTCTCGATCTCCTTCACGTTGTCGAGCCCGTGCTTGGCGGCGGCGCTGAGTATCCTCGCCAGCACTGGGTTGATGGGGTGAGCGCCCCTCACCCCCAGCAGGGCGTGCTTCGCCGCGGCTCCTGCCTCGGTGAGGACGACCCTGTCGTTGGGCAGGACGTCCACGAAGCCCCTACACTCGAGCTTCTCGACGGCAACCCTCGCGGCCCTGGCGTCCTCGAAGGCTGAGCATATCTCGTCCAGGGAGGCGCTCCTACCGTCCGGGATCCTCCTGAGCACGTCTGCCTCGAAGGCGGTCAAGTGCGGCTTCCTCCTTATCCTCCCGGAGAGCCTCGCGAGCCTCATCCCCGCCCACGTGATGCCTCCGGATGAGACGAGGCCCTGATCCCTGGCCAGCCTCACCCAGCCCATCGTGGGCGCCCTCTCACCGAGGGAGTAGAGCACCGCCTTCACCGCGATCGAGGAGACGTCCCTGGGCCTCTCTCCCACGACCCTCAGGACTTCCTCTCCCCACTCCGTCAGCCTGTACACGAGCCTGCCGCCCACCGTCTCGGAGGTTATCAGGTCGAGCGCCTCCAGCGTGTAGAGGGCGCTGGTCGGGTCGTAGCCCTCGATGCCCCAGTCCTCAGCCACCTGACCGACGATCCTCTCCTTCGTGGCCGTGACCTCGGGGTTAGTCTCATGCTTCCTCCAGATCTCTCTGATCGAGAGGAGCAGCCTGACCTCCTCCGTGGAGACTCCCAGGGGGGCCTGCTCCGCCCTGGGCCTGCTCAGCTTGTCGACCGCGGCTAGGAGGTACCTGCCGGGCCAGGTTAGCTTGGACGCGTGGGCCAGGCCCCTCGAGACCAGGAGTTCCTCCTGCTCCTGTGTGAAGGCCCCCCTGGCGAGGCCGAGGAGCGCCTCTACCACGTCCGGGTCTATGGCGTAGCCCCCCTCAGGAAGGGGCATCCCCGAGACGGCCTGCCTGACGAGCCTCCCGGCGCCCGTGAGGGTGAAGGTTGGAGATGGCTCCTTCGGGTCTGGGGCACCGATGGAGGCGAGGCGCATGGCCTCCAGGGAGTCTATGATGGCCGCAGAGAACCCCATGGACTCCAGCTTCGAGGTGACCTCCCTCAGGTCCGTGGGGCCGGGCGGCATGGCCTGGAGGGCGGAGGCCTCCCACGACGTGAGGTACAGGCTGGGTCGGGCCATGGAGTAGGCGTCAACCACCTTGCCCGCCGCCTCGGTGAGCTCGCCGTCCCTCAGGAATCCCCTTGAGGATAGTGGGCCCACCCAGGCCTCGACGACGTGGGCGGACCTCTCCGACACCTCGATCATCTGGAGGACGTCCGTCCCGACCCACCTGTTCTCGGGCCACTCAGCCGGCTCACCGAGCTCCCTCGACACGTCCTCGACGGCCTCGGCCACCAGCCTCCCGGCCTCGGTGGGGGTGCCGTCTTGGGATATCAGGCCCGCCCTCCTGAGCTGGAGGGCCGCTGGCTCCTGCGGCTCCTCGCCGCGAAGTGCCCTGAGGATCTCGGCTGCGTGAATCCTCCGGATCAGCATTCACATCACCTCCACCGTTCTCAACGCCTGAAGCCCCCTCTACGCCCCGGCGAGGTTCCATTGATTCAACATGTGAACCAATAATCAAGCGCTCTGCCAACCTTAGGTCACTCCGGGGAAGCAGGGGGCCTCGTGGATACCGTGATCCCCTTCACGTTAAATCTTTTTATTCACCAAAAGTGGTCATCGTCTCGGGGGCCGACCATGAGCGTGGTGGACAGGGCAGTCGAGACCGCCGCCAAGGCGTTCGCCAAGGCGCCCAAGCTGTTCGGCGTGCCGACCGGGATCGAGGGCCTGGACGAGATGTTCTTCACGGTTGAGCTAGAAGGCGGCCGCCCGGTGAAGAGGCCGCTGGGCGGGCTCCCGTACAGGTCCGTCATGAACCTCACGGGGGTGCCAGACACCGGGAAGAGCCTCATGGCGGAGCAGTTCGCCGTCAAGCAGGCCTCCATGGGCTACCCGGTGTGCTTCGTCACCGTCGAGAGTCCGGCGAACTTCGTGGCCGCCGGCCTGAGGAAGAGGGCAGAGGCCATGGGCATCGACTGGGAGGGGGTCAAGGAGAGGATAATCCTGATAGACGCAGCCAGCTACAGGGAGCTCAGGGAGGAGATACCCACCCTCCTGAAGACGATGGCCCACGTCATAGAGAGCTACGACACCAAGAACGTGGTCATCGACTCGATAACTGGCCTCTTCGAGGCCAGGGAGGTCGCGGCCAGGTCCATCGTCAGGGAGATCTTCAACTTCCTCAAGCGCTGGGGCCAGACCGCCATCCTGATCTCGCAGAAGAGGAGCGCCCACGGGGCCGAGACCGCCGAGGCCGCCGGCGGCTACGCGGTGAGCCACATCCTCGACGGCACGATAGTCCTCAACAAGGAGCTGGTGACCAGCAGGTGGCAGGAGCAGCTCTACGGCGTGCCCACTGGGGAGGTGGTCAGGACCATCAGGATAGACGGGTGCAGGATGACCGGCCACGACACGTCCACCCACCTGATGGAGATAACCGAGCTCGGTCTGGTGAGGGTCGGCCCCAGCCTGAGCGAGCTGAGGGCCAGGGCGAGGTCGGGGGGTGTTGAGTGATGGTGGTGGTCGGTCCGGTCAGGGAGGACCCGGACAGGCTCGCGATGAGGGTGTTCATGAAGGCTATCGAGATACTGGGCGGGCCGAGAAGGCTGATAGAGTACCGCAGGCTCACCTGGCTGCCCAGCCTCATGGAGGCCTGTTACGCGGTCGTCCTCAGGGACCTCTACCACAAGAGCAACGACGAGATCGCTAGGGAGCTTGGCATAACCGAGCAGACCGTCAGGAATATAATGTCGAGCGACGAGGAGGCCGTGCTCAAGAAGATCAAGGGTGAGCTCACCGACGAGGACTTCAAGACTCACGTCGCCGGAGGGCTGGCTAAGCTGGCTTGGAGGGAGGTCCGGAGGGGTGTGGACGAGCATGTTGCCTTCATAGAGAGCTCCAGAGAGGCTCTAGAGGCTGTAGAGGGACCGATGTGGGCCATAAGGACCCTAATGGCCATAAAAGGGACCGACTTCCCGATCGAGAGCGCCGATGCCCTCGCAGTGAGGCTCAGGGGGATCGAGGCTTACGGCATCGACCTGGCGGACGTGGCCAGAGAGCTCGAGTACCCGATAAGGACCCCCGCAGAGCTGCTCCGGAAGCTTGCTGAGAGGCTGAAGGGAAAGAGGAGCGGCTGATCGCCCTTCCACCCTTCTCAACCTTTTGGCGAGCCGCTGGGGACCGAACGCCCACACCGACCTCCGCGCCTCCGAGAATTCCCGAAGAAAAGGGGAGGGTCTCTCAGTATGGCGTGAGCCCTTTGGTACCCTCCCCGCCTCCTCTGCGCTGCACCGCCGCCGGGATGAACTCAACGGTCCTGCCCCTCTCGGCGAGCGCCTGCGGGTACAGCTACATGAGCAAGAATACTACCACCGCCACCCCGTAGCTCACCGCGAGGCCCAGCTACTTG
>JAOZFH010000037.1 GCA_027491415.1 Thermoproteota archaeon | reverse complement strand
CCCCTTCTGGGTCGCGGTGACCATCGCCGTGTCGCCCAGGACGACCGCCAAGCTGGAGAGGGAGGCCGTGAAGAGGCTCATGGAGAGATTTCCCGGCGGAGCCAAGGAGATCGCGGAGGCCCCCTTGGAGGACCTGGAGGACGCAATCCGGGTGTCGGGCATGTACAGGTCTAAGGCTAGGGCGGTCAAGGCCCTGGCGGAGTGGGAGCTTGAGGGCCCCGGGGTGGCCTCCCTGGCCGACGCGGACTTGGAAGAGGCTCGGGAGACGCTGAAATCTCTGCCGGGGATCGGGGACAAGGTGGCGGATGTCAGACTCATGGCCCTCGGTCACCCAATCCTGCCGGTGGATGTGCACGTCGGGAGGGTGGCCAAGAGGCTCGGGCTGGTCCCGGAAAACGCCGGATACGCCGAGATCAAGGGAGCGCTGGAGGACATCTTTCGGCCCGAGGAGAGGATGACGGCCCACTTCGCCCTGATCGAATTCGGCAGGAGGGTGTGCAAGGCCCGCCCGCTGTGCGACAGGTGCCCCGTCGCCGAGAGCTGTCCATCGAGGAGATCCCGTGTCCAGTCGCGATAAGTTTATGAATCGCACACCCGGGCCCCGCCGCGGCGTGAGCCATGCCTGAGATAGTCTGCCCCTCCTGCGGGGCCCACTTCAAGATCGAGGAGATGGACTACGAGGGGGAGGTCTCCTGTCCCTCGTGCAAGGCCCTCCTGCACGTGATAATCTCCGAGGGAGTCGTTGAGGAGGTCGACCTCATAGAGGAGGGCTTTGAAGAGGAGAGCTGGCTCGAGGACGAGGACCTCTGGGAGACGGAAGAGGAAGAGGAAGAGGATTGGGGCCTGGCGGAGGAGGACTTCTGGGAGGAGGAGTGATCAGAGAGGGGTTGGGTTGGGATCACCAGGCGATGGAGAAGTCCTCGAACTCCCCCTCGGGGTCCTCCCAGCGTTCCGTCACTGAGTCGACCCTAGCGAAGGCAGGCCCCCTCCAGCAGAGGTCAACGAGCTTCCTCAAGGCCTGCTCGTCCCCCTCGGCCACGACCTCCACAGTTCCGTCTGGAAGGTTTCTAACGTACCCCTTCAGGCCAAGGGATCGCGCGTTCCTCCACACGAAGGCTCTGAAGCCGACGCCCTGCACGATCCCGCTGATCTTGAGGTGCACCCGCCTCTCGGCCACCCTTGACCCCATGCTTGCCGGGTTAGCCACTCAAAAAGGTTTCTCCGCCTTTCTCGGAAAAAATGGGTGGTGGGGTGGGCAGGGCCTTCAGCCCATCAGCCCTTGAGTCCGGCTCGCTCCAGTAGGAGTTCCCACTCGTAGTCGACCATCTCCTGGAAGCGCTTGATCATCCACCTGTTCTCGGGCTCAAACATGTGCCTGAACCTGCGCTGGGTCTTCAGGTACTCCTCCACCGGCTTCTTCTTCTCAGGGTTCTTGGCTATGGCGAGGCTGGGCGGTGAGAGCCTCCACTCAACCCCGTTTACGACCTCGTAGAGCGGGAAGACGCAGGTCTCCACGGCTAGCCTGGAGATCGCTATGGACTCCTCCGGGGCGTTGTACCAGCCCCTGTTGCACGTGGAGAACGCCCTGATGAACACCGGTCCGTCGGCCTCAAATCCCTTCCTGAACTTCACGAGAGCGTCGTTCCAGTAGTAGGGCGAGACGGTGGCGACGTAGGGGATCCTGTGGGCCGCTATTATGTCCACCAGCGGCTTCTTTCCGACAGGCTTGCCCGGTATGACCTTGCCCGCCGGTGTCGTGGTGGTCCACGCCCCGAAGGGAGTGCTTCCCGACCTCTGGATGCCCGTGTTCATGTACGCCTCGTTGTCGTAGAGCACGTACATGAACTTGTGGCCCCTCTCCATGGCGCCAGAAAGCGCCTGGAGGCCTATGTCGTAGGTGCCTCCGTCGCCGCCGAAGACGACGATGTCGTAGTCCATCTCTATGTCCGGGTCTCCCTCGAACCTCTTGTCCCTGATGAGCTTGGCTTGAGCCCTCTCAACGCCAGAGGCCACGGCGGCGGCGTTCTCAAAGGCGTTGTGCGCCCAAGGGACCTGCCAGGCGGTGTAAGGAAAGATCGTGGTGGCCACCTCGAGGCAGCCAGTCGCGTTGATGACGACGACCGGCTTCCTGGCGGCCATCATAACCTGCCTGACGATGGTTCCGGCCACGCATCCGGCGCAGAGCCTGTGGCCCGGAGTGATCCCGGTGAAGCCCCTCTCGTGCATCTCCTTCGCGATCTGCCTTATGTTGGGAACCCACTTGGTCTCAGCCATACAATCACCCCCCTACTCCCTCGCCCCCGGGTAGCCCACCCTGGGCCTCTCCGGCTCCTCCCTGGTGCTCAGAACCTCCTCGGCGATCTTCTTCAGGAGCCTCGGCGGCATGTCCCTGCCTCCCAGTCCGTAGATGTAGCCGAGCACCGGCGGCCTGTCCTTGAGGCTGTAGAGGGCCGACCTGACCTCCATGAACAGGGGCCCGCCCTCCGCTCCGAAGCTGGCGCTCCTGTCAAGCACTCCCAGAGAGGAGACGCCAGAGGCAAGCTCCCTTATCTCGTCGGCCGGGAAGGGCCTGAACGTCCTGATCCTGACGGAGCCCACCTTCTTTCCTTCCTCCCTGAGCTCGTCGACCACGGCCTTCATGGTGCCCATCGTGCTCCCTATGCCCATTATCAGGGCGTCCGCATCCTCCGCCCTGTATGGGTCGAGCAGGCCGTCGCCGTAGGATCTTCCGCTTATCTCAGCGAACTCCTTGTGGATCTCCTTGATCACCTCGGGCGCCCTCTTCATGGCCTCGATCTGCTGCATCTTGTGCTCGAAGTAGTAGTCGTAAAGGTCAAGCGGGCCTATGGAGATCGGGTACTTGGGGTTGAGCATGAGGGGGATCTCCTTCTCGCCGTAGAACTCGGGCAGCTTGATCCTCGAGGGCTTCCTGTAGCCCACGAAATCCGACACTACGTCCTCAGGGAGTATCTGTACGTTCTGCATCGTGTGGGAGATCAGGAAGCCGTCCAGCATCACCATGACCGGGAGCTGGACGTTCTCGTGCTCCGCTATCCTGAAGGCCTGGATCGTGTTGTCGTACGCCTCCTGGGCGTCCTCACTGTAGATCTGGATCCAGCCAGAGTCTCTGGCTCCCATGGAGTCGCTGTGGTCACAGTGGATGTTGATCGGGGCGCTCAGGGCCCTGTTGACAACCGCCATCACCACGGGGGCCCTGCTCGACGCGACTATGTAGAGGATCTCCCACATGAGGGCGAGTCCGTTGGCCGCCGTGGCCGTGAAAGCCCTCGCCCCGGCGATCGAGGCGCCCCAAGAGGCGCTCAGGGCGCTGTGCTCGCTCTCAACCCTGATGATCTCAGAGTCCATCAGTCCGTCGTGGATGAACTCTGCGATCCTCTCCATGATGATCGTCTGGGGGGTTATCGGGAAGGCGGCCACGACGTCAACGTTGCTCTGCCTGGCCGCCCATGCAACTGCCTCATCCCCGTTGAGGGACATCATCCTCTGCTGAACGGACTTGGCCATTGACTCACACCTCCCAAATCAACAATCATCCCCTGACCATCTCGATGGCCTTCGTGGGGCACTCGTGGGCGCAGATGCCGCACCCCTTGCAGTGCTCGTAGTCGACGGTCGGGAAGTTGTCGCCGTCCCAGATGATAGAGCTGTCGGGGCAGAACATCCAGCACAGCCCGCACTTGATGCACTTCTCGTTGTCGATCACCGGCCTGAAGACTCTCCAGTCTCCGGTCTTGTACTTCACGGCAGGCTCGAACGGTATACCCGCGATGGGGATCTCCTTCCAACCCCTCAGCGCGGACATCACGCGGTCACCTCCACCTTGGCCGGAGAGTGCGCAACCTCGTTGAAGGCCCTCCGGACGGCCTTGACGTTCTTTTCTCCGATCTCGCCCTTCCACCTCTCCTTGATGGACTCCTCTATGGCCTCGAGCGGGACTACGCCCGCGGCCTTGATCACGGCTCCCAGCATGGGCGTGTTCGTAAAGGCCCTTCCGACCTCCTCGAGGGCTAGGGTCACGGCATCCAAGGTCCAGACGTGGATGCTATCGTGGACCTGCAGCCTGGCACGGAGCTCCTCGGGAGACTCATCTGTGTCGGCTATGAGGTGGCCACCGGGTCTCAGGCCACCAAGTATCGCCTCCCTATCCGAGAGCAGAGTCCTGTCGATGACAACCACAATGTCCGGCTCGTAGATCATCGAGTGAACGACGATGGGCCTGTCGTCGATCCTGTTGAAGGCTAGGACGGGTGCGCCAGTCCTCTCGGGTCCAAATTGTGGAAAGGACTGTGCGTACTTTCCCGTGTTTATGGCCGCGGAAGCCAGGACGGCGGATGCGCTCCAGACGCCCTGACCTCCCCGGCCGTGCCACCTGATTTCCAGCATTAGGGGACACCCCCTGCTCCCCGTTCCGTGGATGTAAAAAACGTTGACACAGTGGAGCAGAGGCAGATCTCCTGAACCCTGGAGGTGTAGATCGTAGCCTAGAGGATCCAAAATGACCGTTCAAGATCCTCAGAGAGGCTCAAACGGCCCTTTGATCTCTCGGGGGCGGGAGAATAACTTAAATAGCCTTGTGTTGAGAGGGGGCCGCGAGGTGATCTATTGGGACACCACGAGCACGTTCACGACAGAATAATTGACGAAAAGACGGCTTCATAGCTAAAGGCTAGGCTCGAAGCCGAGATGAGGGACCCCGTAGAGGTCGTCACCGTCGTCGGCAGTCAAAACGCCGAGTACTCCCAGTGGACAGCCCAGTTAATACGGGAAATCGCGGACCTGAGCGACAAGGTGATTCCGAGGATAGTCGACGTCACGAACAGTCTTGGGGAGGCTGAGGATCTCGGGGTAGACCCAAGGAGGACGCCTACGGTGCTGATAGGCCCGGACAGGGTGGCCATCCGGTACACCGGGGCTCCCTCTGGCTACGAGGCGTGGGCGTTCCTCGAGACCATCATCCTAACTTCCAAGGGTGAGAGCGGGCTCTCGCCGAGCACGGTGGACGCCCTGAAGAAGCTCACCGAGCTGGGCAAGCGGATCAAGCTGCAGGTGTACGTCACGCCCACTTGCCCCTACTGCCCGCACCAGGTCCTCCTAGCGAACAAGTTCGCCATAGCTGTGCCGAAAACGATCGAGGCCGAGACCGTGGAGGCTTGGGAGAACCCAGACCTCGCCGACTCGCTGGGGGTGAGCGCCGTCCCCGACACGGTGGTTTACACCTACGAAGACGGGGAGTGGGTGGCGAAGGGGCGGCTCGTGGGCGTTCAGCCGGAGGAGAAGTTCGCCGTCGATGTGGTTATGTCTGCCCTAGGCGGGGAGTGACGGAATGCCTTCCATCCTCGTAACGAACGACGACGGCGTGAACTCCCCCGCCCTCAGGTCCCTCTGGCGAGCGCTCCTAGACAAGGAGATTGGAGAGGTGACCTGCGTAGTTCCGGAGCGGGAGATGAGCGCCGCCGGCAAGGGCGTGACGCTGCACAAGCCCCTCAGGGTCAGGGAGATCTACGCCAAGCTGGGCAGGGGGAAGTACGGCAAGGCCTACCTAGTGAGCGGAACGCCCGGAGACTGCGTAATGATAGCCCTCGGCGAGATCATGGCGGACAAGCCCGACCTCGTGGTCAGCGGCATAAACATGGGCGACAACATCACGGTGGACAACCTGTTCACCAGTGGAACAATCGCTGGAGCAATTCAGGGCGTCCTCAACGGCATCCCGGCGGTCGCCTTCTCGGCGGAGATACCAGAGACCCATAAGCCGACAACCCCCGAGGCCTTCTCTATTCACGGCAGGGTCGCGGCCGAGATCGCCGCCTGGATACTCGAGAACGGGCTCCCGGAGGGAGTGGACCTCTTGAACGTCAACTTCCCGTTTCGAATTTCCGACGACACCCCTGTCAGGCTCACCAGGCTCGGCTGGACCAAGTTCGAGAACTACATCCTAGAGAGGCTCGACCCCCGCGGCAAGCCCTACTACTGGATCGGATCAAACCCGCTGAGCGTCGGGGAGAGGGAGAGAGGGACAGACCTCTACGCGCTGATGGTGGAGAGGGCCATCTCCATAACTCCCGTCAGGCTCCAAGCCACCTTCCCCCTGAAGTTCGGGGACAGGGACTGTGAGCTCATGAAGAAGAGATCGGCAGAAGCCAACAGGAAGCTTCAGGAACTGGTTAGGCGCCTCAAGGCTCTGCTGGGGGAAATCGCCAAGGTCAGGGTACCCAAGGGTAGGGGGAGAGATTAAGTCGTTAGCCCAAGGGTCCGGACCGGTGACCCCGGAGTTGAAGCCAAAGGTTGGAAAATCTCGAGATGTGCTCGAGGAGCCCGTGGAGATAGCCGAGAACACGACCGTTAGGTGGCTCATCTCCAAGAAGGACGGGGCGCCGAACTTCGCCATGAGGCTCTTCAGGATCGGTCCCGGTGGGTCCATCCCCTCGCACTCTCACGACTGGGAGCACGAGATCTTCGTTCTGAGGGGAAGCGGCCTGGTGAGGATAGGGGAGGAGGAATATGTGGTGAGCGAGGGGACCTTCCTGTTCATTCCGCCCAACGTGGAGCACTATTACAAGAACACTGGCGAGGAGGACCTAGAGTTCCTCTGCTTGATCCCCCTCAAGGGGGTTCCTCCGGAGAAGTGACGGCCCTGAGGTTCACACGTCCAGCGCGACGAAGCCGTAGGGGGTCTTCAGCGTTCTCTTGATCTCTGAGTCCAGCGAGAACACGAACACCTCTAGCGTCGGCTCCACGACCGCCTCGAGCAGGTGCCCCGCCACGGAGCCGGACTCGCTGGCCAGGGACACGTGGAGGTGAAGGAACGTGCTCCCGTCCTCCCGGACCGAGGCGTTCCCCATCAGGGAGACCACCTCGTGAAAGCCCTCCACCTCCCTCTCCCTGTACTTCCCCGCCGAGGGGTCGAACACCCCCACCCTCGCCCTGGAGACCCCGCCTATCCCCATTATCGCCGCGCCCTTGACTCCAAGCTCTCTCAGCCTGCTCGAGAGCGTCGAGATCACCTCATCTCCCGTGTCGAGCCTGACTACGTGAACTGACGTCAGGTTGGCCCTCATAAATCCTCACCCACCCACGGGGTAGAGAATGGGGAGCTGGGCGCCCTCCGGAGAGAGGACTATTATGAACCTAGTGCCGTTGGCCTGCAGCTGGGCCAGATTCTGAAGGAGGACGTATAGCTGGGCGATGGCCTCCCTGTTCCCACCGGCCTGAGCTATCAGGTCTATGGCGTCGGCCACGGCCTTCGCCTGAATTATCCTCGCCTCCGCCTCTCCCTGAGCCTCCAATATCTTGGCCTGCGCGGACGCGTTGGCCAGGATCAGCGTCCTGTTCCTCTCGTACTCTGCTGCAATCATCCTCTGCTGGGCGGCGAGCTTCGCCTGAATCGCGTTCATGAACTCGTCCGGCAGCCTTATGTTCCTCACGTAGACCTCGTCTATGACGAAGGCCCCTCCCACCTTCTCATCAGCGTCGAGGTTCCTCTGCAGGCGATCCATTATCTCTAATCCTATGCTCTGACGCACTTCAGATATCATGGCGGCCTCGTACTGGGCCACCACATCCCTAGCGACCTTCCTGATCTCCGGTATAAGGAACTTGTCCTCGTAGTCAAGGTTGGGGTAGGACTTCACGATCGCGGGAGCGTACTCCGGCCTGATATGCCACCTGACCGTCAGGTCTATCCATGCCTGGAGGCCGTCCTTGGTCAGCGTCTCGATGGCCGGATAGTCGCCGATCAGCTCCCCCCGGCCGACGAGGGCCTGCTGATATTCAGTCCACATGTGGACGGCGTCTGTGGCTACATAGACGTTCTTCACCACCCTCCACGGGGCCTTGAAGCCGATCCTCGGCCCCAACACCGGGGTTGGTGAGATGTAACCCGTGATGGGATCAACTATGACCCCCGCGTAGCCCAAGTCGACCCTGAACACGACCCTGTTGGCGGAGACGGCCACCAGAACGAGCAAGACGAGGATCGCGAGGACTTTGGAGAACTTCCCGCCAGACCCCTCTGGGATCTTCACCTCAACCCGGCCAGGCATCTGAGGCGCCCTCGTGCCACGGGAAATAAACCTGCGGTCAGCCCCTGGAGGGGAGACCATCGGCTGCCGACGACACAAAGTGAATTAAGGTCGACTTGACGCCGCCGCAGTATGCGAAGGGCAGGCACGATTGCACTGCTACTGCTTCTGGGCATTCCGGCCCCCGCAGCTTCTTCGATGGCCGCAGATAGTTACGTCACGATCCCATGCGTCCCCTATCCGAAGCATCTGACCCTGATGGGCACCATAGGGCCGGGTGAGTACCCCGCATCTCTCTCGGTCGGCGGGGTATCCGTGCACTGGATGCACGACGGCCAGAGGCTTTACATAGGGTTGTCGAGCCCTGGCAAGGGCTACGTGGCGATCTCGTGGAGGAAGGTCGGTGAGAGAGGTTGGGCCAACCTGATAGTCGCCTGGGTTTCGTCCGGAAGGACCTTCGTGGAAGACCGAAAGACCAGGGACGGCGACAGCTCGCTCGACGACCCGAACGTTCTGTCGCCCGCAGGGAAGGAGGGCCTCTCCGGAACCACGGTCGAGTTCGTGTATCCGCTCTCAACCGGCGACCCGTTCGACCCCATCCTCCGCCCGGGGGACGCCATCGAGGTGACCGTCTCCTACAGCGCGGACAGCGACGACCCGGAGTCTGAGCCCACGCAATCTGGGACGGTCATGGCGAAGCTGGAGCAGACCCCCTACCCTGGATCGGAGGCCTTCAGGCTGGTGGCCAGGTCGTCGGTGGACGCCGAGATGAACTCTGACCTGATCGAATCCTACTTCGGGGGATACTCGACCGACAGGTCTGGCGGGCTTGAGGTGGTGCTCGGAGGTCCGTTCGTGAATCCCGACTGGCCGTCGTCCGTCGTAGAGTTCGCTCAAGCCGGGGGATATTACGTCGGCATGAGGTACGCTGGCGTCACCCTGCGGGCAGACTTCGGATACAAGGACTACGCGGCTGTGATTCCCGTCAAGGAGGGGGGCGAGATAACTCTCTTCATCGGCGGGGTGACGAGGTACGGCACCAGGGCCGGGCTCATGTGGGCGGCGTCCAACTTCCAGGCCGCGCTGTCGGCCAACATCACCCTGGTGTACTGGAGGGACAAAAACGGGGACGGAATCGTGGACCCGGAAGAGGTTAGGGTGGAGGCGAGGGCATGACCCCGCCCCTCAGTAGGGCGGGATCTCACCCTCGATGAGCCTCTCGACGAAGTCCGTTATGTTCTCCAGCTCCCGCTGAACGATGTCCTCGATGGCCGGTCTGATGTCCGCGAGAGACACCCCCGGCTCCACGGACACCTCCGCGGCCGCCAAGGCGGGATCGCTGATTGGGTGACCTATCCTGCTGAGCAGCCACACGTACGCCTCCTTGATTCCGGAGACCTCCTCGTGTATCTTCTTGGCTATATGGTGGGTCAGCATGTTGTAGATCTTTCCGACGTGGCTGACCGGGTTCTTGCCCGCCGCCGCCTCGCTGCTCCTGGGCCTCATTAGCGGAATGACGCCGTTGACTCCGTTCCCTCTCCCGACCTGCCCGGAGTCCCCTCCTTCGGCGCTGGTTCCCAAGACCGTCAAGTAGACCCCGTCAACGCCCCTTCCAGGCCGGTCCAGAGTGTTTATGGCTATGTTTATCTCCCTGAAGTCGTAGTTCTCCTTGACGAACGCGTTGAGCTCCTCGAGAACCTCCTCCTTCATCCGGAAGTACTCCGACTCGCTGGAGACGAACCTGTCCACAAATGCGAGGGCCACGGTTATGTCCAGCCTGTCCCCCACCCTGTACCCCATGACCTTGATGTCCTCGCCGGTCTCGGGGTGGCTCCTCTTGAACTTGGGGGAGTTGAGGAACTTCTCTATCTCCAGCACGGCTCTCTCGGTTCGGGAGAGGGGGGCATACCCGACGGCCGCCGATGTGTCGTTGGCCCCCAGGTCGGACTCACCCCTCCGGAATATGTCCGTGAGCTCCGCGCTACCCGGCTTGAGTTCCACCTGGTACCTCACGTGCTCGTCAGGATCCACGAACCGGAGGTTCTCCCTTATCCAGCTCTTGGCCGCCCTGATGGCTATCTCATCTACCGGGATCTCCTCGCCAGCGTACACGTTGGTAGCCCTGTCTCCGAAGACTATCAGCATGGGCTCGACCACCCTGCCTCCTCCAAATGCTGGCTCGGTGACGCCGGCCGCTAGGAGGGACTTGTCGGCGTTGTAGTGCAGGATGCCTCCAAATCTCCTCAGGTACTCCCTATTGAGCTCAAGGGACACCCTCTCCATTATAGCGTCCGACATGGTGTCTGGGTGGCCTATCCCCTTCCTCTCCACGATCTCAATTGGCTGCTCGTCCATTGGGACACGGGCAGATCTCTCAACAACTATCCTGGCCATCGGGGATCAG
>JAOZFH010000033.1 GCA_027491415.1 Thermoproteota archaeon | reverse complement strand
CGAGGTGAACATCCAGACGAGGTCCGGCCTGCAGGCGAGAAGGACGAGGCTCGCCAGGAGGGTCGGGAGGGCCAGGTACATCGTCCCGCCCTTCATGTACCACCACCTGAGGAGGTTCGCCGCGCGGGAGGGGCTCGAGTTCGTCGAAAACGTAACCTGGCCTTCTGAGTCCAGCGACGTCCCGGGGAGGGACTACCAGCTCTACCAGGGTCAGGAGGAGGCCGTGAGCAGGGGGGCGGAGGCTGAGAGGTTCGGCACCGTCGTGATCCCCACGGGGGGAGGGAAGACCTACGTCGGGATGGAGGCCATCGCCCGCACCCGGCTGAGGACGCTCGTGTGCGTCGTCACGGTGGAGCTCGCCACGCAGTGGCGCGAGCTCATAGAGTCCAAGCTGGGGGTGAGGGCCGGGGAGTTCAGCGGGAGGGAGAAGGACCTCTCGGCCGACGTGGTGGTGGGGATATACAACTCGGTCGCGAAGCATGTTGACAGGCTCAGGGACCTGTTCGGCCTCGTGATCTTCGACGAGGTCCACCACGTCCCGGCCTCGACGTTCAGGAGGGTCGCCTTCGCAAGCAAGGCCAAGTACCGCCTGGGTCTGTCCGCCACACCCGAGAGGAGCGACGGGAACGAGCACCTGATCTTCCTCTCCTCCGGCGACGTGGTGTACAAGGTGGGGTACAGGGAACTCGTCGAGATGGGCGTGCTCGCGAGGGTGGAGCACAGGGTGGTCAGGGTCAGGATGGATCCCGACGAGCGCAGGGCGATGATGGCCCAGCTGGCCAGGGTCAGGGACGAGAACGCGAGGCTGGCCGTGATGAAGAGGCACGCCCTGAGGGCGAGGGCAAAGGTCCCCGTGGTGGCGTCCATCGTGGAGTCGGAGAGGGGACGCAAGATACTGGTGTTCTGCGAGTACGTGGACCAGGCCGAGGCCATCCAAAGGGAGCTGGAGAGGCGGGGCATCAGGTCGGCCCTGATGGTCGGGAAGACCAGGGAGAGGGCCGAGATCTTCGACGCCTTCAGGAGGTGCGATCTGGACGTGATAGTGACGACCCGGGTGCTAGACGAGGGGATCGATGTGCCGGACGCCGACGTGGCCATCATAGCCAGCGGCAGCGGGTCTCCAAGGCAGATGGCCCAGAGGGTCGGCAGAGTGCTAAGAGGCAGGCCCGGGAAGGTCGCCAAGGTCTACGAGATCGTCGCGGGGGGCACGATAGAGGAGGCGCTGGCCAAGAGGAGGAGAAAGGCGCTTTCCGAGTACGTTCCCGGCCTGTTGGAGGAGGAGAGGCGGCGCCGGAGGAGACCAGGAAGGCTCCCCCTGTAGACTGTCGGCGCCGAATCGCCGAGGGGGCCCGCATAGACCAATCGTCCTTCTCCGTTATTAGTTCACGCGGTCTGGTCGGCCCGTGGCTCGCGAGCTCGGCCAAGAGGACTTGCTCATCGCAGCGGCTCTCTCAATCACTTCGACCGTCGCCCACTTAGCTGCGCTCCTCTCGTGGGACTTCATGCCCGGGGTAGACGGACCCTACTACCTGATCCAGGTAAGGTCGATCCTCTCGGGGACGGGGATGGTCTACGGAGACCCTCCCCTCCTCTTCTATCTGTCAGCAGCGGCCTGCAGGCTGGTCGGAGACCTCAGGCTCGGCGTGTCCCTGACGGTGGCGGTCATGTGCGGGCTCTCGGCCGCCCCGAGCTACGCGCTCGCCGAGAGGCTCACCGGCAGCCGGGTTGCCGGAGCCGCCTCCGCCCTGGCCCTCTCGCTGTCCCCACAGATGTTCAGGATGGCGGGGGACCTCATGAAGAACGCCTCTGGGATCCTCTTCGTCGTTCTCTCCGTGTACTGGCTCCACTCGGCGTTCGCCGGTGGAGAGGGCTGGTGGAGGTCGGCCCTCCTGTCCTCGCTGGCCTCATACCTGGCCTTCCTCACGCACTCCCTCGACTTCGCCCTGACGGCCGCCTTCGCGCTGGCCTACCTGCCCCTCACGTCGCTCGCCCTCCGTTCTGGGACATCGCGTCTTGGGGGAGGGGTCGGCCGGAGGTGGGCTCTCTCGGTCCTCCCAGGGTGGGCCGTCTCGGCGGCCACGGCCGCGTCCCTCCCGTGGCTCTTCACAGACGTCAGAAAGGGGATCGCGTTTCTCAGGGACCTGCTCAACTC
>JAOZFH010000021.1 GCA_027491415.1 Thermoproteota archaeon | reverse complement strand
AGGAGCTACGGTTTCTGGAGGGAGGCGTTCGGCCTGGAGGGCAGGGAACTCGCGGAGGCCGCCCTGGAGCTGTGGGTCGTGCTGGGCTGGGTCGAGGATGTCCGGATCGTGGAGTTCGATCGGGCGCGGGGGGAGGCGACCGTTAGGGTCTGGGGCTCCTTCGAGGCCATCCCGCCTTCAGGCGGCCCGACCTGCCACTTCCTGCTCGGGGCCGTCTCAGGGTTCCTGTCGGAGATGTTCGGCAAGCCCCTGTTCGGGCAGGAGACTAGGTGCCAGGCCGCCGGGGACGAGTACTGCGAGTTCGTGATAAGGGAGAAACCGTTCGTATTTGGGAGGGTGCCCTAACCTGAGGGCTGCTGAACGATTGCCAGCTGAGATGCTCTAGAGCTTGCTGAGCTGTTCCACAGCCGAAACGAGTTCCGATCGAGATCGCCGCCAGCGGCCGATCCGATGCTTAGGGTTAAGAATCCTAAATTTATCAATGTTCGACTGTGACTGCCTATGAGCGGAGGCGCGGCCTCGTCCCAGGATCGCCGGCTCACCCCCGGGGATCGCCCGATGGGATCTCGGCGCACCCTTCGGGTCGGGGTGGATCCCCTCCTCTCGATACTCCCTTCAAGCGTGGGGCACGACGCGAAGGATGAGCAGGAGCGCTTGAGGTGCCTCCCGCGTGGCGGAATCTTTTGCATCACAGGTAGATCAGGTACCGGCAAGACGGTATTGGCCATCCAGTGCGCTCTCAGGGCCGCTTCCAGCGGTGAGAGGGTCCTCTATGTCTCGGTCACGCGCGGCCCCCGGAGTATCAGGGAGGTCGCGGAGCGCCTCGGGGTGAGCCTTTCGGAATTTGAGGAGCGCGGACTTCTGAGGTTCCTCCGCATCACGCCTGCCGCAAGGCAGGAGGGGGCCCAGCAAGCTCTGCTGGACCTCATAGAGGAGCTGAGGTCCTTCTCACCCGACCTGGTTATCATAGACGGGATCCACGTTCCGTTCGCCAACCTGGACCTCTACACGCTTTTTGGGCTCTTCGAGGAGGGGGTTCTACGGTTGGCAGAGGAGGGCGAGCTCGCTGTCGTGGTCATCGCGAACGAAGAAGGACTCAGCCTCAACCCGGCTGCCAAGCAGTTCATCGTGGAGATGAGCGACGTGGTCGTCCGGCTCGGCTGGGAGAAGATCGGGAACATCCGAGTGAGGACCATGAACATCCTGAAGGCATTGGGACTCGAGGTGGCCAGGCCTTCTCGAGAGTTCGTAATCTCCAAGGAGCTTGGAGGGGCCCTGGTGCTGCCCCTCCCCCACAGCCTGGACGACCTCCCTGGTCTGGGGGACCCCATTAGCGTGGGGTTGAGGGGGCTGGAGGAACTCCTCGGAGGGGGGATCCCGCGCGGATCCGTGACCACGATAGTCGGTGGAACCGGAGCGGGCAAGAGGGAGCTGGCCGCCGCCATCTCGGCCGAGGTCGCGAACCGCGGTGGGAGGGTCCTCGTGCTGAGCTTCGACCTGCCAAGGTCCGACGTTGAGGCGCTCCTTAAGAGGTTTGGGCTGAGGCCGGATAGGCGTGACCTCGTCACCGTGAGGTCGTGGGAGGCCGGCTCGATCGTGGTCATGGATCAGCTGGCTGGAATCATGAGGGCCGTGTTCGAGGCGCGGCCGGAGTTCATCGTGATACTGGGGTACGACTCGCTCGAGCGCAGCGTGGGGAGGCCGGCCGCCTTGAGGCTGATGCGGCATTGGTTCTACATGGCGAGGTCGAGGGGCGCGGTCATGCTGGTAGTGGGGAGATCCAACCGTCCGGAGGAGTTCGTCGAGGTGTGCGCTCCCTTCTCGGACACCATCCTCGTGATAAGGCGGATCAGGAAGAACGGAACCTCGAGGAGGGAGGTAGAGGTCTACAAGTCGGTGAACCCCGAGGCGGAGGGCAGGTACGGCAGCCTGATCGTAGAGGAAGATAGGATCGAGATACTCTGCGGGTCAGAGTAATCGCTGTAATCGCTGCCCCATCGATGAACGTCTTCGGCCAACGCGGAGAGCCCCCGTTGGGCGGAAGAGGTGCGTCAAGCGACCACACGCTTTGTGAGAGTCTCGGCATCAGCTAGCTGAGTCTTCATCGTGGACAATTGTGAATTAGAACCCCCGAGGGTGGGAGTGCGATCTGAGCCTGGTTGTCCAAGACCAAACCGCATCCGCCTTGCGGGCGGAGTTGCCCTCCCGATATCAATTGGAGGGCAGGAGTATTTAAAGTAAGAGGGTCAAATTGCGGAGATAAAACGTAAGAGAAGCCTTTGAATCGCATTCCGGCCTGTCGGACTCGCTTTAAGTGGAAATGGGGTTACCTCCGGGATCGAGTCCTCAGCCCCTGGCCTTCACCAGCAGCCAGTTCTCCGACCCCCTCATCCTGATCAGGGTGTACTTGCCCCTCATCCTCCCTCCCCTGGCCACGAAGGTGATCTTGTCCGGGGTCCTCTCGAGGAGCTCGTACTCGCCCCGATCCCATATCCTGACCTCTCCCGCCCCGTAGTACCCCTCGGGGATGGTCCCCTCGAAGTCCGCATACTCCAGCGGGTGGTCCTCGGTCTGCACAGCCAGCCTCCTCACCCCCGGCTCCGTCGGAATCCCCTTCGGAATGGCCCACGACTTGAGGACGCCGTCCATCTCCAGCCTCAGGTCCCAGTGCAGCCTCCTCGCGTGGTGCTCTTGGACGACGAATATGGGCATGCCCGGTCTGGTAGCCAACGCCGCGGGCCCATTTTAGCCGTGATCCCTAATTTAGAGAGGAACCCACCCGTCGGAGGTGGGCTTATTACGCAGCCGGCGGCGGGCTCGGAGGGAAGAGCCCTTGCCCGGCATAGTGGTCGTTGGGATGCAGTTCGGGGATGAGAGCAAGGGGGCCGTCGTCGACTACCTAGCCAGGGATGCAGACCTTGTGGTAAGGTACAACGGCGGGGCCAACGCGGGCCACACAGTCGCCACGGGGGACTTGGAGCTCAAGTTCCGCCTCATGCCGTCCGGCGCCCTCTGGGGAAAGAGGCTCGTCATCGGAAATGGGGTCGTGGTGGATCCAAAGGTCCTGCTGGACGAGATTAATGCTCTGAGGGAGGTGGGCGTGGAGCCGAACCTGCTGGTGAGCAGGAAGGCCCACGTGGTCATGCCCTACCACAAGGTCATAGACGCCGGCAAGATGGCCGGATCGCTGGGCAC
>JAOZFH010000017.1 GCA_027491415.1 Thermoproteota archaeon | reverse complement strand
TGACCGAGGGAGAGACCATAACCTACGAGTTCTCGACCGCAGACCTCAACGCCACCCTGAGCTTCCTGCCTGGAGAGGTGAGGCCGAGGATGCCCGCCCTGGCGAACGTGACGCTGGTGAACTCCGGGACCATGAATGTCACGTGGGTCAACGTCGCTCGCCACCTGCCCCAGGGATACGTCAGGTACGTGGATCACGCGTCCGCGTTCTTGGAGGTCAACGGAACCGTCTACCTGGTCCACCCCATGGACGTGCGCGTAGAGGCAGAGGGGGGTAGCGTAAAGATATACCTGAACTTCAGCGCAGGGGTGAGGCTCATCGGGCCGGGAGGGGTTATGGAGGTCCACGCCCTCGAGCCCGGCTGGGTCCTGAGGCTGTACTACCTCATAAGGCCGGTCAGGGCGCTGGAGCCTGGGAGTTACGGGTCTAGTGTCATAGTGGAGTACCTGCAGGAGTCCGCTGGGACCAGGGCAGGCAGGCTGTCCACTGCATCTGCGGAGCTAGTGGTGAGGGCAAGGGGAAGGTGGTGGCCTTAGGCCTCAGGGAGATGTGGCTGGAGTTCAGGAGTGAGCTGGAGGGGATGGGGCAGGTCCTGCTGGCCGGCGCCCTGGGTCCAGCGCTCATCCTGGCCTTAGTCGCGGTCACCGACCCGCTTGTCCTCTTACTCACCCCCCTACCCCTGTTCCTTGCCTCTGTGCACGCCTCGGCCAGCGACAGGTCAGGCCCGGCCATAACCTTGGGCGCACTCTTGGGTCTCGCCCTTGTGTCCGCCTTCGCGCTCTCCCCTCTCTACCCTCCCTTCTACCGCTGGGTGCACAGGGGCGTCCCGGCGCCCAGTGTGGAGAACATCCCGCTGCCCTGTAGGGCCTGCTCCCCTTTCCTCACAACACTCCTCATAATGTTTGTAGAATTCCTCATAGCCGCACCTTCTCTGACTCTCTTCTCGATCATCTGGGTCACCATGTCCGTCTACCCCGCCTGCGTCGCCAGATCGAGATTCAGGAGCGTGCCCAAGCTGCTCCTCATTATGTACCTCCTGGCTCTGCTGGCGAACTCAGCGTCCTGCACATGCTGCTTTCCCCTGTGGCTCGTGGAGTGGCCCCAGCTGTACTCGGCGCTGGCGCACCTTGACCCTGCCCTGTCCTCCCTCCTCGCGGCAGCCTGCCTCTGGAAGGCCTGGAGGGGGGGTGGAGGGAACCTTCTGTCCTTCCTCTCATTCTACGCCGTAGTGGGTGCTTCAATGTGGTGGTGGTGGTGGTTGCTGTGAGCCTACGGGGGCGTCCCTCTTCAGCCTCGGCGGGTGTCCGCGTGATTGCGCGGCTGAGTACCTTCAGGAGTTTGCTGGGGCCATGGCGGCAAGGCTCTCCACCGCGTCCGCCGAGCTGGTGGTGAGGTCGGGGAGGTGACGCCCTTAGGCCTCAGGGGCATGTGGCTAGAGCTCGGGGATGAGGTGGAGGGGCTGGAGCGGGTCGCGCTGGCTGGATTGTTGGGCCCGGCGCTCATCCTGGCCTTGGTCGCGATCACCGACCCGCTGATCCTCCTCACGCCGCTCTCACTCCTTCTGGCCTCAGTGTACGCCTCGACCAGCGACAGGTCGGGCCCGGCCATAGCCCTGGGCGCCCTCCTCGGCTACCTGCTGGTGATGGGCTTTGCGGTATCTCCCCTCTACCCACCCTTCTACCGCTGGGTGTACTAGGGCGCCCCAGTTCCCAGGGTGGTGGAGAGAATACACAGTTCCGACCGCCCCCTAAGGTCTGCCAGGTACACCGGGTAGATTGCGGCGGTCGTCGCGGCCGGGAAGAGGATTGGGTGGAGTCTGGCGAGGGCGAGCCCGATCTCGGTCGACCCCAGCCCGAGCGCCAGGGCTAGCAAATCTCCTCTTCTCCCAGAACTCAGCCCCCCTATGCTATATGGGGACACGGGCTCCGACCTGCCTCCTTCATAAAACGGTTGGCCCCTCGGGGAAGCGACGAGGCCCTTACACCTCTGGTGGTTCTAGGCGAGGGAAGGGGAGAAGGTCTAGGAAGGCAAGACCTAAATCTCTCGCAGGTCTACCGCTCTCACCCCCAACCTGTCGGCGTTCCTCAGGATGTACCTGTCGCTCGTGAGGATGGGGAGACCCCTCTGCCTAGCGAGGGCCACGTGGAAGGAGTCGAAGTAGTGGAGCCTCCTCGGCCCCCCGTGCTCTCGATATATTCTGATGGCCTCAGCGGCCACTTCAGAGGTGATTGGGATCGTCCTGTGCGGGATGGCGGCCACGTCCCACTATATAATCCCCCGCGGGTTAGGGCCCCCGGCATCGACCCCCGATCGCCATCAGAGGTCGAAGTTCCCCGGATTCATGATGTTATTGGGGTCTAGGACCCTCTTGATCTCCCTCAGCAGGTCTAGGTAGTACTCCGCCCCCCTCGCCCTCAGCTCCCTCCTCAGGGCCCCGGTCTTCTGGATTCCTATCCCGTGCTCTCCGCTCACGGCGCCCCCGAGCTCGATAGCAACGTCGCATATCTCCTCCGCCAGCCTCCTGGCCCTCTCGACCTGATCCTCGTCGTCCGGGTCGTAGCAGATGGTGGGGTGCACGTTCCCGTCCCCCGCGTGTCCAAAGGTGGGCAGCGGGAGGCCGTACCTCTTCGCCAGCTCGTCGATCCTCCTGAGGGCCTCCGGGAACCTAGACAGCGGGACCGTGATGTCCTCAATCTCGACGGCCCTGTACAGCCTCGTGAGCGAGGCGTAGGCCATCTTCCTGGCCAGGTAGAGGCGCTCCATCTCCTCCGGATCGTCGCTCAGCGTGACCTCCCCTCCGGCCCGCCTCATGCACTCTGCCACTGCCTTGGCCAGCCTGGAGATGGCCTCCCTGGGCCCGTCCACGTCCGCTATGAGCATGGCCCCCTCCCGTGGGAGGTCGATGCCCGTGGCCCTAGAGACGGCCCTGAGCGTCTCCGCGTTCATGATCTCGAGCCCCAGCGGGAGGATCCCGCTCGCCCTGATATCCGCCGCCGCCCTGCCCGCGGACTCCATGTCGGGGAACACGCCCACCACCCTGACCACCCTCTCGGGGACGGGGATGACCTTGAACCAGGCCCTCGTTATCACGCCCAGCCAGCCCTCCGACCCCACGAAGAGGCCGGTGAGGTCCGGGCCCCACCTCCACTTAAGGGTGGGCTCGCCGACCCTGAGCACCCTACCTCCCGGCAGGACGACTTCCAGGGCGAGGAGCCAGTTCTTCATCACCCCGTACTTGGCCCCCCTTATGCCGCCGGCGTTCTCGGCCAGCGCCCCTCCGACCGTCGCCACCTTAGAGCTGGCGGGGTCAGGCGGGAACATCAGGCCGTGCCTCCTGCACTCCTCGTCCACCCTCTGGACCGTGGCCCCCGCCTCTGCCATCACGACCAGGTCCTCGGGGTAGACCTCAACCCGGTGCATCGGCAGCAGGTCGATCACTATTCCCCCCCTCTTTGCCACCACGGCCCCCGTGAGGCAGCTGGCGGACCCCCTCGGGATCACGGGGATCCTCTCCCTGTCGGCTACCTGGAGCACCGCAGAGACGTCCTCAGTGGAGTTCACCCTCACGACGGCCCAAGGGACTCCCTCGAACCTCTTGCTGGCGTCGATCGAGTAGGGGATCAGGTCCTCCGGGTCCGTCAGGACCTTCTCCCCTCCAATCCTCCGGGAGATCTCCCTGATGGCCTTGGAAAATGCCTCAGACGCGTCCTCGCTCAAGACCAACTCACCTCACCTCCGATCTCCGCCGTCAACCCCCAACTCCTCCCTCTTGACGAGCCCCAGCTTGATGGCCAGGGCCCTCCCGTAGATGATCATGTCCGGCACGGGCAGTCCGGCGGGACAGGCCATCTCGCAGGCCCCGCATAGCACGCAGGTGTAGAGCCTGTCCAAGACCTCCCCGGGCCTCAGGTCCCTGCCCTCGACCATGGCCCTGATCAGCGTGACCCTCCCCCTGGCGCTCCGGCTCTCGAGCCCGTCCAGGACCTGGGCGGTTGAGCAGGTGGGGTTGCAGAAGCCGCACCTCACGCACCTGGAGGCGAGCTCGGCCAGGGTGCTTGTCAGCCCCTCGACGGACAGCCCCCTCGGCTTGGTCAGCCTCAGCGGCCTCCTCGCGCCGGCCCACGCGACCTCCCTCGGCTCTCCCCTCTTTGCCGACAGCAGGGCGTCGTGCACCATGTCGATCAGGTCCCCGAAGAACATCTCCACCCCGGAAGACCGCAGGGTGAGGAGGCAGGCCGGACAGGAGGTCAGGGCCAGCTTGGCGCCCGTGTTCTTGAGCTCCTCCCCCCTGGCCAGGGCCAGCCTGCGGGCGACCTCCGGCTGAACCAGCTCCAGGCCCCCGTCCCCGGAGCAGCCGGTGTTGACTCCCCTCCTGGTGGGCTCGACGAGATCCACCCCCGGGATCTCCGATATCAGGAACCTCGGCTGCTCCACCACGCCCATCATCCTGCTCTGAACGCACGGGTCGTGGTAGGTGACCCGCATCGCCCACCTTGAGACGGGCCCCAGCCGCACCCCCTCCGAGGCGACCCTCTCCGCGACCAGCTCGACCCACGTGACTGCGTCTACGTCCCAGCCGTCCACGAACTCGGGGTAGTGCTTGCGGAAGAAGAGGGCGGCCACAGGGTCGGGGGTCACGATCGTCCTGACCCCGGCCTCCCTGAGCCTCTCCCACACCCCCCTGGCGTGCTCCGAGAACTCGTCGAGGAGCCCGTAGGTGTGCAGCACTGCGCCGAAGGAGGGTTCCTCCTCCCTCAGGATGGCCGGCCTCACGCCCAGCCTGATCAGGGTGTTGACCGCCTTCCGGAGGCTGGCCTGATACCTGGAGTTGGCCCCCCGGCCCGCGATCCTGAGGGCCGCGGGGAGGAGGCCCAGCTTCATGAGTGCGCCGCCCAGTGAGGCCAGCCTCCTGGTGCTGAGGGGAGACCTGGTGAGCCTGAGTAGGAGTTCCGCGTATCCCATCACCGGGTAGAAGTCCCCGGCGTAGAAGAGAAGCTCCCCCCGCGAGGGCAGGTCGAGGCCCTCCGCCCAGGCGGACCTCACCCGAGGTCCCAGACCGAGCGGGTCCCCTCCCCTCGCGAGGCCGCCCCTGGCGAGCTCCACCTCGGGAGGGATCATCGCTGAGGCGGCGTCGATGAAGGCTAAAAACACCCTCCGGGGGCTTGGGCTCCTCCGAGCGGCGGTCTGGACTCTAGGATCAGATAGCCCACGCGCTGTGCTTGAACACGATCACCCTGAGCACGTCCGCGGCGTCCTCGGCCGCGTCCGCCGCGTACTCGAGGAACTGGACGAGCTCGCGGAGGTTCAAGAGAGTCAGAACGTCGACGCCCCTGGCGATGTCCTCGAGCTCGTGCAGGGCCCTCTGGTGGAGCGAGTCCAGCTCGCTCTCCAGATCTCCGACCTCGTCGATCAGGGGCAGCGCGGCTTCGATCTCCAGCCCCAGCACCTCTATGGCCCTGGTGAGCATCTCCACCTCTCTCTCCAGTCCCCTGGAGAACTGAACTAGGGTGGCGGCCAGCTCCCCCGACACCTCCTCCGGCTCCACGAGGAGGAGCCTTCGCGAGGAGCCGAGGACGTATGCGGCGACCTTCTCAACCCGGTTGGTCAGCCTGGCGAAGTCGGCCTTGTCCTGCCCGCTGAGGGCGCTGAGCCACAGGGTCCGGTCTATCGCCACCCTCAGCGCGTCCGCCTCGTCCTCGAGTTCCTTGATCCTGCCGGCTAGGCTCCGGACCCTTTCGAGGTCGCCCTCTCCGTGGGCGGCTACGGCCTGCCCCAGCAGGCGGACCATCTCCAAGACCTTCTTGGAGTGCTCGACCGTCTCCGGGTAGGCTGGCCAGAAGGGCCTCGTCTCCTTGATCCCCACGGCGAAGGCCACTATGCCCACCGCCAGCAGGGCCGCGGTGAGCGCGAAGGCGTATACCTGCCCGAAGGCGCTCACCAGGCCTAGGGCGAGAGCGCCGGTCAGGTACCCGAAGTCCCTGATCGCCCTGTACAGCCCCAGCGCCCTGCCCCTCACGGCCGACGGCACCACGTCCGTGGATATTGCGGGCATTATCGGGTAGTACAGCCCGACGCCCAGCCCGATCACGGCCGCGGAGGTCAGGGACTCCTCGAACCCTCGGCTGAGGTAGACCCCGAGTATCCCGACGGCCTTCAGGGCGAGGCCCACGGCGGAGGGGAGCTTTCGGCCCAGCCTGTCGGATATCCTACCCGTGAAGGGCATCGAGGCCGCCCAGGTGAGCGTCGCGGCCCCCTGGACCCAGCCGACCGCGTGCTCAGGGAGGCCCCGGCTCACCAGGTAGAGCGGGAATGCCCCCCAGATGAGGGTGTCCGAGAAGTTCGCCAGGTGCCCAAGGAAGTAGACCACTCTGAGGGTCCAGCTCTGCAGGCACCTCCTGTAGATCTCCCTCGAGGACATGTCCTTCCCGATGGACCTCCCCGGGACCTCTCTCGCCATGCCCCGCGTCTCCCTCACAGCCGAGACGGCGATGAGGAAGGCCAGGGATGCGGACGCGACGGACACGACGAACGCGTCCCTGTACCCCCTAATGCCGGCCACGTACCCGGCTATGACGGAGCCAACGCCGTACCCCCCGTAGACGGAGCTCTCCATCAGCCCGAACCCGAAGGCCTGCCTGGACCCCCCGACGTCCGAGAGGGCTATCATCGCGGCCGAGAGGGTTAGCCCCTCCCCGGTCCCCACCAGCAGATTGCCCGCGACGAGCGCCTCCAGGGTTCCCCAGAGGTAGATCATCGCCGCGCCGGCGAGGTAGACTGCCGAGCCCAAGGTGAGGGCGAGCCTGCGTCCGAACCGATCTGAGAACCAGCCGCCGACGAGATCAACGGTCCCCTTCAAGAGCCCGAAGCTGAGGATTGGCATGTACGTCAGGAGGTACGAGGCGGCCCCGACGAGGCTGGCGGTGTAGAGGGTCATGACCGACCTCTGTACCCCCGTGGCCGCACCTATGGGCATGGCCGCGGAGAGGATCGCCACCACGAGTCTCCTCCGGCCCAGGGCCTCCCCCATACCTCCTCACCGGGCCCACAGAGCTCATCTATATAATCAATAATCTCCATACTTTACTTACTAACCCCCCTGATGGACGAGAGGACGTGACTTGACGCGGCATCCGAGGACGCCAGGAGCCTGCACAGACCCTCGTCCAGCCTGGCCCTGCCCCTACCCTCGGCCTCGACCACGAGAGGAGGGCCATCGGCGGGGAGGACCACCCACACCCTCTGGTACACCCTGTCAGCTGGCTCGACCTCGACTTTCTCGACCTCCTCTCCCCAGGGGAGCCCGAACAGGAGGTTGAAGGCCTCCCTCTTGGCCCTCATGCTCCTTAGGTAGTCCCTCAGCTCCCTGTCCGCCCTGGCCAGGGACGGGGACCCGGGTATCAGGATGCTCCTCTTGACCTCCCTGCTCGCGGCCCTGAGCCTGCTCTCCAATTCCCCCATCTCGTCGCTCAGCTCCGAGAGCCACCAGGCCACCTTCTCGATCAGCAGCCTATGGTCGCGGCCGGAGGGGCTGATGACGCGCGCCTCACGGCTCTTGGCGGGCGTTCGCTCCATCTTCACCAGCTTGGGCCTGAACAGGGTGAGCGCCTGGCTCAGGTCCTCTGGGTAGGGATCGAGGGCGGCGTTGATCGCCGTGAGGCCCTCCGCCACCCTGCCGGACTTGGCCTCGACGCGATACCTGGCGATGGAGTACGGCATGAGAACCCGGTGGAGCGTCACCCCCCCGCCATCTCTCCGTCCCAACGCCCTTAACACCGCTCTCCGGCCCGGCCACCGGTCGACGGCGAGGGGAGACCAGAGCGCGCCCCAGTCGGTCTCCCCCGGAGATCGCCCTGCGGCCAGCTCCCCGGGCATCAGACCACCGTCCCCTTCTTCCTAAACGCGTCGACGGCGATGGCCCCGACCGTCAGGACCGCGACACTCGTGACTGCCAGGGGAAGCCAGCCGGCAGAGTAATCCTCGCTCTGCGGGAGAACTTCCGAGAGGAGGATCACCCGATAGCCCCCCTCTCTCAGGAGCCTCATGTGGGACCTGAAGGCCTCGACCCTTGTCGTGGACTCGGACGGCCCGTCGTCGCTCACGTGGTGGTACACGAGGATCACGAGCCGATCCTGCCCAGCCGAGTCGATTATGTACCTTACGTCCTCGGCGGTCTCGTTGGTTATGGACCAGCCGCCCATCCAGTACCTGGGGGACCCGTTGAGATCGCTAAGGTTCACGTAGACGGGATCGAGCGTCCTGGCGCCTGCGTACCCGGCCTCCTCCACGTACTTGGCGACGGTCTCGTTCCACTCCCCATACGGGTAGACGAAGATGAGGGGCTCTAGGCCCATTCGCCCGAGCCTGTCCCTAGAGACCTCCAGCTCCCTGATGAGTGTGAGGGAGTCCGCACGGGTCAGGTTTGGGTGGGTCATGGAGTGGGAGGCGAACTCCATCCCCAAGCCCCTGAGTTCTCTGAGCTCTTTCGGGTCCATTCGGGCCGCCCTGGTCCCTCGATCCAGCCCCATCGCCTCAACCTGGACGGCGAACGTGGCGGGTATGTCGTACTCCAACAGGATCGGGAGGGCGTTCCGGTACTGGTCCAGCCACCCGTCGTCAAACATTACCGCCACCAGGGGGCCCTCTTTCCCATGCCCCGCGTAGCCGGTGACGGCCGCCGCGGCCAGCGCGGCGAGAAAGACAGCCCCGATAAAAACCCGGGAGGTTACACCCCTAAATCTCGGCACCCCTCACACCGCCTAGGCGGTCGAGGTATTAAAGCAGCGGGCGGCCAAACGGGGGGCGCGGCGATCGGACCCCGAGACCCTGGTGCCGGACGGCAACACCATCTGTCCGTCAAGCGACCGCCAGCCCCCGGGAGCCCCCAGGGTTAAGACCCCTTCGGGTACCTCACAATTATACCCTCGGGACCGAGACGCGAGAGGGGTGTAGCGGTGGCGCTAGCCGCGCGCGTCGTGGCGGCCTCGATCGTGGCGGCCGCAGTCCTGCTCTCCTCAGTCCCCGCCGCGGCTGAGCCCGTATCCGAGTGCGGCGGCGTGAGGATGGAGGTCTCCTCCCTCCAGCTGGTGAGGCCGGGAGACGAGGCGGCGATCGTGCTCACCAACCTCGGGTCGGACACCGTGGAGGTATCCGTGACGGTAACGGGGGACCTGCAGCCCGCGTACTTCGAGGCGACCCTGGTTCCGGGACAGCAGGTAGTCAGGGGCATCCCCATCGAGCCAACCAGGGAGGCCGGGGCGATCGAGATCAGGGCAACCCTCGTCACCCCCGGCGGCGAGTGCGAGGTCAACGTCACCGCTAGGGTCGCGAGGGGCATGTCCATCGTGAGGGCCGCGGCGTACGCGGCGGCGATACTCCTCCTCGCCCTCGCGGTCTACGCGGCGCTCTTCGCCCGGAGGAGACCCCGTTACGGGGGGCAGTGAGCCAGGGGGCTCTCGAGACCCCGACACCGGCCGCCTCTCTCACACCCCTCCCGCGGCCGCGACGAGGGCGGCCCCCGCGGTCCCCTCATCCCCGGTCTCGAGCGATCGGATGGCCAGGTCCACGAGCCTGGCAACCTCCCACGCCTCGATCGCCGGTTTCAAGTCTTCCCAAGACTCGACTCTCCACGGAACGGGGGCCTCTGCCCTACCCTTCACGTATCCACGCGCGATCTCGGCCACGGCAGAGTCGACGGCCTCCCTCAGATCGCCGAGCTCGCCTCTCAGAGCGGACCTGGCTGCCTTCGCCCATCCTCCGAGCTCCTGAGATGCCTCCAGAAACGCGGCTACCCTCAAGTCGGCTGACACACCCCCTAGATCGCTCAGAGGGTGACCGTCCGGCCCGCAGGGCGAGGAGGGCCACTCTCCACCCTGGAGACTCAGTGGAGTGGGTCCCTCCCAGGTCTGTGCGGTCAGGGTGGGGACGAAGGACCCTATGGCCCCGCCTGGAGAGCCGGCCATGGCTGCAACAACTCTCGCGGCATTCTTCGCGGGGCCGGCCGCGAGTCCCGCAAGCCTACCCAGGAGGGGATCCGAGGCCCTGGCGGTCAGGGCGGCGAGTTCGCCGTACCTCCTCATGATGGACTCGGCCAACTCCCTGACCCTCTCCTCCGCCAGGGTCGCGCCTCCCGTCTCCGCCCTGTACCCGTAGGCGGCCGCCTGGAGTTCCGCCACCCTTCTCCCGAGTTCCGCCGCCAGCCCAGCAGGCCTACCGGAGTGAAGCGGCGAGGATCCGACGAGGGCCAGCGCCAGCTCCCGTCCGAGGTACTCCACCCTCGGGAGCGCGTAGACGGCGAAGGCCGGCGCCGACCCTCTCGAGGCCAGCGAGACGGGTTTGAGAAGCCAGTCCAACCGATCGACCCCGCGAACGAGCTCGAGCTCCCTCATAGCCCAGTCGACTCGGCGAAAGCCCCTGATCATTACCGAGCCCGCGGGGTGGGCGAGCAGGTGGATGGGCCCGAAGGGATCAACAAACCCCTCCTCGAAGAACAGGTGCGTGGGGAACTCTCTCACGGCCTCAAAGCTGTAGCCCCGAAGAGATCCCTCGAGTATGCCGGAAGCGAAGCCGGGAGTGAGCTCGGCCTCCTCCCCTTGGCACGAGAATGCCGTGTGGTAAACCTCTCCCTCCACCCAGATCAGGGCCCCCACGAACCCGTCGATGGGGACCCACGAGTCCAGCGTTCGAGCGGAGGCAAGCTCCTCGGGCGGAGGGGACCAGGGCCTTCCCGCCGCCATGGCGATCGGTTCGCAGCCCACCACCGATCCCCTCCATGGGGGGCTCATAACGTTGTCCCCTCCGCCGCGCGCCACGACGCTCCGAACGTTTACCCCCGTGAGGTGGGACGGCTGGATGCCCCGGGTGCTCTAAGGCGGGGTCTCGTACCGGCTCGGGAGGCTCCCGCCTTCCGGCCCTCTTGGGCGCGGGCGCGAGGAGGTCATCAGGCCACGACCCCACGTCAGCACCTCTTTACCCTCACCGCTCCGAGGCAGAAGTCCACCTCCAGCCTGGCGAGCCTGAGCGCGTCCACTCCCACGAGGACCTCCACGAGCCCGTCGTAGGTCTCGATCAGACCGTCCGCCCCGTAGTCGCCCGAGACGAGGGAGCCGTATCCCCCGAGCGACTTGACAACCCGCCCGTCGGCCAGCACCAGGCGTCGCTCCTCGTCCACCCGCAACCTGAGGGCCTTGAACACGCTCCTCGGAACCGAGACGAAGCCCTCGTATCCCGTGTCCACTAGGGCCTCCAGCCAGCCGCCCTCTGGATAGACAACCCCGAGGAGAGGATTTGCGAGCCTCACGGGCAGGGTGGGCACGCCCTCAGCGACGCTCAAAGGCCCTCGCCCCCGCCCTGGCGAGCTTGGGGGGTGGGGGAACCATCCTGACCCTGACGCTCCCCGGGTCGATCCCCACGGCCCTGAGCCTCTCGGCCAGCTCTGCGAGGCTTCCGGCCCTGGCGACTTCTCTCCCGTTCTTCACCGCCACGAAGGTCCGCTCGGCCTTTTGGGCCTCTCTCAGCGCCCTCTCAATGGCCGAAGCCACGAACCTAGACAGGTCCCCCTTCCTGGCGCCTGACTGCCTCAGGTGGGCTCTGAGCCTCTCTATCAGGTCGTCTGGCAGCACGACCGTTATCGTCCCCATTGATATCAGGAGAAAATGATGAAACTGTAAATAAAAAGGATAGCCCGTGGGGGCGGGGAGTCGGAACCGCGGTCTTCCGGCCCACTCGGCGAGTGACGTCCTATCCAGATTCAGATCCAGACCCCCCCTCAGAGGCACCACGGGGACTCAAGACGTGGGAACTCAGGATCTCCGGCAGTCATGGGCGGCCAATCAAGGAAGTTCTGATACGGCCCTGAGCGGAGAGAGCGGCGAGGAGCTTGGGTGTACCTCCGCGCTCCCCACTTCGCAGGATTCGGTAGAAGAGGTCATGGCTCCTGGCGACGCCGAGTCCCTCATTCGAAGGAGCTTTCAGCTGGTCAGGCTATCGCTCGGCCACGGACTGACGGCGCGGGCAGGCCCGAGAAAACAGGGGAGGATGCTGAGGGGGGTCGACGGGTTCCTCTTCTCCGTCTTTAGGAACGCTCTCAGGTTGTTTGCGACCCCCTGGGTGGGAAGGCGCTGAGGCCGCCGGACCGGTCAAGCTGCGCCCGGGTGATGAAGCGTCTCGAGTGAGTTTTAGACCGTATCGGGGAGATGGCGGTGAGATCTCGGAGAGTCAAGCCGCGCCGAGGAGAGGCGCGGTCGAGGAGGTAATAGACCTCTACGGCGTCCGTGTTCTGGCGTTCGGCGAGAGGATCATCGAGAAATCGATAAGCGTCACAATCCTAGAGTGGAGACTCGGGGAGAGGCTCCCACGAAGGTTGGTGGGAGGATGACCTTCACGCGCCTAGTCTGGATCGTGGACCACGTTTCAGACGCCGAGGAGGTCGGCCAAACGCGGGCCCCGGGATGGGTGAGCCGCGCCCGAGTGAGGCGTGCCCAGCATCGCGCGAGCGCCGTTCGCCGCATCGTGGTCGTGGGGCCTGGTGTGTCGTGATCTCCGACTACCTCGGGCACGACCGAGAGGCGCCTAACGACAGTCCCCCATCACCTCGATGGGATCCGGGGGTTCCGCCTGAGAGTCGGCGTAAGCGTGTCCTCGACGCCTGAACGGGCCCTCATTCAACCCACAATTAGTTTTATTTGTGGGATGAATCGCGAATTCCGTGGGAGAAAAGGTGTCCGTAGTAGTGGTAGACGACCGCCACAGGATCTCCCTCAGGGCCGAGGTGAGGAGGTCCTTTCCCGTGAGGAAGGGCGACAGGCTCCTCGTGATTCCGGCGGGAGACGAGCTGATAATAAGGCGGCTCCCTGAGCGCCCGGAGGAGAGGCTCTCAGAGCTCCTCAGGGGCATAGAGTTCAACAGAGACGCGAGAAGGAGGGCGGAGAGGTGGCTGATGAGGGAGGCGGGAGGAAGTTCCTAGTCGAGACCGACTTCCTGTTCGGCCTGAGAGAGGGCGACAGGGTCCACGACAAGGTATCCAAGGCGCTCAGGCTCCACAGGAGCGGGGAGATAAATCTCTCCCTCCTCTCCAGTGCCGTGGTGGAGTTCAGGGTCGTGCTCTACTCGCACGGGCTAGGGCCAGGGGCAGTGGCAGAGGCCGCCGGGCTAGCCTTAGCCGAGCTCGCCGACGCGGGAGTGAGGGAGTGCGTAGAGGTCAGCCTCGAAGACCTCGTGATCGCCGAGCGGCTCAGGCAGGAGCACGAGGAACTCGGCTTCTTCGACTCAATCCACGCGGCGGCGGCGAAGAGGAGGAGGACGCCCCTGCTCTCGGCGGACGAGATATACTCAAGGCTGGGGATTCCTTTCTTAAACCTCGAGGAGCTTTGACGAACCTGTTTTTTCTCTGCTCTTCCGAGGGCCTCGTGCGTTAATATTCTGAGTTTGCCCCAGCGCCGACTCTAGAATATTTGCCTCTTCGGTCTTTCTACCAAACAGACGAATCTCACCCGGGGCAAATCGGACGGCGACCCCTGATCTGCTTACAGGGGTAGCTCCCTTGGGACCCCCCGCCAGGATCGTTATATCTCCAGCCCTTAGTGTGGCCGTTCGGATGGCTCCAGACGGCTGTACGAGGCTAACCCTTATTCCGATGCTTTCTTCAGGTTCAGCAGGGTGGGGGTAGGTAGGTAGGAGAAGGACTCCAGAACCCAGGTCCAAGCACTGAGAGCCGTTCGTCCCTGGCCGCAGCCAGTCCTTGGCGGGAACTCCCAAGGGAAGAGGCGACCCCTGGCCGGTGCATCGCTGAGCGCGAAGGGGCGAACCTCCAAAAGGTGAGGTGGAGTGGAGGGGGTAGGGGCCTCAGATCGGCCTGACGAACCCCCACTTCTCCAGAGCCCTCCTGAGTTCCCTGTGGGTCTCCGCGTACTCGTCCAGCCGGACCCCCTCAGATATCGCGTCGAGGGCCTGCCTTACGGCCATCGCCCCGGCCCTGGGGCCGTCGGGGTGTCCGATCACCCCGCCCCCGACCTGTATGACGAGGTCCCTCCCAAGGGCCCCGACCACGTCCGGCAGGGTGCCTGGGTGCAGGCCTCCAGACGAGACCGGGAAGGCGGGCTTTATGTGGTACATCCTCTGCTCTAGGTGGAAGTCGTCGTCCGGGTCCGGCCTGAAGTGCTCCTCCCGCAGTATGGCGGCGTACCTGATCACCTCCCTGGCCTCGGCCTCCAGCTTGCCGACGCCCGGGGTGCCGACGTGGATCTGGTCCACGCCTATTATCCGGTAGAGCTTCGCGAGGACGTACATGGAGATGCCGTGGTAGTGGTTCCGTGTGAACGCGGAGTGCATCGCCCGGTGGGCGTGTATCGCGACCCCGTACTCCTCGGCCAAGTCCCTCACGTAGGTGACGGATGACCAGCCCGCCACCACCACATCCACCATGACGAAGGGGTTCCCGAGGTCCGCCACTAGCTCGAGCCTCTTCTTCATCTCCCTCACGTCCGACGTTATGTTGGCGAACCAAACCTTCCTCTCGCCGGTCTCACTCTCCACCCTTTCTATGACCTTCATTATCGCCTTCGCCCTCTCCTCGAACCTGCAGTAGCTGGGATCCGTCAGGTTCTCGTCGTCCTTGATGTAGTCCATCCCGCCGCTGAGTATCTCGTAGGCGAGCCTCTCCACCTCGTCTGGGGTGTAGCCGACCTTGGGCTTCGGCACGGTCCCGACGATCGGCCTGTCGTAGACCCCGAATATCTCCCGGACCCCGCTGATCCCCCTGCTGGGTCCCTTGAAGTCCCTGAGGAATGCCTCCGGGAGGTATATGTCCTCCACGCGCAGCCCGTCAACCCTCTTCATGCCGAACACGTTGCCCGCGATCGACGCGAGCAGGCCCGGCATGTTCCCCCTCTCGAAGAGCTCCACGGGGTAGGCCACCCTGACGATGTAGGATCCGTCACCGAGGTCCTTGAAGGAGTAGGCCTTTCCCATGAGTTTACCGATCCTGCCCTGGTCGTACCAGCTGTAGAGCGTCGTCCAGGTCCCGACGCTGCTCTCCGCTGCCACAGCCCCGGCGGCGTCCTCGACGGTGAATCCCTTTGCCGGCTTCACCCTGAACGAGACGATCACGTCTTCGTCGGGGTTCGGCACGTAGTCCTTCTTTATGAAGCTTGGATAAGGTTCAAACTCTTCAGACAAAACGCCTCACACCCCAGGCGTTTGGCCTCCGGCCCTATTAAACATTCTTCCCCGATGGCAAGCTTTCTTCGAGCCCATCGGCCCCCCTGGAGCCCCGGCTCACCCTGTGGGGCCTCAGGAAACTTCGGCTCGTTCTATCGCGGGCTGAGCCCTGCGGGCAATCGGCTGCGATTTCCGCGTCGCCTCAGCAGGGGGTCAAAAACATTTAGTCCGTGCCGCAGCCTGACGCCCCGGTGATGTCCATGGTCAAGACGACGCTGTCCGTCATAAAGGCGGACATCGGGAGCCTGGCGGGTCACCACGTCGCCCCTCCTCAGCTGCTGGACGTGGCCAGGCAGGAGCTGGCGAAGGCCAAGAGGGAGGGGCTCATCGAAGACTTCTACGTCACTCGAGTGGGAGACGACCTGGAACTCATAATGACCCACAGAAAGGGCGAGGAGAGCGAGGAGATCCACACTCTCGCCTGGGAGACCTTCAAGAGAGCTGCGGATGTGGCGAGGGGCTTGGGCCTCTACGGGGCGGGGCAGGACCTCCTCAGCGACGCCTTCTCGGGCAACCTCAGGGGGATGGGCCCTGGCTACGCCGAGATCGAGATCGAGGAGAGGCCGGCCGAGCCGGTGGTCGTGTTCATGGCCGACAAGACAGAGCCCGGCGCCTTCAATCTCCCCGTGTTCAGGATGTTCGCCGACCCCTTCAACACGGCCGGGCTGGTTATCGCGCCCAAGCTCCACAGGGGCTTCACCTTCGAGGTGATGGACGTTCACGAGGGCAAGGTCGTCGAGCTCAGCACCCCGGAGGAGATGTACGACCTCCTGGCCCTCATAGGCTCGCCGGAGAGGTACGTGATCAGGAGGGTCTACACCAGGGAGGAGCCGAGGGACGTGGCCGCGGCGGTGAGCACCACCAGGCTGAACCTGATCGCCGGGAAGTACGTGGGCAAGGACGATCCAGTGGCCATAGTCAGGGCCCAGAGCAAGTTCCCAGCCCTCGGAGAGGTCTTAGAGCCCTTCGCCTTCCCGCACCTGGTGGCGGGGTGGATGAGGGGGTCCCACAACGGCCCGCTCATGCCGGTGGGCGAGGCCGACGCCAGGCCCAGCAGGTTCGACGGCCCGCCGAGGGTCGTCGCCCTGGGCTTCAACGTCAAGGACTCCAAGCTGATCGGCCCCAGCGACCTGTTCGCGGACGTCGCCTTCGAGAGGGCCAGGAGGCTCGCGAACGAGATAGCGGACTACATGAGGAGGCACGGCCCCTTCATGCCCCACAGGCTCGGGCCGGGGGAGATGGAGTACACAACCCTCCCCCAGGTGCTCGAGAAGCTGAAGGACAGGTTCAGGGAAGCCTGAGCCGCCTCCAACCTTTTTTACTTGAATGACGCAAGAGCGGAGTTCTCCGACGCACTCTCTCCTTTTTTTGGTGTGTGTGACGCGCCCTCCCATCCCGGAACCCCACGCGGCTCACTTCAAGACAGCGAACCCTGAGATCTCACCAATCTCCTGCGGCTTACTTATTCGGTCTCTCGAACTACCTTCAGCCTCCTGAAGATCTCAGGCCTTCAGTCGATCTTCCGCGGAGGCTCTGGTCGTCTGAGAGCGGTTCCCCCTCAGTGTTCCATTCAAATGACAAAGAATGTGGAGTAAAGTCTGTCAGCATCGTCAGCTGCCCTGAGGTAGTCGTTGAGAGTGAGATTAATACATCCTAGGACGATTGCTTGACCCGCTAAGAATCCAGCAAACCCTATGAAACTCCCGAGGTGTGCTTCCACCTGCCCGAGCCAGACGTCCGCCAGCAGAGCGCCAAGCAGCGCGATAAGAAACCTCTGCCTCGACAGATCTGCGAGTCCGCCCAGGAACTCCGCAGCCCCCTCTAGTTCCTCACAAATCCTCTGAGGGTGGGATCCACCCGTTCTTTGACAGAACCCTTCCAAGAAAGCCTTGAGCAGTTGAGCAGACTCCTCCAGACCCCTTCGGACATGACGAAAGAGCCAGCAGTAGAAAAGCCAGGTCAAAGCGGTCGCGGAGGCGCTTGTGATGATCAACGCTTCGCGGAGGACGCCGGAATCAACGGAGAGCAGGCCCAGGACCACCGGGAGAAGCGTCATCGAGGCGAGAACCACGAAGATAGTTGATCTGAAGATCGAGATGTGGATCCCGTGGAAGGACGTGCCTAGCTTGGCGAATTTGTGGGGTAAGTCGACGAATCCGGCCTCCCCCCAAGGCTCGTCACCCATCCAGTAGGGATAGTAGGAGCGAATTTTCCCGTCCACAAGGTAAATCTTCTTCACTACTCTTAGGTGAGAGGTGTAAGCGGCTCTCAGCGTGATTGCAACAAATAGTCCCAGCAGCGAAGTGGAGGCGGAAGCAAAGAGACCGAGTTCCGCGAGAATTAGACTGAGGAGATGAAGGGGAGAGCCCAAGATCTTTGCGATGGCGGCGATTAACGCCAGCGCGATCGCTTGATAGGTCGTGAGGAACCAGTATCTCTCGTTCTCCACATGCCTCAGGTGCTCCCAGCTCTGAGAGTAGACATCTGAGGCCGACACGCCCACTGGACAACCCTCTTTACATCGGGTCATATAGTCAAAAATCTTCAATCTTCATTTCTAAAAGCCGAGCGCGTATTCATAGCCTCGTAAGCAACTCATGAATCCCCTGAGGCCCGCCGCATCGGCGACATCTTCTTTTGTTCGGGCCGAGGAATATGGGTGTGGCGTCCCCCTCCTCGAGGTCCTCGATGCCCTTCGTCCTAGTCCTGACGCTCTTGACTGCTGGCGTGCTCATCCTCACCGGCGCCGTCACGGTGGTCAGGGTTCCAGAGACCGCGGCAGAGGTCGGGGGAGTGATCCGGCTGCCGGCTCCCTCGCTCACGGGGGAGGTGAGCGTGGAGGAGGCCATAGCGTCCAGGAGGTCGATAAGGTCCTACGTTGACTCCCCCATCACGCTGCAGGAGCTCTCCCAGCTCCTGTGGGCTGCCCAAGGGATCACAGATCCAGTCCGAGGGTTTAGATCGGCCCCCAGCGCTGGGGCCACCTACCCGCTGACGGTGTTCGCCGTGGTGAGGGAGGGCGGGGTCCTGGGCCTCGAGTCCGGGGTCTACGAGTACCTCCCAGAGCCCCACGGGCTCAGGCTGGTCAGGAGGGGTGACTTCTCCGAGGAGCTGGCCGAGGCCGCCCTTGGCCAGGCCTGGGTTAGGGAGGCGCCCGTCTGTCTCGTGATCGCCGCCGACTACTCGAGGACCACCGAGGCGTATGGGGAGAGGGGAGTCAGGTACGTTCACATGGAGGCCGGGCATGTGGGGGAGAACATCTACCTGCAGGCGACCGCGATGGGCTTCGGGACGGTGGCGGTCGGTGCGTTCCACGACGACGAAGTAGCCGAAATCCTGCAGGTGAGGCTGAGCCCGCTCTACGTATTCCCGGTCGGGAGGGTTGCGCCTTGAGCTGGACGGTGGTCGTGGACCACTGCGCGCTGGGGAAGGTCGCCCTGTGGTACGGGTCGGCAGTCGTCCTCACCGGGCTAGCCCTGCTGCTCGCGCCTAAGATCAGGGCGATCCGCTGGTTCGCCCCATACCTGAGGTTTATGCACATGGTCCTCGGCCTGCTGACCGCCCTGATGGGCCTGTGGATCTACCTCTCGTCTCCCTAACTCCCGGGCGTCTGCGGGAGGGGTGTTAGAACTCTCGCTCGAATTATGGGGCTATCTTGAGGAGCTAAGTAGTCCCTCCAGTTAGTCGTGAGGGACAGAAGGGCCCTAACGGTAGATATGAGGAGGAGGTTCGAGAGAAGGCTCGCGAGCAGGCTACGAGGCTGTGGGATGGGTGGTAAGGAGATCATTGCTCAGTGCCGCGCGGGTCGATGGATCCAAGAGGGAGCCCCGTGATCTCCTCTAGCCCCTTCCTCATCTTTTGGTAGAGCTGGAGCCACCACTCCCTCGGAGTCACGGCTCGAAGATCATAGAGCTCCGGGAATGGACGTCCAATCTTCGGCTCCTCTAAGCTTAGGGCGTATCTCTTCAGCAGGACCCTCACGATCTCGTTAGACTCGGATCGGCTCAACCCGCTCTCGGCTACCGCGATCGCCACCTCCGCCATGAACCTGACTTCGAGCCCGCTGGCGTTTGGTTGGATCCCGCTCGCGGAGGAGACTCCAGCCGGGTGGAAGCCCGAGACGACGCTCGCCACGGTGGCGGCGGCAACTTCGTAGAAGACCTCCTCGGTGCCGGCGCCCGACGCGGTCCAGATTGCCCCCAGGACGGGAGTGTGGGCCCGCCTGGCCATCGCATGTCCCACGGCGGAGGCGACCCAGAGGCACTCTGGGTTGCTCGTGCCGGCGACCCTGAGGTGGTTCGGGTGGCATACGTAATATGCAGACCGGTAGGCCAGCCTCCCCAGCAGGAGAGACGCGACTGCGCAGATGGCGGCGCCATCTGGACCTCCGGCGAACCATCCGATGAGCGGATCCGCGAGGGTAACGCTCAACGCGCCGTAGTCTGCAAAGCAGACTGCCTTGGTCAGCCTGTCGTAATCCGTCTTCAGCTCGCAGATCACTCCTATGAGGTGCGCGTCGCTGGTCCTGAGGTACCTCTCTGAAGCTACGGCGAGGGCCCCTACGCACGTAACGCTGCTCTCACCGGCGATTAGGTGGATCCCAGGTCTCCCAGCTCTCCTGGCGGCCTCCCTGAGCAGCGTGAGCTCTCGCCTGGTGGCGATCGCTTCCAGCGGGCTACGCGCCCTGACCCTCCTGCCGCCAACCAAATCGAGCCTTCCGTGGTTCACGGCGTCAACGAGGGGCTCCATCATGTACGAGACGGCAGTGGGCAGGAACCACTCCTCTGGGATCGAGGCGCCTGGCTGACCACCAAAGATGATCGGCCGCCTCCCGTCCTCAACTCCCCTTGCGTAGAGGACGCGCGCGTCCCTTCCTCTGCCGATCGTGAGGGGGCTGGAGGCGCACAGCAGGCCCTCCAAGAGCTGTTCCTCAGAGAACCTGATGACTCTCCTGGCGTTCAAGCAGTACATGCCGACCTCCGAGGCGAGCCTGAGGCCTGCGTCAAACACGGCATCCGCCAGGCTGTCGTCGTCAACGACAACCCGCTCGGGGTCGTAGCGTATGTCGTACTCTTCAGCGAGCTCCCTGCACAGCTTGGCCACTCTGAGGTCAAACTCCCCCTCCTCCATGTAGGGACCGCTCTCAGCCAAATCTAACACGTCCAACAAGGGAAGACCCAGATTTCAGCCCCTCCCGATCAGCTGTTTGGCGGCATGGACGACCCCTCCGTCCCTGATGAAGAGGTGGACAGGCCTGTCGGACGCGCCGAGCACCGCTGTCCCATCGAATCCTGCCCTCTCCTCAGTTTGCATCCGAATGGCCCTCCCGAAGTGAACTCTCCCCGATCGCCCGTTGGGGGAGAGATCGCCGTGACGGCGTGCCTACCTGACGAGGGGACCAGTGTTCCAGTAAGGAGCCCGTCAGCCAGCTCTTTTACGCTGACCCCTCTCTCCGACGGGTCCACAAGCAGGACTCCCTTGTGATACCCGTTCCGCATGGACAGGGCAGGAGATTATGCTCACAACCATAAAAAACAGAATAGACAGGACAAAAAGGGGGATCGCCAAAAGGGATGGCCGAACTGAACGTAGTATCTATACGATTTCTCTCCGCATGCGGAAAATGTTCTCAACCTTGCCGCGAAGTTCCGTCAGAAGTCCATTGCCTCGTAAATCTCCCTCGGCAGACCGGGACAGTTCTGGTCGAGGTAGTACTTGCTGACCTCGATCTGGGCCCGCAGGAGCTTCTTGAACTCGCTCATGTCGAGGTAGGTCGTCGGGTCCAGCTGCCTCAGGCGCTCCTCGCTTATCCCGGGCACCTCCTCCGGAACTAGGACCTTCTCCCCCCAGACCGGGTGGGGCCTGTATTTCACCGCCCTCCTGGCGGCCTGCAGAATGAAGAGTTCGGTCTCCTCGATTGTGGGCCTCTCCCCTCCGACGGCCTTGGGTATCCCGTTCTTCTCCACGAGGATGGGCTCAGG
>JAOZFH010000010.1 GCA_027491415.1 Thermoproteota archaeon | reverse complement strand
TGGTGGTGCTCAGGGAGGTCAGGCCCGGGGACTTTGAGCTCGTGGCCAGGCTGGCCTCGGAGGTCGGGGAGAGGGTCAACCCGCTCCTGGCCTCCGAGGGGGAGGAGGACGTCCTGGAGCTGTTCATGGCGGCCGGGGGGAGAGTTCTGATTGGACAAGGCTGAGAAGGCTAGGATCCTTCTGAAGGAGGCCGAGGACGACCTGCTCCACGGGAACTACAACAAGGCGGTCTCGGCCGCCTACTTCGCGGTGAGGCTCACGGTCGAGCACCGGGTGAGGGGCCTGAGGACCACGAAGGACGACAAGATTGCCAACGCCCTCAGGAGGATCTTGGAGGTGAGGGTTGGGAGGGAGAGGGCCGAGGGGGCCAGGCGAGACTACCTGGACCTGTTCGTCAGGAGGAAGACCGCCGACCACAGGCCCTACAGCTTCTCGAGGGAGGAGGCGGAGGACGCCTTGGAGAAGGCCAGTAGGCTCATCAGACTCGTAGAGGAGAGCTTGCCCGACTAGCGGGTTCGACGAGATCAAAGGAGAGGAGCGGGACGCTCCTACCGTGCTGTGGGCTCTGCCGGGCGCTGAGGCATGTTCTCGAGGGGTCGGCCCCCGCTGACCGAATTATCGGTCCGTGATCGCGTGTCGTATCGTATGATTGAGGCGACATCCCCAACGGAACTCGTAGGCGAGCGCGAGGAGGGGCCAATTGAGGCGCCTCGCCTCAGGGATCCCTAGGCGGCCCTCTCGGTTGTCCCTGCGTCGTGGGGCAGATGGTCAGAGGAGCATGTATCGGACGCCGTGCCTCCCGCAGGCCTCCCTTGCCATCCTGTCGAGCCTCGCCTGGTAGCCGCCTGGTGGATATGGGCCGGAGGAGAAGAGCCCCCTGTAGGTTGGCAGGAGTTCCGGGAACCTCCGGGAGATCAGGCCCTCGACCGCCCTCCTGACGGCCCCTGGGACGGTCAGGGCGCCGACGAAGACGTGGCTCACCCTGACCTCCGCCGCCGCCTCCACCATGCGGTCGATCTCCCCCTCGCCGTCCGAGATGCCGGGGAGGACCGGGATGAAGGCCACCCCTGCGGCCAGCCCCGCCTCGGAGAGCCTCCTGACCACGTCCAGCCTGCGATCCGGGGGAGGGGCGCCCGGCTCGAACGCCCCCGCGGCCTCCGGGTCGAGGGTCGAGATAGAGACGGTCACGACGGCCCCCTCGACCTTCCCCCTCAGGTCCGGCGGGAGGATCGCCCTCTCGGCCGCCTCCCGCAGCAGGTCGGCGTCCCTCAGCACGAGGTCGGACTTGGTCAGCACGTGCACCGGGAACCTCAGGGAGGAGATCACCTCCAGGCACCGCCTGGTCAGGTTGAGGTCGGCCTCGGCGGGCATGTAGGGCTCCGTCGCCGTCCCCAGCGCTATGAAGCCCCTCCTCCCAGCCCTGGCCTCCGCCCTGAGCTGCCTGGCCAGAACCTCGTGGGCGTTCACCTTGGCCCTGACCTCACCTGGTGGCGAGGAGCCGTACTTCGTCCCCCTGGCGTAGCAGTACACGCAGGAGAGGGGGCACCCGTAGTAGGGGTTCACGGAGTACTCGTCGAGGAACCAGTCGTCCCTCCTCCTGTGCCTGTTCAGGACAGACCTCACCCTGACCCCGGCGACGCCCCCCTCGCGCAATCGTCGCCCTCCCGCAGGTCTACCCGGAACCCAGTCCCCGGCCGAGAAGAGAGGGCCTGCCGGAGCGGGAGATCGCCCCTCCCGGGTCTGCGTGGCGCTGGCTGGGCGCCTGTCGACTTGCGATTCAGCGAGCGCCACGCGAACCGAGATCCCCCTCCTCGACGCACCCTCCCACGCCGCCCGTGGGCAGGCCCTAGCTAGATGAGTTTTACTTTTCTTTTCTCATTCCCACTCAGTATCCACCGTCGGCATCCCGACACGGTGACGAGTCCGCCAGAGCCGGTTGGAGATCCGCCCCGCCTCAGAGGCTTATGCCCGGCTCTGCGGGGCCTCTGGCGCTGCGCATCTCTAACGCTCGTGCTCCACCCTCACCCTGAGGGAGGGTTCAGCCTCAGCCAGCGCGAGGAAGTCCTCGTCCCTCGTCACGAGCTCCTCACCCCTGTTGATGCAGATGGCCGCCACCAGCAGGTCTGCCGCGCTCATGGGCCTGCCCACCCTCCTGAGCCTCTCCTGAAGGGTCGCGGCGAGCAGCTGGTCATCCTCAGAGGCGAAGTAGATCGTTCCTTGAAACTTCTCGTATCCCCTGAGCGGCGGGTACTCGATCAGGGCGATCGTGGTGACGTTCTCCCAGACCTCGACCCCCCTCCTGACCCGCGATATGACGGACGAGGTGTCGAGGACGGTCACGATGAAACCCCCTCCCTCAGCCCCTCCATCCTCCTCCGCTCCCTCCTCCTCAGCCTATCCTGGAGTTCCCCCTCGTCAAGCGTAGGCCTCTCGCCGGTCAAGGGTATCCCGCTGACGTCCAAGAGCATGCCGAGCTCCCTCAGGGTGAGTCCCTCGTCTCGCGCCTTCCTGTAGAGGATCTCCCTGACTATCGCCCTCCTGGCGATCTCGGACCAGTTGATGCTCTTGTACCTCTTCATCAGCCGGTAGAGGTCCTCCGGAATGCTCAGCGTGATATTCGCCATCGGTGAGTTATGTGCATCCTGTGAAGATAAAGATTGCGCGCGGCCCCCTGGAATCGGATCGACGCAGGCCTCCCTTGGAGTCTGGGGCAGGGAGTGCTCCTCTCACGGTCGTGAAGCCCGGTCGGCCTAGGGAATCCTCGTGACCCCTGTGGCGGCTGATCGACGGGCGCAATCGACGAGCGCCCCGACCCGGACGCCAGGCGGGAAGGCGCCCGGATCGCCGTCGGGAGACTCCGTACGCGCGAGGCGGGCGACTCTCCCCCAACACCACCTGGACCCCGCGGCCGCCGCCTGCGGGGGCGGCCACAACCTTATACCTTTCTCGGCGGACCCAGGGCTGGGTTGCTGGAGGGTCTGCTCTCCCTGGCCCTGATCGGATTCCTTAGGGCGACCGAGCTTATGGGCTCGGTAAACGACCTGGCGGAGTTTCACGGGAGGCTGTCCAGCCTAATAGATTCGCTCCGCGGGATGTTCGAGGACAGGGAGATCGAGGTACTAAGGGAGCTGTCCTCGCTCCGCGGGCGGGAGCTGGAGGAGGCTCGCTCCATACTTGCAACCGTCCGAGAGGGGGCGGCGGACGGGGAGAGCCTAGGCAGGCTCTGGGAGAGGTTCCTCTCGATCTTGGAGGGTGCCGAGGAGCTTGAGGAGAGGGAAGACGCGGCCAAGGCCCTGGGGAAGCTGGCCCTGGCCTCCGCGGTCTTGGCGGCCTGTGAGGAGGCCGGGACGCGGGTCTCCGGGGAGGGCGTCGTGAGGGCGGTCCACGAGCTGCTTGAGGTCCCCTTCGCGCCTCTCGTCACCGTGCTCGCCGAGGGGGGGAGGGGTCTCCCATCCCTGGCCGACCTGGCGTCGGGGAGGGTCTACAGGTGGCCCGCCGTGGACGAGGTGCTGAGGAGGGCTGAGAGGGGGGAGAGCCTCATCCTGATAGGGCCCGCGGCCTCGGGCAAGACCTACTCACTCGCGACGGCCGGCTGGGAGCTGACTATCAAGGGAAGGCTGGTGTTCTACGTGAACGCCCAGGTGGGCCGAGCGGAACTGGCCAGCGTCGACGTCGGGGAGGTGAGGAGGAGACTCGAGGAAGCGCTTGATGGTAGGGTGGGCAGGAGCCTGGTGAGGAGGATGGTCTTCATCTTGGACAGGGCCGAGGCCGCCCCGAGGGACGTGGCGGCCGCCTTCGACAGGATCAGGAGGGCCGGGGCGGTCGCCGTCGCCGGGACCAGGAGGAGCTTGGTGGGTCCCTGGGAGAGGGAGAATCCCCTCGGGGCGGTGGACGAGTTAAGTCTGAGGATCGAGAGATGGGAACTCGAGAGATTCGCCAGGTGGCTGACCCGGCGGCGGGGGTGGAAGCTGAGCGACCGGGAGGTCGCCAACCTAGTAGAGGGGGCCGGCTTCAACCCTCTCTTCATGGCCGAACTCGTTAGGAGCGGGGAGAGACCCGTTCTGAGGTCTCCGGAGGACGTGAGGGGGGCCCTGGAGAGGCGCGTTCTGGAAGAGATTTCCGGGGTCATGGAGGGTAGGCTAGAGAACTGGCCCAGGGCGCTCGTCCTGCTGGTGGCCGCCGCGCTGTACACGTTTCAGGCCCCCTTCGACGCTCGCGTGGTGAGGGAGGCCCTGAGACCCCTCCTGCGTGGTGAGGATAAGGAGATTGCGCTCGGCCGCGTTGAGTCAGGGCTGGACTGGCTCGCGGAGAGGGGGTATCTGCAGAGGACACACGGACCCGGAGGCAGGTTCGAGCACGTCCTCTACCACAAGGAGTACGCCAGGCTCCTCCTGAGGGGTGTGCGGCATGGGGAGCTCAGGCCTCACCTCCCTCCTGGAGACTGGGGAGAGGAGAGCTTCCTCTTGGAGGTCTGGAGGAGCGCCGCACGGGTCGGAGGGGCTAAGCCCCCCGCAGACTACCTAGTTGAAGAATCTTCGGACAGCCCACTGGCGCTAAGGGTGCTGACGTGCGTCTTGACGGATGTCTTGAAGCAGAGAGATCGAACTCCAGCTCCAGGCTCGGAGGGGGAGAATGAATTTCGAGTCTCGGCCCCCGGCGCAGCCCGACTGATCTCCTGGCTCAGGGCCCTGGGTCTGGAGGGGGAGGCCAGGCGCTTCGCCCTGGAGTTCCTGGACAGGCTCTCCAGGGAGGCCGACGCCTACGGCGCAGCCCGACTGATCTCTCGGCTCAGGGCCCTGGGTCTGGAGGGGGAGGCCAGGCGCTTCGCCCTCGGAATCCTGAAATGTAAGATACCTCCGATCTCAATCCCTAGCGGGGGTCGGCAGAGCTGACAACCAATTCCTGCGTACCGCCGGCTCTAAGAAGCCCCCAACCCCCCGCAATCCGGGGAGTGCAGCAGCCGACCCTCCCCTCACCCACACTCCGCCCGGCCGTTCCCCCGACGTCCCACACGGTCCGCCGGTGGCTCGCTCACCTCCTCGACACGAACCTGTTCCCCGCCACGTAGAACCTGAGGGGCCTTAGCGCGTCCTCGCCCGCGTAGTCCACGCCGACCCTGGGCCTCCTCACGACCTCGCGGACCTCGTACCCCACATCCTCGAAGTGTATTGGCCCCTCCACTAGGTCCGCGCCGTTGTGCTCCCTCGTTATTCCCATGGCCTGGGTGAGCCTCCCCGGCCCGGAACAGAGTTTCCTCAGGTCTGACTCCTTCTCTATCCTTATTCCACGCCTCTCGGCCATGAGCTCGATTCCCTCCCTGGGCTCCAGCGCCCTGATTAGGACGGCCGTAGGCTCCCCGGGCGGCCCCGCCACCACGTTCAGCAGGGGCCTCCCGTGGACCACGTAGACGTAGGCGCGCCCGCACGGCCCGTAGAGGGGCTCCATTCTCGGGGTCCTCCTGCCGCCGTAGCCGTGCGACGCCCTGTCCCCCCTCCCGAGGTAGGCCTCCGTCTCCACCACCACGCCGGAGGTCCTGCCCTCCGGAGACTCGTGGACGAGCAGCTTGCCCAGCAGGTCGATCGCCAGCGCCACCGGGTCCCTGCAGAAGAAATCTCTCGGCAACCTTCTGCCGCGCACTGCTAGAGTCCCGTCTCCCCCCGCGAGATATAATTCGCGTGGCAGGGCGTCCACCCTTTGCACGAGGCTTATGTTCCATAATATACGACACACGAAGAGATGAAAACCATAACCGTGAGCGATGAGGTCTACAGGAAGCTCGTGGCCCTCAAGGGAGCCGGAGGCAGGAGCTTCTCCCAGGTCATAGACGAGCTCATCCGATCGAGGGTGGATCTCAGGGTCGAGCGCATCATAGAGGAGTCCAGGAGGTTGGAGGGAGTCGAGGAGATCGTGAGGATAGTCAGGGAGCTGAGGGAGGGCTTCGGCCCCAGGGTGGAAGCTTGAACCTCCTCCTAGACACGTCCTTCCTGTTAGAGCTGAGGAGGGGAAGCTCCAAGGCTGCCGAGTCCCTCAGGAGGGCCGCAGAGGGGGCGGGAGGTCTCCTAATCTCAGTTTTGACGGAGTACGAGCTGCTCGCGGGGGCTTACCACGCGCTTCGAGCGAGGGGGGCTCGAGCGAACTCCTGTGGATCCAGAGGACGCTGAGGTGGATCTCCGTCGCCCCGCTGACCAGGAGGGCGGTCGACCTGGCGGCTAGAGTCAGGGCCAGGGCCGAGGAGAGGGGATCGAGGTCCCCGACCTGGACCTGCTGATAGCGTGCTCCCCCATCCCCCCGGCCAGGCTCCTCACCTGCGACTCCGACCACAAGAGTATCGCAGATCTCCTGGCGAGCGAGGGGATAGAGGTGGTGTTCGTCGAGCCCTCTCCCCGGGGAACCCCTCGACGGTCGTGAGCTTCTGGCAGCCTACATTTATCCGGGGTCTGGACCACTCGGCCCTTGGATGGGGCGCCTCGTCGATCTCCTGAGGGGGAGGCTCAGAGATCTGATCGCCTCGAGGGGCCTTGGGGGCGAGAGGGTCGAGGTGAGAGCCCACCCCCTCTCTCCGAAGGAGGCCATCGGCGACCCCGGGAGCCCGGAGTTCCCCCTGGCCAGGGGTGAGGAGAGGCTGGTCGAGGCGACGGTCCTCGGTGCCAGGGGACAGGCCTTCACCGGACGCCCGTGGGAGTTCTCCGGTACCCTGGGCGAGGTCCTTGAGCTCGACGCCTCAGACCCCAGGCTGAGGGCTATCTTGGTGGCGACGTCCAACGCACTGGTCCGGGCGCTGGGCCTCGCGGACAGGACCGTCCACTGCAGGGACGAGGATCCGTGGAGGTGCGCCGAGAGGCTGGCCGAGTGGGTATCTGGCCTCGGCGTCGAGAGGGTGGCCCTGGTGGGGTACCAGCCGGCCATGGCCCGCTCTCTGGCTCGGACGCTCGGCGGGACCCGCCTGAGGATAACCGACGCGAACCCCAGGAATGTCGGGAAGATGGTCGAGGGCGTCGAGGTGGAGCCCCACTCTTCGGACGGGGAGGCCGTCCAGTGGGCCGACCTCGCCCTCGTGACCAGCAGCGTGGTGGCCAACGGCACTCTCGACGACCTGATCTCCGCCCCCTCAGAGAAGATAGTGCTCTACGGCGTCACCGGCGCCTCAGCCGAGGCGCTCCTCGGGTTCAGGAGGTGGTGCCCCCTCGGGAGGTGACCCCCGAGCGAACCCGCCCTCCCGGCCTGCGTGGGCCCCCTCTCAGGATAATATTTGACCGCCCCTTCCCCCGGTATATGCCGGCCGGAGATCCAGCCGTCCTCGCGGCGGCGGCCCGAGAGCTGAGCAGGGGCAGGCGGGTGGCGCTCTGCACGGTCGTGGAGAAGGTGGGCTCCGGCCCTAGGGATCCGGGTGCCAAGCTGGCCGTGCTCGAGGGCGGCGTCTTCGGGACCCTCGGGGGAGGGGAGTTCGAGAGGCTGGTCGTCGAGGCGGCGAGGGAGGCGCTCCAGGACGGCAGGCCCAGGCTCCTCAGGTTCAGCTTCGCGGAGTCCGGCTCCCCCGGGTCCATAGGCACCGGCCACCTGTGCGGGGGTGAGTCGGCGGTGTTCATCGACGTGCTGGTGCCGGACCCGAGGCTCTTCCTCGTGGGGTCCGGGCACGTGGCCCTCCAGGTCCACAGGGTGGCCCGGGTCCTGGGGTGGAGGTCCGTGGTGGTGGACGACAACCCGGAGACCGCCACTTCGGAGAGGTTCCCGGGGGCCGAGCTGAGGGTCGGCGATCCCGTCGACGGCCTCGCGAGGGATCCGCCGGGCCCGGAGGACCTCCTCTTCATAGCCCACGGGGAGCCGGACGTGGAGTACAGGGTGCTTCGGTTCCTGTGCGGCCTCGATAGGCTCCCGAGGTACGTCGGCCTGCTGGGAAGCAGGACCAAGGGTGGGAAGCTTCTGGCCAGGCTCAGGGACGAGGGGCTCGACTTCTCCAGGCTCAAGGGGGTCCTGAGGGTGCCGTCCGGGCTCGACCTCGGCTCGGACACGCCCGGGGAGGTGGCCGTCAGCGTCGTCGCGGAGATGCTGGCCGTGGTTAAGGGGGTCCGGCCCCCCGGGTCTATGTCGGTGGCCGACGGGATGATAGACGCCCTGGAGAGGGGTTCGGATTGAGCCTCATGGAGAAGCTCTTCAGGTACTCCCCGCTCGACCGGGCCCTCGACGCCCTCCTGTCCGGGGCCCGGCCGACGGAGGTGGAGGAGGTCCCACTGGCAGAGGCCGTCGGTAGGGTCTCTGCGGAGGACCTGAGGGCCCCTTGGGACGTCCCGAGGAGGCCCACGTCCCTCTTCGACGGCTACGCGGTGTCGTCGGCGGACACCTCCGGCGCCGGTCCGGACAGCCCTGTGAGGATCCGAGTGACCGGAGAGGTTCGAATTGGGGAGGATCCCGGTCTCCTGGAGCCCGGATGCGCCTTCTACGTCGCCACGGACGCCTACCTGCCTGAGGGGGCCGACTCGGTCATCCCGGTGGAGTCGGTCCCCAGGGAGGGGGATCGCATAGTCGTCAGATCTCCTGTCCGGCCCGGAAGGAACGTGCTGCAGGCCGGGGCCGACGTGAGGGCGGGGCAGGTGGTGCTCAGGTCCGGCCAGCTGGTGGAGCCCAGGCACCTGGACCTTCTGGCCGATCTGGGGTTTCAAGTGGTCAGGGTCTCCAGGAGGCCGAGGGTGGCGGTAGTGCCCGTCGGGAGTGAGCTGAGCTACTCTCCCGACCCAGGTCGAGCCCCGGGGGTTAAGCTGGAGGTCAGGCACGCCGTAGTGGGGGAGGCCGTCAGGAGGAACGGGGGGGAGCCCCTCAGGATGCCGATCGCCCCAGACGACCCGAACAAGATAGGGGAGGTGCTTCAGCAGGCCCTGAGCGCGGCCGACGTCGTTGTCACGATAGGCGGGACGTCGATCGGCCGGTGGGACTACGTGTGGACGACCCTCAAGTCGATGGACGGATTCGAGCCCGCGTTTCGGGGGCTCAGGCTCAAGCCCGGGCGGGTGACGAGCGCGGCGTTCGTCGGGGAGAAGCCGGTGGTCCTGCTCGCCGGCCACTATCAGTCCATGATCGCGGGCCTGGTGTACGTGCTCCTCCCCCTGGTGAGGGCGATGGCCGGCCTCCCGCCGGAGGCCAGGGTCGAGGTCGGGCGGGGGAGGCTGAGGGCCCCGGTTGGGGACGAGAGGTACGCCCCGTTCAGGAGGATCGTGTTCGCGAGGCTGGAGGGGGAGGAGGTGGTCCCCATCAAGGCGCCGAGCTTCTGCCGCCGCCCTGTTGTGGAGTCCGACGGCTTCGTGGAGATCCCCGAGGGGATCCTGAGGCTGGAGGCCGGCGAGGAGGTGGTGATCTACGCCGGGAGGGGGCTCTGGGGAGGGGCGTGACGGGTCCGACGTGCCCAGGGTCTCCCTCGTGGTGCTCGCCGCGGGCGAGTCCAAGAGGTTCGAGGCCGGGAACAAGCTGCTCTTCCGGGTCGGGGGTAAGTCCCTCATCAGGAGGGTAGTGGAGACGGCACTCGCGTCGCTCGCATCAGAGGTCGTCGTGGTCACGGGGCACCAGGCGGAACTCGTGGAGGTAGAGATCTCCGACATCCGGGACGAGAGGCTGAGGGTCGTCAGGAACCCGGCATACAGCGAGGGCATGTCGAGTTCGGTGAGGGTCGGCGTGGCTTCGGCCTCCCCTGAGTCAGAGGCCGTGGCCGTACTCCCCGCCGATGTGGCCTTCATATCTCCCCGCGCGATAGACGAGGTCATTCTGGCCTACGCCCGCCGCAGGCCGAGGATAGCCGTGGCGTCACACGCCGGGAGGTCGGGACACCCCATACTGTTCGACCGCTCCCTGATCCCCGAGATCCTCCAGATCGACGAGGCCACGATGGGGCTGAAGGCGGTCGTCCGGAGGCACAGGGGAGAGATTCTGAGGGTTCCCGTTGGAGAGAGGGAGGTGCTGTTCGACGTGGACAGCCTCGAGGACCTGAAGAGGGTGAAGGGAAAAATCGTGTAGATCGCTCTACCTACCACGCCCAGACCAGGTAGCGCCGAGATTGTCCCCGATAGTGTCTCTGGTCTCCGCCAGAATCTCCTTCCCCTAGGAATCTCGTCCTCCGCCTAGCTCTCTCGCTATTCTCTCCACGATGCTTTTCTCGTCAGGCGAGCAGATGAAAATTATTCTTCCCTAAAAGTTTCATAAAAGTATTAGAAATGTATTAAAGCGCAGAACTTAAATTCGATTATTTAACCAAAACTCACGCAGGCGAGGAGCCTGCGGGAGGGAGCGTATGCCTGGCGTAAGTTTGGGTGCGGGCTGGGGCAGGGCCCTGGGGGTCCTGCTCCTGTGCCTCACCCTGGCCGCGGCCGCATATCCGGCCGTGTCCGCGGCCCAGCCGGCCCAGGGCGTTGGTCCCTACGACGAGTGGCTGAGGGAGCACAGGGTGACGGCGGAGGCGAGGCTCGTCCTCGCCTACGACGGGAGGCTCCTCCGCTACAGGAAGGTCCTCGAGGGCCCAGAGCTGAGGGATAAGCTCGGAGTGGAGAGGCTGGTCGGCGATGAGGCGGCCGTCGAGGTCGCGGAGGAAGAGCTGAGTGACCTAGTAACCAGCCTGGGGCTGAGCGAGGGGGAGGCGAGCAGGCTCAAGTCGGGAGGGACCGTCGAGGTCCTGAGCGTCCCGTACGCCGGCGCGTGCACAGTGGAGAGCGACCCGCCGACCTGGTGGGACCAGTACCCCTACCCGAAGTACAGCTGGGAGAGGTTCCGGGACTACGTGGGGGACTATTACTACTACTGCACGGCGGACCCCATCAACCTGGTCTGGTATCGGCAGGATGGCTACGGTTTCACGGATCTGAGTCCGATCCAGACTCAGCTCGTTTACGACAACTGGACCTACCCAGTTCTAGAGAACACCAACTACGTCTACGACCCAACCTATGGATGGGAGCCCGATCAGAAGGCTCTGCAGAAGGACTACCCCACAAGCGACTACGATAGGTACCATGTGAGGCTCTGGAAGGTCCACAAGTGGGGCTACGGCAGGGTCGACGTCGTGGGGCAAGCCCACGTGGACACGCCTTGGTGGCAGGGAGGACACGAGGCAGTTCTATTTGAGGAGGCTGAAGCGGAGGTCTCAAAGGCCTTCAGGTACCCTACTTACGGCTACTGGAACTGGTACGTCGAGGGGGAGGTAGTTCCTCTCTACAACTCCGACGAGGGAGGCGACGGCTGGGCTACGAGAGTAAAGTACAAGGGTTAACCTGCTTCATACCATTTTTTCTTTTTCTTGGATGGGAGCCTATTGGTGAGCAACCATGACGGATAGGTGCAGTACTTAATAAATATAAATTAAGAAATGAGAAGTCATGCCAGGGGATGGTGATGAGTTGGAGGAGATCCCCCGCATTCCTCGCCCTCTGGCTGCTGATCCTCCTGTTTCTCTCCGTGCGCGCCATCCTCCTGAGAAGGGGCTCCCTGGGCTACCCGGCTCTGGAGCCCGTAGAGTTTCTCCACTTCTTCCTCCTGATCTTGATGATCCCCCCGATCCTCGCGGCGCTCTCCTGTCTCTCCCATCCACTGAATGGAGAGCCGTCGGCCGCGTTCTTGCTGGGGGCGTCAACCTACCTGCTCTCATTCGGCGCGTCCTTTCCCCCGCTCGGCTGCCTCGTCACAAGCTGCCCCGGGGGCACCGCCGCCAGGGCGTGGGCCGGCGCCCTGCTGCTCTTGTCGGTGATCTGGGGTCTCGGCTCCTCGCTAGCAGCCAGGTCCGAGGATCCGGGTGACTGGAGGGCCGCCGTGGGCATCCTCCTGCTGCTCGTCACCTGGATATTCCCGATAGGGCTAATGCTGGACTGAGGAGCATGTCAGGGGAGACGCCTGAGTGTCGCCGGGAGGGTTTCACGATGAACTGGAGAGACCCTCAGGCGCTCTTTACCCTTTGGCTCCTCGTTCTCCTGTTCTACGCCGCCCGCGCCATCCTCCCGAGGAGCGGCGCCCCGAGGTATCCGACCCAGGAGCTGGCGGGGCTTCTCAACTTCCTCCTAACGGCCCTCATGGTGCCCCCCGTAGTGGCCGCGCTCTCCTGTCTATCCGGTCCTGTTCCTCGCCTGGTGGTACGGTCTGATCCTTCTGATCGACTAGAAGCCTGATTCGGGACTCTAAGCGAGTTTAGCCATTCGTCTGAGTCCCTAGGTCTTTAGGATCTGCCTAGCCTCGGCTTGACCCTAGCCTACGCGATGGACACCCCCCTAGAAGTCAGGGAGCCACTTCAGCATTTCTCCTTTAGATTTCCAACCTTCCAGCGTCCTGAGCCGCCTCCCTTCCCTTCACTGCCCGTCTCCTAACGATGTGCCCCGGCGGCGAGGCCCCAGATTCGGATCAGGTTTGCTCTTGATACTCTTGATCTTCTGGGCGCCTGGGGTGGCCCCGCCCCTAGTCCAGAGACCTCGAGCGATTGGAGGCTGACTGAGGTCTTCACCCTGTTTCCGACCTAAGTCTTCACGCTAGGCGTTATGAGAGGCTATACTCGCCTCGCATTTCCCCGGGACTCGCCTTCCGGGGCCCGTCGCTGAGCGTGCTCAGCCCCCCGATATCGGAGGGAACACCACGAGCTCGTCCCCGTCCCTCAGCTCGTCCTCCAGGGAGACCTGGAGCCCGTTCTTGGCGACCCAGTAGGCGTAGCCCATCAGGGCCTTCATCCCCCTCAGCGCCCTCGGGAACATCCTGGCCAGCTCATCCACGGCGTGCTCCACCCTCGCCCCATCAGGCAGCTCGAGCGTGGCCTCGCTCACGCCTACGCGGTGCCTCAGTCCGGCGTAGAAGCGGACTCTGACCCTGATCACGCGGGGATCACTCCCCGGCTACCACCCCCGCCTCCTTCAGGTGGAAGTACACCTTCTCGGGGGTGGCGGGGATCTCAGTTATCCTCACGCCCGTCGCGTTCTTCACGGCGTTCATTATGGCCGCGGGCGTCGGGATCAGCGCCATCTCCCCTACCCCCTTGGCACCGAACGGCCCGTACTCGTAGAGGTCCTCCACGTATATCGGCGCCTCCACCTCCGGCACGTCTAGCGACGTCGGGATCAGGTAGTCCGTGAAGTTCGGGTTCAGCATGCGCCCGTCCTCGAACTTCAGCTCCTCCGTGAGGGCGTACCCCATGCCCTGGGCGATGGCCCCCTCGATCTGCCCCTCCACCAGCACCGGGTTGAGGATCCTCCCGGCGGCGAGGGCCGGCCAGACCCTCACCACCCTGACCTTGCCGGTCTCCAGGTCCACCTCCACCTCCGCAACATTGGCGATGTAGCTGAACGCCGGGTACGCGTACCCCAGACCCCTCTCCATGTCGAACTTGCCCTTCGGGAGGAAGAAGTAGCCGGTGGCGCTCATCTCGTAGCCCATGCTGTAGGCCGCCTGGACGAGTTCCTCCCACTCCACGTAGTCGTCGGGGCTGTCCCTGCGGAACGCCCTGCCCTCCCTGATCTCCACGTCAGAGGGGTCGCACTCCAGCAGCCTGGCGGCCGCCTCCGCCAGCCTCTCCCTCAGCCTCTTCGCCGCGACGTACACCCCTATCCCGCCTATGCTCGACCCCCTGGACGCATGCGTCGCCCCGGTGTCGGGGGCGTCGCTGGTCCCCCCGACCACCTTGACCCTCTCCACCGGCACGCCCAGCACCTCCGCAGCTATCTGGGCGTGGGCCGTCCAGCTGCCCTGGCCTATCTCGCATATGCCCGTCTCCACGGTGACGCTCCCGTCCCTCCCGAGTATGACGGTGGCGTTGGACCAGTCCGGCACCCCCCTGCTGGTGCTTATCCCGTGGTAGCCGCAAGCTATCCCTATCCCCCTCCTCACCCTGCCAGCTCTCTCCCTCCTGTACTCGCGCCACTTCGCCCTGAACCCGGTCTTCTCTCCCAGGAGCTTGACGGCCTCGTAGATCCCGACCGAGGACTCCAGGAGCTGATCGGTTATGGTCCTGCTCCCGGGCCTCAGCAGGTTCTTGAGCCTTATCTCCAGCGGGTCCATGCCCAGCCTCTCGGCCAGCTCGTCGAGCTGGCTCTCGGCCGCGAACTGGACCTGGGGGTTCCCGAACCCCCTGAAGGACCCCTCGAACACCTTGTTGGTGTAGACCAGGAAGCCGTCGACCTTGGCGTTCGGTACCTCGTAGGGCCCGCCCGCGTGCATCGTCGCCCTCCAGAGGACGTACGGTCCCCTGTTCGCGTACGCCCCCGAGTCGAGTATTATCTGGACCTCGATGGCCTTCAGCCTCCCGTCCCTCGTGGCGCCCGTCTTGTACCTGACGACCGACGGGTCCCTCTTGCAGGTGGAGGTGAAGCTGTCCCTCCGGCTGTAGACCAGCACGGCCGGCTTGCCGGTCTTGAAGGCCACCAGCGCGGCCATGGCGCTCACTACGGGACCCATGTCGTCCTTCCCGCCGAACCCCCCGCCGACGTAGGGCTGGATGACCCTGACCATGCTGTGGGGCAGCCCCAGGACCCTCGCCGTGATCCTCTGGCAGAGGTGCGGGTACTGTATGGAGGCGATGACGGTGACGCCCCCCTGGGTGTCCGGTATGGCGACGGCCCCCTCGGTCTCCAGGGGGGCGTGCTCTTGGTGGCCGGTCCTGTAGGTGTTCTCCACGACGACGTCGGACTCCTCGAAGCCCCTCTCAACGTTCCCCTTCCTCACCCTGGTCATCTCGGCTATGTTCGTGCCTCTGTCCTCGTGCACCAGCACGTCGGACCGCTCCATCGCCTCGAGCGGGTCGAACACTGCCGGGAGCTCCTCGTACCTCACCTCCACGAGCTCGGCGGCCTTCTCGGCGAGGTCCTCGTCGGGGGCCGCCACGAGGGCGACCGGCTCTCCGACGTACCTGACCTTGTCCGCGGGCAGGAGGGGCTGATCCGGCAGGGCGTAGCCCACCTGGTTCTCACCGGGGATGTCCGCGGCCGTGAAGACGCGGACGGGGCCCAGGCCAAGGGCCCTCTCGGCGTCTATCTCGATGATCCTCCCGTGGGGTATGGGGCTCTTCACCAGCCTGACGTGGAGGGCGTCCTTCAGGACGAAGTCGCTCGTGAACCTGGCCCTCCCGGTGACCTTGTCCAGGGCGTCGATCCTCCAGACTCCCTTGCCCACGACCAGGAACTCCTCTGCCCTCCGAATCTCCTCCAGTACGGAGCTCGAGCTCACTCCCTCACACCCCCCGCCACCCTCTCGGCCGCCAGCCTCACGGCCCTGACTATCTTGGCGTACCCGGTACACCTGCAGAGCACGCCGAGGATGGCCTCCCTCACCGTGCGCTCGTCCGGGTTCGGATCACGGTCGAGCAGGGCCTTGGCCGTGAGGACCATGGCGGGCGTGCAGAACCCGCACTGCACGGCACCGGCCTCCACAAACGCCTCCTGAACGGGGTGCAGCCTCTCCGGGTCTCCGACGCCCTCGACCGTGGTGACGCTCCTCCCGTCGACCTGCGGGGCCAGCATCAGGCACGACCTTACCGGGAGGCCGTCCACCAGCACCGTGCACATCCCGCACTCACCCGTCTCGCAGCCTCGCCTCACGCTGAGGATCTTCAGCTCGTTCCTCAGAAGGTCCAGCAGCGTGGCGTTGGGCCTGGTGGTCACCTCTACCTCCCGGCCGTTGAGGGTGAACCTCACGACGATCCCGCCTCCCCCGGCCCTCAAGCCCAGACACCCCCCGCCCTCTCGACGGCCCTCTCAAGGGCCCGCCTCACCAGGACCACCGACATCTCTTCCCTGTACTCCCTCGACCCCCGCACGTCGGTTATCGGCTTGATGTCAGCCTTGGCCTCCCTGCTGGCGCTTCTCAGGACCTCCCTGGTGGCCGGCCGCCCCTTAAGCGCCCTCTCGACCTTAAGGGCTCTTATTGGCGTCGGGGCCACGGCCCCGAGCGCAACCCTCGCGTCGACGAAGCGCCCACCGGAGATCTCGACTAGGGCGGCGGCGGACGCTATTGACAGGGCCCCCTCCCTCACCGTGAGCTTCTCGAAGGCCGCCCCCTGCCCTTGGCGCATCTTCGGGACGACCACCTCCACCAAGATCTCTCCCACCCCTAGGACAGTCTGACCGGGTCCCGTGAAGAACTCACCGATTGGAACCTCTCTCCTCCCCTCCGGGCCGACGACGACCAGCGTGGCGTCGTGGACCATCAGGGGAGGCGCGGTGTCGGCCGCGGGGGAGGCGTTGCACAGGTTCCCTCCTATGGTGGCGGTGGTCTTGACGTGCCAGCTCGCCATCTCCTCGACGGCCTCCCGGAGGACCGGGACCCCGCGGGCGACGTCCTCAGAGTTCTCTATCTCCCACAGGGTGGTCCCGGCCCCTATCTTGAGCCGGTCCCCCCCGTCCCTGATGAACCGAATCTCGGTTAGCCTGCTCAGGTCGACGACGTGCCTCGGGCTCACCAGCCCGGCCCTCATCTTCACTACCAGGTCGGTCCCCCCGGCGATCACCTTGGCGTCAGGACCGAGCTCCGAGAGGAGCCTGACGGCCTCCTCTAGAGAGGCTGGCCTGTGATACTCGAACTCGGGCAGCATGTCAACCTGCCCCTCCTCGAGTCAGACGCCCGAGGCCGACTTCGCGAGCTCGGGCGCCCAGATCCGGCAACAACGGGCTCGGCTTCAATAAATAGTTGAGGAGAGTGGGTGGACCCCCGGCCAGACACCGGCCGGCCGGAGTTCAGACCCCCAGGATCTCCTTGACCAGCGCCGCCCTCACGTACATCCCGTTGACGGCCTGCTCGAAGTACTTGGCCTGCGGGAGGGAGTCGACGCTCTCGTCGAGCTCCCACACTCTTGGCAGCGGGTGCATTACGATCGGGATCTTCCTGAATTTTCTCAGGAAGTCGGCGTCCACCCTGTAGCTCCCCTTTAGCCTCTCGTACTCCCCGGGATCGGGGAGCCTCTCCTTCTGGAGCCTGGTCACGTAGAGCACGTCGAGCTCCTCGATCACGTCCTCAAGTTTGGAGGTCTTGGAGTACTCGACCCTGCCCTCTATCCTCTCCACGACCTCGGGCCTGATCTGCAGGGGGTCGGGGGCTATGTACCAGATCTTGACGCCGTCGAACAGGGAGAGCATGTAGGACAGCGAGCTCGGGGTCCTCCCGTGCTTCAGGTCTCCCATAATGCCCACCGTCACGCCGTCTACCCTGCCCAGCTCCCTCCAGATGGTGTAGACATCCAGCAGGGCCTGCGTCGGGTGCTCGTTCCACCCGTCGCCCGCGTTTATCACGGGGGCCTCGCACATCTCCGCCACCTTCGCGGCCATGCCGGGTGTGCCCTGCCTCAGGACTATCACGTCGGGACCGTAGCCGTCGACCATCCTCAGGGAGTCCTCCAGGCTCTCCCCCTTCGCCCTGCTGGTGGCGGCCTCTGGGCCGAAGTCCACCACGGCCCCGCCCAGCTTGACCATGGCGTAGGTGAAGCTGAGCCTGGTCCTGGTGCTCGGCTCCATGAAGACGGTGGCCATCAGCTTCCCCCTGGCGTAGTCCAGGATGCCCCTCTCC
>JAOZFH010000049.1 GCA_027491415.1 Thermoproteota archaeon | reverse complement strand
ATCCAGCTGGCCCACCTGTTCTACGAGAAGCACCTCCGCCACTCCGACGTCGACGTGATCAGGAGATACGTGAGGGGGGTCGGGAGGACCCAGGCGATGCTCGTCGGCCCGTACACTGAGCCGGCGCGCATGCTGGTGGACTCGATGAGGGATCACCCTATGGAGTTCGCCCAGAGGGCGTCGTCCCCCGAGGCGGCCAGGAGGGCGCTATCCGGGGAGGAGGCCGAGGACTTGGAGGGTGAGGCCCTGAGGGCGGTCAGGGAGGCTGTCTCCCTCCCCACCCCTGTGACCATCTACGCTAGGTTCAGGGAGGGGGACGACCCCGTGAAGCTCGAGTTCCCGTGCTGGGATCTGGGCGTCGACTTACCCTGGCACGTAGCCCCTCCCGAGCGCCTCGTTGATCAGGGGAGGGAGGCGGTCGAGAGGCTGGTTGGCGTGGCCCTGGCCGGGTACGCGGGGCCGAGGTTCCACAACGTGTGGCTCGAGAGGGTGGACAGGCGGGTGAAGCTGAGGGTCGGCACGGTCGAGGCCCTCTACGAGAGGTACCTTTGGAGGGAGCTGGGGGAGCTCGTCCCGCACTCGAGGGGTGAGAGGCGTGTCTTCGGGATATGAGGGTGAGCCTGGGTTCAGGTCTGAATTTGGGTCCGGATTCGAATCCGGGCTCGGGATCCCGGGAGAGGAGGTTGGGACCATAGTCGGGGCCGCGAGCCCCATAGAGCTTACGATAGCGTGCGAGGGTTCGCCACCGCCCCTCTGGGAGTACGTGGCGTTCCCGAGCGTGGAGGAGGTGGGATGGGAGGGCGAGCGGAGGTCCGTGAGTGTGCTCGCCCAGGTGGCCCTCCCCGTCAGGGAGTCCCTCGTGCTGACTGAGACCACCGACCCGGAGGCCATCAGGAAGATCAGGGACATGGGCGCCGACTCCCCCCTCTCTTACGCCTTCCTCAGGGTGCTGGGCTACGTCGACCCCGAGCTGGGGGTGGTGAGGTCCCCCAGAAACGCCCCGCAGCCAGGGCTCCCGGTGTACAGGGCGCCGGACGAACTCCTCAGGGAGTTCTACGAGTTCGCCGAGGAGGAGAGGGTGAGGATAGGCAGCCTGGTCACGAGGCTCGGTGTGGCGGTGGACCTGAGCGTAAACGGATTCAGGCGCCACCTCGCGGTCCTGGCGGCCACCGGGGCCGGCAAGAGCTACGCCACCGGCCTGATCGTGGAGCAGCTCCTGGAGAAGGGCGCCACGGTCGTGATCATAGACCCTCACGCCGACTACGTCTACCTGGGACTCAGGGAGGTGGAGGGAGGGGGCTACGAGGAGCTGGAGATCGCGAGGAGGGTCACCATCCTGAAGAACCCCGGCAGCAGCGGACACTACGAGGGGGCCGTCGGGAGCGAGAGGGTCCGGGAGTTCACCGTCGCGTTCTCCAAGCTGGACTTCGACTCCATCTGCGAGCTGGCCGGGATCCAGACTGGGTGGTCCAAGGTGAGGGCGGCCCTCCTGGAGGCCCTCGACGAGCTGGAGGGACAGGCTTACACCGTGGAGGATGTCATAGAGAGGCTCAGAGGGAGGGCCCGGCAGGCGAGGGCGTCCGACGCGCCGCCCATAATATCGGCGGCGCTGAGGCTGTCAACCCTCCGAGGCCTCAGGCTCTTCGGGTACACGACCACGGACGTTGTCAGCTACCTGAGGGAGCCCGGTAGGGCCCTCGTGGTGGACCTCTCCGGCGCGACCGACTTCGAGATGGATGTCGCCACGCACCTGATCGTTGACTCGGTCTTCAGGGCGAAGATGAACCGCGAGATCAACTACCCGATCTTCCTCTTCGTGGAGGAGGCCCACAGGGTGATACCGAAGGGCAGGCGAATGCTCTCATCCTCGTCGATCGTCAAGGTCGCCAGGGAGGGCAGGAAGTTCGGAGTTTTCCTCACGATAATCTCGCAGAGGCCCAGCGCCGTAGACCCGGACGTGCTCAGCATGTGCCAGAGCATGATCGTCATGAAGACCGTGAACCCCGCGGACCAGCAGGCCATACGCCAGGCCGCGGAGAAGATGAGCGAGGACCTGCTCCGGGACCTGCCCGGGCTGAATGTCGGCGAGGCCGTCGTGGTGGGAGAGATCGTGAGGGCGCCGGCCATAGTCAGGATCTCCGGGAGGAGGAGCGCCGAGGGCGGGTCGGACATAGACGTCGTTGCCGAGCTGGCCAGGGCCAGGAGGGACGCTCAGGTGACTCCGGAGGACGCCAGCCTTCCCACCGGTGGGGAGGAGTGGGACTACTGAAGGGGTGAGGCCTTGAGCGTCAGGATCGTGGGCGTCGAGGCTCACCTGGACCCCTACTTCTCTTGGCTGCCTCCCGAGAGGGCCAGGCGGAGGAGGGGGGACTTCTTCAGGGTGTTCGAGGAGGCCGTGGAGTACGCGGTGAGGGAGGGGGCGCACCTGTTCCTCCTCCCCGGCGACGTGTTCGACAGGGTCAACCCCAGGAACGCGGCCCTGGCCAGGTTCGCGTCCGACCTCGTCAGGCTGAGGGACGGGAGCGTGAGGGTATTCGCGGTGCCCAGGCACCACGACAGGCCCAAGTACGCTAGGGACCCGTCTCCCCTCAGGATATTTCACGAGGCCGGCCTCCTGAAGCTCTTCGACCGACTGGACAGGATCGAGGGCGATTACGTCGAGGCGGACGGGCTGAGGGTCTGGGTGGGGGGTCTGGGCTACAACCCCTACCTAGATCCCGGGCAGGACCCGCTGGCGGAGGCGGCGGTCCCAGAGCGGAGGCCCGACGCCGACCTAACTATCCTGATGACCCACAACACGATCAGGGGGTTCCCGGCCTACTCGCCCGGGGACCCGGTGGTCGACCCCGCGAGCATACCCAGGTGGGCTGACCTCGTCGTCGCCGGGCACCTCCACCAGCACCTGGTCAGGAGGGTGGGGGGCATCACCGTATGCTATGTTGGGACAGCTGAGAGGCTTAGCTTCGCCGAGGAGGATCAGGATAAGGGGTTCGCCGTCATTGAGGCCGACAGGGATGAGATAAGGGTCGAGCAGGTCAGGACGAGCGCCAGACCGATGAAGACGCTTCGAGTCCCGGTGCCGGAGGAGGGGGACCTCACTGAGCTGATCCTGGGCGAGCTGGAGCGGGCGGCCCAGGCCACACCGAGAGACGCCCTGGTCAGGCTCAAACTGGAGGGCGCCATGACCCTAGAGGTGCATTCGACCTACAGGAGGTCTGAGATCATCAGGGCCGGCAACCGGATCTTCTTCGGGGTCAACCTTGACGACGGCGACGTGGAGTACGTGGGGTCCTTCGACGCCCCGCACGTGGAGCTGGAGACTCCCCTCAAGGAGCTGGAGAGGGTGTATCGGGAGAGGCGCTCCTCCGCCGACGAGGAGGATCGGGCGATCCTCGAGGAGGCGTATCGCAGGGCGAGGGAGGCCCTGGAGGAGGCGGGAGGGTGGTAGGGTGAGGCTGATCTCCCTGCAGGCTAGGAACTTCAAGCACCTCAAGGGCCCCTCGGAGGGCGAGCCCTTCGAGGTGGAGTTCGGAGAGGGCGTCCTGGGCGTCAGGGGGCCGAACGAGAGCGGGAAGAGCAGCCTGATGCAGGCGGTCTTCTTCGCCCTCACCGGGTCCCCGCTGGAGGGCGGGAGGGAGATAGGCCAGTACGTCGGCTACGGGGCGAGCAAGGCCAGCGTCTCCCTGGACTTCGAGGTCGGCGAGAGGAGGTACCGGGTCTCTCGAACCATTCAGAGGATCCAGGGCAGC
>JAOZFH010000048.1 GCA_027491415.1 Thermoproteota archaeon | reverse complement strand
GTGCGCCGCTGGGATCGCTCTGATTTTAATCCAAGCCTCTTCAGACTCCCTCCGACCTAAGAGCGAATAGGTCGAGTGAGCGCTGGCACGCCGTAGCATTTATATGAAATTCCTAAAATTTCCGCGGGGACCCCCTCATGAGGACTCGGAGCATGCAGAAGGAGTTTGAGAGCATTTCCATCAAGAGACATGTCTTCATTGACCTCTCCCGCATAAGGAGCGAGATAACAGAGGCCGTGGGCAAGACTGCGTTCTGGTCCGACGTGATCTCACTCCTCATAGAGGCCTGGCGCCTCCTCCCCGACGAGGAGCGCGAGGAGATCATTGCAAACTATCGCAGAAGGAGACTGGGAAAAGGTGAGGGGGTCCCCATACCCGGGGAGGCGCTGGCCCCCCAGTAGCCCCGCCTCCCCAGGCGTGAGGTGGGGAGTATGGACCCCGGAGGTATGGGTATGGACCCCGACGGAATACTTCCCCGCGAGGGGAAAGGTATTCGTGTCCACTCTGGACCCAGCCCTTATAAAGGGCCTTATATTGTGAGGGCGGTCGGGACTCGGCAAAGTCATCAGAGATCAGCCGGTTGATCCCTCCTCATCCCGCCCAGCTGAAATGGTGGCCTGACTATTTTTCCTTATCTTGTGGGGGTACCCCTCGGCCCTAACCTCCCCCGCCAGTCCCCCGGCTGATCCGCTCGGCCTCCCTGAGCGCTCGATCGTAAACGTCGGCCGTGAGCCAGAAACCCGCTCGGCTAAGGTTCCCGAGGTTTGTCCTAAACTGGGAGAGGTCGATTAGGCCAGCTTCCAGCAGATCAAGCAGGAGCCTCACCGTCCGCACGACCCTAACTCCCACCGCCCTGGCCACGAGGTATGCCGGTCTGTCGTCCGCTAGGAGCGGAAGCCCCTTATCCAGCGCTAGAGAGATGGCCTCCGCCTCCCCCGGGTGAATGTTCTCTCCGGCGGAGGGAACCGAGATCGGTTCGGCTCGCTCGACCGCCACCCCGCCAGCCTCGATCAGCGCTCTTACGGCTTGAGCCTCCGGATGGCCTGTCTCTTCGCCCCTCACCACCACCTCGCGGTACACGGCCTCCGGAATCAGAATCCGGCCGAACAACCTCACCGCGAGGTCGAGCTTCCCGAGCCTGACCAGGTATATCAGCGGGGTCGAGTTTGAGACCGCCACCCGAGATCCTCCTCCAAGTCCTCCAAGGTGTATTGGGCGGGGATCCGCCTCACCCTCAGCTCGTCTAGGAACTCGTAGAGGGTCAGATTGGCCATCTCCGCGGCCTTCCAAGCAGAGACCCTCCCATCCGAGTAGAGTCTAATGGCCCTCTGAAGCTTCCACTGCCTCAGGCCCATCGAAATCAGCTTGCGAAGGGCCGTTGCCCTGTCGAGCTTCTCCTCCCTCTCCATCTCCTCCAGATCCTTCAGGGTGTCCTCTTCGACCCTGGTGGCCACCTGCCTCAGGGGCACGCGCGCTCGCGGGTGTGTTGATTTATAACTTTTGGGAACGACAACCTCCGGCCGACTCCGACCTGACGGTGAGTGGATCCGAGAGGAGGGGCGGTCGTGACTCGGCGAAGACATCGCCCTTCATCCCGTTGATCCCTCGTCGCATCGCCCCCAAGAAATCTCTGAGTGGGTCTGTTTTTTGAGTTCCATCCTCTGGGCGTCTAGGGAATCTCCTTTAGCGTTCGCAGTGCAGGCGCTCCTTCAACTCTTGAGCGCTCCAGACCCTCCAGCTGGATACGCACCCGCCCCCTGAAGTGGGTGTAAAGGCAACCGGTTGCCTGCGATAGCGTTGGCCGCCGCAGTTGCCCTTCACTCAGGCCCCCGCCTGTCGGGTCCTGAGAGCAGGCCCGGAATAACTCTGATTGGGGGCGTCCATCCGATCGACTAATGAGTGGGCCCCCCTACCTCCGGCGCATGCCTAAAGAGGCTGCGGTGGCCATTGTAATCGCCGAGGTACGCGGATCTCCGTCCGTCCTCCTCGTCAGAAGGGCCAAGATGGGGGGCGATCCCTGGTCTGGAGACGTGGCTCTTCCGGGAGGGAGAAAGAGGGGCTCTGACCCAAGTCTGTTGGACACGGCCATCAGGGAGTGTGCAGAGGAGACCGGAGTTGACCTCTCAGGGCTGAGACCGGTGATTACTCTCGGCCCCTTCAGGTCTCACGCGGATCCCGAGATGCTGGTGTGGGCGTTCGCCTTCACGCCCCCTGAGGTTCCGAAGGTCGTCCCCGGCGAGGAGGTGGAGGAGGCATTCTGGGTACCCCTCGCAGAGTTGAACGAGTCCAAGGGGATGGCTGAGGTGAAGGGGAGGACCGTCGAGGCCTACGCGTGGCGTGGGAGGGTGATATGGGGCCTGACGAAGCGGATCCTCGACCGTGCCCTTCCCCTCCTCTCCCAACTCAGACGTGGCAGGCCCGGCTGGCAGCCTACCTGACGATCCCGCCGTACGTGATGACCTCGATCCCCCTGGACTCCAGCTCGTCTATGAGGGGGTTTATCCCCACCGAGTCGGAGGCTATGTGACCTGTGACTATCAGGTTCCCTCTCACGCCGGACTCCCTTAGGGCCCTGAGGTCGCCAGGCTCCAAGTGGATGTAGATCACGGTGTCGACGCCGTGCTCGAAGTACGCCCTCGCCACGCGGTGGCCGCCGTTCGTGAACGCGCCGTGGGCCACCACCGCCTTCCCGACCCTCGCCGTCTCGTCCCCCACCGCGAGGAATATGGGGGTCTCGGCGAGCTCGAACTCCCTTAGCTGGGAGAGGGCGTCCATCAGGTCGCGCACAGTGGGCCTTCCGGTGGCCATGACCCCATCGACGACCTCCTGCATTATCCTCCGGCCTACCTCGTCCAAAGGACAGTGGATGTTCATGTACCCAATCCCCAAGAGCCTGGCCACGGATGGAGCCAGGTCGTAGTTGCTCTTGTGATCCACGAGCCTGAGCGCCTCGAACTTCTCCCTGACGGCCTCCCTGGCCACGTCCTCTGGCACGCCGGCGGCCTTCATGATCTCCACGTGCCTAAGGAAGACCTCGTGGCCCCTGACCGCGGCGCTCCCTCCCTCTGGGTGGTGGGATATCGCTAGGTCGCATCCGAGCTGCTTGGCCAGCAGGAGCCCTGGAACCCCCACGTCTATGCCGAACAGCACCCTCTTCACATCCTCCTTAGGGACGTAGATCTGAGAGTCCGGGGGCACCTCGTCGAAACCGGCCAGCTTGAGGGCGAGCGCCATGATGTCCTCCGTGTTCATGCGGACACCGAGCGGCCTGGCGCGGGTTGGATAAATCTCTGGCGTCCTGCCTCGACCGCCCCGTGGACTCGTGCGAGTGGGGTCGCCACGATGCAGCTCACATCACGCTTCAGTCCCGGGTAGTTCGGCTCATCCCCCGATTCACGGGCTCCTGTGCACTAATAAGTGGTCGTTACCTCTGAGTCTTCAGTCGATGTAAGGCGCCAGAAATCCGCCCATGCCCCCGAGGATCGCCCCGACAATGGCCCCAGAGATCAGCCCAAATACCAGGGCGAGGCCGGAGAGGAACCAGAGTCCTGGGTGAACTGCGTAGACTGCCAACCCCCACCCGACCAAGAGGAACGACAGGAGGCTGACCGTCGCGCCGACCACGGCGCCCATTACGGCCCCCCTCTTGGCTCCCTCCACCGGGTCCCGCGGGGCTCGACCGAACCACCAGGTGAAGTAGGCGTACAAGAACCCGCTGGCCAGTGGGCCGGCCGGGCCAAGCCCGGGAAGTATACCTAGCACGACCCCGATCACCAGGGAGAGGAGCGTGTAGTTCTGCTCGTCGAAGAATGAGAGGTGATAAGCCAGCGGCATGAGCGTTCGGGAATATCCACCCCGACCGAAAATAAATCTCGGCGGGCCCGAGGGCGCGGAGCCCTCCTCAGTTTTAATACTGTCAAGACTTGGAGGGATTCATAATGTCCACGGAAGACGCCATTAGGGAGAAGATTAGGAAGCTCGAAGAGGCCCTCATGGAGGGCAGGATAAGCGAGGAGACTTACAGGGAGCTGAAGGCGAAGTACGAAGCCGAGCTCGAGAGGGTCAGATCTGGGTGGGTTGAGGTCGAGGCTCCGGCTGCCGCCCCTGCCGCTCCCGCCGCGCCCAGGGTGAGAGGAGAGGGCCTTGGAGACCTCTTCAACAGGGCCCTGGACTTCGTCAAGGCCAACCCTGTGGTGCTGGTGCCGCCGATCCTGGCCGGCATCCTGGGCGCCATAATCATGGCCGGCATCGGGATCTCCGCCATGGGAATGATGGGCCTTGGCGGGCTGGGAAGATTTGGCGCCCCAAGACCAATGGCCCCAGGCCCCGGCTACACTCCTGAGATGCCCGCCTCCATGTACGGGTTCCTGGGCCTGACCATGATCGGCATGATATTCGTGATGATAATCCAGCAGATCTTCAACGGGTGGCTCATCGCGATGGTTGAACAGGGAGTCAAGGGTAGGACCGTCGACCTGGGCAGCTCGTTCAACGAGGCCATGTCCAAGGCCGTGCCGATCATCATCGCCTCGATACTGGTGGGCATCATAATAGGCATCGGCATTATGCTGTGCGTCCTTCCAGGGTTGGTGGCGGCCATCCTCCTGGCGCTGACCCTGCAGGCCGTCGTCATCGACGACTACGGGCCAGTCGACGCCCTGAAGGCCAGCTACAACGTCGTCAAGGAGAACTTCATCGAGGTCCTCGTAGTCGTGGTGGTGGCCTTCATCGCCGAGGCGATAGTCAGCATCATCCCCTACATCGGCTTCATACTGTCGGCGGCCGTTGGTGGGTTCTTCAGCGTTCTGCTGACCCTGCTATACATGGCCAGGAGGCCCGCCGAGGCTCAGGTCGCCTTCTAGGCGTCGAGTCCTCGCTCCTTCCCCTCTTTTTATTGTCCATCGTTTCAGGCTGGCGGAAGGGCGGATGTCCCCCTGGAGACAGAGGAAGTGGCTCATACTGCTGTCCGCCGGATTGCTGGCCTTCGCCACACTGGTCCCCATGAGTCCGGGTCAGGAGGAGCTTCCGTTCCCCTGGTTCAACTGCCCTTACAGGCAGCTGACCGGGAAGCCTTGCCCGCTGTGTGGGTCGACCAGGGCATACATACACACGGCCCACCTGCACCTAGAGGATGCCTTGGAGCTGAACCCCGTCGGGCTGATCGCCTACTTCGCGACCTGGGGCTTTCTCTCCTACCATGTAGTCAAGTACATTCGGGAGCGCCGCGAGGCCGGGTAGGTTGAGCGGTCTGCTCCGAGTTCTACTCACGTCTGGGCCTGTGAATTACTCTCAATCTGCTGGAGGAGCCCCTGAACCTTAGAGAGGTATCTGGCGGCCTTGACGGCCCTTGGCCTTGGAGAGACAGACACGAGCCGCCCCGAGTGAACCACGAGGTGCCTCACCCTCTCCTCGCCGAAGCAGGTGACCTTAGCGGCCTCTTCGGCCGCGTGGTGGAGCTGAACCGCCGATCGTTTGCCTTGCCTGCGCCCCGCAGGAATGCCAGCCTGAAGCCAGCTCCGAACTCCACCCCTTCGCACCGAGTATCGCCAATATCAGCCTGGCGATCTCCCCCTCCAGCCCGGGCTGAGGGGCGTCTTCTTACCCTCCAATGAGGGAGGAGCCGAGCATTCGGAGCGAGACTTTGCCGAGCCAGCCCGTGCAAAGGTACTCATGGTATTCGGGGACTGCTGCTCCTTCTACAATCATGAAGACTACAGATAAGAGTGGATAGGAGGCCACGGGCACACCTGGTTCAATGACGGGAGGGCGACTTTCGTCTACGTGCCTTGAACTCCGTAATGGAGGTTCTCTCCCCTCCTTTTTTTTTTTTTTTTTGAATAAAAAATTGAGTTAGGTCGAATTGGAGAGAAGGCTTAATACTTCCGACGGCGCCTCGTCGCGGGGCGCGTTGGGGCGGAGGATCCTCCTGGCCTTCCTGCTCTATGGACTCGTCGTCGGCCCCTGGAGCGTCTGGTGGTCGGGCACCCCTGTCTGCTCAATAATCCCGGCAAACATCCCCGGGGTCCTGCTGGGGGACTGGATCTACGAACTCTCGGTGAGGCGCCTGAGCCGCCCCCTCCCCACAGCCCTCAGGGTTCCCTACGTCTACGTGCCGTCGTCAGCGCTCTTCTGGACCCTGCTCGGAGCGGCCCTCCAGCTCCTGCAGGACAGGCTGCTGGCCAAGTCCCTCAGCCCCAGGGAGCTGAGGAACCTGTGGAGGCTGATCGTCCTCCTAGTCGCCCTGACCCTGGGCTTCACCTTGATCTGGACGCTCGACATCCTGCTGCCTGCCCCGCCGGGGGGATCCCCCTCCCTCCCCCAGCCCCTGGACGTGGCCTACGAGCTGGTCACCCTGCTCCCCGTCTTCCCCGCGGTGGCGTCCCTGGCCCCCCAGTTCAGCGTGATCAAGGGCAGGCCCCTAGCAGCCTTCGTCTTGGGCTTCCTCACGATGTCCCTGATGCCGTGCAGCTGGGTGAGCTTCAGCTGGCCGCGCTCGATCCTGGGCGTCATTCCCGCGATCTTCTTTGGACTCGGGGCCGCCTTCGCATCCACATCGAGGGATCCGCTTGACAACAGAGCCATCGCCGGCTACCTGACGACGTTCCTCACGTGGTGGGCCTGCGTCAGCCTCCTCCTGGACTGAAGTCAGATTGACCCCTCTATCGCCTGTGGCCTCTCTAGCCTCTCTGAGGCGGCTCTCAGACACGTTGCGAAGTCGTGGAGTGTGTCAACTTGGGGATCGTGTCCGTATCCGTCAGTCGGGCATTGATCCCAAGAGGGTAGAAAGCCCCTCGCACGTTCCTACTCTCGCTCGAGAGAACTCCTGCGTTCTTCCTCTAACCTCAGCAGACTCTTCACCTTGCTCAGGTACCTCGCCACTTTAACCGCACGAGGTGAGACTTCAATGAGCTTGTCTCCGTGGCACACAAGGTGCTTCACGCTTAGGTCTTCACTTTTTGTGACCTTGATAGCCTCTTCCACGGCGTGGTGCAGCTGGACGCAGTGGGGGCTCCCATCCACAGTCACAACAGTCACCTCCTCCAAGTCTACTCGGGCTATGATCGAGACCACCTTCAGCGCTATCACGTTGATGTGGTCTCTCTCCGGGCATGCCCAGACTGCGACCCTGCCCTCAGACAGACCCTCCACGAGGCCTGGCCTCTCAACCTCGAGACACTTTCCATAGATCAGCAGCCTCCTCTTCTCCCGCAACAGGCGAGAGCAGGCGTTTAGGGATAGCAGCTCCATCGTGGGGTGCGCGGCCCCCTCTTACCAAATAACTTCAGTTGACCTCTCCCGCCCCAGGGCGCTGGATTATTGTCGGATGCTGTATGGAGCCATCCCCGAGTTGCTGATCCTCTGATCTACTGGGAGACGCTCAGCACAAGGAAGAATATAGGTGACCTCTAAACGTCTGGCAGAGGGTGGAGATTCTTGGCCAGGGTCGTCACGACTGAGAAGGCTCCGAAGCCTATTGGGCCGTACTCTCAGGCTATCGTGGCCGGAGGATTTGTCTTCGTCTCTGGGCAGCTCGGGATTGACCCCAAGTCGGGAGAGCTTAAAGAAGGCATAGCAGCCCAAACGGAGAGGGCTTTAGAGAACCTAAGGTCTATCCTTGAGGCTGCGGGCTCCTCGCTGGAGAGCGTGGTCAAGGTGACGGCCTTTCTGGCCAAGCCCGAGCTGTTCAGCAAGTTTAACGAGGTCTACACTAAGTACTTCCCCAGCGATCCTCCAGCCAGGTCAATCGCTTTCGGATCGCTCCCCAAGGGAGCATTGGTTGAGATCGACGCCATAGCAATCCTGTAAGAGGATAGGCGCGAGCTACCAGAGCCTCACTCCGAAGTAGGCGGCTACGTACTTCAGCGACACGTAGAGGAAGTACAGCCCGAATATCGCCTTAAGCGTGGCTGGCCTGAACCTCTTGATGGCCCTGGCCCCCATCTGGGCTCCTATCACCGTCCCTATCGCTAGGGGAACGCCCACGCTCATTTCGACGAAGCCCTGCTTGAGCTTGATCAAGCCGCCGACGACAGCGAGGGGTATCATTGTTGAGAGGGAGGTGCCCATCGTCAGCTTCACGGGAGCGTTGAACAGGTATATCATGCCGGGAACCAGCGCGTAGCCTCCCCCCAGGCCGACCAAGCCGGTCGCTATCCCAACGACGAAACCAAAGGCAGCCTTGGCCGTGGAACTCCCTGGTATGTGGTCAAGCTGGCTCTCGCCCTTGGCTGGAACTCCGCGCATGCCCTTGAGGCCCTCATAGAGCATCCTTATGGAGGGTAGGATGAACACTAAGCCGAGGATTAGATCGAGCAGAGCGACCTGGGAGCGCGTTATCTTGGTGAAGAGGTACGAGCCCAACAAGACCCCCAGGGTCCCGGCGCCACCCATCACGGCCGTTGCCTTTGCGTCTAGGTTCCGGATCTTGAGGTGTCCGTAGGCTCCGGAGAGCGTCGTGAATATGACCGCGAAGAGCGTGGTGCCAACTGCTAGTGGGGACGAGAGGCCCATGTAGAAGTGAAGTATGGGGAGCATCACGCTGCAGCCTCCAGTGCCAATGAGTCCTCCAAGAGTACCAGCAGCTAGACCCACTAGCAGCGCTAAGACGTACAGGAGCTCCATTGAGATCACCTAGTTAGCTCTACACGTCTGTTAAAAAGTGTGAGAGTTTCATGTTGAAATGGTTACATATTGAAACATCTACTCCGGGAGTTGATAGGCGCTCTCTGGCCATGGGGGCGGCAAGCGGCGGCTCGCGCAAGCTGTGAAGGCAGTTCGACGGCCGCCACTTTTTGCAAAACCTTTTTCCATGGATCGAGAACCGATCGTGGAGATGGAAGACAAAGGAGATCTCCTAAGCCGGCTGACGAGCGGGGAGGCATCCTGCCCAATATGTGGAGCCCCCCTTAAGCCAGCGAGCGGCGAGTGGGAGTGCTACTACTGCGGGAAGAGGGAGCCCGCCGACTTCGTGTGCATTAACGGCCACTACGTCTGCGAGGAGTGTAGGCTGGCGAGCGGCGAGGAGATCGTGCTTAAGGTCGCGAGCAGGTCGAGTGAAGCTGACCCATCCCTAATAGCCGACCGGATCTTCACTCACCCAGCCGTGGATCTCTTCGGGCCGATACATCACCTCGTAGTGGCCGCCTCGCTCCTAGCGGCCGCCAAGAACGCTGGAGCAGAGCTGAGTCTGTCTCACATCAAGAGGGCTATCGCGAGACTCAAGCCAATACCCTATGCGGCGTGCGGCCTTCTGGGCGTGTGTGGCGCCGCTATAGGGGCTGGCGTGATCGTGAGCGTGATCACCGGAGCGACCCACAAGTCAGACAGGGAGAGGTCTCTCGCCATGGAGACGACCGCCTCTGCCCTCAAGAGGATTGCTGGGCTCGGGGGCCCTAGGTGCTGCAAGGCCAGCGTCTACGCCTCGCTGGAGGTGGCGGTGCCAATACTCAGAGAAGAAATAGGCATACCTGTGGTGTTAAGAGATCTCGAGGGCGCATGCATGTTCAGTGAGCGCAACGGCGAGTGCTGGGGTGAGAGATGCCCTTACCACCCGCGAGGTCGAACGGCATGAGGGACGGCATTAGGACAATCATTCTCCGCAATCCGATCGACGTTGCGTGGGGGCTCGCCCTTGAAGAGGCCGTTCTCCGCCTCTTGGGCGAGGGTAAGTCCGAGGCCACGGTAATCGCTTGGAGAGCCCGCCCGGCAGTGGTCATAGGCGTCAACCCCGAGACCTTGAAAGAAGTAGACTTGCAGGCCGTTGAAGAGCTGGGAATTCGCCTAGTCCGGAGGGAGAGCGGTGGAGGGGCCGTGTATCTCGATCCAGGCTGTCTCATATACTCGGTTATCGTCCCCAGACGCTCGGCTCCCGAAGAGGCTAAAGATAGGTACAGGACGCTCTCGGCTGGAGTAGCGGACCTCTTGAGGGATATGGGTTTAGAACCCGAGTTCTGCGACTTGGGGGTCTGGGTTAGGGGCCTCAAAGTGTCGGGGACGGCTCAATCGATGTTATACGGGGGTCTGCTCCACCACGGAACGCTCCTGGTCTCGACCAATCTAGAGGCTCTGAACGCCGTCATAGCCAGGCCGAAGGCCCCTGTAGCGAATGTATCTGATCTGATGGGCCGAGAGGTAGATCCAACAGAGCTACTATCTTTGCTAGTGAATCGCGTCGCGCTCTCCCTGGGGCTCCAGCCACGCCAAGGAGAATTCACTCCCGAGGAAGTGAGGCTCGCCGAGAGCCTCCTGCCGAAGTACTGCAGGAGAGATCTCGGCCCGCTTGAGGTCTACTGGGGCACTAGCTCGGACGGATCCGTTAGGGTTCATCTCTTGGTCGGGAGAGGGGGTCCCATCGGAGCCATAGTGCACTCTGGCGGGCGAGTGGAGTGGCTAGACTATCCTCAAGCTAGAGAGGCTGGCGGGGCCGTGGCTGAGGCGATAGAGCATGCTCTCACCTCCGATCCCCGATCCGGCGGGGTCAGGCCGCTCTAGTCCTCTTCCTCTCTAGGGAGCCTCTTGAGTATAGCCTTCCTCACGTCTCCGACGGCGGGCGGTCGGCAGTAGAAGAGCAGCTCGCCGTTAATCACTATCGCGGGTATCCTAGACTCCTTTGATGCCTTCACGAGCCCGCCCGAGACGGGCACGCCCGGCGGGCGGCCCATCCCCCTCCTCCATATCCTGACCTCCACTCTGTCCTCCAGCCCTGAGATAGCTGAAGAGAGAATCTTTGCAAACTCCTTGCATATAGACGTGGGCGGATTGGCAACGTAAAGCTCTATGAGAAGGTCCTTTAGCGTCAGCGGCTCTAAGCTCCTCTCGATCCAAGCCCTGCTGGAGTACTTCTTCCTCCAGAGGAGGTCCGCCAGCTTCAGGTCCTCATCTTCGACGCGACCATCTTCCCAACCCAGCTCCCTCGCAGCCTCTACCATTCTCTCGAAGACGACTTTCGTCTCTACAGCGATTCCAAGGACTTCAGACAGGCTCCGCGCGTCTCTGAAGATGGGAAAGCTAAGCTCAGCGTCACCTACCCACAGGCCGCCCTGGAGCATCGCTCCGCTCCTGTAGAAGGCGAATCCTCCAATGAACACTCGCGAGCCATTCAGCCGAGCAGATCCTGTGGCCTGCTCGAAGTCTAGTTCGTATCCGGCGGCGGAGAGCAGGTCTGAGGCCAGACTTGACAGCTTCTCACAAGTCTTCGACGCAGTCTCGGACGGCGAGCAGGGCGTAACGAGCGTGAGAGAGACCCACCCAGGGGCGATCATGTAGGGATCTCCCGAAGAAGCCCTCCTCAGCACGGACAAGCCGGAGCGCTCCAGAGCCCTCACCTGATCTGCCGACAGACCGCTTCTCGCCCCCAAGACCAGGGATCCCTCACCGGAGTATATTCTGGCGACGGGATCCCTGCTAGAGGATCCCAGCCTCCTCAGCAGAGCTTCGTCAAGGGCCAGGTTCAGCCCGTCAGAGCCCAAGTCGGCGGTTAGCACCTTCATGAGTGGGCCAACTCAGCCGTCAGCAGAGCCATTAAAGAGGGGAGTGTCAAGGTGAAACCACTAGGTTAAGGGCGGTAGTGTTCGGTCAGTGGACACCCCTTGCAGTCCCCGCTCTCATACCTTTGACACTCCGCGCAGTACACACCGCAGGGGGCTTCTGAGAGCTCGCCCCCGACCGGCGGGACAATCGGAGCGAAGCCACCGACTATCTCACCGACCTCCACCTCCGACTTCCTGACTTCAGGCCTCGTCCTCACAGAGCAGCTGGACAGGATGCTCTTGAGAACCGCGTCGTTCTCGGCGTACATCAGTATGATCAGGCTGTAGTTGCCCATCGACTCCATCATCCAGATGGTCCGAGGGCATTTCGCGTACAGACCCTCGAGCTTGGCGAGTTCGGCGTACCCCGGGACCTCCACCTTGACCAGCGCGACCTTGTAGCCCAGCTTGCTCAGATTCACCTCGGGAACCAGCCTGTACTCTCCCCTCGCGATCAGCCTCCTTAGCCTCTTTCCGACCGCCACGTGAGTGACTCCCTCGACCCTCGCCAGTTCAGTCAGCGAGAACCGGCCCCGCCGGATCCCGATCTCTCTGAGCCTGGCCACTAGCCGCAGATCTCTCGAGTTCACGGCCCCTCCGGGGCTGCTCATTTGGTAATAATCATTCTAACTTTTGGTTTCAAAACGAAACAGAGGGAGAGGCCGCTGGAGCCCCTGAGTCGGAGAGCCCGTTCTCAAGAGATCACCAGAGCCTCACGCCGAAGTAAGAGGCGATGTACTTGAGGGACACGTACAGGAAGTACGCCCCGAAGAGCGCCTTCAGCGTCGCCGGCCTGACTCTCTTGATCGCCCTGGCTCCCAACTGGGCCCCCACGACCGTGCCAGCGGCCAGCGGAAGGCCTATCTCCAGCCTGACGAAGCCCTGACTCAGCTTGATCAGTCCGCCAACGACCGCCAGGGGGATCATCGTGGAGAGGGACGTCCCCATGGCCAGCTTGACGGGCGCGTGGAACAGATAGATCATCCCCGGCACGAGGGCGTACCCGCCCCCTAGGCCCACCAGCCCGGTCGTCACCCCTATCGCAAATCCAAACAGGGCCTTCGGGGCTGCAGCCCCGGGGATCCCCTCCGTCTCACTCTTCGCTGAGACCGACGCACCTCTGAGTCCTGATATCCCCTCGTAGAACATCCTCAGGGCGGGCAGAAGGAAGACGGCTCCCAAGATCAGGTTGAGCAAGCTAAGCCTCGTCCTAGCGATACCGGTGAAGATGTAGGACCCTATGAGCACCCCGACGGTCCCCGCTCCGCCCATAACCGCGGTGGTGCCGAGGTCCAGATTCCTGATCCTGAGGTGGCCGTAGGCCCCGGAGAGCGTTGTGAACATCACCGCGAAGAGGGTGGTGCCGATCGCGAGCGTCGGCGGCAGCCCCATGTAGAAGTCCAGTATGGGTAGCATCACGCTGCAGCCGCCCGTCCCGATGAGCCCGCCGAGGGTGCCCGCGGCTACCCCGACCAGCAGCGCGACGACCTCTTGAGCGCCCATGCCGGCCCCCAGGGCCCCCCATTTTGGAACATCTAAAAGCGTGGGAGTTTCACTTCGAAACTGCGGCCCCCCAGGGGGCCCCTCGCTCGGGGGACGGGCGGCCGCCGAAGTTCCCGGAACTCCATGCGGCTGGCGGACTGGCCGAGAGCCAGTTCAGCCGACCGGACGAGGGGGGTCAGGTTGCGTGGCCGGCGTGCCCGCGGCCGTGCTCCCCGAACCCGGGCCTGGACTCCCAGTTCTCGTCCACCACGAGGGTTCCCTCCAGGTAGGCCCTGATCACGTCGCCTACCCTCCCCATCGCGCCGGTGACCACCCGAATCCCCATCTGGGAGAAGAACTGCCGAGCCCTGACCCCCAACCCGTAGGCGAGCACCACGTCGACCCCGAGGCCCCGGAGGAAGCTCGGAATGTCCCCGGGCCCGTGCTGCTGGAAGGGCGTCTGTACCACCCTCACTGAACGTATCTCGCGCCCGTCCACATCCACGATGGTGTAGAACCTGGCTCGACCGAAGTGCGGGCTGACGGTGGACTCGAGGCCCCCGTCGTCCTCGCTGGGTACGGCGATCCTCATGGGGGGTCCCGAGAGAGGGCTGGCCGGAGGGTCCTTATTTAACGTGAACGGGCCCCGGCGGCAAGGGTAAAATAGAAAGAATCGCGAGGGGCGGTCTAGGTGATACCGTGCGTTACCGGAATACCTGAAGCCCCAGAGGGGGCTGGAGTCTGTTTCTAGGGTCGTCCTCGCGTACTCGGGCGGGCTGGACACCACGGTGGCCGTCAAGTGGTTCTCCGAGGCTGGAGTAGAGGTCGTCACCCTAACCGTGGACGTGGGGCAGGGCGCGGACGAGGCCGAGCTCAGGGAGAGGGCGGTGGCGGCTGGGGCATCCAGGCACGTCCACGTGGACGCCAGGAGGGAGTTCGTGGAGAGGTTCGTCTGGCCGGCCGTGAGGGCCAACGCCCTCTACGAGGGGAAGTATCCCCTGTCCAGCGCCCTCTCGAGGCCGCTCATCGTGGAGAAGCTCGTGGAGGTGGCTAGGGAGGTCGGGGCCGACGCGGTGGCCCACGGGTGCACGGCCAAGGGGAACGACCAGGTCAGGTTCGACCTCACGGCGGCGGCCCTCGCGCCCGAGCTGAAGGTCCTGGCGCCGGTCAGGGTCTGGAGCTGGACCAGGGAGGAAGAGGTGCGGTACGCCGAGGAGAGGGGTATCCCGGTTCCGAGGGCCCACCGCAGGTACTCGATAGACCAGAACCTCTGGGGCAGGAGCGTCGAGGGGTCCGAGCTGGAGGATCCCTGGACCGGGCCGAGCCCTGAGGCCTTCGAGTGGACGGTGGATCCGGAGAGGGCGCCGGACGAGCCGCTTGAGATCACCCTGGGCTTTGAGGGCGGGGTGCCCACGTCGCTGAACGGGGAGGAGATGGCCCCGGAGGACCTGGTTACCAGGCTGAACGAGCTGGCCGGGGCTCACGGGGTGGGGAGGATCGACCACGTGGAGAGCAGAGTCGTGGGGTTCAAGAGCAGGGAGGTCTACGAGTGCCCGGCCGCGGTCACAATTCTGGAGGCGCACCTCGACCTAGAGAAGCTCGTCCTGACCAAGGAGGAGCTCAGGTTCAAGTCCCTCGCCGACGGGGAGTGGACGAGGCTGGTCTACGAGGGGCTCTGGGCGTCTCCCCTCAGGGAGAGCCTCGAGGAGTTCATAGCGAGCCTGGACAGGCCGGTCTCGGGGGAGGTCAGGCTCAGGCTGTACAAGGGGTCAGTCGCGGTGGTGGGGAGGAGGGCCGAGCGCCAGTCCTACAGCCTAGAGGTGGCGAGCTACGATGAGGGCTGGTACCCGACGGACGAGCAGGCCAGGGGGTTCATATCCGCCTGGGGGCTGCCGACCTGGCTGGCGAGGGGGGCGAGGGGCTAGTTGTACAGGCCCGCGCTGGGGGAGAGGCCTGGGTGGATCGCCGAGTACACCTCCTCGCTGAGGACGGTGGACCCGCTAATATTCGAGGAGGTGGTTCTCGTGGCGTCGGCCCACCTGATCCACCTGACCGAGCTGGGCCTGATCCCGCGGTCGGCGGCCTCCTCCTGCGCCTCCGCCCTCCTCAAATCGCTGAACGCGAGGGAGGAGATCCTGTCAGGCGAGTACGACGACGTTCACGAGTCTCTGGAGGCCTGGATTGTCGGGGAGATTGGGGAGGAGGCGGCAGGCTGGATCGGATTCGGGAAGAGCAGGAACGACCAGGTGGCGGCGGCCATCAGGCTTGCCGTGAGGTCCAGGGTGCTCCGGGCGCTGAGGCAGGCGGCGCGGCTTAGGGAGGTCCTCTCGTCGATGGGGGGGAGGTTCGCCGACTGGCCGATGCCGGCCTTCACCCACCTGAGGCACGCCCAGCCGACTACGCTCGGGCACTACGCACTGGCGGTTGAGGAGTCGGTGTCCCACCACTGGCGCTCCATGGCCCGGGCCCTGGAGGAGGTCGACGCTTCCCCCATGGGCGCGTGCGCCGCGTCGGGGCCCTCCCTGCCGGTAGACAGGAGGAGGGTGGCCGACCTGCTGGGCTTCAGAGGGGTGGTCGGGAACACCCTGTACGCGTCGGGGTCCAGGGACTTCCTCCTCACCTCCTCATCTCCGGCCGCGTGGCTCCTGGTCTCGCTGAGCAGGGTGGCGGAGGACCTGATAGTGTGGTCGACGCCTAACTTCGGGTACCTGAGGGTACCCCCCGAGCACTCCGCCTCCAGCAGCGTCATGCCCCAGAAGGTCAACCCGGTCACCCTGGAGGTGGTGAGGGCGAGGGCCGGGGAGGCCATTGGAAGGCTCCTGGCGATGGCGGCCGTGATGAAGGGCCTCCCCAGCGGCTACAACTTGGACCTACAGGAGCTGACCCTCCACTCCCTCTGGATCATGGACGAGGCGGCGAGGGCGTCGGCCGTCATGGCGGACCTCCTCGCCCGGGCTGAGTGGGACAGGGAGGCCCTGAGGAGGGACGCGGCGGGACCGGGCGGAGAGGGCCTCGCCCAGGACCTGGCGGAGCAGGCGGCGCTGAGGGGGGTCCCGTTCAGGGAGGCCCACCGGTCCGTGGCCCTGGGGCTGTCCGCCGGGAGGGGGGTCGGGGAGGTGGCGGCTGACCTGGGGCTCCCCCCGCCAGACCTTGAGGGGGCCCTGCGGGCCAGGACGGTGGAGGGAGGCCCCAACCCCCGGGAGGTCTTGAGGTCGGCCGGGGCGGCGGAGGAGAGGTTGAAGAAAGACGAGGGGTGGCTCAGGGCCGAGGAGGAGAGGGTCAGGTCGGCGAGGGAGAGGGTCCTCTCCCTGCTGAGGGGGCTGGCCTCGGGACGGGGGTGAGGCGGGGCCTCAGGTGGCCTCGGGATACTCCCTTATCAGGCGGACTGTCTCGAGCAGCCCGCTGTAGGGACACTGGACCACCCTGCGGTAGTAGGGGCAGGCGGCGCAGGAGGGCGAGTTGCCCCAGCAGTCCACCTCGTTTGATGCGGCGAAGTCGCACGAGTCCTCGAACTGACAGTCGTTGCAGGACGGGTACTGGGCGAGCCTGACGAGGGCTCTGAACCTCACGTACTCCGGAGACTCCCATATCTCCCTCAGGGTCCGCTCCCGCAGGTTCCCGAAGGATATCCTCCTGATCAGCTTCTCCCGGCCGTCGATCCAAGCGTAGTAGTCGTGGAGGGCGAAGAGGCAAGGGACAACGTCTCCGTCCCAGGAGACGACCAGCATCCTGTTGTTGATGAAGGGGCAGCTCCGCTCGGTCTTGTAGGCGAACTCCGGCTCGACCAGCCTGAGGTTGGTGAGGATCGCCCTCATCCTCGCCCTGTGCATCACCTCCGGGAGGTCCTCCGGCGCCTCCCGGAAGTAGATGACCTCGCCGGCCATCTCCTCCGTCGTGGGTATGAGGTTGGAGAGCAGGAGCCCGTTGGCGCCCAGCCTAGAGGCGCGCTCCACGTGGGCGGGGAGGTCTCGGTAGTTGGATCTCATCACTATGGTGGAGACCCATATGGCCGGCTTTCCCCCGCGGCCGGCCACCCTCCTGAGGGCGTCGAGCCTGATCATCCCCTCCTCCACGGCCTGGAGCCTGGATCCCCTCCTGAGGACCTCGTAGAGGTCCCGTTGAAAGCTGTCCACGCTCAAGACCACCCAGTCGACCCCAGCTTCCACGATCTTCTCGGCGTACCTCCCCAGCAGAAGGCCGTTGCTCACTATGCCTATTCTGAACCTGCCCTCCAAGAGGTCCAGGGCTTCCCCGAAGTTTGGGTGGAAGAGGGGCTCGCCCCACCCGCTGAGCCAGACGATCTCGACCCCCAGCTCCTCCAGCTCGTCAACCAGCCTTCGGAATAGGCCCATGTCCATGTCTTCGAAGGGGCCCGGCCAGCTCTGCCTGTAACAGAATGCGCAGTTCAGGTTGCACCTGGCCGTCAGCTCGACGTGGACCTCCCTCGGGAACTCCTCATCTGGGATGTAGGTTCCTCCCAGCAGCCTGATCGGGCGCAACGCTCCTCGGGTCCCGGCCTCTACAACGTCGTGATAAAGTTGGCGCCGGTGGGAGGAGGGGCCTTCTGGGAGCCTAAGCCCACCGCAGCGGCTCGACACTCGAGCGAAGGGCCGGGGGGCCAGTCGGGCGTGGTGAGATCCTCCGCCTTTGAGACCGTGGAACGTCCCCACTCAAGGCCCCCAACCGGATCGGCGGTCTGGATTGGGGTCCCGCCATCGGGATCACTCGCCAGGCCCGATCCGCCGAGGCCCGCGCCTCACCGCCTCCAGCGTGACAAGCACGGCCTCAGCCTCTCGGACTATCTCACGAGCCTCTTCGAGGGAGAAGACTCTGGGGGTGTGGTCTGCGGCCTTTCTGAGGCTAAACAGCCGCAGAAATGAATTCCTGATCTCCCCCGCTCTCTCCTCCCCTAAGGTTGGCTCGAGCAACCTCTTCAGCGCGTTCGCAACCTTGTCATCCTTCCTCGTCCTCAGTCCACGGAGGAGGGACTCTGCCGCCATCCTCACTGCGAAATAGGAGGCGGACACCGCCTTGTTCGGGCAGCCGGCGTCGAGGTCTCGACGGGCTTCTTCCATGAGCAGCCTGGACTTACCCCAGAGGTCGCCATCCACCATCGACTCACCCGGCGTCCGCTTCAGCTCGAGCCCGACCTCGCTCCTCCCTTGGGCGCACCAGCTCCCTCCCACCAGCTAGGAGGAACGCCTCCAAGGTGGCCATGTCGTCTCCAGACGTCACCAGCGGGCTGACGCCCTCCGGCGTCAGGCTTGCCACCCTAGAGTGATCCTCCAGGGTCACCGGGCCCGCCAGGACCACCAAGACGTTCGAGTCGTAGAGCCTGTCCTCCGGGTCCGGCAGGGCCACGACCGCCTCCAGCCTGGGGCCGAAGGCCCTCTCGAGGGCTGAGGCGAAGGACGCGACCTTCTCCCTCCAAGGCCTGGGGGCCTTGTAATTCACGGCCAGCGCGAGCATCCGGGCGCCGCCAGTGGGGGTCAAAATAAAGGGGGCTCCGGCTTCCCTAAGCCCCGCTCAGAGCAGGGGGAATAAACCTGAACCTGTCTGACGGCGATCTTCTTCGGCGCGCCGTTCTGATTTGGTCCCCGAGGCCGGGCGATCGACCCACCTCCCCCCAAAGATCAGCTCGCGCGCGCTCAGCGTTCCTAGGCATGTACCCGCTGGACCTCAGCCACTCGGACAGGAACACTCGGACGAACTCCTCGAAGGAGATCCCGGCAAACTTACCCAGCTCGGCGAATCCCTTCGCCATGGCGGACGTGAGGCCTGCAATCGAGGAGTCCAGCCTCCTCTCTAGGGCGCGGTGCTGCCTCTGCAGGCCCCCCACCACTTCCACCATGCGGCTGAAGTCCTCTCTCAGCCTCGCCAGCTCAGCCTCGTGCCTCTCGAATCCCTTCGCCATGTCCTGCCTGAGCCTGGCCATCTCCTGCCTGAACTCCGACATCTGAGCGTTGAAGTCCTCCCTGAGTTCAGACTGGCGCTGAGCCAGAGCGTCGAGCCTCTCCACCGGGCTCCTCTGCTCCCTCGAGAGCTCCTCCGTCGGGGCCTGCCGATAGGATTAGCATCCCTGGGGTCTAAGGGCTGAGGTCTTGAATGTGCGAGAGGGCGTCCAGAGCCCTATAAAACGCAGCGTAGGCGTCCCCTGGATCGATTAACTCCGCAAACGCGTGTCTCAACTCCCCCAGCAGAGCGTCGACCTCAGCGCCGCTGGACCTGGTCAGCCCCTCACAGACCTTGAGGTAGAGCTGAATAGCCTCTCGAACGAGCGGGTTGGAGAGGAGCTCCGAGACGAAGCTCGAGTCTTCCCCGGCGAGCGCGCACGAGTATGTTGACAGGTACCTGAAGGAGGTGCCAGCAATCTCGGCGATCCTCTCAGCGTCGCCCCACCGCGCCACGGTCAGGCCGAAGGAGATCCCCACGAAGTACGCGAGGCCTATCGTCAGGGCCACCATCCTGTCGTGCGTCTCTGGGTCAACCCTCACCGGAACGGCCCCGGCCTCCCTGAACAGCTCCTCCGCCGGCGCGGCCCCCTCCTCCCTGCCCGGCACCGGCACCACGGCAACTCTCCTCCCCTCAAGCCCCTCGGCTCCCGGGCCGAACAGCGGGTGGACGCTGCAGACCATCACGTCCCTCGGGAACTTGGAGAGCGCCTCCACGACCCTCAGCTTCAGCGTGCTGAGGTCGAAGACCAGCCTTCCCTCCGGCACGTCCTCAGCTATCTCCTCCAGGACCTCGGGCGTCTTGCCCAGGGGGGTGGCCACGATCACCACGTCGCTCCACTCCAGCAGCTCCGCCAGCGAGTCCACCCTGAAGCAGCCTGGCGGCGGGGGGCCTGCACTCACGTCGTAAACCGCCACCTTCCTTATGCTGGAGAGCCTCTCGGCCATCCAGCGGCCCATCCTCCCCAGGCCGCCGACGACTCCAATCCTCCCCCTCTGGGAGAGCACTGAGTCCCTCAGTATGGCCTCGAACACCCTCCCGTGCTCCCCGGCCCTCTCGATCACGTACCTCTCCCTCTCGGGGTCTCTCACGCTCAGCCCCAGCCTCTTCTTGACCCTCCCGATCTCCCTGACCATCCTGGTCCTCTCGTCCAGGAGCCTGAGGATCTCTCGGTCGATCCCGTCTATCCTCCCCCTGAGCTCAGAGATCTCCCCCACTCCACCCAACTCAACCACCTCAGCGCGTGGTCCGCCAGGGCGACCGCCAGCGCGGCCTCCACGGCGGGGACGGCCCTCACGGCCACACAGGGGTCGTGCCTCCCGGTCACCCTGAGCTCCACCTCCCTCATCTCCTCGAGGTCGACGCTCCTCTGGGGAGTCGGTATGGAGGGGGTCGGCTTGAAGGCGACCCTCAGCCTCAGGGGCATGCCGTTGCTTATCCCCCCCTCAACCCCGCCGGCGTTGTTGCTGAGCCTGGTCAGCGTCCCGTCGGGTGAGACGGCGAACTGGTCGTTCGCCTCGCTGCCCCTCACTGGCGCCAGCCTGAAGCCGGCCCCGAACTCCACCCCCTTCGCGGCGGGTATCGCCAAGATCAGCCTGGCGATTTCTCCCTCCAGCCCCTCCAGAAGGGGCTCCCCGAGACCGACCGGCACTCCGGTGGCGACCGCCTCAACGATCCCTCCAACGCTGTCCCCCTCGGATCTGGCCCTCAGGATCTCCTCCTCCATCAGTCGAGCTGCGCTGGGATCCGCGCACCACAGCCCGCTCGAGGCCGCCCTCACGATCTCGCCGGGCTCCACCTCCCTGTCGAGGCGAACCCCTCCGACCTGAACCAGGTGCGCCGCGACGGACACTCCCAACACCCCTAGCACCATCTTCGCCAGCGAGCCCGCCATCACCAGGCCCGCGGTCATCCTCCCGGAGAGGTGCCCTCCCCCCCTGGGGTCTCCGAATCCCATGTACTTGACCCTGGCCGTGTAGTCTGCGTGACCGGGCCTCGGCACCCTGTCAACTGAATCGTAGGGAGTCGAGTCCACGTCCACGTTCCACACCACCATGACGACGGGCCCGCCTGTCGTCCTGCCCCTGTAGACGCCTGAGAGGACCTCGAACTCGTCTGGCTCAGACCTTTGGCTCACCAGGGGGGCAGATCCAGGCCGCCTCCTATCCAGATCCGCTCTGACGAGTCCCTCGTCGAACGGGACCCCCGGAGGGCACCCCTCGACCAGCGCCCCGACGCACCTGCCGTGGCTCTCCCCGAAGAGCGACAGCCGGAAGGCCCTGCCTATCACGAGATCACCTCCAACCTGCCCCCCAGGTAGAAGAGGTCTGAGAAGAAGCCCGGGTAGGAGTCGGCCGCGACGCTCGCGTTAAGCACCCTGCTCGGCCCCTCCGCAACCAGGGCCAGCACGGAGAGGGCCATCACGACCCTGTGATCCCCCTCAGGGTCCAGGGTCCTGGCCCTGATCCCGTCGCCCCCCTCGATCTCCAGCCCATCCCTCCTCTCTGTGACCCTGACCCCGACCCTCCTGAGCTCCCTGGCCATGACCGAGATCCTGTCGCTCTCCTTCACTCTCGCGTGCTCCACTCCCCTAATCCTGGTGCGGCCTCTTGCGCGCGCCCCGACCACGGCCAGGATGGGGAGTAGGTCCGGGCAGTCTCTGAGGTCCGCCTCGAACCCATCCAGCGACCCTCTCGACTCCACCTCGGCCCACCCGTCCCCGACCCTGACTTCAGCCCCAGCCTCCCTGAGGAACTCCAGGATCCTCGCGTCTGGGTGACCGCCGGGGGGCGGGAGGCCGCCGACCCTCACTCTGCCGCAGAGCGCCCCGGCTGCCAGCAGGAAGGCCGCCGACGAGTAGTCTCCGGGGATCCCTATCACGCCCGGCCTGTACTCCTGCCTGGGGAACTCCACCCTCCACCCCTCCCTCTCGAACTCGATCCCGGAGCGCCTCATCATCTCTAGGGTCATCTCCAGGTAGGGTCGGGACTTGACGTCGCCCACGACCTCCACGGTCAGTCCGAGCTTTGGTGCAATCAGCAGGAGGCCCGTCGCGAACTGGGACGAGGTCCCGGCGCTGACCCTGACCGCCTCCCCCGCGGGCCGTCCCCCCTCAACCACAACCGGCGGTAAGCCGCCGGTGGACCTGACTCTAACCCCCAGCTGGCGGAGGGCCTCAACCCCGTCTCTCATGGGCCTCCTCGCCAGCGAGCCCGAGCCCAGCAGGGTCGTGCGCCCCGGGGCCAGGGCCGCGACGGCCATTGCGATCCTCATCGTCGTGGCAGACCTCCTGCAGTTCACCGCCCTCTTGGGCGGCCTGGGGAGGCCGGAACTCTCTATCGTCCCATCTACGGACGCGCCGGCGCCGAACGCTCTGACTGCCCCGAGGCTGGCCACCACGTCCGTGCACCGGGAGGGCTTGACCACCCTGGTGAGCCCACCCGTCAGCAGCCCTATGAACAGGGCCCTGTGGCTGTGGCTCTTGGATGGAGGGGCGTCGACCCGACCGTCCAGCGTAGACGGGCGTATAACCGCGTCCAGCTTCACCTCACCCCCGCCTCGATCACCTCGTACTCCAGTCGGCCCCAGGACTCCGCGACGGTGTCTGGGTCTTGGCATATGGCCGCCACGGCTGGTCCCTTGCCCGAGAGGCCAGCAGACTCTGCCCCCGCCTGAAGGGCCAGCCTCACAGGTTCCAGAGGGTAGCCGAGGGCCGAGGCGCAGGCGACCCCGTTGAGCAGCATGGCCGGCCTCCAGTCACCCTCGAGGGCCAGCCCGTAGGCGGCCTCCACGTGATCCCTGACGGAGTCCAACCTCGTGATGTCGGGGCCGCTGGCCTCGCGGGGGACCCCCATCACCGCACGCAGGCCGCCCCCCACGCGCATCCTCCTGACCAGCAGGAGCCTCCTGTTGTCGGTTACGCAGAGCCCTCCCAGCATCGAGGCGCAGGCGTCGTCGAAAGCTCCTGTCACCGTAACCCCGGCCAGCCTGGACACCTCCACGCCGAGCCTCACGACCTCCAGAGGGCCCAGCCCCAGCCCCAGGGCGTCCGCCGCCGCGGCGGCCAGGGCGTTTGAGACCGCGCTGCTGCTCTTCAGCCCAACCCCCGCCGGTATCTCGGACCTGATCTCGACCTCCAGCCCGGCGTCTACCCCGAACCTGTCTGAGAGGATTCTCAGTAGGGCCTCCACCAGCTCCCCGCCCAGGCGCATGCTCTCCCCCCTCACGGTCGAGCGGACCTCAACGTCACCCGGTTGGCGGAGCCTGAGCTCCACCTCCACGCGGAGGTCCACTCCGATCGCGGCCCCCCTCCAGGCGGGGATCGCGTTGACCACGGTAACGGCCCCAAAGGCCTCGCCAAATCCCTCCGTCATCCTCCCACCACCCAGTCCAGGGCGGCCTGCCTCATGACCCTCAGAGGAGGGTCTGAGATCCCAGCCCATATCCTGAGGGCCTCTGCAGCCTGATAGACGAGCATCCAAACCCCGTCGACCACCCTGCATCCCGCCGACTCAGCCTGCCTGAGGAGCCTCGTCTTGAGGGGGTTGTAGACCGCGTCGAGTACGGTCAGCCCAGGCCTCAGCGCCCCGGAGGGCACCGGGCTGACGTCCTCGAGGGGAGGGGACCCGAGGGTGGTGGCGTTCACCAAGATGTCCGCGTCCCTGAGCTCCTCCCTCAGGACCGGTGGGCTCAGAGGCAGGGGCCTGACGCGGACGCCCAGCTCCTCGAACCGACGCGCCGCGGCCTCCGCCTTCTCAAAGCTCCTGTTCGCCAGGGCCACGTCCGCCGCGCGCTTGGCCAGGGCGAGGGCTATGGCCCTCCCGGTTCCCCCGGCGCCGATCACCACGGCCTTGCCGCCGTCGACATCGGTCACCCTCTCTAGGGCCTTGACGGCCCCTTTCCCATCCGTGTTGAATCCTCTAAGCTTTCCAGAGGCGTTCTTAATCACGTTTACTGCCTGGGCCGCGTCAGCCTCCGCCGACAGGCCGTCGAGTAGCCTGACCGCCTCGGTCTTGTGCGGGGTGGTGACGTTGGCCCCCTCTATCCCCAGGGCCCTGATCCCGGCAACGGCCTCGCTCAGCTCCCCCTTGGGCACGTCGAAGGAGACGTAGACGCAGTCGAGCCCCAGCTCTCTGAAGGCCGAGTTGAGCATGGAGGGGCTGGCCGACCTGCTTGCCCTCCCCCCGATCAGGCAGTACACCCTCGTCTCCGAGTTCACCCTCCAAATCCGAGGAGCGCCCATACCTCCTTCAGCCTCCTCGCGTCCAGCTGTCCCGGCGCGGTCTCGCCGAACCCGGGGGCGGAGGCGTAAGTGAAGGGGGCCCCCGCCATTGGAGCCAGAACTCTGGAGGGGAGGCCGAGCCGGCCCATGCAGAAGGAGACCACCCCCCTGGACTCGGCCACGAGCCGCAGGGTGGTCAGGTTGTCCCTCCAAACACCCGCCGTGGTGACCAGCTTGACCGCGTGGGGCTCGAGCCTGAGGGCCCTCTCCCTCAGTGACCTGAGCTCCTCTATCTCGGGGGTCTGGGAGAGGTCGTGGTGTGAGGCTATCAGCCCGACCCCCAGCCGCCTGAGCGTCCTGATGACCTCCGTCCCGCCAGCGTCGATCTCTAGGTCCACGCACAGGGGCCTGAGTTCGGCCGAGAGTTTGGTCAGGAGCCTCAGTCTCCTGTCCTCGGGGCCGGAGAAGGCTCCCCCGTCCGACATCCTCCTGACGGTCACCACCAGGGAGTCCCTCAGTTCAGACAGCCTGTCCAGACCCTCAAACTCCTCCAGGAGGTCTGCCCTGAGTTCGAAGAGCTCCGCGTATGGTTTGGAGGCCTCCACGGCGGAGAGAAACTCTCTTACGGTCTTGGCTCCGATCGAGACGCATATCAATTGGCCATCCCCTCCAGGACCTCTAGCAGAACCTCCTCCGGAACTCTCCGCACGGTCGCGCTCCCCAGGTCCTCCGGCAGGACCATCGCGAGCCTCCCCAGCCAGGACTTCTTGTCCAGGAGGGCCGCCCTCACCACCTCACCCGGGGGGAGGGGGAGCCCCGTCGGGAGCCCCAGCCTGGCCAGCAGCCTCTCGACCCTCTCGGCGTGCTCGAATCCCAGCAGCCTCTCGGCCACCCTGCAGGCCGCCACCAGGCCTATCGCTACGGCGTGGCCGTGCCTGATGGAGTAGCCGGAGACGGCCTCGATCGCGTGGCCCACCGTGTGACCCAGGTTGAGCCTCATCCTCGGGCCTAAGTCCCTCCAGTCCCGCCTGACGACCGAGACCTTGGCGGCCACAGCCCGCTGGATGACTAGATCCAGCTCCTCCCTGCTGGGGTCGAGCAGCCCGGCCCCCACCGACTCGACCAGCGAGAGGAGGGGGGGATCGCAGGCCACCCCGCACTTCACCACCTCCGCTAGCCCGCTGGCCATCTCCTCCCTGGGGAGAGTGGAGAGCGTGTCTGGGTCAATCAGGACGAGGTCTGGCCTGTAGAACGTACCAACCAGGTTCTTGCCCGTCAGGTTCACTCCGTTCTTGCCCCCGATGGAGGCGTCGACCTGGGCCAGGAGGGTAGTCGGGACCAGCGCCAAGAGCGTGCCCCTCATGTAGGTGGAGGCGACGAACCCCGCCAGGTCGCACACCGCCCCGCCTCCGACCCCTACCGTGGCCGACTTCCTCCCGAGGCCCATGTCCGCCATGGCCTCCCACGCGGCCTTGGCCCATTCGAGGCTCTTGCAGGACTCGCCCCCCATTCTCATGACCACGTGCTCCACCCCCGCGCCGTCGAGCGCCCTCTCCACGTGAGACAGCCACGAGTCCTCTATGCCCCTGTCCGCCAAGACGAGGGCCCCCTGAGGGGAGAGCTTCTCAATCTCCCTCGCCAGGTCCGCCAGGGATCCCCTTCTCAGCACTATCCTGCCCGAAATCGGATCTTCGATCTCCAATCGGAGAGCACCTCCATCAGACTCCTGAACCCGTCTACTGTCAGGCTCTGAGGCCCGTCCGAGAGGGCCTCCTCAGGCCTTGGGTGCACCTCCACCATTATCCCGTCGGCCCCGACGGCGAGGGAGGCCAGGGCCAGCGGGGGAACCAGGCTCCTCCTGCCGGCCGCGTGAGACGGGTCCACCACCACCGGCAGGTGGGTCAGCTCCCTCAGGGCCGGGACGGCCGAGATGTCAAGGGTGAACCTGCTGTGGTCCGCGAAGGTCCTGATGCCCCTCTCGCAGAGTATGACGCTCTCGTTGCCCCCCGCCAGGATGTACTCTGCGGCCATCAGCCACTCCCTCAGGGTGGCCCAGGGCCCCCTCTTCAACAGGACGGGCCTGTCTACCTTACCGAGCTCCCTCAGGAGGGGGAAGTTCTGCATGTTCCTGGCCCCAACCTGGAGCACGTCGGCGTACTCTGAGATCAGCCCCACGTGCCGCGGGTCCATCACCTCGGTCACCACGGGGAGGTCGTACTCGTCCCCCACCCGCCTGAGGAGCCTGAGGCCCTCTATTCCGAGCCCCTGAAACGAGTAGGGAGACGTCCTGGGCTTGAACGCGCCTCCCCTGAGCATGTCCGCCCCAGACTCCTTGACGGCCGCCGCCACCTCCTCGAGCTGACCCAAGCTCTCGACGGAGCACGGCCCGGCTATCACCACGAAGCCCTCCCCGACCCTCACCCCGCGGACCTCGACGACCGTCCTGTCCCTGCGCTCCCTGCTAGTCAGGAGCATGAGCCACCGCCTCCGCGGCCCTGACGACTGATTCCGGGGTCAGGCCGTAGATCTCGAGGAGCCTCCGGTAGTCCCTGGACGTCCTCCCAAAGGCGTCGCGGACGCCGATCCTGATCACCCTGGTGGGCATCCTCTCGGCCAGGACCTCCGCGATAGCACCCCCAAGCCCCCCTAGCACGCTGTGCTCCTCCACGGTTACGATCCCCGACGTCTCGGAGGCTGCCTTCAGCACGGCCCCCTCGTCCATCGGCTTCAGCGTGTGCACGTCGAGCACCCTCGCCTCGACGCCCCTGCGCGAGAGCTCCTCGGCGGCCGCCAGGGCCAGCCATACCGCGACCCCGCACGCCGCGATGGTGACGTCGGACCCGTCCCTGAGGACCTCCGCCCTCCCCAGCGCCAGACCCGCCCCTCGACCGTACACCCGGGGGGCGTTGTCCCTGCCTATCCTCATGTAGACCGGACCCCTGAGCTCTATGGCCTGAAACAGGAGTTCTCTGGTGGACGTCACGTCCGCCGGGGCGACCACCGTGAAGTTCGGGAGGACCCTCATCAGCGCCAGGTCCTCCAGGCACTGGTGAGAGGAGCCGTCCAGGTGATCCGAGAAGCCCGAGTGCGTCCCAACCAGCTTCACGTTTAGGCGATCCCTCGCTACCGTGTTCCTGACCTGCTCCCAAGCCCTCAGGAGGAACATCGCGAAGGAGGCGAAGACGGGGATCTTCCCGGCGGCCGCCAGCCCTGCCGCCGTGGAGACGGCGTCCTGCTCGCTGATCCCGACCTGTATGAACCTCTCGGGAAACCTCCTGGCGAAATCTACGGTCCTCGTGGAGTTGGACATGTCCGCATCCACGACCACCAGGTCGCTGAAGGCCTCACCGGCGTCGGCCAGCGCGGCGCCGAACCCCTCCCTGAAGCTCTCAAGAGGCCCCAGCACCGGATTCACCCCCGGTGTGGACTATGACCACGGCGGGCCTTCCGGAGGACTCGGCCCTCCTCACCGCCTCCTCCAGGGCCGACCTCACGGGGCCGCTCGTCTCGACCACCTCCCAGCCGAAGGCCGCCCACCTGGCCCTGAGGGGCTCTTTGGGCTTCACCTCCTCCGTGCTTCCGCTGAGCTGGGTTCCGTTCCTGTCCACCACGGCTACCACGCTGCTCAGCCCGTGCGCCGAGGCCGTCGCCGCGGCCTCCCAGACTTGCCCCTCGTCCAGCTCGCCGTCTCCCAGGACGACGAAGACCCTCCTATCCAGACCGTCGATCCTGGCCGCAATGGCCACGCCGTTGGCTATGGAGAGGCCCTGACCGAGGGAGCCGGTCGAGACCAGCACCTCTGGGAGGCCGGCCTCCGGGTGGGCCTGCAGCCTGGAGTCGGGCTCTCCCGCGCCCCTGAGGTCCTCCTCGGACACGCAGCCTCGCTCCAGGAGTATGGAGTATAGGGCCGGGGCGGCGTGTCCCTTGCTGAGCACCACGACGTCTGAGTCTCTCTTGATGGAGAACACAGCCTTGAGGATCTGAAGGCACGTGAGAGATGAGTGGAGATGGCCTGGTCCGAGTCTAGAGGCCAGAGAATAGACGTGCCCGGTGAGCGGATCCCCCTCGTGAGAGAGTATCTCCACGACCTTCCTGCCGGCGCTAGTCAGCCTGACGGGTCTCTGACCCCTGTCGTAGTCCAGGAGACCAAGTTCCCGCAGGATCTTGGCGTTCAGCTTCAGGGTAGACAGCGGCACCCCGTGGTCAGCCGATATATCCCTCAGGAGAGAGGTGAGAGACCTGTTGAGGGACTTCGAGGCCCGAAGGAGGATCAGCGCCTGATTTCCATTCAGGGCCCTGAGCAGGACCCTCCTCAGGACGCCGGCCTCGCGCCAGTCCACCGATATTGGCGGGGCATCTCCCTCACTGAGGGGCCGGGCAGGAGGGCCTTTGTTTAAAACCCTTCTGGACAGCCCGACCTGGCCACTAACCGCGTGTCTCGGGCGTGGTAGGCTCGGATAAAAAGGGAGGAGGGGTGGGGAGACTTAGGACGGGAGGAGTCCCTCGGACTCGAGCCTGTCAGCGAACTCCTTCAGGCCGAGGCGCTCGAGGGTCTCCCTGGTGGGCCTGCCCTTGACCCAGCCCCTGAGCCTGTAGTACTCGGGGAGCATCTCGTCTATCTTGGCCACGTGGCCCGCGCTCGGCCCGGCCGGCATCGGGGTCTTGGTGAACCTCTCCGGCAGCCTGTCGTACTCCTCGCCGTCGCCGAAGCCGAGCACGTTGAACACCCTCTCTGCGTTGTAGATCCTCTCCCCTATGGTGGCGAACTCCTCGGCGGTGACGTCCCAGCCGGTCACGACGGAGAGCTGCTTCGCCAGGTCGTCGGCCCAGTAGGCGAAGGTGGTGAACTTGCAGACAACCATGCTGTCCAGCGCGGCGAAGACGTCCTGGAACTCCTTGACCCACTTGGGCTTGCCCTCGGTTGTGTACGGGTCGAGCTTCTCGGGCACCCCCAGGATCTCGGGCGAGATCAGGTAGGCCCTCAGGTGGCAGCCTCCCCTGTTGCTGGTGGCGTAGGCGAGCGCGTGCCCCTGCACTCCCCTCGGGTCGTAGGCCGGCAGGCACTGTCCCCTGACCTGGGGGGCTATCTCCGGGTGTCCGTACTTCTTGGCCAGCCTGTAGCCACCCTCGGCCAGGTCGTCCCCTATTCCGGAGCGGTAGGCGGTGCGCCAGACGGCCTCGACCAGCGCCCCGGCGTTGCCGAACTTGAGCTCAACCCCCTCGAGCTTCTCCTTCGGCAGGTAGCCCTTCTCGTACAGCTCCATGGCCACGGCGATTGCGTTGCCCATGCTTATGGTGTCGAGGCCCAGCTCGTTGCAGAGGAAGTTTGCCTTGTCGACGGCGCCCAGGTCCCCCACGCCGACGTTGGCGCCCAGTGCCCAGACGGTCTCGTACTCCGGGCCGTCTCCCTCACCCTGGAACGGCGGCCAGCCGATCTTGGTGTACCTACCGCACGCGATGACGCAGCCCCAGCACGGCTGCTTCCTCACCAGGATCTTCTCGGCGATGGTCTCTCCGCTTATCTCCTTGGCCTTCTCGAACTGGCCGTACTGGAAGTTGTTGGTCGGGAATATGCCAGCCTCGTTGATTATGTTCACCAGGACCGCGGTCCCATAGGCTGGCAGGGCCTCGTTGGTGACGCCGCTGGCCTTCTTCTTCTCGAGCGCCTCCCTTATGACCTCCTTGAGCTTGTCCGGGTCCGCGGGCTGGGGCTTGAGGCCCGGCTTCGCCACGATGGCCTTGAACTTCTTGCTGCCCCAGACGGCCCCGTGCCCTCCCCTTCCGGCGGCCCTACCCTCCTCGTTGATGATGCACGCTATCTTCGCCAGGTTCTCCCCGGCAGGCCCTATGGTGGCGACCGAGATGTCCTTGCCGTGCCTCTCCATCAGGATCCTGGTGGTGGCGTGGGTGTCCCGGCCCCACAGGTCCCTCGCGTCCCTCAGCTCGGCCTTCCCGTTCTCTAGGTACAGGTAGACGGGCTCCTCGGAGGCGCCCTCCAGCACCACGAAGTCGAAGCCCGCGAACTTGAGGTAGGGGCCGAACTTCCCGCCGGACTGGGAGTCGTGGACCGTGTTGGTCTCCGGCGACTTGGTGACGCTGCACCACCTCCCGGCCTCGAGGCCCGCCTCGATGCCCGTCACGGGTCCAGTCATGACGAAGGCCTTGTTCTCGGGGCTGAGGGGGTCTACCTTGGGATCGACCTCCTTCAGCATGAGGTAGACTCCCAGGCCCCTGCCCCCTATCCACTGCCTCAGGACGCTCTCCGGAAGGTAGTCGAAGAGGTTCTCAACCCGGACCTTCCCCTCCGTGAGGTTGACCCTCACGAACCTGCCCATATAGCCACCGGGCGGCAAAACAGCACCTCCCGCCGATTGGGCTGGGGAGTCCGTCCACGCAAAATTCAAAAAAGATTATCTCTAAAAGAATTTAACAGAAAATATCAGAGGCGTTATTCCCAGATGGATAACGGGGTGGTGGGATGCCGCTCGTGAAGGTCAAACTGTACATGTCCTTCCGAGAGATTGCGGGGAGCGATGAGGTGGCCCTCAACCTCCCGGACGGAGCCACGGTAGCCGACATGTTGGAGGAGATCTCTAGGAGGCACCCTGAGCTTGGAAGGAGGATTGAGAACGAGGACTACATCCTCATGAAGGGCGGTAGGTGGCCGAAGCCCCACGAGAAGCTGAACGAGGGGGACGAGTTCGCCCTCTTCCCGCCCGTCGGGGGAGGGTCACCAGAAGTCCTCTAAGGAGCCCCCGCCCTCAGGGGTGGTCGCCGCCCTGAGCCTGTCTATGGCGGACCTCACCCTCCTTCTGGAGAAGTCCCTCTCATCGCAGAGGAACCGCAGGAGCCCCTCCTCGTCCGGGGGCCTCCGCTCGAGGCGATAGTCGTCCGTCACGGGCGGATTTAGGAAGAACTTCCTGATGGCCTCCAAGTCCAAGTCGGGGTCCGGCCTCAGCCCGGTCTCCTCTATGATCCTCTCGAGGGAGCCGTGCTCCCTGATGAGCTTCAGGGCCCTGACCGGGCCGATTCCCCTGACCCCCTCGTTGTAGTCCGTCCCCATTAGGATGGCCATGTCGACGAGCTGCTCCCGCGTGACACCCAGCGAGCTCAGGAGATCCTCCAGCACTATCAGCTCCGGCTCGAGTCTGTAGTAGCCCGGTCTCTTCCTGTAGTACCTCTTCCCCGTTATAGTGACGTTCCTGACCAGCCTCGGAGAGCCGAAGAGCAGGGAGTCGTAGTCCTGGCTGGCCGCGGCCCACACGCCCCCCCTCGCCGCCATGTGCGCCGCCTGGGCCTCCCCCTCGCGGGGCGCCTGGACCCAGGGGACCCCCATGAGGTCGAGCAACCTCTTCGCGTCGTCGGCCATCGAGGGCGTGAGCCTGCTGGTCTGGACGGCCTTGGCCCACGCGGTCCTGAAGTCCCCCCTCGCGAGGGCCTCCACCCACTCCCTCTCGGCCTTCTCTTTGATGGCCCGCCTCTCCTCCAGCGTCCTTCGCTTGAAGTCCGGCGGAGGTCCGTCAAACACATAGACGGGCCTTATCCCGAGCTCGATCAGCCTCACGGTCCGGAAGAGGAGTCCGTTAAGGTGCGACGTCACTCTCCCATGGCTGTCGGTCAGGGGAACGCCGGAGCCCCTCCTTATGAGGGCGAGGAACTGGTAGATCGCGTTGAACGCGTCTATCGCCAGTGCCTTACCCGAGAGTGAGCTGAACGATATCTTCTTGGCCTTCACAAGCTTCGCCAGCGGCAGCCCCAAAGCTCCCCCCATCCTCCCCGGCCGACCCGAAAAACGTTGACCGAGTCCGCGCCCCGAGGGTCTGAAAAAGGTTTTGACCTCCCTTCGCCTCTCTCTGCCGATGCCGCTCTACGAGGTCAGGCTCTCGCGCGTCGCGGCCGAGAAGATCTCCAGGTTGGACGAGGTCCCGCGGGGGAAGGTTGTGGAGTTCCTCAAGCACCTAGAGGAGACCGCCACCCCCCTGGGTCAGGGGAGGCTGTGGAGGATACGGGGACACTTTGGATACGTCGCGGCCGATGTCGGCGGCGTGAGAGTCCTATACCACGTCGACTGGGAACAGAGGAGGATAGAGGTCCTCGACGTGATCGAGGAGTTTTGAAATCCGCCGGGTCAATCCCCGAGCCTCCTCCTGTGGCTCTCGAGATCCTCGTATTCTCCCATCTCCACCTGGGCTAAAAGACCCTCCAGCCTGCCGATCTCGTCCTCGGGGAGATCTATAGCTGGGAGGAGGGATGCCGTCACCTGTTCGCAGTCGAGCTTAACATTGATGGCCTTTCCACGTTCCTCGCGTTCTGTGGGCATCAAGACCCTCTCCGCAAGCGCCCTAAAACGGTTTGCGCCACCTGCCGGTCTCGGGCGGGCACGTTGGGCAAATATTTTTACATTATTATTCCATCGACGCTCGGCTGGTCCGTATGGGAGAGAAGGAGTCTGAGGTAAACAAGCCGTACGAGTTGGCCATCAAGTTCGCCAAGTTCTACGGAGGCAAGATCGAGGTTGCCCCTAGGGTCCCCGTGTTCGCGCTGAAGGACTTCGCCGTCTGGTACACTCCTGGGGTGGCCGAAGTCTGCCGCGCCATCGCCAGGGACAAGGAGCTGAGCTTCAAGTACACCAACAGGTGGAACACAATCCTCGTCGTGACGGACGGTACCAGGGTCCTCGGCCTGGGGGACATAGGGCCGGAGGCCAGCATGCCCGTGATGGAGGGGAAGGCCCTCATCTTCAAGTACCTAGGCGGCGTGGACGCGTTCCCGCTCCCGATAGCCGAGAAGGATCCCGACAGGTTCATCGAGATAGTGAAGGCCATGGAGCCCGCCGTGGGCGGCGTGAACCTGGAGGACATCTCCTCGCCCAAGTGCTTCTACATCCTCGAGAGGCTCAGAAGGGAGACAGAGATCTGCGTCTGGCACGACGACCAGCAGGGCACCGCGGGCGCCACCCTCGCCGGGCTGATCAACGCCCTCAAGCTGACGGACAGAAAGCTCAGCGAGGCCAAGATAGCGTTCATCGGGTGTGGGGCGGCCAACATAGCGAGCGCCAGGGTGATCGAGGTCGCCGGCGGGGACCCGAAGAGGTGGGTCATGGTGGACTCCAAGGGTATCCTCCACAAGGACAGGCCGGACATGGAGCGGCTGAAGGAGAAGAACCCGTGGAAGTATGAGTGGGCCGTCAAGACCAACGCCGAGGGGAGGACGGGGGGAATTCCAGAGGCCCTCAGGGACATGGACGTCGTGATCGCGGCCTCGAAGCCCGGCCCAGGAGTCATCAAGAAGGAGTGGATCCGCAGCATGGCGCCCGACCCGATCGTGTTCGTGGAGGCGAACCCGGTGCCGGAGATCTGGCCGTGGGAGGCCAAGGAGGCCGGCGCCAGGGTCGTGGCAACCGGGAGGAGCGACTTCCCGAACCAAGTGAACAACAGCCTCGTCTTCCCGTCCGTCTTCAGGGGCGCGCTGGACGTCAAGGCAAGGACCATCACGGACGAGATGGCCGCAGCTGCCGCGTTCGAGCTGGCCAAGTTCGCCGAGGAGAAGGGCATCCACGAGGACTACATCATCCCGACCATGGAGGAGTGGGAGGTGTACCCGAGGGTCGCGGTCGCGGTGGCCATGAGGGCCATAGAGCAGGGAGTGGCCAGGGAGACCTACGGCAGGGACGAGCTCTACGAGAGGGCCGAGTTCATGATTAGGAGGGCGAGGGAGCAGATGGACGCACTCGTGAAGTCGGGGGTCATTCCAACGCCGCCAGAGGGGAAGATATACGGATGAAGGCCCTCTCCCCCCTTCTTTTCGGGTGGGTCTAAGCTCACGCCGGGGACGGTTAAGTTATACGCGTGCGGCTCCGGGGGGCACGTGGCCCCTCGGTCGGCGAGGCTGCTCCTTGCGTCCGCGCTGATTGGGCTCGTGACGGCCGCTCTGACCTGGGCCCTCCTCGGGAGGTCAAACCCCGTGCGGCCGGGTCCGGCGAGGCCGTCCGGGGGGTCGGTGAGGGAGCTCAGGGTATCGGTAATCGTGGACAACAACCCCGGACCGCCAGCGTTAAAGTCGGCCTGGGGGTTCTCCGCGCTGGTGGAGGCGGACGGGGTGAAGATCCTGTTCGACTCTGGCCCTGATCCGGACGTCCTAAAGCGGAACGCCAGAGAACTGGGCGTGGACCTGTCAGACGTGGACCTCGTGGTGATCTCGCACCATCACGGGGATCACGTCGGCGGCCTCCCCTACCTGGCGAGGGTGTCCCCGGGCCTGCTGGTGTACGTGCCCAGCGGGGCGGATCCGGCCGTCTTGAGAAGCATCAGATCCCTCGGCCTAGAGGTGACTGAGCTGGACGACCCAACCGAGCTATCAAACGGCGTCTGGACGACGGGCAGCATGTGGGGTCCCCCGGCCGAGCAGGGCCTCATCGTCAACGTGAGCGGGCTCGGCGCCGTCCTGATAACTGGATGCGCTCACCCGAAGGTCGAGTTGATGGCTCAGAGGGCGGCGGAGATAGCGGATGAGAGACTCTACGCGGTTCTGGGTGGGTTCCACCTGGGATCGGCCACCGAGGCCAGGCTCGAGGGGATCGCCAGGGTGTTCAGGTCACTGGGCGTGGAATTCGTAGCGCCGCTTCACTGCTCCGGCGAGCGAGCGCGGTCCTTCTTCCGTGAGGCCATGCCGAGTGCGTATGGGGACGGGCACATGGGGTTGGCGCTGACGTTCGACCGGTCTGGGGTGTCTGTCGAGGGATAGGGTGCGAGCTCCAGCTGAAGGCCAGCCGGCGGCCGACCCTTGGTGGGCCCTTCTCCGGCGGGGCGGGGCTGGGGGGCGGCGCGCCGGCCCGGGTATGGCGGCCGCGGTTTGACGGGTAAAAAGTTTATTAGCGGGGCTCAACAAAGGCGGCGCGGCCAGATGTACAACCCCTGGTTCTGGCTGGGAACGGTCTATCCCTACTGGTACTTGGATATGTTTTCCCTATACCCCCTAATGACCCTCTACTGGAGCCACCCGTGGTACTGGCTGTGGATCTGGTCCTACTCTTGGTACCCGTGGTACTGGCTCTGGTGGCCCACGTCAACCTCGGGCGGGTGGTGGAAGATCGCCGCGCTGCCGATCCTGGGAGGACTCCTGCTCGGGACCTACTGGGCGCTCCCGTGGCTCCTCCTGTGGTGGTGAGGCGGATGGTGTGGGTCGGTCTCCTGGGGAAGGTGGCGGTAGCCACGGACGACCCCGGCGGGCTTGACGCGAGGGTCTCGGACTCGCTGGGGGATGCCTCGGCGATCACCGTCGTGGACCCCTCCACCTGGGACGTCGAGGTGATTCCCGTAGACCCCGGGGAGAGGGATCTCCGCCGCCTGGCGGGCGTTCTCAGAGGATCTGGGGCCTTTATACTCATAACCGGGCTCGTGAGCCCGATTGAGGCAGCGGAGCTGGCCAGGTCCGGGGTGTGGGTCCTCCCGGGGATGGCTGGGGTGACTGCGAGGGAGGCCATCGAGGCGGCCGCCGGCACGCCCGCGGCTGGACCTTGGCTGCCTCCGGCTGCCGCCGCTTGGCCTCAGTTCCCCGCGCGCTACCCCGCGCCCGTGGTGCCCCCTAGGCCGCCGAAGTACCTATTAGAGAGGCAGAGGGAGGCGCTGGAGTTCCAGCGATGGGTGCTCCAGAGGCAGCTCGAGATCCTGGACAAGCAGAGGGAGATCCTGCAGCGCCAGCTGCTGATGGTCAAGAAGGCGCTCGACGAGCTGGAGGAGCGAACTGAGTGACCTCCGGGGGCAGCGTACCCCTCCCACTCCTCTCTTTTTCTCCGGGATTGGGACGAGTCCCGACGCGCGGTGCCCCTTGCCGCCTGCCCCACGCGGGGCCCCTTGGGCAACCCCTCGACGGCGGGACTGCGGGGCTCGGTCTCCTCGTTGAAATGCTCTCCGGGAGTCGTGGGGTGTTCAAAGCCTAAAAGAACGGTCCCTGATTCTCTCTAGGGCAGGGACATCCCTCACTCACCGGGTCCCCGCCACTCCTTCTCCACTGAGATGATCTCGTCAGGCCTTATCACGGAGATGGCCGTAACTGGGCCCACGATCTCCACCAGGACCACCTTGTCAGGCCTCTCAAGGTCAACCTCCCTGTCGAACCTCGCCGCCACAGCCCTGATGACGTCCATGGAGTGAAGCCGGGTGTGCCTCTTCTCAACCGTGACCCTGTAGGTCTCGCCCTCGGCGATCCGATCCGCGAGCGTTCCCGCGGCCTCTGCTATCCTCTCAACATCGGTCTCGACCACGAGGTCCACCGGTATGACCCTCTTCACGTTCACGAGGTTGAACGGACGCTCTCTGGCCATCTCACGGAGGCCGGAGAGGACCTCCTCCCTGGTCAGGCTTGTCCTTACGAAGATGACTCCCCTTACTGTGCTGGGCCACGCCTTGGGCTCTGGGTCTCCCAGCTCCCTGAGGGCCGCCTCGATCTCGCTCTTGGCGGCGAACTCCATGTTCCTAGGGGATGTCACTATGAGATTGAAGTCACCCGAGGGCACGGGGGGAAGGCGCAGGTCTGATAGAAAAAGGTCTGGGTGCCGGGGCGCCCCCCGGCCCCGCATCTCGCGACCTCAACCGTATATGGTCGGCCCGGCGCCCTTGGTCTCCGGCGGGAGTCCTCCGCCGGCGCGCCTGGCGAACTCTTCGGCTATCTTCCTGTACCTCTCCATCTCGGCGGTGCTCATGGGTCTCACGCGCTTCATGGCCTCCTCGAAGTGTTTCATGGTTATCTTAAGCTCGTCGGAGTGCTTCTCAGCCTCCTCGGGGTCTGGATACTTCTGAACCAGCTCCTGGATGGCAAGCAGGGCGGCGGCGTCCACCAGGGCCTCGAGGTCGGCGCCTGTGTAGCCCTCAGTTCTCTTGGCCAGCTCCTCTAGGTCCACGTCCTCCGCCAGCGGCTTCCCCCTGGCGTGGATCTTCAGTATCTCCAGCCTCGCCTCCCTGTTCGGCGGGGGGACGTAGATCAGCCTGTCGAACCTGCCCGGCCTGAGCAGGGCCGGGTCTATCAGGTCGGGCCTGTTGGTCGCGGCTATCACGACGACACCCTTCAGCTCCTCTATGCCGTCCAGCTCGGTCAGCAGCTGGCTGATGACCCTCTCGGTGACCCTGCTGTCCCCCAGCCCCATGCCCCTGGCCGGCGCCAGGGAGTCGATCTCGTCGAAGAATATCACGCACGGCGCGGCCTGCCTCGCCTTCCTGAACACCTCCCTGACCGCCTTCTCGCTCTCGCCCACCCACTTGCTCAGCAGCTCGGGGCCCTTCACCGAGATGAAGTTGGCCTCGCTCTCCGTCGCCACGGCCTTGGCTAGGAGGGTCTTGCCGCAGCCCGGCGGGCCGTAGAGGAGGATTCCCTTGGGCGGCCTGGCGCCGGCCCTGTCAAAGAGCTTCGGGTACTTGAGCGGCCACTCTACCGCCATCTTGAGCTCGCGCTTGACCTCCTCGAGCCCGCCGATGTCGTCCCACCTGACCTTCGGGACCTGTATCACGACCTCCCTCATGGCGGTGGGCGTGATGTCCTTCATGGCCTCTAGGAAGTCCTCCATGGTGACCTGGAGCTTCTCGAGCACCTCGGCCGGGATCTCCTCGGCCTCCCAGTCGACCTTGACCTCGGACAGGACCCTCCTGAGCGCCCGCATGGCGGCCTCCTTGGCCAGCGCAGCTAGGTCTGCGCCGACGTAGCCGTGGGTCATGTCGGCGAGCTTCTCCAGGTTCACGTCCTCGGCGAGGGGCATGTCCCTGGTGTGGATCTGCAGGATCTCCAGCCTGGCGTCCCTGTCTGGCACGCCGATCTCGATCTCCCTGTCGAACCTGCCGGGCCTCCTGAGCGCGGGATCTAAGGCGTTGGGCCTGTTGGTCGCGCCTATGACTATGACCTTGCCCCTGGCCTCCAGGCCGTCCATCAGAGTCAGCAGCTGGGAGACGACCCTCCTCTCTACCTCTCCAGTCACCTCCTCCCTCTTAGGGGCGATCGCGTCAATCTCGTCGATGAAGATTATGCTCGGGGCGTTCTCCTCGGCCTCCTTGAAGATCTCCCTCAGCCTGGCCTCGCTCTCGCCGTAGTACTTGCTCATGATCTCGGGCCCGCTTATGCTGATGAAGTGGGCGTTGCTCTCGTTCGCGACGGCCTTGGCGAGGAGGGTCTTGCCCGTCCCCGGCGGGCCGTACAGGAGCACCCCCTTGGGCGGCTCGATGCCCAGCTTCTCGAAGAGCTCCGGGTGCCTCAGGGGGAGCTCAACCATCTCTCTGATCTTCTGAATGGCGTCCTTCAGGTCGCCTATGTCCTCGTACGTGACCCGGGGGATGCGCCTGCCCTCGACCTCCCTGGCGGGCCTCTCGCTGATCACCACCTGGGTCTCCGGGGTGACGATCACGGCGTCGGCCACGGGCTGGACCGACGTGACCACCAGGTCGACCCTGCGGCCCATGATGCTGATGGGGATCGTGTCCCCCCTGGCGAGGGCCCTGTTCTCCAGCAGCTGGCGGAGGTACTCCTCGGCGCCTATTATCCTCAGGGGCTCTGTGGGAGCTAGGGTGATCCTCTCCGCCGGCTTTGCCACCGCCTTCCTGACCCTCACCCTGTCGTCTATCGCCACGCCGGCGTTCTTCCTCGTGTAGCCGTCGATCCTGATTATCCCGGTGCCGTAGTCCTCTGGGTGCGCCGGCCAGACGACCGCCGCGGTCTTCTTCTTCCCCTCGATCACCACCACGTCGCCGGAGCTCAGGCCCAGCTCCTCCATCGCCTTCATGTCGATCCTGGCTATCCCCCTGCCCACGTCCCTGGGCATGGCCTCGGCGACGCGCAGTTCGACGTACTTCCTCTCGCTCAATCCCCAACACCTCCACAAAAACTGTTCAAATCAAAGTGCCAAACCCCCATTGACCATCAAATCATTCCAGCCGTGAACGTAAAAAAGTCGGGGGATGTGGCTCACTCAACCTTGATCCTGGTGCCCTTCGGCCTGACCTCCCGCCTCGGCTTGAACGTTATCTCCAGCACGCCGTTGTTGTAGCTGGCCTTCGCGCTGCCAACGTCCACCTCCACCGGCAGGTCCACGACGGCCCTGTACTTCCTGTCTCCCCTCTCGGCCCTGATCTCTACGCTGCGCTCGGTGGCGTTGACGTCTACGTCCTCCTTGCTGACGCCCGGGAGCTCGGCGATTACCCTGACCTGGTTGGCTTTCTCGTCCAGTATCACGTCTACGAAGGGCGTCCTGTACCCCTCCTCAGCCTTGGGGACGTTGCCGAAGGTCCTGACCACCGGGACCCCCTCCGGCCCTACGGTGACGCTGAAGCCGTAGACGTACGGTCCTATGACCTCCCCGCGCCCGCTGCCGACGGAGCTGAACATCCTGTCGAGCTCCATCTCAAACCTCTCAAACTCCCTCTCGAGGTCCTCCATAATCCTCCTGAACCACCTGCTCCAGTACACGCCCCTCACCCCCTCGACCCCTCGTTCTCCATAGTAACTGGATGGTTACACTACCATATATAAACCTTGCGTCTCGCGGCCCGCTCTCTGAGCCACAGGATGTAAGCCTCCAGGTCTGTGAGCTCCGATAGGGCCTCTTCCGTGAGCTTCAGGGCGGCGTCAGGGTCTCTCTCGACCAGAGACTCGCCTTCCTCCATCAATCTCTTCACGGCCTCGATCGACACCCTCTCCGGCCTGGCCGGGGAGGAGGTGCGGAGCAGAACTCCTCCCCTGCCCACGTGAACGGAGAGGTGAACCGATCGGTTCAGCATGTAGAACGTCCTAGGAGGCCCCCTCGATCCCCTCTGCTCTCGGAGGGGGGAGACTATGCCCAGCTGGGACAGAGCCTCGAGGTGCTTAAGCACGGCCTGCCTAGTCATCTCCATCTGCCTGGCTAGCTCCTCTAGGTACACGGGCTCTTCGGCAAGTATCTCCAGTATCTTCAGCCTCGTCTCGCTTGACAGCAGCTTCATAAGCTCCAAAAGCTCCTTTAGGGCATAGTCTCCCGCCATTCCGTGATGTCAACCTCTCTCGGGAACTATAAACCTTTCCGTTACTATGCCGGCGAGCGGTTTTAGGCGGGCCCCGCGCCCGGAAAGGGATGTCCCTGCCCCTGATCCGGGAGGCGGCCCCGTCCGACAGGAGGCAAGTGGCCGAGATGCTGGCGGAGGTCTGGGGTGGAGGCGACTTCATCATGGGGGTGTGGAGGGAGTGGCTTTCCTCCCCCTCCGGAGACCTGCTCGTGGCTGAGGTCGACGGGAGGGTCGTCGGGATCATGTACGTCGAGTACAGGCCCGCCGGCGAGGCCTACCTGGCAGGCGCCAGGGTGCACCCCAGGTACAGGAGGAGGGGGATCGCGGCCCAGCTCACCCTGGAGTGCCTGGGGCGCGCGAGGTCTCGAGGTAAGACCCTGGCGACGTTGGCCACCTCGGTGGAGAACCTGGCGGCCCAGAGGCTGGCCGAGAAGCTCGGGTTCAGGCTGAGGGCGAGGGTCGTCCGGGTGCGCGCCTCTCCCCTATCCAGGGGGCAGGTCGATCGAGTGAGGCCCCTCGGGCCCGAGGAGGCGGGCTCCGCGGAGATGTGGGCCAGGGAGAGGGACGGGAGGCCTCTGAAGTTCGACTGGTACTCCTACTCTACCCTCACTGCGGATGACCTGCGCCTCTACGCCGAAGAGGGGTTCGCGTTCGCGGTGGGAAGATACGATGGGCTTGCTCTCTGGCAGCCGTACTCGTTCGGTGGGCCGTTCCTCATGCTGGACTACCTGTCGGGGTCTAGGGAATCCGCCAGGGAGCTTGGAGTCCTCGCGCGGCTCGAGGCCAGGAGATTCAAACTCGAGAGAGTCTACGGGCAAGTGAGGGCCTCGGAGGATACCCTAAAAGGCCTCGTGGAAGCTGGATTCAGGCACCCCAAGACCAGGGGAATGCTAGTCTACGAGAAGCCCCTCTGAACCTCCGTGGTCAGCCGCGATAGTAGCACGGGTGGATGAGCACGTAGACGACCATGCCCGTCTGGGCCCTCCTCACCTGGTCGATCCACCTCTGGGGCTTCCCCATGTTGTCGGCGAAGTAGTAATGCTCGTAGCTCCTCACGATGGGCAGGGCGGTGAGGTAGCACTCCGCCTCCAGGTCGAACTGTTCCAGCGTGAGGTTGGCCAGCTCCCACATCTCGTAGTTTCCCAAGGGCATGTCCGCCTTGTTCCCGTGGGCGCAGACCGTCTTGACCTGGGCCAGGGATCTCATGATCTCCAGGTCGAGCCGGAAGTAATCTGCGGCCAAGGTCGCGTTGTAGCCGGCGGCGTAGAGGTCCTCGTAGTGCAGGCCCACGTCGAACCCCCAGCTGGCGAGGAGCCTCACGATGGCCGACACGTTCTCGCTGAGCACGTTGTACTCCGCCCTCGTCCGGAAATAGACTGAGGAGGTCAGGTTGTGCCTCCTCTCCAGCTCGGCTATCTTCAGCATCGTCCAAGGGTCGTGGTCCACATCGTGCCTCAGGATCACGACCACCTTGTCGCTGGGGATCGGCCCGTCAGAGAACCTCTCCACGAACTGCCTGACCGTCACGACCAAGTACCTGTCCTTGCTCAGCTCCTCGAAGAACCTGTCCAGGTACTCCAGTGAGAACGTGTCCTCCTGCTCCGGCTGGGATGCCGGCGGGCCCGCGGCCGGCGACACGGCCCCCCTGGATGGGGGTGGTGCGTACCCCTGGGCGGGGGCCGAGGGGGCGCGTCCGCCTAGAAGGACCAGCGCCCCGACCGCCGACCCTGTGAGCAGGATCGACAGCAGTAGGACGCCGGCCCTAGACACCCGCCCACACCTCTCCGTCCTTCACGTAGGCGACGGCCATCCTCGGAGTGTTGTACGCGTAGCCCACCCTGCCGGACCTGTCCAGAACTATGACCCCGCCGTACCCGTCCACCCTCCTAAGTAGGTCGACGGCGGCCTGGGCTGCAGCTTGGGCGGACAGGCCGGCGCCCAGCAGGTCCACCGTGGACTTGGCGAGCACCACCCTGATTATGGACTCCCCCAGGCCGGTGCATGCCACGGCCCCCTTGAGCCCGTCGGCGTAGAGACCGCACCCTATGAGGGGAACGTCGCCCACCCTCCCGGGTAGCTTGTTGGGCACGCCTCCCGTGGAGAGGGCCGCCGCGAACCTCCCCTGGGAGTCAACGGCGACCGCCCCGACGGTGGAGTCCTTGGCGAACGCCTGCCTCGGGGAGAATCCCCTCTCCTTAGCCTCTCTCCACCTGGCGAGTTCCCTCTCTGTGACGAAGAACGAGGGATCGCACATCTCCAGGCCAAGCCTCTCGGCCAGCCTGTGGGCCCCCTCGCCCATCATGAGGACGTGCTCGGTGTGCTCCATGACGGCCCGGGCGAGGCTCACGGGGTGCCTCACCCGGTTGACCGACCCGACGGCCCCCGCTGATAGGTTCGTCCCGTCCATTATGGCTGCGTCCAGCTCTACCATGCCCTCCTGATTAAGGAACGAGCCCACGACAGCGTCAAACGTAGTGTCGTCCTCCATGACCTTCACGGCGGCTTCGACCGCGTCGAGGGCCGAGCCGCCGTTGTTCAGGACCTTCCACCCCTCCAGGGCGGCCCTCCTGACACCCGCCCTGTGGAGCTCAACGAGGTCGTC
>JAOZFH010000046.1 GCA_027491415.1 Thermoproteota archaeon | reverse complement strand
TACGTTGAGGGAGACTTCAATGATCACGACTCCATACTCAAGCAGGCGGGAAGGGCTTTTTCATCTACGGTGGTCACATGGTTGACTAAGATGAAGGTCCCCGACGTTACTTCCGGGCTTAGGGCGTGGAACAGGTCAGCCCTCCTCCGCCTTGCGAAATCCTACTTGTCTGGAAACATTCCGGACGACTCTGTCTTTTGGCTTTATGAGACTACGAGGGCAGCAAAGCTGGGTTTGAGGATAGCTGAAGTCCCAGTCGTCATGCTCCCCAGGCGCGTCGGGAGGTCTAAGAGCTACAGTCCCAGGAAGATGTTGAGATACCCGTTCAGTCTCATAAAGTTTATCGTACAGGAGGCGATATGAGAGATGAACTTTTCTCCATATGTCTGTGTAGGGATCGGATTTTCCCTGACTCTAGCGGTAACTTCGTTGTATCTACTCCGGAAGGGAAGAATTGAAGGAACTACCTTTGCCATATGGTTCGCAATTAGCGTTGGAATTTTCACAATATTCGCTGTGCCAGTGTCTCTATATTATATTTACAGGCTATTGGGTACACAATTTTCTCTGTCTTCCGTCTTAATGATCTCCTTCTTCTCGACTCTGGCCCTATTACTCAACCTCTACGTCCAATTAACGGCGCTAAAGACGAAGGTGGAGTGGCTCGCCCTTGAAGTCGCATTGTTGAGATCGGCCTCGTCGCCTAAGGGAGGGGGCGATACGTCTCCCCTTTTTCGAGACGCAGGAATGGAGGGAGGTGAGTCTGAATGATTCGCTCCCCTTCATGTGATGTTCGATCGCTCAGGGGGGTTGTTAGAGGGTGAGTGAGAGATTCAAGAAGTGGGAGCCTCCAACCTTCGATGAAAGAGGTATGACGAGATGGAACTGGATGGTTCAGCATCCCGAGAACTTGGTCCTGGGGAAGTATGTAGATATTGGAGCTTTTACGTACATTAACGCGAAGTTCGGGGTTGAGATAGAAGATTACGTTCAGATTGGGTCTCACTGCTCCATATACTCAATCTCAACCATAGACGGGAAGGCGGGAAAAGTCACCATTAAGCGGGGCGCAAGGATAGGCACGCACAGCGTCGTGATGCCTGGCGTGACGATAGGCGAGAACTCCATAATCGGGGCCTTCAGCTTCGTCAATAAGGATGTCCCTGACAACGTTCTCGCCTTCGGGATTCCGGTGAGGGTGATTAGGCCGCTCACCGAAGGGGAGAAGAGAGGGGTGAAGAGTTGAGGGGGGAGATACCCCTATTCAAGATCTACTGGGACGACGAGGATATTCGGTCTGTCTCGAGGGTGATTAAGAGGGGCTCTCACTGGGCAGTCGGTCCTGAGGTTCGAAAATTCGAGGAAATGCTCTGCGGGTACCTCGGCTCTAGGTTCTGTGTTACCTTCAACTCGGGAACATCGGCCTTGCACGCTGCACTCCTAGCCCACAAGATCGGACCCGGCGACGAGGTTATCGTTCCGTCTTTCACGTTTGTGGCTACGGCGAATGCGCCCCTCTTTGTGGGGGCCAAGCCGGTATTCGCCGACATCGAGGAGGAGACCTTGGGGCTAGATCCTGACGACGTTTTGGAGAAGATAGGCCCGAATACTAGGGCGATAATAGCTGTTCACTACGCAGGTCTCCCTTGTAGGGTGGGAGACCTTAGGGAAATCGCACAAGATTACGGCCTCCTGCTAATAGAAGATGCCGCCGAGGCCTTTGGAGCGGAATATAAGGGAAGCAAGGTAGGGACCATTGGGCACTCTGGCATCTTAAGCTTCTGCCAGAACAAGATCATTACTACAGGTGAGGGCGGGGCCGTCGTGACCGACTCCGAGGAATTGTACCGAAGGCTAAGGTTGATCCGATCTCACGGCCGAAGGGACGATGATGGCTACTTCGACTCAGTGGATTCAGCCGACTACGTTTCTCTGGGATATAACCTCAGACTCTCAAGCATCCTAGCTGCTCTAGGCATCTCCCAGCTCAGAAAGGTTGATAGGCTTATCCAACTGCGGCGCGACCGGGCAGAGAGATACAATTCAGCTTTGTCCGGAGTTCCAGAAGTGAGGACCCCTAGGGAACCAGAGGGCTCTTTACACGTGTATCAGCTTTACACAATCCGCACCCCAGGCAACCAAAGAGATCAACTCCTGAGGTATCTTGCTCAGCATGGGATTATGTCGAAGGTCTACTTTGACCCAATTCACCTCACATCGTTCTATAGAGAGAACTTCGGGTACGAGGGCGGAGAGCTGCCCGTCACCGAGTATGTATCCAAAGAGGTACTCTCTCTGCCCATGTTTCCGACCTTGAGGGAGGAAGACATTCTGTTCATCGCTGAAAAAATTAGAGAGTTCTTCGAAGGAGTGTGAGTGGACATGAAGGACCTGTCTAACGCGAACGTGCTAATAACGGGCGGGACCGGGTCTATTGGCAGGGAGATCCTCACCCAGATTCTCTCTCAAAATGTCGGTACGGTAGTAGTTTTTAGCAGGGATGAGACGAAGCAGTTCATGTTGAGGAAGCGCTTCGCGGATGAGAGGCTCAAGACGGTCGTCGGAGATGTAAGGGATTTAAGGAGCGTGGGAAGGGTTTTTGAGAAATACGACATCGACGTGGTTTACCATGCGGCTGCACTAAAGCACGTTACGATGTGCGAGGAGAACCCTATGGAGGCAGTCAGTACAAACGTGATTGGCACTCGGAACGTAGTAGAGGCGGCCAGGAAGAGCGGAGTGCCCACCCTTATAACCGTCAGTACCGATAAGGCGGTCTACCCCCTGAGCGTGATGGGGGCAACTAAGCTCATCGCTGAGAGGATAACCCTCAACTCCGGATACACATGCGTCCGTTTTGGGAACGTCGTTGCCTCCAGGGGATCCGTAATACCCGCTCTGCTGACTGAGCTCATATTCCACAAAAGCCTAACGGTGACGGATCCTGGGGTAACGAGGTTTCTAATGAGGATAGAAGATGCGGCCAGACTAGTCATTGAGTCTTCAAAGTACGCGCGGGGCGGAGAAACATTTATTCTCAAGATGAAGGCATTCAGGCTTGGAGATTTGGTCGAGGTGATCCGAGAGAGAATAGCACCGAAGTTGGGAATATCTCCCAGCGAGGTGGATGTGAGAATTATTGGATTGAGGCCCGGTGAAAAGATGCACGAGGAGCTTTTACTGCAGTCAGAGCTGTCTGCTGTGTATGAGTTCCCCCCACTCAACTCGTACGTAATATTGCCCTCAGGGAGAACTCGAAATTGGGAAGAGCATTGGGATGAGCTTAGGCGAACGTACGTCAGAGGATATAGCTCCAACGATGCGGAGTTTCTCTCACTCAATGAGCTTCAGGCGCTCGTTGAGGAGTATCTTCACAGTCACATCAAGTATGGAGAGACGCTTTAGTTAGCGGAATCCATTTGCTCCCCCTAACTCCCGTCCCCTGTACCGTCAGATAATGAGAAACGAACCGGGTGAGTTGATAGAGGATGAGTAAATTTAGGGTGGCTGTTCTTGGCCTTGACGGGGTCGACTGGACTCTAGTCTCCGACTGGTCCGCTAGAGGGTCTCTCCCCAACTTCAAGAGGCTGATGGAAGAGGGCGCCGGCGGCGTCCTGGAGAGCACGGTTCCTCCGACCACCCCCCCGGGCTGGACCTCCATCACCACCGGGGTCAATCCCGGCAAGCACGGCCTCTTCGACTTCTTCCGCGTGCTCAGGCGCGACGGCTCCTGGAGCTTCGAGCTGGTGAACTCCACCCATAAGAGGGCGCCCGAGCTCTGGGACTACGTCGACGGGTCATTCGTGATAAACCTGCCCGTCTCCTACCCGGCCCGGCCGATCAGGGGCGTCATGATCACCGGAATGCTCACCCCCTCCAGGAGGGCCGACTTCGCCCACCCTCCAGAGCTCAGAGACTGGCTCCTCAGGAGGTTCCCCGACTACAGGTTCGAGCTGCGGTGGAGCGACTACGGGGACAGGAAGGAGGAGTTCATGCGTGACCTCACGAGGATGACCGAGCAGAGGTTCCAGCTGTTCTGGGAGCTATTCGAGAGGGACTGGCGCCTGATGTTCTTCGTGATCGCCGGGACGGACAGGATACAGCACCTCATGTGGGGCACGCCAGAGATGATGGAGTACTTCCGCACGGTGGACGGGTTCCTAGGGGATGTGATGGACCGAGCCCTCAGGGCCGGGATAAACCTCTTGGTGGTCTCCGACCACGGGTTCGGCCCGATAGACAGGCACCTCTACGTCAACTCGTATCTCTACCGGGAGGGCTACCTGAGGCTCCGGGGGGGCCGCGCAGCCGGCGTCATGAGGGCCGTCGGCCTGGACAGGGAGAGGCTGAGGGGGCTGCTCTACAGGACCGGACTCATCAGGCTCTACAGGAGGCTCTCCCCCCGGGCCGCGGGCGCCCTGAGGGCTGCCATCCCCGGGGGGTCCAACCCCTCGGTCGACTTCGACCTCCAGAGAACGAGGGCCTTCATGTACGGAATGGGCGGGATTTACCTCGCCGCCCGAGGCGACGAGAGGAGGAGGCTGATAGGGGAGCTGAGGGAGGGCCTCCTGACCCTGAGGGATCCGGACACGGGTGGACGCGTCGTCGAGGCGGTCTACGAGAGGGGGGAGATATACAGCGGTCCTCTCGTGGGGGAGGCCCCCGACCTGGTCTTGGTGCCGGCCAGCGGGTACTCGGTCGAGAGGCACGTGAGGTCCCGCCTCGTCGAGGCGTCGAGGGTCAAGAGGGCCGACCACAGGAGGACCGGAGTGATCTTCGCATACGGCCCCGACGTGGAGCCCGGCGCCAGGGTCGACGCCTCGGTCTACGACATCGCGCCCACCGTCCTGCACATGCTCGGGCTCCCGGTCCCGACCAACGTGGACGGCAGGGTCCTCCTCGAGCTGTTCTCACCGTCGTCCGAGCCCAGGAGGAGAGAGGTGTCCTTCAGGGAGCCGCTCCGATTGCCAACCCGCAGGAGGGAGGTGAGCTTGGCGGTCAGGAGGGCCCTGGCAAAGAGGGGGACGCGCACGCCCGACCCGTAGGGTCCTCACCACTCTCAGCGACGGCCACGACCGCGGAACCACCCCCGGCACCGACGGGCCCCCATCGAAGCCCTAGGAGGGTCTCTCTGACGATCCTCTCGCGGGAGGGGCGTCATGACCCGGCCGACGCTTCGGTCGGTGGGACCTCGGAGGCTCGGTCAACGCCCGGGACGTTCAACGGTGGCGTCGAAGAGGGGGCTGAGCAAAGCGCATCTCACGGCGTTGGGACTGATTTGGCCTCAGCCGCGGGGGGTGAATCAAGAACGTTTGAATATAAGCCAAACGGGAGTTCGGGACGGGAGGCTCGGTGCCGATCAACCGCGAGATGATCGAGGCCCGAATCAGGGAGATAAACGACGCGATCCGCATGCTCAGGGAGATCGTAGATCGGGAATACGGTCGGCTCACCACGCACCACAGGCTGGCAATGAGGTACCTCGTGATCCAGCTGGTTGAGGCGGCCTCCAGCGTTTGCGTGCACATACTGATGGCGGCGTTCAACGAGAAGCCCGAGGGCTTCCCCGAGTGCTTCCTCAGGCTGGGTGAGAAGGGAGTTTTACCCGGGGGACTGGCGGAGAGGCTCGCATCTGCGGCCAGGCTCAGGAACCTGCTCGTCCACAGGTACTGGACCATCCAAGACGAGAAGGTTTTCTCGAGCCTGAAGGGCGGGCTTGGGGACTTCGAGGAGTTCGTCGCGCGCGTGAGGGATTTCCTAGAGGAATCGGGAGGCCCGGGCCCTTGAGCCCTGATGGGCTGGAACCCAGGTACCGAAGGCTTCCCGAGGAGGAGAGGCGAGGAATCCTGCGTCGCCTCAGGAGGAGACTCGGCGAGCTGGATGGCGTGGAGTTCGCCTACGTCCACGGGGGGTTCCTGGAGAGGGAGTTCTTCAGGGATGTTGACGTGGCGGTGTGGGTCAGAGACCCAGAGAGGGCGCTCCACTACGAGGTCGAGGTCTCGGTCAAGCTTGAGACCGAGCTCGGACTCCCAGTGGATCTCCACGTGCTGAACGAGGCGCCGCTGCCGTTCAAGTACCACGTCTTCACGACTGGTGAGCTCCTGCTGTCGAGAGACGAGGAACTCAGGCTGAGGGTCGTCGACCGCGTGGTCAGGAACTACATCGACCTCAGGGAGCTTGTCGAAAAGACCCTTGAGCGAGCCCGCGCGCAAGTTCCGGCCCGTCGTCGGGAGGACGCTGGAGGAGGAAGTGAGGACGCGCATGCCGACCGAGATGGAGGAGGCTAGGAAGCTCAGCGAGAGGCTCTCCCACACCCCGACGGGGAGATCGCGGGGTCATCCGTGAGGACTAGGGAGGGGAGGGCAGGGAGGGTAGGTGAGTGCACCCCCCCCTCTGCGGGCCCGTCCGCGGACCCGTAGAGGGGCCCGCATGCCGCGATCCCCCACCAATCCGTGCGGGCGAATCGAGCCTAGCGATCCTGGGTGACTTCACGCGTAGGCGGATTCCCCTCGATCTCCCAGAGTTCGAGTCCGTACCTTCTCAGCCTCTCGTAGTGTCTGACGTTGAGCGTGGCCAGCTTGAGCCCTTTCGCGATTGCCGTGGCCCCGATAAGGAGGTCCGCATCTCCTATCGGCTCCCCCCTCTCCTTTAGGTCCCCGTAGATCCTGCAGTACGTCTCGACGACGTCGTTGTCCACTCCTATCACGCAGAAGGCCCCCTCCAGGAGTTCCTTCACCTCGCCCCTCTCTCGGTCCGGCACGCCCCTCAGGAACTCAAGCAGGGTCACGACCGAGACGCACCCGTCCAGCCTCTCCCCCCTCCTTAGGGAATCAATGAGCACGTCCGTGTCTATCAGGAGCGGAGGCGTCGTCAGTCACTCCCCCTGAGGGAGAACTCCTCCCTAAACCTCCGCCTCGACTCCTCGATCGAGGCCAGGTGGGGCAGCACCCGATCCCTCAGCGCCCGGAAGGACGCCTCCCTCCTCGCCCGCAGGGCCTCCTCCATGAGCGACTCGAGGAATTCGCTCCAATCCATTTCCCCCCGGTACCTCTCCAGCTTTTCCTTGACCTCCCTCCTCACCGAGATGGTTGAGTACCTCCTCCCCAGAGCCGCTCACCATTCATTACGTCATGAATTAACTGAATAATAAGATAGCGACCGCGGGGGCCCGGGAGCCGCACCTCCGCCCCGATCCATTGGGGGCCGCTCGCCCCCAAACCTCAAACGCCGAGGCGCGTAGGCGTGCGCCGCTAGGGGGAGGCGCTCAGCAGGTCCCTGGCCCTCACGAACTTGGCCCCCCCTCTCCTCAGCATCTCAAGCTCCTCTTCGGTCATGAGGTGTATCTCTAGCGGGTACCACCACGGCATGCCCTCTCCCTCTAGGGCCTCGAGGATCCTGCTCACGATCTTGGCCCTCTCCAGCGCTCTCTCGGGAACCCTTTCGACCACGATGGCCACGTCCACATCGCTGGCGGCCGTGAGGCCGCCCTCGACCACCGAGCCGAACACGTACACCTCGGCCTCTCCCAGCAAATCCTCGACGGCTCTGAGCAAGGCTGGCAGGTAATTCTTCCACTCCAGCAGACTCCTGAGCCTTCCGCTCAGCAACCTGATTGCCGCGTCGCTAATCACGGAACACCTCCTCCTCGACCCTATCTATGAGCCTGCACACCCTACCTACGAGGTCGACGCTCTCTGACGCGTCTTCAGGGGCATACTCCCTGGCCAGGTATCTCGACCCAACATAGGCCTCCTCTAGGATCCTCAGCTGGCTCCTGAAATCTCTAGCGAGGCCGGAAACTTCTCTTGCGAGATCCCTCCTCCCGTGCTCCCCTAGGGCTCCCGACAGGATGCCCAAGAGTTCCCTAAGGCCGTGAGTCCTGGGTAGAACCCCCAGCATTCTAAGTAGTAGCGCCTTGAGGCGCAGCTGAAGGGCCTGTTCGGCGAAGAAGCATGCGAGATCGTACTCGCCCCTCTGGAGGGCCTCCCTAGCGTGGCTCAAGAAGCCAGCAGACCTCCTGCGGAGCAGCTCGACGTCCCTCATGGAGGACAATGTGACTACCTCCGAGATAGCCGCTGCGTCCTTAATAGCTGCGCCCGTCCATTCGGATTTCCGACTGCCACACTAGCCCGGTGACAACCCGGGGGTCTCGTAGGCTCCGCGTGAGGTTCGGCCGCCGTCACCGACTCACGACCGTCGTGGTCCTGCCAGCTGTCATCCCGCCGTCCACCACGTAGACGGCCCCGGTCACGTAGGAGGCCAAGTCGGAGGCCAGGAACAGTATCACCCTGGCGACCTCATCGGGAGACCCGATCCTGCGGACCGGCACAAGGTCAGCGAACTTCCTGTAAGCCTCCTCGTCCCTCGCTATGCCCCTGAGCATGGGCGTGTCCGTCAGGCCGGGGCAGACCACGTTCACCCTGACGCCCGCCTCGGCCACCTCGAGGGCCAGGGCCCTGCTGAACGCTATCACGGCGGCCTTGGATGCGCAGTACGCGGCTCCCTTCGCGTATGGGCTGATGCCCGCCGTTGAGCTGACGTTGACGATGCTCCCGCCCCCCCGCTCGATCATGTGCGGGAGCACCGCCCTCGTCATGAGGAACGTCCCCCTGAGGTTGACCGCGATCACCGAGTCCCAGTCCTCGACGCTCAGCTCGGTCAGCGGGGCCGCGCGGTAGATGCCAGCGTTGTTGACCAGCACGTCGACCCTCCCGTGGGCCTCCAAGACCTCGTCTACCACCCTGTCCACGTCCTCCTCCCTCGACACGTCGCCGCGGTGGAACGTCGCCTCGAACCCGGAGTCTACCAGGGCCCTGACGGCCTCAACCCCCCTCTCCTCCGATCGGCCCACCAGGGCCACTACCGCTCCCTCTGAGGCGAAGAGTCTGGCCGTCGCGAGCCCTATCCCGGACGTCCCGCCCGTGATCACGGCGACCCTCCCTTCGAGCAGGCCCATGGCAGCACCCCCTTGACTCGATCCCGGGCAATTTTTCAATACGCGTCGTGAGGCCTCTCGGCTGGGGGTTCGCCTGGGACGGTAGTTAAGCTGTGTTGAGGACCGCTCCCTCCTAGGTATCCAAGTTCCTCCAAGGTCGGGCCGCCTTCAGGCTGAGCCCCTGCTCCTCGTCAAGGGCCCTTGCGAGCAGCCTCTCTCTGAGCAGCGGGACGCGCTCCAAGAGAGGCATCGACCGCGACAGCACGTGCCTCAGGACTCCTGGGGGAGCGTTGTTCAACATCCTAACGTCGGCTGGGAGACCCGTTCCAGCCCTTATCTCCTCCTCCACCATCGGGGGGATCAGGAGATCGTCCGCCGATGGCGCCAGGTAGACGCCCACATCCAAGTCTCTGAAGGCATCCCTCTCGACAAAGGACCCATAGAGCGGGGCAATCAGTATCTCCTTCCTGTCCACCAGCCTGCGGACCTCCCGCATTACTCAGCTCTCTCCCCTGCTGAGCCTAATGGTCCTCAGCGGCCTCTCTGATTTCACGGATGAACCCCTCTATGCTGTCCAGGCCGCCGGCCTTCGCCTCCCTATCGCGCGCGAGGTCGTCGACCTCCCAGTAGCGGTGCATTATCAGGTTTCTGAGCCTAATTAGGGATTTCAGAGAGTCTGCAGTGCCCACGCTTATGACCCCCATCTCCAACAGGCGATCTACCACCTGAGCGTAGGTCTCCACCTCACACCCTCACGAGGAGGAGACTGACGTCAACTATGGCCTCCACGACCTCCACGATCAGCATCCTCAGCGTGTAGAGGTTGCGATAATCCCTCAGGAAGTCTTCCTCACTCAGAGACGTTATTTTTCTCATCCTCTCCAGAGACGACTCCAGATCCCTTAGGACGTTGAGCAGACGGGCCTTTCGGGAAGCCACGTGACCATTATCGGGTTCTAATGAATTTATCCTTACCCCGTTGAAAGTGAGAGACGTCCAACGTTCCTCCAAGGGTCGCGGCGTCCCGTTAACCCTCGCGCGGCCCCTCTAGAAGTACCTCTTCAGGCCAGCCCGCTCCTCAGTCAGAATTCGAGAGGCCGTCAGCCAGCTCCTCCTGGCTATCGGCGGGAGCGAGCCCCTCTCCCTCACCCACTCGCGGAGGAAGCGGATGGTCCTCTCGTCCCCGGCGTAGCCGGATCCGAAGTCGCCGTACTCATCCCTCAGGCGCTCTATGATCCTGTCCCTGTGGACCTTCGCCAGTATCGAGGCCGCCGAGACGACTGGGTAATTCACGTCCGCCCTGTTCTCCGCCACGATCTCAGCATTGACGTCTCCCAGCCTCCTCCCGACCTCGAAGGCGTAGGACTCCGGGTACCTGCCTGGGGCGTCCAGGATCGCCACGTCGGGCCTCAGCTCGCGTATCAGGTCAGCGGCTATCTTGGCCTCCAGCCTGTTCAGGCCTCCCGAGCCCACGGCCTCGTCTATCTCCCTGGGCCAGACCTCCACGAGGCGATAGGCCCTCAGGGCCCTCACCAGTTCGTCGTAAAGCTCCTCCCTCCTGCTGGGCGTCAGGAGCTTCGAGTCCCTCACCCCAAGCTCCGCGAGGACTCCCTCGTCTCCCTCGTGGATCAGCGCCCCGCAGATCACCATGGGCCCGAGGACGGGGCCCCGACCGGCCTCGTCCACCCCCAGGATCCTCCTCGGCATCCCCAGCACACCGCCCCGCCTACGGGATGGCGGACCTCAGGGCGAGCCCGGCCACGACCATGCCGGCTCCCGCCAGGGCGAAGACGGCTGAGAGGATGTACAGGAGGGTGCTCAGGGAGTTCACGGCCGACCTGGCGCTCAGGGCGGCCGAGCGTGCGTCCTCGAGGTCCGGAACCGCGAGCGAACCCAGGTCGCTGGCGAGGCCCCTGAGGCTCTCGCCCGCCTCGCTCAGGCTCTCTGCGTAGCCCTCGAACGGCCTCATCCCGAGGATGCTCACGTTCCCCGCCCTCTGGGCCACCTCGTCGAGGGAATCCGCGAGCCTGCCGAGGTCCCCCGCGGCCCGAGCCCTGGCCCGGTCGAAGGACCTGAGAGACCCGTCCACCTCGTCCACGGCCTGAATCAGGTCGTCAATGGTCCTGTGGAGGTCTGACCTGACCCTGTGGGTCTGGAGGGCCAGCGCGGCTGAGCAGAGGACCAGGGCCAGCCCCACGGCCGCCAGCGTCGGTCCCAGCAACCCCGCGTCCAAAGCTATTTCCATCTCGGCTGGAGCCGCCGGCTTGCCTTTTTATGATGCCAGGGAGGGGGGCGCGCGGAATGTTCCCGAGGGTCCTGTTTCCCACAGACTTCTCTGAGGAGGCGGTGTCGGCGGTCGAGGACATACTCGCCTCCAGCCCCAGCAGGCCCGGAGAGCTCATCCTCCTCCACGTCATCGACTCGAAGCTCTTGGAGGCCGTGGTCGAGGCCACCAGAGAGGCCTACGGGAGCGAGGCCAGGGCCAGGGACGCGGCCTTCGCGACCCTCAAGGCGGACGCTGAGAAGAAGATGAGGAGGGTCTACGAGAGGATGGTCAGGTACGCCCAGACCGTCCTGACGGAGGTCAAGGTAGGAAAGCCTGCCGAGGAGATCGTCGAGTCGGCCGAGGAGCACGACGTCAACCTGATCCTGATCCCTTCGAGGAGCACGGTAGGAATAAAGTCCCTCGTCTTCGGCAGCGTGGCCCTGGGCGTCCTCGAGCTGACCACCAGGCCCGTCCTGCTCGTGAAGCTCAGGGGGTGAGGGGCGCGGAGTTGGAGACGTCGGGGCAGGGGGCTGTCCGCCTTGAGCAAACCTGACTCGTGGAACCTCCGAGACAGGGTTGAGGAGTTCATCGAGGACGTTGAAGAGTCCCTGGAGGATGCCTGGTACGCCTTCAAGTCCTACGCGGAGATGACCGACCTCGGAGAGGTGGCCAGGAGGTACGCGGTGACCAACTCCTTCGACGGGCTGCTCACGGTCTTGGGCGTCGTGGTGGGCTCCTATGTCTACGGGGTGGCGGACCCCAAGACCGTGATCAGCGCGGGGGTCGGCGCAGTCGTCGGCATAGCCCTCTCGGCCGCCGTGGGGACCTACATCACGGAGATCGCCGAGAGGTCCCAGGAGATCAGGGAGATGGAGGCGGCCGTGTTCACCAGCCTCAGGAAGTCCGTGGTGGCCAAGGCCCACAGGATCTCGGCGGTCGTCATATCGCTGGCCAGCTCCCTCGTCCCGGCTTCCTTCACCACGCTGGCCCTCTCGCCGTTCTTCATGGCCGCGCGGGGAACCATGACCGTCCACCTCGCGTTCCTGTCATCCGTGGGACTCATCTTGGGGTCTCTGTTCGTGCTGGGCGCCTACCTCGGCAGGCTGTCAGGCGGCAGGGTCCTCTTCTACGGGCTGGTGGAGGTCGGGGTGGGGGTGCTGATAGTCGCGGTCCTGCTGGCGATCGGGGCCACTCCGTGATCGACCGGGCCTCGGTCAGGATCGGTTAAATCGTCCCACCCTAAAACCAGCAGCGATGGGCCGCGAGTCCGCTGCGGAGGAGGGTGTCCTCATCGTGCTGACGACCGTGGGGGACCGGGAGTCGGCGGAGAGGGTGGCCAGGACGCTGGTCGAGGAGAGGCTCGCCGCCTGCGTCAGCGTCATCCCGGGACTGGAGAGCCTCTACTGGTGGGAGGGGAGGCTGACCGAGGACTCTGAGCTTCTCCTTATCATCAAGACACTTGAGTCGGTCTACGACAGGCTCGAGTCGAGGCTGAGGGAGATTCACCCATACCAAGTGCCTGAGATAGTCGCCCTCAGGGCCACGAGCGTCTCTCAAGCCTACCTCGACTGGGTGAGGGGGGAGGTCGGGCGGTGAGTCCCGGAGCTTCGGCGTTGACCGACGATGAGGCCGAGGTCTACTCGCGTCAGATGCCCCTCCTCGGTGTGGAGGGGCAGGAGAGGCTCCGGCGCGCGAAGGTGGCCGTGGTGGGGCTGGGGGGGCTGGGCTCCCCCATCTCCCTGTACCTCGCCGCGGCGGGCGTGTCCCTGAGGCTGGTGGACTGGGACCTCGTGGAGCTCTCAAACCTGAACAGGCAGGTCCTCTACTCGAGGGCCGACGTGGGGAGGCCGAAGGCCTACGCGGCGGCGGAGAGGCTCAGGGCCCTCAACCCGGGCGTGGAGATCGAGCCGTTCTACAGGCCGGTGGTCGGCAGACTGGCGCTGGAGGTTGTGAGGGGCGTCGACCTCGTGCTGGACGCCGCCGACAACGCGGCCGTGAGGGAGGCGATAAACGAGGCGTGCGTGGCGGAGGGCGTGCCCCACACCTATGCCGCCGTGGACAGGTGGTTCGGCGCCTACGCGTTCTTCGCGAGGCCAGGGGAGGATCCCTGCCTGGCCTGTCTGTTCCCGCAGGGGCTGAGGGACCACCCGGTTCACGTGATCGGGCCGGTCCCGGCCCTCGTGGGGGCGGTGTCCGCGGCGGACGCGATCAAGTTCCTCTCGGGAGCTGGAGAGCCGACCAGGGGAAGGATGCTGATATTCGACCTCAAGGAGATGGGTTTTGAATCCGTGACGGTCTCTCGGGATCCGGAGTGCAGGGTGTGCGCGCGGGGTGAGTACAGGGCGATAGGCGAGGACCCAGGGAGGGTGTTCAGCAGGGAGGACTCCCACTTCTTCTTCGAGCCCAGCCTGAGGCCGCTGGAGGCGCTCAGGAGGGCCAGAGAGCTTGGATGGAGGCCCCTGGAGATCAGGCCGGAGTTTGCGAGGTTCGACGCCGCCGGGGCGGCCGTCGTCACGTACTCGGGCGGCGGGGCGATCGTGAAGGGGGTGGACCTGGCTGAGGCGGAGCGCCTGATCGAGGGCCTGCTCGAGGCCCAGGCTTAATTTCTGTCCTCTTCACGGTCGCCGGGTTGGTCGCCTTGCTGGCCAAGACGGTGAGGGAGTGCGCAAGGCTCGCCGACGGCCGGCGAGCCCTTGACGATGCGTGGGGGATATCCCTTCACCACAGGATACAGGCCTCCCCCGGATTTGATGCTGCTGTGGAGTTCGCGAGGGGCCTGCTGGAGGAGGCCGGGCTGGAGGTCCAGGTGTACGACTACCCGGCCGACGGTAGGACGGAGTACTGGGGGTGGGTGGCGCCGATAGGCTGGGAAGTCAGGGACGCGGAGCTCTGGATGGAGGAGCCCGAGAGGGAGCTCATCGCCACGTTCTCCCAGCACCCCACCTTGGTGGCGGCGCACAGCGCGCCCACGGACGGCTGGGAGGAGGCGGAGCTGGTGGACGTTGGCGAGGGCGTGTCCAAGGGGGACTACGATGTGCCCGTCTCCGGGAAGATCGTCTTGGCCAGCGGGAGGGCCAGCCTCGTCCACAGGCTGGCCGTCATGAAGAGAGGGGCCAGGGGGACCCTCTCCTACTCCACGCAGGCCGACCCAGAGAGCTTCCCGTACGTCAGCATCTGGCCCACGGCGGATGAGCTTAGGAGGATGGGGGTCGCCCTCACCGTCCCCAGGGTCTGGGCGGACAGGCTGAGGTCCTACCTGTCCAGGGGTGAGAGGGTCAGGCTGAGGTTCAGGGTCGAGGCCGAGTACTCCGAGAGGGTCCTCAGGGTCCTCGAGGCCAGGCTTCCCGGAGAGGAGGACCTGGACGTCCTGCTGATTGCCCACATCTGCCACCCCAGGCCGGGGGCCCACGACAACGCCTCGGGAGTCGCGGGGGGGGGGGGGGGGGGGCCGGGGGGGGGGGAGAGGGTGGAGAGGGGGGGGAAGCTC
>JAOZFH010000044.1 GCA_027491415.1 Thermoproteota archaeon | reverse complement strand
CTTTCGCGCGCGAGATTGACAGCGTAGGCTGGGTGTGTGGGCTCTCCCCAAGGATCAATTGAGTTAGAGCCAGGGGGGCGTAGGGATCACTATATACCTAAGTTACACTAGACGGTGATGTCGGGGGCGGGGTGACCAGTGCTCCCGGCGGTGAGGCTCCGAATGAGCTGCCTGGCTTCAGGGGACCGCCCCCCCTAAAGGTTGATTAGGGCCCGTCTCCAGACCCACATGTGGGGACCATGTTCGAGATCGGTCCCGTCAAGATCTATTGGCTCGGCCACGCGGCCTTTCGAGTTCGGGATTCGGTGGTAATCTACGTTGATCCTTACGAGATCGCGGGGGGAGAGGAGGCCGACCTGATCCTGATCACACACGATCACTTCGACCACTGCTCCCCCGACGATGCGGCCAAGGTCGCCCACACAGGCACCAGAATATTAGGAACGTCCTTATGCCTGAAAAAGCTCGAATCTGTTCCGGGAGAAAAGATCGAGATCTCTCCCGGACGAGAGGTCGAAGTCTCGGGCGTGAAGGTGCGGGCCGTTCCGGCCTACAACGTTCGCCCCGAGAGGAGAAAGTTTCACCCGAGGGACAAGGGATACGTCGGATACGTCTTCGAGCTCGACGGGATCAGGATCTATCACGCCGGGGACACCGACTTCATTCCAGAGATGGCCGACTTGGAGGTCGACGTGGCGCTGCTCCCGGTGAGCGGCACCTACGTCATGGACGCAGAGGAGGCCGCAAGGGCGGCCGCGGCGCTCAGACCCAGGGTGGTCATCCCGATGCACTACGGCTCCATCGTGGGCTCAGAGAGGGACGCGAGACACTTTGCGGAACTCGTAGAGGGCTGCGAGGTGGTCGTTCTAGAGCCAGAGAACTGACCTCCAATCCCTCCGTGGTGATCCTACGGCCCAGGCGTAGAGTTCTGCGGCCTCCTCGAGGGCCTCAGCCCTTGCGGCGGCGATGTTGAGCGTCGGGCCCAGGGCCACGGACCCGTGGCGCTCGATTATCACGACGTCAGCACCTCGAAGGGCGTCGGCAACGGCCTCTGCGAGCTCCCACGTCCCAGCCCTGCGCCAGGGTATGCACCTGACGGCGCCGCCGAGGTAGATTAGCCCTTCCTCCGAGAGGGGTCTCAAGACTCCGGATAGCGTCCCGAGAGTGGTTGACGTCGGTCCGTGTATGTGAACGATGGCCCTCACATCCCCTCGAACTTTATAGACCGCTGCGTGCATCCTCCACTCCGACGAGGGTCTCCTACCCGTGGATTCTATCACCTCGCCGGAGGTGCTCATCAGCACGATGTCAGAAGGGGACAGGACGCCCTTGTGGGGCCCTGAGGGCGTTATCCAGAACGTGTCCTCCGACGCCCTCACGCTCACGTTTCCACCGGCCGCGGTGATGAGCCTCCTGAGGTAGAGCAGTTTGGATACCCTCGCGATCTCCTCTCTTGGATCTACCAGGCTCACCTAGCTGCCGGGGGCCTCCTCCGAAAAAAGTTGATCGCGCGTCAAGGCAACGGCGGACGAGGAGAAAGAGGGGAGAGGAAAAGATGGGAGGCTCACGGCCAGATGCCGCGGAGCCTCATGGCAGCCACGATCCTGTCGATGGCCAGCCAGTAGGCGGCGGTCCTCATGTCGATGTTCTTCTCCCTGTGGAGGTTGTAGATGTCCCTGAAGGACTTGGTCATCCTGACCCTGAGCTTCTGCCTGACGGTCTCGATGTCCCACCACTCCCTGGTCCTAGCCTGCACCCACTCGAAGTAGCTGACGGTCACGCCGCCGGCGTTGGCCAGCACGTCGGGTATGACGAGGATGCCCTTCTCGTGGAGCACGAGGTCGGCCTCCGGCGTGGTGGGCCCGTTGGCAGCCTCGGCCACGATCTTGGCCTTGATCTTGTCCACGTTCTCCTTGGTGATCACGTTCTCAATGGCGGCGGGGATGAGCACGTCGACGTCGAGCTCCAGGAGCTTGGCGTTGCCGACTCTCGGGTCGGGATCGATGTTGGTGGCTCCAGGGAAGTCCTTAACGCTGCCGGTCTCCTTCTTGTGCTTGAGCACCGCGTCGGGGTCGAGGCCGTCGGGGTTGTAGATGGCGCCCCTGCTGTCGCTGACGGCCACCACCTTCATGCCGAGTTCGTGCATGAACTTGGCCGAGAAGTAGCCGGCGTTGCCGTAGCCCTGCACGGCGGCGGTCGCCTTCTTCGGGTCGATGTTCAGGACCTTGATGGCCTCCTCGACGGTGTACTGCAGGCCCCTGGCGGTCGCCTCCTTCCTGCCCTCGCTGCCGCCCAGCTCCAGCGGCTTGCCCGTGATAACGCCGGGCTCGGGGTAGCCGACGATCTGGCTGTAGGTGTCGTAGATCCAGGCCATCTCCCTTGGGCTGGTGTAGACGTCAGGGGCGGGGATGTCTCTGTCGACGCCTATGATGGGGGCGATCGCCCAGGCGAACCTTCTAGTGAGCCTCTCGAGTTCGTTGGGGCTGAGCTTGTGCGGGTCAACCCTGATGCCGCCCTTGGCTCCGCCGTAGGGGATGTCGACCACGGCGGTCTTGATGCTCATCCAGGCGGCGAGGGCCTTGACCTCGTCCTCATTGACGGCGGGGTGGTACCTGATGCCTCCCTTGCACGGGCCCCTGGCGTCGTTGTGCTGGACCCTCCACCCGACGAAGACCTCAATTCTGCCGTCGTCCATCTTGACGGGCAGCTGAACCTCGAGGATCCTCTTCGGGGTGGCGAGTATCTTGTAGTAGCCCGTGTCGAGACCCATGACCTTCGCGGACCTCTCCAGCAGCTTCAGGAAGTTGAACCAGGGGTTCATCTCCGAGGGGGCGGCCCCTCCCGTAATCCGGAACATCTCCTCAGCAGACGGAATCACGGTCCCCATAGTGGTCACCCTGCGGGCCGCGCCCGCAATGAGTGGGCACTGAGTTTTCATTAAAAAGATTGACATAATAATAAACAGAGTCTTCCTACGCTTGATTTTAGCTTACAGGGAACTGTTCCTTGAGTCCTCGTTCAACTGCTCTAACTTAGCCGGTATTTCGGCTACCAAGAGCTGCTTGAGGAGTTCCCCCTAAAAAGTTAGGTTAATCTCATCTCTTCACGCCTAGACATCCGGTGTCGCGCTGCTTGAGGGTCCCCCTTATCGCGGCTCCAAATGCCCCACCGTCACCCGAGCTGGAGGCCGGGGCCATCACCCTATTCGCGTGGAGCAAGGCCAAGAGAGGCAGGTTTCCATGGTCCAAAACTGAGAAGCCCGTCGGGCTTGGAGTGGTGGAATTCACCCTAGAGCCGATGAGGGTAGACGGCAGGTGCACCCTTTGGGACCCATCTGGATTACTCTCCCTCCGACTCGGCCTAACGGATCGCGACGCGCTGTCTTCGGCCCTTGCCTTCTTGGATAGGCCCTCCATACCAGACCTGGAGCAGCTGACGAGGTCGGCTGAGTTTGCCTACTCCAGCATAAGGTCTGCGAGGAGAGACGTTGAACTCTCCGGGTTGGTAGACCCCCGGCTAATTAGGTGGGCCCTCTCTGAAGCGGTAGAAGATTCGGGACTTCCTGGCGGCACTTTGCCACCTTCACTAACGCAAGAGAAGGCAACCAGCTCCTATTCGGCCCTAAAAGAGATCAGCGTGAGGTCCAAAAGAGATGTTGAGATCCTCGAGAGTTATCTGAATAAGCTGGAGGCTCTAACCAACTCGATCAGGTCCCTAGCGGAGTCAGAGAGGGCCGCCATCTCAAGGGCCTATGCTGCGAGAATCTCTGAAGCCCAACTTCACCTAGAGGGCGAGGAGTTCGAGATTAGGAGGGCGCAGCTGGAGGAAGAAAGGTCCAGGGAACTTCAGGGGGTAGACGCGAGGTATGGTCAGCCGATAGAGGCTCTGGATAATCTTAAGAGGGAGCTAGAGAGCGAGGTGAAGTCTAGAAGCCTACTGACCGCGCTGGGGGAGGAAGATTTTGAGTCGTGCTCACGGGTTAAGGTTCCACTCGGGGTTGTGATCTTCGGAGAGGGGAAGAGGACGAGGCTCGAGCTGTTACCACCATCAAAGCTCACGGAGCCTGGGCTGGGGTCAAAGCTCAGGAGGCTGTTCGGGGGACGCGCCGTTCCACTAGAGCCCAGGGGGTGGGGCGACGCTCTGACGTCGAGGGTTCGAGAGCTGGCCGAGGATAGGACGATGATTGGCTCCAGCCTCGTGACGCTGACCGTCAGGAAGAACCTCCTCTTGAAGCCTGACTTCGTGGAGCTGGCGAGCACCGGCCTGATTCAAATAGCCGAGTGGGGCTACATACCCGAAGACTGGCCTGGTCAGGCTCTGGCCGTTATAGTGGAGTGATCGCCCCAGAGTGCGTTCAGTGGCGCAAACTCTTTTGGAGGCTTGGACCCCCCCTCAGGGGGGCCGATGAAGGAAGTTCGCTAGGCCCGCCGATTGATGAGGATCCTGGATCCCTCCTGAGGCCCCCTCCGCCTGCTTCAACCTCTTTCACCTTCGAAGTTTTTGTCGCTGCCCTCTAAGAGCTGAAATTCGATCATCCAGAGCTGATCATCCTCGAGCACTCTCCTGCCGTAGTACCTCTTCAGGGCCTTCACCAGCCCCTCCTTGGACTCGAACCCGTCCCGCCGGGCTTCCTCGTCCGTGAGCCCGGAGAGGCTCACCTTCCTCACGTCCTTCACGAGGGCCTCGCCAAACACCTCTTCCCCGGCCACCAAGTCCACCACGTCCCCCGGCTTGAGCCTCGTCGTCCTCCTGATCGTGGTGACCTTCTCTCCCCTGAGTATGCTGTCCACGTACCTCCTGTCAAACCTCAGCGATTTCTTTCTCCCCATAGAGCATCACCAGCTTCTTAACGGCCCCCCTGAGGATGTCCATAACTTTGACGACCTTCTTAACCTTCAGGAGTCCGGCGACCATGCCCCAACCACGGCCCTGCAGGGTTCGCGCGAGCAGCGCGACCTCCTCCTCTTCCGTGAGCGGCCTCTCGTCGGGGGGAGAGAGGAAGTAAGCCCTGGCGATCTCCCAAACCGCGTCTGAGGCCATCTCGTAGGTGTTGTAGCCCGTCAGGTAGTCCTTCAGCCTCAGTTTCTGGCTGAACCTGAGCCTGGGCCTGGTCTCCCCCCAACGTGGCGAGAGGAGCATCCTGCCCACGCGAGGAGAGAGGTCGAAGTAGACATCGTGCAGGGAGTCGATCAGCCTCCTCTTGAACTCTCCAACTATCTCCCTCAACATGTCCTCGGCCTGCCTGCTGAGGGGGAGGACGACGAAGACGCTGTACTCTCCGGAGACCGGGTTCCTCTGGGGGCTTATGTGAACCGGCAGGAAGCCGGCCCTGACCCAGAACCTGAGGAGATCCTCGCTCACCCCGAAGCCGGCGCCCACCCAGTCAACCCCGGCCGCCCGCGCCTCTCTCACTATCTCCTGCAGGACCCTCGTGCCGAGGCCCCTGCGCTGGAGCGCCGGGTGGGTCGCTATGCGAACGATCCTCCAGCCCCAGAGCTTGGGGAACCCCTTGTGCCCGTAGTGCGCCAGCAGCCTCGAGGGTATCATGTGCCCGGGCGGGTTCTCCGTCCTCTTCAGGATGCCCTCGATGTATCTCCGGGTGAGCCTGCCCTCCTCGCAGATTTGGACCGAGACCACTGGCTCCCCTTCAATCAACAGGGCCCGCGCGGAGTGGTGAGGCGCGTCCAGGAGCGTGGCGAGGTCGTTGGGTCTATTCCTGTAGTGGGCCAAGACGTAGATCCCGTAGAACTTCTTGAGGAACTCCTCGTCGCTGGCGGACAGGTCCACCTTCACGTACTCCCCAGCCTCCGGGGAGGCGCCTTCGGGCGGGTCTCCAGGCTCCGCGTCGAGCAGCAGGAAGTCGTAGAGCCACCTCTCGACTGGGTCGCCCTCGGGGTACCGTATCGGGGTCCGCATCTCCACCTTCTCCACCATCACCCCGCTCGCGGTCTCGAGCCTGGCCATGAATCGCTGGGAGAATCCTCTCCCGGCGCCCTCATACCCGTGAATCGTGCTGGAGAAGATGGCCAGCCTGCTCGATCCCAGCACCTTGAACAGCAGGTGCGTCGGGATCCCGGCGGCCTCGTCGACGACCTTCACCTTGACGTTGGAGTCGACGAGGCTCATCGGGGTCAGGTAGAACGCGGACCTCCCCTTGGCCGTGACGGCCATCGTCTTCCCGTCCTTCACGACGGCCCTTCCGCGTATCCCCAGCGCCTCGAGCCCCTTGGAGACGAACCTGAAGAGGGTCTGAACTCCCGCTACCGCTGGGGCCGTAACCGCCACACCCCTAACGCCCCTCCTCCCCATCAGGTGGGCTATTCCCAGTCCCAGGGCGGCCGACTTGCCCCGTCCCCTGTTGGCCACTACGAGCAGTGCGGACTTGTTGGGGGCCCGAGACAGCCTGTCGATTGCCTCCACCACTCGCACCTGCTCTGGGGTCAGGGCCAGGCTCATCAGGGGGTCGTCCACTTGGGGGGGCTGACGCTCCCTCCTCTGAATCACTCTCGGGGCGCCTGTAACGTCGCCAGACTCGAGATCCACGAACCTGGCGCCCTCGGCGCTCTTCACGGTCTTGAGGAGCCGCTTCTTGAACTCGGCCCTCACGTCGGACTCTCGGTACGGCGGCGAGGCTAGCCGCCTCTGAAAGTCCGTGAGGGTCCTCAGCCACTCCTCCACGGGCGGGATGGCCATGACGACTAGGCCGCCTCCTCTGACAGTCTCGACCAGCCTCCCTATGTCGTTTGCCCTCATCTGCACGGAGAAGTCCGCGAGGAGAATGTCCCAGGTTCCCCCCATGGCCTCCTCGCTGCGGTCGAAGTCCAGGGACGTCAGGCGAACGTCTCTCGGGATCTGGCTCGCCAACCTCCGGCTCCCCAGGACCTCCTCTCCGTTCCAGACGTTGGAGTAGAGGGCGCTGACCCCCTCACCCGCGACCCTCCTGTAGACCCTGGCCACCTTAGCCAGGGCCCCCAGCCTGTCCTCGCACGATACCAGGAGGAGCCTCCGCTCGCCGCTCTCCAGGGCCTCCCTTGCCAGTCCCTCGGCCACTGCCTCCACTAGATCCGTCAATTGAGATCCCCCAGCGTGTCACCACAGCGCGAGGTCGGCGAACAGCGGGATGAACTTCAGCAGGACCAGAACCGCGGCGGCGGCCGCCGACTCGCCCCGGCCCAGGCCAAATACCGTCCTCATCAGCTCTGTGAGGAGGAACCACTGCCACACAGCCACCAGACCCGACATGGCGAGCGACACGGGCGTGGCTTGGAACTGCTTCGCTACGTCGCCCGCGCGCGCCGAGTAGGGGTTGGCGAGGTCTATCGTGATGACGATCCTCCCGGGCAGGGTCTGAAGCAGGCCGACCACATCTATCAGTGACTTCACGCCCTCCGTCAGGTACACCGCCCCGAAGCAGGTCAGCGTGGTGGATAGGTTCACGGGTTCTCCTCCGGCCAGCCTCGCGACGACGTGGGCGAGTCCGCCCGCCAGTAGGGCGACCACCATCCCAGAGACGAACGACGTCGCGCCCACGAAGGCCGGTCCGCTGAACACCCTCGCTGCGGCCTGGATCTGCGCTGGGTCGACGCCCTCGGGGAGGTTGACGAATCTGTACTCAGTCCTGGAGGCCGAGATGACGCCGCCAGCAGCTCCCATGGCGGACACTATCAGGGCCGCCAGCAGGAACAGCCTCAGGCTGGGCCGCCTCGTGGCCTTTCTGAAGACGCTCCACGGATCCTTGACTGGCGACAGCAGATACTCGATGAGGCCGATGCCCTCCGCCCGATCCACTTCCCGGATTTCTAGGCTCAGCCCGTCGGCGGCCATCGCGACGGGTTGCCCGACTCGAATTAAAAAGCCCGAGATGGGCCGACCGATAGGGGCGCGGCGATGATTGGAGCGAACATCATTCGAACGAGGGATGTGAATCCCAGCTCACGCTGAGCCCGCCCCTCGCTGAGACCCCCCTGACCACTCCGGATCGACGCACGATAAGTTGAATACCTACCCTCCTAGGAGCGCCGGCCGTGAGGTCCGTAGATCGCCACAGGGAGCGCGCCAGGTCTGAGCTCACCTTCGCCGTCTTCGTGGTCAGCTCCTCGAGACACGCCGCCAAGTCGCGTGGAGAGGCCTTCGTAGACGAGAGCGGAGACCTCGCGGTTAGCCTCGTCGAGTCGGCCGGTCACCGGGTCGTCGAGAGGGACGTGCTGCCAGACTCGCTGGAGGAAATAGGTGAGGCGCTCAGGGCGGCCGCAGGCAAGGTCGACGTGGTGCTCTTCCTTGGAGGCACCGGTCCCCACCCGAATGACGTCACGGTAGAGGCCGTGCGGCCAGCTTTTACAAAGGAGCTCCCCGGATTCGGAGAGCTCTTTCGGATGCTCAGCTACGAGCAGGTGGGACCCGCAGCGTTCCTCTCAAGGGCCACAGCCGGGGTGATCGGCGGTTCAGTGGTGTTCTGCCTCCCGGGATCTCCAGACGGGATCCGGCTCGCCTTGGAGAGGCTCATCCTCCCGGAAGCCGAGCACGCAGTGTGGGTCGCGAGAGGGTACAGGCACAAGCACGCCGACGGCCACGGAAGCGGTGGGTGAGCCTCCGTTTCCCATTAGGTCCGCCGCGGATCGTGGATCACTTCACCGGTCCTCTCGTCGGCTTCTATGCCGGGGAGCCGGTCCAGGGCTTTCCGGAACGCGACGGACCTCAGGGTCTCTAGGAGCGCCTGGACCTCGCGCTTGGGCAGGCGGTCAATCCTCACTAGGAAGTCGTACCGCTCCCTCCAGAGCGGAATGAAGTCCAGCCCCCGCAGCCTCGCGGCGGCCTCTATACCTGGGCCGACGTCAACGAGCCCGGCCTTGACCGCCGAGGCCACGGCGGCGTGGGACTTGGCCGCGCTCCGATACCCCCGGATGGAGGACCTGAGTTCCTCCACGTCGACGCCCCGCTCCCTGGCCAGCTCCTCGGTCAGCCAGTCCATCAGGATCCTGGTGCCGGACCCGGGGTTCCTGTTCAGCATCCGGACGTCGGGCCTCAGCAGGTCCTCCACACCCCTGATCCCCTTGGGGTTGCCCGGCGCTACAATCAGGCCTTGCACCCTGACGTACCCCCTCACGAGGATCGCGACCTCGGAGACGCCCATCGACCTCAGGAAGGGGACGTTGTACTCTCCAGTGGAAGGGTCCAGCGCGTGCACGCCCGCCACGTCCGCCTCCCCCTTCCTCACCGCGAGGAAGCCGCCTGTCGAGCCCACGCTGACGACTTTAACTCGACTCCCCCCGAGCCCTGGCCTCGCCACCCTGAGGAGCTCCTCCAGGCCTAGGCAGTGACTCCCCACGATGGACAGATCGGCGGGCCCCCTCTCGGGATCTAAGAGTGTCACAATCACGGGCTCCCCCTGCTCCAGATACTCCACCTCCTCCGGAACCTCCAGTATCCCGTCGGCGCGAGAGAAGGTGGTTATCGCCTCGGACCCGCCGGGAACGCGAAACGCCAGGACGTTCCCCTCTGCATCCCTGACTAGGTGGACGGGCAGGAAGTCGCGCCTCCCCCTAGCGGCCCTCGTCCGCTCGGCCAAGGTGGCCCTGATCCTCATCGACTCGGGCTCCGGCTCGAGCCCCGCTAGGTACCTGATCACGGGACCCACAAAGATCCTGTACGCAGTCATGGCGCTGGTGGGGTTTCCGGGAAGGCCGAACGCAAGCTTTCGACCAATCTGAGCCACGACCGTCGGCTTCCCGGGGTGCATCGCCACCCCGTGGACGAACACCCCCGGCTCTCCGATCCCGTCAAGTACCCTGTAGATCACGTCTCCGGCGCCGGCGCTTGTGCTCCCCGACACCACCAGCAGATCGGCCTTGGAAATACCTTCCTCTATCAGCCTCGCGATCTCCGACTCCTCATCCCCGGCTATCCCCATGTATACAGGCTCTCCGCCGTCCTCCCTTATCGAGGCGCAAAGCGCGGGACCGTTGATGTCGTAGATCTTCCCGTACTCTAGGCCCACCCCCTGCGGCGTCAGCTCGTCTCCAGTGCTGATCACCGCGACCCGGGGGCGTGAGTAGACCTTGACCCGATCGATCCCCGCGGCCGCGAGTACCCCGATCTCCCTCGGCCCGATTACGTCCCCACTCCAGACCAGGGTCTCTCCGAGGTTGATGTCCCTTCCGGCCGACTGAACGTTCTCCCCGGGCGCCACGGCCCGATACACCTGAACCACATCCCCCAGCCGGCGGGTGTACTCCACCATGACGACGGCGTCGGCGCCGGGGGGGACGGGCGCCCCCGTCGCTATCTCCACGGCCTCTCCCTCACCCACCGTCCCGCGGTACGGGTGCCCGGCCGAGGCAACGCCCAAGATTCTGAGGGAGACGGGATTCTCCTGATCGGCTCCGAAGGTATCCTCGGCCCGAACCGCGTATCCGTCTTTTGTGGATCTGTCAAACCCCGGTATGTCCACCGGCGAGACGATGTCCTTGGCCAGCACCCTTCCCAGAGCCTCTGCGAGGGGGATCTCCTCGACCTTCCTCTCGAACCCCCTAAGCCGAGCCCAGATCTCCGATCTCACCTGGTCAACCGAGCTGAGGCTCCGAAAGATCCTCCTTCCATCTCTCATATTATCCCCCACGCCTGTAGGGCCATCCTCAGGGCCACCAGCATGAGAAACGCCGCGAATATCCTCCTGACCGTGGTCCCTCTAAGTCCCATCGCCTTCTTCGCCCCCGCCCTGGCGCCCACCACGAGCCCGGTGGCCGTGATCAGCGCGATCAGCGGGTGCCCCCTCCCCTCCAGGTAGTGGGTCGACGCTCCCACCGTGGAGGTGATCGCTATCATGAACATGGATGTCGCGACGGCCGTCTTGGCGCCGGTGCCGCATACGAGCACGAGTATGGGGACCTTGATCGTTCCTCCCCCTATCCCCAGCATCCCGCTGAAGGCCCCCGCCAGAAATGACACGCCCATGGCGGTGAATAGCCGCGAGCAGCCTCGCCTGAGCCCAGCATCGTCGGATGACTCCCTCTTGCGAAGCATGTTGAAGGCCACGAATCCCAGGACGACGGCGAACGCCATCCTGAGAGCCCCCTCCGGGATGGATGTCACCGCCTTGGCTCCGAGGTATGCCCCCACGGTCGTCGTGGCCTCGAGGGCTAGACCCAGCTTGTAGTCGATTATCTCTCGGTAGACGAGTATGGAACTCAGCGCCGTGAGCGGCATCGTCATCAGGCTGGTCGCGACGGCCGACTTCATTTCCATGCCGAGTACGAGTGTGTAGAGAGGCACGAGGAGGGTGCCCCCTCCCGTCCCCGTCATCGCGCTCACAGCCCCTATCCCCAGGCCCCCCATCGCTGCCAGCAGGACCCTCAGATCCATTCCCTCCACCTCTCGTATGGGGTCAGCAGTTCGACCCAGACCACCGAGCCCTCCGGGTATCCCTCCACATCCTCCGGAACCTCCACGAAGCCGTCGGCCCTCACGAGGGAGCTGAGTATCCCGGACCCGCTCACCCTGACGGGCTCCGCCAGCAGGTCCCCGGCCTCAGACAGCGTCAGCCTGACCCTGGCGAAGTGCCTGACGCCCGGAGATGAGGGGATCGGCGCGACCAGCCTGGCCCTCACCCCGGGGGCCAGGGGCCTCCACCTGAGGCCCAGGAGCCTCCAGATTGCCGGTGCGGCGAACAGCCTGAAGTCCACCACGGCGGCGACCGGGTAACCCGGCAGACCGATCCACGGCCTCCCGTCGGGGAGCTTCGCCAAGAGGGCTGGACGCCCGGGCATGGCGGCGACCCCGTGCACAACCATCTCACCGCCGGCCTCCAGGACGGCCCTGTACACCATGTCGGCCTTTCCCACGCTGGTGCCTCCCGTCGTCAGGATCAGGTCGGCGTCCCTCGCCGACTCTACGGCTCGGATGAGTTCGTCCGGCTCATCCTCGACCATCCCGAGGTAGGTGGGCTCCCCGCCCGCCTGCCTGATCATCGCCTCCACGATGAACCTGAGGGAGTTTGGGACCTTCCCCAAGGGGACATCCCCGCCGACCTCGACTATCTCGTCTCCCGTGCAGGCCAGAGCGACCCTCGGCCTCCTCCTCACCGGAACCCTGGGGATGTTCAGCTCGGCCAGCAGGCCGATCTCGTACGGGCCCAGGGGCGTCCCAGCTTTCAGAACGAGTTCTCCCCTCTTCACGTCCTCTCCCGGCCTGGCGACGTTCTTCCACGCTGGAACCTGTGTGTAGATCTCCACGGACTCCCCCAGCTCCTCGGCGTCCTCCACCGGGACCACCGCGTCCGCGCCTTCCGGAAGGTATGCGCCCGTGAATATCCTGGCGGCCTCCCCCGCGGAGAGGCCGAAGTCTGGCGGGTGCCCGGCCCTGACCTCGCCCACGACCCTTAGCACTATGGGAGACTCTGGAGAGGCTCCGAGGGTGTCCGTGGACCTCACCGCGTATCCGTCGAGGGCGGCCCTCGCCCTGGGAGGGACGTCAGCCGGGGCGCTCACGTCCTCCGCGAGCACCCTCCAGAGGGCCTCTGAGAGCGCGACCTCCTCTGGCTCAGTCGGCTCAAGCTTTACTGAGCGGAAGAATGAGTCTCTGGCCGCATCGACCCTCGTGAGCCTCTGAAATCCCCTCCAGACGTGGCTCATCGGCCTCGGACCGCTCCCGAGCTGGGTCGTAAAAAGTGTGGGCGTCCCACAGGCGCCTCGATTTATTGGATCTCCACGGCACCGAGGCGGCGTGGACCTGCTCAGGGAGATATACGGCGTGCTGGAGGGTGAACTCCGGGAGTCAACGATCAGCGACCTCGCGGTGAGCTTCCCCTACACGGGCGTCCTCCTCGATCGAGACAGGCTGGGAGTGTGCTACACGGTCCTGGAGGGGAGGAGCGCAGAGAGGACTCCCCCGCCGGGCGGGGCCAGGGGCCGCCGCGCCGACGAGTTGGCGAGGCTGGCGTTCTCTCCGACCGGGGTCGAGTCCTCCATCGGGGTTGCCACCCTCTCCGCCGCCGCCGATCCCGGGGAGTACCGGCGAGCCGACCCCCTCGACGAGGTTGACCTGAGGCAAGACGATCGGGTGTGCGTCCTCGGCGGCTTCCCACAGCCCTACCTCGACAGGATAAGGGCCGCCGTGGCCGAGCTGTGGGTGCTGGAGAGGCCGCCTAAGATCTCCCGCGGGGTACTCCCCGACTGGGCCGTGGAGGAGCTGGCCCCCAGGTGCACCGTCCTCCTCGCGACCGGCTCCACGATCCCCAACAAGACCCTCGAGAGGGCTCTGGAACTCTCCTCCGACGCCAGGGAGAGGGTCGTAGTCGGCCCGAGCGTCCCACTGGTCCCGGAGCCCTTCCAGGCGAGGGGGGTCACCGCGCTCGCCGGCGTCAGGTTCACGGATCCCCACTCCGCCATGAGGGTGGTGGCCGAAGGAGGCGGCACGAGAGACCTGAGGCCCTACTCGGAGAAGGCCCTGATTCGACTGCGTGGCTGAGACGCCCCCTTGACGGGGAGACCGCCGGACCGAGCGGCGCCGCCCGCCGCCAACCTCAATATACCCCGCGGCGGGTGACGGCTTGAATGATCTCCTGGGCCGAGAGGAGGTACAGCTACGAGGAGGTGCTATCGAGGCTCGACCCGACGGTGGCCGAGTGGTTCTCCGCCAACTTCAGCTCGCTCTCTCCCCCACAGGAGTACGCGGTAGTCCCGATACTCGAGGGGAAGAACGTCCTGGTCTCCAGCCCCACGGGCACCGGGAAGACCCTCGCCGCCTTCCTCGGGATCGTGAGCAGGCTCTTCTCCCTGGCGAGCAGGGGGGAACTGGAGGACAGAATCTACGCGGTCTACGTATCTCCCCTGCGCGCGCTGAACAACGACGTCTACAGGAACCTCGAGGTTCCCCTCAGGGGGATCTACCAGCTGGCCCGGGAGAGGGGGATCGAGGCCCAGGAGATCAGGCACGCCGTTCGGACGGGGGACACCCCGCCCAGCGAGAGGCAGAGGCAGCTGAGGAGGCCGCCCCACATCTTGATAACCACGCCAGAGACCCTCGCCATAGTCCTGGTCGCCCCGAAGTTCAGGCGGCACCTCGAGGGGGTGGAGTGGGTCATAGTCGACGAGATCCACAGCCTGGTTGAGAACAAGCGAGGCGTTCACCTGAGCCTCTCCCTGGAGAGGCTGGAGGAGTTGGCAGGACGATCGCCCGTGAGGATAGGCCTGTCGGCGACGATCAACCCGCTCGAGGTGGTGGCCGAGTTCCTCGTTGGATACGAGAACGGCCGCCCGAGGGACTGCTTGATAGTCGACGCCAGGTACGCCAAGCCGCTGGACCTGAAGGTCCTGTGCCCGGTCGACGACTTGGTACACACCCCCTCGGCGGTCGTGAGCCAGAGAATGTACGAGCTCCTGGCGGACCTCGTCAGGAGACACAGGACCACGCTGATCTTCACCAACACCAGGAGTGGGACCGAGAGGGTCGTGTTCCACCTCAAGAAACTCCTGAATGAGGGGGTCGAGGACTTGGACGCGGACGAGTCCATAGCCGCGCACCACAGCTCGCTGTCGAGGCACGTGAGACACGACGTCGAGGAGCGTCTGAAGAGGGGCGAGCTGAGGGCGATAGTGTCGAGCACAAGCCTGGAGCTGGGCATAGACATAGGGTACATCGACCTCGTGGCCCAGGTAGGGTCGCCGAAGTCCGTCACGAGGGCCCTCCAGAGGGTCGGCAGGGCCGGCCACAGGCTCCACGAGGTCAGCAAGGGGAGGTTCGTCGTGGTGGACAGGGACGACGCGGTCGAGGTCGCGGTCATGGTGAGGGAGGCCCTCAGCGGCCACCTTGACAGGGCCAGAATCCCTCAGAAGGCCCTAGACGTCCTGGCCCAGCACCTGGCTGGCATGGCGGTGGAGAGGAAGTGGGACGCCAGGGAGGCCTTCGAACTCGTCAGGAGGGCCTACCCGTACAGGAACCTGACGTGGGAGGAGTTCGAGTCCGTCCTGAGGTACCTCTCCGGCGGGTACTCGGAGCTGGAGACCTACAAGGTGTACGGGAAGATCTGGTACGACCCGGGCGGGGGGGCCTTCGGGAGGAGGGGGAGGTACGCCAGGGTCATCTACGCCACCAACATCGGGACGATACCCGACGAGGTGGCGGCCAGGGTCTACAACGTCGAGAACAACAGGTACATCGGCAACCTGGAGGAGGAGTTCGTGGAGCGCCTCTCGCCGGGCGACAGGTTCGTTCTGGCCGGGAGGGTGTACGAGTTCGTGAGGGCCAAGGGCCTCAAGGTGTACGTCAGGCCGGCGTTCGATCAGAAGCCCACCGTTCCATCCTGGTTCAGCGAGATGCTCCCCCTGAGCTACGATCTCGCCGTTCAGATCGCCAGGTTCAGGGCCCGAATAGCCGGAGAGATAGAGGAGGGGCGAGATCAAGGGGAGATCGTGGCCGAGATCGCGAGGGAGTGCTCGACCGACGAGAAGGCCGCCCGAGCGATATTCGAGTACATCCGGGAGCAGCTGGTCTTCCTGCGGTCCCTGGGGCTGGAGGAATTTCCGTCGGACGAGGTCATCCTGGTGGAGACCTACCTATCAGAGGACGGGAACTCCTACCGCGTGTTCCACACGCTCGTGGGCAGGAGGGCGAACGACGCGCTCTCGAGGGCGCTGGCCTACCTGGTCGGGCGGAGGGTGGGCAGGAACCTGGGTGTGGTCGTCGCCGACAACGGCTTCGCCCTGGTCTTTCCGAGGGGGGTCGAGCCCCAGGGGCTGCTGAGCGAGCTGGACCCCGACGGGCTGAGGGCCACCCTCCGCTCGGCCCTGGCGAACACGGAACTCCTCAAGAGGAGGTTTCGGCACGTCGCCGCCCGCGGCCTGATGATCCTGAGGAACTACAAGGGGCACGAGATAAGGGTCAGCAGACAACAGGCCAGCGCGGAGACGCTCCTCAAGGCGGTCTCGGACATAGAGGGCTTCCCCCTCCTGAGGGAGACGTACCGCGAGATCATGGAGGACTTCATGGACGTGGAGACCGCCGAGCTGGTCCTGAGGTCCCTGAGGGAGGGGAGGGCCAGGGAGGTCGAGCTGCCTCCACTGAACGTTCCATCACCCTTCTCCCACGGGATTGTACTGCAGGGCCTCAGCGACGTGGTCCTCATGGAGGACAGGAGGGCCATGCTGGAGAGGTTCCACCGAATGGTCCTGGAGCTCGTGGAGGCCGGCCAGCGCGCCGGAGGGGGGTGAGCCATTGTCCGTCAGGGTGGGAGAGGTCACGATCTTCCCCCACGGGGCCTTCCTACACGACTTGGGGGCGCTCCTGGTGGCCGATCTGCACATAGGGTACGAGGAGGTTCTCTTGGAGAGCGGGATCCACCTCCCCCGTAGTCAGTACGGCAGGATCAAGCTCGCCATACTCGAAGCGCTGGAGAGGTTCGACCCGGACCTCCTGGTGCTCTTGGGCGACGTGAAGCACGAGTTCGGCGGGGCCACCAGGCAGGAGTGGGTTGAGGTCCTGGACCTGATGAGGTCCCTGAAGGGGTCGGTCGACGTTCAAGTCGTTCGCGGAAACCACGACAACTTCCTGATCCCAATATTGAGGAGGGAAGACATTCCCTTCCACGATCCCGGGGTGGAGATGGGCCGATACTACCTTGTTCACGGGCACAAGCCCCTGGAGGCCCTCCCCGAGAGGGCGGAGGCGGTGATCATGGGTCACGAGCACCCGGCCATAGGGCTCAGGGACGAGCTCGGAGTCAAGCGGAAGTTCAAGTGCGCCCTACTGGGAGGCCTGGACGACGTCAAGATCCTAGTCCTCCCGGCGATCTCCCCCCTGGCGCCTGGCACGGACATCCTCTCGGCCCCCAGGAGTGGCCTCCTCAGCCCCATCCTCTCCCAGCTCGACCTGGGTCGGTTTGAGGTGATTGCCACGGATTCAGAGGCCGGGGTAGTCAGGATGGGGACGGTCTCCCAGCTCCGGAGGGTCCAGGGAATCCCGGCCGACCTCTAGGCTAGAGCGGCCCGCGGGTGGGGGTGAAGGCGTGGGGCGGGGCGCCGGGCGGCCACGGAGGGGGCCGAGCGAGCGGCGGCCGGACCTACCGAGCCGAAATGCCCGAGAGCAACGCCCCCAAGTTTTTAGGAGATCACTCCAGAGCGCCTAAGCTCCTCCTTCAACGAGTGAAGCTCCTCCTCGAGCCTGCTCACCCTCTCCTCCATCCTCGAGCCGAGCTCCTCGATACCCCTGGCGATGTCGTCAAGCCTGTCGAGCTTTCCAAGGATCAGCCTCGTGTTCTCGGCTATCTCCGGGATCAGCCTCGTGTTCTCGGCTACTTCCAGCAGGATCGGTATTCCGAGGGCCCACTGCTCGGCCTGAAACGCCAGGAGTGTCCTCTCGATGGGGGGAACGCCGCCCACGTACTCCTCCACCGACATGGACTCGACCTCAGCGCCAGCTGGCCTCCTCTCCTCCAGGGATCTGAGGAACCCCTCCACCTGGTCCTCCTCACCCTCGACGAGGATCACGACCTGCTGGACCCCCTCGGACTCCGCGTTGTAGACGAGGAGCTTGTCTAGGCCCTGCCGGAGGGCGAGGTCGAACACCAGCGCGCGGTACCCCACCCCGTGAACCCTGGGCCCGGATATGACGATCCTCCTCTTCACGGGGGTACGGGAGATGGGCGGAGAATATAACGCTTCTTCGCCCAACGCCAACTCTGCTTAAAACTTTCGAGCATGGGGCGGGACACGTAGAAGGGGTCGGCGATTCCGTGAGCAAGGCCCTTCTCCCAGATGAGCGGTCTCCAGCTAGATGAACATCATGACGGCCAGAGTCACCAGGGACATGAAGCCCAACTCTCTCAGCCCCGAGGTGAAGTGCCCCGTCCTCACCGTGCCGAGGCTCAGGGCTATAACCGTAGTTTGTGCGAAGGCCTGGAACAGGATGGCGCTCCGGACGGTTTCGGAAGCCACCTTAGAGATAGCCTCCACGTTCAGTATCCGGAACATCAGCACGTACGATCCCACCACCAGGAAGAACGCCAGCAGTGCCGTCAGATAGTTCGCCATCTTCTGACCCTCGGTGTCCATCCAAAGCTCCCTGATGCGACCGGTGAACTCGGAGATGGTCTCAAAGGTCTCCTCCAGGTCCGCGCCCGCGTTGAGCGCGTTGATGATCAGGAGGCTGATCAGGCGAGAGACGCTGTACCTGACCTCCCTCGCGACGCTCTCCAGGATGACCATGTACGGGAGCCTGAGCTTCGCCCAGGCCTTCATCTTGGATACCAGCTCCTTGAGCGGCTTGTATGGTGCTTTAGCTGACAGAACGGCTTCTGAGAAGGGTCTGCCGCCCCTGAGTTCTGCGAATATGTCTTGGAGCAGCATTGGAAAGTCGAAGGCCTGGCCCCTCAGGACCCACTCCTCCCTCCTTATGGTGAGCCAGCCAATGATCCCACCGACTCCCACGGCGAGCATGGCGATCCTCGTGGTGCCGAGTTCCACTGGGAGGGGGCTCATCCCCTTTCCCTCTAGGTAGGTCATTGCCGAGAACACGATGGCGGTCACGCCGAGCGATCTGGCCCACGCGTGGATAACGGTGTCTTGCTTGAAGTAGAAGAGCCTGGTGCTGAACACCTTGAAGAGGAAGACGAATATCGGGGAGGGAACTACCGTGGTCGCTATCGTGGCCACCAGCGGGCCCGAGCTGACGGCCCCCTCCTGGGCCAGCGCCTGGAAGGAGAAGATCATGATCATGACGAAGGGGAATATGGTGGCGGTGAGCGTGTAGATGATCAGTACCATCATCAGTCTCTCGGTCCTCTCCCTGAGCGCTATCAGGGTCCTGTTGATTGAGTCCTCCAGCTCGACCTTCAGCATCTCGCTTACCGCCTCTCCCCTCGTGGCCAGGTAGTCGTGGAGCCTCGCGTAGACCCGCGACCAGGCCTGGCTTGGAGAGAGCCTCCTGTTTATCTCGAGCCCCGCTAGGGAGCCTGCCGCGGCTATCCTGCTCGCCACCCTCTTGAAGTACTCGGCGGCTTCCTTCCGCGGGGCTATGTTGGCCGCGACCCTGAAGCAGTCGCTCAGCGCCCTCCCAACCCTCTGGAGTATCCAGAGGGAGGCCAGGTAGGCCCAGAAGTCCTCCTCAATGCTGCTGGCCAGGCTCAGGATCCCTAGAAAAGGGGTGATCAGGTAGATGACCGGCGGAATTAGCGCAAGGGGAATAGCGTAGTAGGGGTTCTTGAGCACCCCGAAGTAAGCGGCAACCGCGGAGAGGATCGCAGATACTGTAGCTGTTAGGATAAGCCGCTTCCTGAAGTCCTCCGGTCTGACGTCATACATTCCAGCCTTTACCAGCATCTCGTTGGAGATCAAAGGCCATCACCTGGCCAGGGCCATCTTCGCCCTGAACTTGGCGACCCTCGCCGCCAGCTCATCGACCCTTCTCAGGTACTCGTCTATCACGTCGTTGAGCGGGCGTCCCTCCTTCTTCGCTATCTCTCTGAAGAGCACGCTGTTCCTCAGCGGGTCACCCACCAGCTCGTCGTACTTCAGGGTGAACACGTCGTTCAACCTCAGCTCGCCGTTCTCGTAGAGGATCTCGGCTATCCTCACGACTCTCCTCTTTTTGCCCTCCCTCCTTAGGAGTACGGCCACCCTGAAGTCTGCCACCCTCTCCTCTGGGAGGTTGATTGGATCGCTCGTCAGCCTGGCGAGCACGCCCTCGAGGGTGTCCGAGTGGAAGGTGGTCAGCGCCGTGTGGCCCAGGTGGATGAACTGGACGAGGAGCCTTGTCTCCGCGCCCCTGCTCTCTCCGACAACCACGTAGTCGGGTCGCATCCTGAGAACGTCTCTCATGAGGTCGGCTATCGTCAGGCCGGCCGCCGAGACCCCAGGGGGCTGCCCGATGAGCGAGGTCCAGTTCCCGTGCTCGGGAAGGTATATCTCCGGCGTGTCCTCCACGGTGACGATGTGCCTGTCCTTTGGCAGCAGGGAGAGCAGGGCGTTCAGGAATGTGGTCTTCCCGCTCCCTGTCTCGCCGACTATGAAACCCGACATCCCGTGCTCCGCGACCATCCAGAGGTACGCCGCTGCCTCCACCGTGATAGTGCCGTAGATGATCAGCTCCTCTATTCCCGGCCTTCTTACAAACTTCCTAATAGTGAAGGTTGTCCCTCCCTCGCTTGCCGCAGGTCCGAAGAGGGCGTGCACCCTACTTCCGTCGGGGAGCCTTCCCTCCAGCCTCGGCCTAGCCAGGGAGACTTGCCTTCCGACCATCTCCGCCAGCTTGAGGACGACAAACCTAGCCTCCTCCTCTGACATCTCGACGTTGCTTTCTAGCCAGCTAGGCCGGCCTGATAGGAACACGTAGATCTTCCTGGACCCTCTGGCCGGCAGCGTCAGATCCTCTACCTCCTCATCCTTCAGTATCGGGTCGAGCTTCCCGAGCCCTTGGATGTCCCTCCTCAGGTAGTAGGTGAAGGCCTTGAGCGCCCTCTGGGCCCTCTCGTCGGGCGGCTTTCCCTTCTTCAGCTTGATCTTCAGGACCCTCGCGGCTGCCTCCTTGTAGAGGTCCTCTAGTTTCTCCATCTCCTCTAGGGTTATCCTCGACAGCACGAACTCCTTGGCCTCCTCAAGAAGCTCCTTAGGCGGCTCCGGTGGCTCAATGACCACGTACTTGTCCTCTATAACTCCCCGCCAGGTCAGGCCCTCTTCTATCTCCAGGAGGTCTCCGAGTCCGTCTAGGAGAGAGTAGTGCTCATCCCACGTGTCGACGAACTTCAGGGGATCCTCCTTCTTCTTGCCACGACCAAGCACGGGAATCCCTCAGCCTGACGGAGAGTTCCCTTTACCTTTACCTTTTTTCAATCCCCCGCGCGGCGGTCACCCTCCCGCCGTGGGAAGCTGCGCGACGATATTGGCCACCTTGATCAGGTACGAGTCGGTTCCCTCGTCGTAGGTCAGGACGATGAATATCTTGCCGCTGTACAGCTTGGGCGGCGATGTGACGTTTATCGAGGAGTAGAACGGGGCCTCCGCCTTTACCCTGATCTCGCCCGTCAGGGTCTCTGCCACCACCCAGACCTCCACAACAGACCTGTTCTCGTCCACGTGCACCTCATAGTACTTGTTCGGTGATTCGGGCGCCTCCACCACGGCTACCTGGGACAGCACGCCGGACTCATAGGCCCTGGCCACGAACGTGATCTCGGTGGCTAGGGTAGTCGCAAGATCCCTGGCCTCTCGCTCCAGCTTGTATGAGACGACCGCCGGCCTTATCGCCACGATGTACGCTGAGATTATGAGTGCCACCAGGATAATGGCCCCCCACGTCACCGCCTGCTCCAACTACACACCCCCTGCGGCGTAGACCTTCACGAAGAGTACGTACGGTGCTATTAACACTAAGTTCGCTGAGTTGTACTCGTCGTCCATGTGGGACATGTGGATGATCCAGGGACCGGGGGACACCAAGAGGGGATCGGTGAGTTCCCAAGTGACCGAGCCCACCCCGTTGAGTCGGAACAGGACCTTCCCCGTTATTGCGGATCTGACCTCCAGGTCCCCCACGGAACCGTAGGTGATCTCGATGGACTCTCCAACGAACGCCAGGTGCTTGTCGATATCCAACCAGGGTCTGTTCGGCACCGTCTGTTTCTCCCTGACGGGGGCCGCGACCTCGGCCAAGATATTGAGCCCCCCGGCGCCGGGGTCGTAGACAAATTTAATCAAGATTGTGTCGTCTTCAGAACTTTTATATGGTGAAGTGACGCAAGTTGAGCCAGTAGTATTACCACAGCTGGGTGAGCCGAACAAATAATTGCAGCAATATTCGATATCTTGATAACAGTGCTCGATGGGATCTAGCTTTGAGGAGAATTGATAAGTCAGGTTCTCTTCCTCAGCGGTCCCTGAAAGCGTATGATCTGGTGGACATCCGGAGCAGATAGTGCAACTGTTGATCTCCACGGTGCAGAGTACGCAGTCACACAGGTCGCAGAACGGATTGTCAGGTTCTAGGATGCAGTTTACTGTCTGACTAGTACAGTTCTCCTCGCCGACGCAGCTGCCGCAGTCCCTAAAGGGGAGATCTACCTCAACGTCTACCGTTCTGTTCTCGACGGACACTCCGCTTGGTAGGTAGACAAACGCGGCAAAGGCCCTTATCTCATCCATTTTCAGGTCCTCTGTGCCGTATCTATAAACGTCCCTCGCCGGAACTACGTATCCCCTGATCGTACCGTTGGGGGGCAGGTAGACTGGGGCCGGCTTCTCGACGACGGTCACGTCTCCAATTAGAGTCTGGTTAATCACGTAGTAAGATCCCGCCATTTCAGTTCCGTTACTTATCCCCAGCTGGACCACAAGGCGCAGGCCTGTGTCGTCGGCCACGGCGCGGGACCAATTGTAGAGCGTCGCGTTGAGCTGGGTGCCGTTGAGCGGCCCGTAGGCGAACTCGTGCACGTAGTAGTAGGCCACCACCGAGGCCAGGCTTCTGGCCACCTGCCTCCTGTACAGCTCCGAGCTTAGGTGAACTCTCGGCCTGAGCGCTAGAACGCTCGTAAGGGCCATGCCTATCAGAACGATGCCGAGGACGGCCTCTAGAGGTTCCACATCCATGTCATCACCCCGATACAGTTATTGTCACCTTGTAGAGGCCTTCGGGCAAGTTTGTGGTCCCCAACGAGACGTCTCCGGCGAGGTATATCACCAGCGTTGAGGTCAAAACGCTCTCCCTAAGCACCGGAGTACCAATGGTTAGAATTGGCTCATCCTCGAATCTGCCAGCTGTCGCGTTGTACTCGAAGAATGCCAGCCTGATATCGATCCCCGATGCGACGACGGACCTCCTTAGATCCTCGTAGCTCATCTGCGAGAGGTTCCCTAGCTTTTGTGGGTCAACGACGTAGGGCCATATAGTTGTGAAGTTTGATCCCCTCTCCTCCAAAGCCAGCCCAACGGATGGTGGGGTGGAGTTCCAGTCCCCGGGGTTCTCAAATAGTTGGACCGTGGCTAGCTCAAGCGCGGTTTCCAGAGCCTGAGGACTGGAGGCATAGTGGCTCCTGAGGATGTTGATGGCGTAGCCACCAAACATGAGGACCGGAACCATCGATGCCAGGAACACAAGCGCCTTCCTCAACCGCTCACCCCCCTACCACCACCCTAATCGTCTTGCTTCCGGCATTCTCGACGACCAGCGGGATGTCCGTGCCAGACGGTACGGCGCCGGAGAGTGTGAGGTTCCAACCCCCCACCGCCTCCACCTTGAAAACCAGTTGCGATCCCTCGACGGTCTGATTAACCACAGAAACGGCTCCGGTAGCCAAGATAACGGATCCAGAGAATTCAGGTGGGTTCTTGAGAATGACCCAGATGCTCTTATTCACCCCCGCACCGCGGCCAGCCATCACCACTACCTCTGTGGGCACCTCAAACCTAATCGTGGTCTTGGCCCCCCTTCCAGCCGACGCAACACTCTCTATCGCGTCGTGAAGCTCCAGGGCAATATTCCTAGCTTGGACGAAGTTGGCCTCCCTCTGCCTTTCCTCTATCATTGGAAAGAACAACGTATAGGCAACTAGGATTATCACGAGGCCAAGGAGGATACCAACGGCAGCCTCTATCGAAGCTTCCACGGCCGATCGACCTCAACCAATAAGAGCGTCGCGTAGTTATAACATGAATCGTTAGGCTGATAGAAGGGCCGGTGAGCGAAGGAGAGCGGCGCCACGAACAGCCTTTCAGCACTCGACTAGAACCTGATCACCAATCTTTGGAGCTGCCTGACCAGTGCAGGTAGAAGTTCTGATCAGACAAGGGGTCAATAGAAGAAGAAAAAATAAAAAACCAAAAGGCCTGACCAGGGGTCTCAGCCCTTAGGGCCTGTATATGTACTCCGCCCTAGTGCCTTCCGGACCGTAGACGATCACGGTGAAGGTGTCCGTCTGGGTTGCGTCAGATGGCCAGCCCGAAGAGATCGTCAACACTGCCGTTTCCCCTGGATCAAAGTTGCTATCGCCATTTCCAGAAGACTCAGCAGCGCTAGCTGAGAGAGTAGTTTCACCAGACTTGGTCTTGAAGGTGACGGTCCACCCGGTAGCACTCGCACCCAGCGCGTTGGTAAGCGTGTTGGGCCCTTGGTTCTTGATATATATCTGAGAGTTAGCTGTGTCCACGCTGATTATCTCAAGGGTCGTGGTGCCGCCGACGAGCTGGGTCCTGCCCAAGGCGCTAAAGATGAAGCTCCCGACGGGGGAGAATATCAGCAGAGCTAGGGCCACCGCTAGCACGAGCAGTATGACCTCTACAGCCACCCTTGATATGCCTGCCCTCAAGGGTTCCACCCGGTGAAAATCAAGCTCCGTCGCTCAAATAAAAACTTCGCCACACAAGAGGCGAGTTAAGTCAGCATCGAGCTTCTTCTTCAAGCTCTTTACAGGAAAGTCATTACCACTACTCCAGGCTGGGGGCAGTCGAACTCGATTCAATCCCTTCCGATCCCTTCGTGGGGGGCCGGGTGGGGGGCGCCCCGAAACCAGCGCGCCCCAACAACTATGTGGGAGGAAAAAGGGTTATGTCGGTGC
>JAOZFH010000025.1 GCA_027491415.1 Thermoproteota archaeon | reverse complement strand
CCTCGGAGCTCGGGGCCAGGAGCTTCAGCTCGCCGTAGTCGTCCATCCTGGCGTAGACCAGGTCGACCTCCCCGGCCTCGAGGGCCTCCATGGCGCTGGGTGTGTCCGGGTAGACCGCGAAGCGTATAGCCTGGACCGGAACCCAGCCGCTCGGCTGGCTAGAGGCCAGCCCGGGGGGCAGCAGCAGGAGGGTGAGGGTGAGGGCCATCCAGGCCCCTCCAAGCCTGGCGAGGTCCATCCCGTGAACACTCTCGCCTCCGGGGTAAAATAAAGGGGACCCCGCCCGGTTCGGCTCGGCCCGGATATCCGGGTGTGACCCGGTTACATTGTGGCCGCTCCCGGCGGGAGAGGGGGAGGTCGCCCTAAGACCTGGGGCCACGCCCCGGCGCGCGGGTTACGTCGTAGCTCTACCTCGGAGCTCAGGGGGAGCGCCTGCCGCAGGAGGTCAGCTGCCCACGTGCAAGGGCGGGTACTACTCGCCCAAGGCGAGGCGGCGTCGTACGGAGCAGATTTGCCGCCTCCTGCTTCGACGTTGAAAGTTAAATCGGAGACAAGCGAGATCCCGAAGACGTTCCAAGCCTGCCCCCAAAACGACTACCTCACTCGCCTTGACGGAACCCTTCGCGGACGCGCGCCCGGCATAAGGGCTATAACTGTGTGGCGGGCCGAGTTCCGATGAGCTTCCTGAAGAGGAGGGCCGAACTCTTCGAGGAGGAGGCGCGCGAGGCCTTCGACAAGGGAAACTACAACTTCACCCTCTTCTTCGTGGAGCAGGCCCTCCAGCTGTACCTCAAGTACGCGCTGCTCAAGCAGCTCGGGGACTTCCCAAAGGCCCACGGCCTCATCCGCCTGTTCGAGGCCCTGTCCTCCGTCGTGGGGGACAGGGCCGTCAGGTTCCTCTCGGAGAACAGGGTAGTCCTGGACCTTCTGGCCGAGGCGTACGTGGGTAGCAGGTACCTAGATGTGGAGTTACGGAAGGGAGACCGCCGAGGAGGCCCTCAGTCTTCTGGAGAGGTTCAAGGATGAGTTCGACGAAGAGATACATTGAGGTTCTGAAGAGGTCGGCGGAGGTGGTGGAGGCCTACAGACGGAGCCTGAGTAGGCACCTCGTCGCGATAAGGGACCTCGCCCGAGAGCGCTTTGGGCCCGGGGTGAGGGTCTACCTATTCGGGAGCACCCTGAGGGGGGACCACGGCCCGCTCAGCGACATAGACGTCGCCGTGGTCCTTGACAGGGAGCCCACGGAGTCCGAGAGGGCCGCGTTCAGGGCGGAGCTCAGGGAGAGGCTGGGCCTCTTCCACCCCTTTGAGGTGCACGTGGTGAGCGAGGAGTCCTGGAGGGGCTGGTACCTGAGATTCGTCAAGGGGGAGTGCAGGGAGGTGTAGCGGCCGCGGCCCGATCTGCCTCGACCCGGCGGGGCGCGGATTCCACCGAGGGCGCTTTGAGCGCTTCTATCGGGGTGGGCTACGCGCCCCGAATAAGCTGGGAGAAGCGGGGCCCTCCTCGGAGGGGACATCCCCCCGCGCTGAGAGCGGCCCCACGGCCTTGAGGGGCGCGGCCCAACCGCCGGGCGGGATCCAAAGAAAGGGCACGGGAGGGGCTGGTCACCCCCTCCTGCCGGCCGCCAGGAGGGCGACGATGGCGACTGCGGCGGCCAACCCTACCACTGCGTAAGGAGATGCCCCCTGAAGCGGCCCCTCGACGGCCTGGGAGCCCGAGGGGTTCGCGGCCAACTGCGCCGAGCCCCCCTCTTGGAAGTTGGCGAGGGCGTAGGTGACGTTGGCCGTCCCCGAGTCGAAGGTGATCGTCAGGGCGTTGGAGCCCCTCTCGACCTCCGCTGGCACGGGCGAGAGGCCCACTATTACCGCGTCGGCTGGCAGGCGGACCTCTAGCCTGGAGGCCGTCGGGACATCCACTAAGAGTTCCCAGACGCCCCCCACCCTCTTCACCAGGTCGGGCGTCTGGTAGGACACGACGACCTCCCGCTCGCCCATTGCCTCGACCACCACCGCCCCGTCCCCGATAGTGTAGCTCAGGGGGACCCCGTCGCCGTTGGTCACGAGGACGGCGTCGGGGTCCCCGAGCAGCGGGAGCACGACGAAGGCCTCCTCCGGCAGCTTCGCCCGTATGATCACGTCGACCCAGCCGTCGCCGTAGGGCGCGAGGACCACGGTCACCTTGGGTGCCTCGGTCTGCCGGAGGGCGGAGGCACCGGGCGCCGTCAGCGCGACGGTCAGGGCGGCGAGGAGAACAAGCGTCGAAAGCGCTGACCTGTGGACGCGCCCGCGGAGCGAGGCGGTCAAGCAGGAATCACCTCCCAGTTCGGTTCGGCACCTGCCCTCTAAGCAGGGGCTGGTAGGGCTGGTAGGAGCGGGGAGGGTAGGTCACCCTCCGCAGCCCCGAGGCGGGCAGTGGGCCTCTTCGTGGTCTACCGGCGGCTGCTCCCCCTCAGCCGGTGGGGCGGGCGCCTCGCCGGGGTGCTCGCGTCCCCGGCCGGGGTGCTCACCGGACACGGGCGGCTCTGTTGGAGGCGCGGTTACGTTCTCCGGCGGCCCGTGCATCTTCTTGTGCTCCTCCTTGTGGCGCATCCCTGGCGCCGTGATGTTCGCCTCGACGAGTCCTAGAGCCCTGCACCTCTCCGCGATCTTCTCTCTCATTCTCTCGGTCATCCTGGTCAGGTTCAGAACCTGCGCCGTGCAGTTCCCGTGCCGGCAGAACTCCCTGGCGCGGTGCTCCACAGCGACGGTCGAGGCCGTCTTGATGATGGAGATCGCCTCCCCCATGAGCCGGTTGGCCCTAGATATGGACTCCGCGGCTGCCCTGACGTCTCCCGAGAGCGCGGCCTCCCTGGCGACCTGGAGCTCGGCCGAGGCCTCCTGCAGAAGGTCTATCACGCCCGAGACGTTCATCCCCGAGGCCTCCGTGGCCTCTGCGGTGGCCATGAGCCTGCTCAGCCTAACCTCGAGCCTGGTTATGGCCGCCATCAGCCCGGGCGGGGCCGTCTGGTTGCGCGCCTCGCCCGGGAAGCTCACGCAAACCGTGGCCTGGACGAAGGCCCTGGTCAGCGCGTTTATGGCCCTGATCGCGAGGACGGCCGCCTCGTCGGCGTTGCCGGCCTCGAGTGCGGCCCTCGCCTGCTCCGCGAGGGCGTCTCCCTCCGCTATGGCTGCCTCGACGTTGACCTCCAGCTGGTGACACGGCCCAGAGGCGCTGGTCGCGTTGGACGCGCCGGCCGTCCAGTTAACGTAGACCTCTACAATCTCAATGAGCCTGGCCCTTGTGGACTCGTAGATGTCCAGGAGGTAGCTGGCGGTCGTCGCCGTTGTGGGGCTCGCGTAGACCACGACGGGCACCGCCATCAGCGCCAGCAGCGCCGCGGCCGCGAGCTTTGCCCTTGCGCTCGCACCCGCTCCGCCCTTCGGGCTGCCCCGAAGGGCCGAGACCTCGAGGGATCTGGTGGACGCCATCTTCGAACGCCGTGACCTAAATCCGCCCCCCGCCCGCTTAAGGGCGCCCCCCTGGCGCCGGGCGCCCACCCCCGGGCGCCGGGGCAGCGGATCGGAAGTCGCCCTCGGGCCGCTTTTAGCTTAGCCTAGGAACAGAGTGCGCTCGTTGAGCGGCGGCGCGCCGAAGTTCGTCGTGATCACGGGCGGGGTGCTGTCCGGGCTGGGCAAGGGCCTGGTCGCGGCCGGCCTCGGGATGCTCCTGAGGTCCAGGGGCCTCAGGGTAACGCCCATCAAGTTCGACGGCTACCTCAACGTCGACGCGGGCACGATGAACCCGTACGAGCACGGCGAGGTCTACGTGCTCGACGACGGGACAGAGTGCGACATGGACCTCGGGACCTACGAGAGGTTCATGGACGTGACGCTGGAGGGGGACAACAACATAACCTCGGGCAAGCTCCTGCTGAGCGTCATCTCGAAGGAGAGGCGCGGGGAGTACCTAGGCAAGACGGTCCAGTTCATACCCCACGTGACGGGCGAGGCGAAGCGGTGGATCCTGAGGGTGGCCGAGGAGCAGGGCGCGGACGTGGTCATAATGGAGGTGGGCGGGACTGTCGGCGACATCGAGAACGCCTACTTCATAGAGGCGATTCGCCAGCTCTCCAACGAGCTCGGCAGGGAGAACTTCGCCTTCGTGCACGTCACCCTGGTGCCCGAGCTCCCCTCCGGAGAGCAGAAGACGAAGCCCACCCAGCACTCGGTCTCGGTGCTCAGGTCCATGGGGATAGACCCTGACGTCATAGTGGCCAGGTCCAGGAGGCCGCTGGAGCCGAAGGCCCGGCAGAAGATCGCCCTGTATTGCGGCGTGAGGGAGGAGAACGTGATCTCGGACCCGGACGTCGGGTCGATCTACAGGGTCCCCCTCCTGCTGGAGGAGCATGGGCTCGCGGAGCGTGTGGCCGAGGTCCTCGGGATGAGCTCGGCCAAGGCCCAGGCCCCGGGGCACGGGGAGGGGGACCTGGCGGAGCTGAGGCGTCTGCTTGACCGTTGGGAGTCGTCCCGGGAGTCCGTCGCCGTGGCAATAGTCGGAAAGTACACGCACCTGAGGGACGCCTACGCCTCGCTCCTGGCGGCGATAGACCACGCCAGCATGCACCTGTCCCTCAGGGTGGACGTCAGGTGGATCGAGGCCACCGACGTCGAGAGGGGGCTGATAGACGTGAGGAGTGAGCTGGAGGGCGTCCAGGGAATCGTGGTCCCGGGTGGCTTCGGCAGGAGGGGGGCCGAGGGGAAGGTGGAGAGCATCAGGGTAGCGAGGGAGGAGGGGATACCCTTCCTGGGCCTGTGCTTCGGCCTCCAGCTCGCCGTCGTGGAGTACGCCAGGAGCGTTTGCGGCCTCGAGGGCGCGAACTCCACAGAGGTCGACCCGGAGACCCCGCACCCGGTGATCGACCTCCTGCCGGAGCAGAGGGGGGTCGGAGGGAAGGGTGGAACCATGAGGCTGGGCGCGCATCCGGCTGTCCTGAGGCCTGGGACGCTGGTGCACAGGATCTACGGCGCGGACCTGGTCTTCGAGAGACACAGGCACAGGTACGAGGTGAACCCCATGTACCACAACCTCCTGAGGGGGTGCGGGCTGGTCTTCTCCGGGACCTCCCCCGACGGGAAGCTCGTAGAGTTCATCGAGCTGCCGGACCACCCGTTCTTCGTGGCGACCCAGGCCCACCCGGAGTTCAAGTCCAGGGTCTTGAGGCCGCACCCTCTCTTCACGGCCTTCCTCAGGGCGTGCTCGGGCGAGGAGATCTGAGTGCGCGGGGAAAAGTGGTGGAGGGGAAGGCGGGGGAGGCCCCGTCAGACCCTCTTGTAAGGCCTCCCCACGGCGCCAGGAGGCCTGGCCTTTGCCAGGAAGCCGGCCGATATCAGCAGGGTGACCAGGTACGGCAGGGCCCACAGTATCTGGTCCGGGACGACGCCGCTGGGTATCGACTGGCTCAGCTGGAAGAGGAAGCCGAATATGAGGCCGCCCAAGAGGGCCGTGAGCGGGTTCCACCTGCTGAAGACCACGAGGGCCAGCGCTATGAAGCCCCTGCCGGCGCTGATGTTCTTCGTGTAGGCGCCCAGCCAGTCGAGGGACAGGAACACCCCCGCGCTGGCCGTGAGGAGTGACCCTACGACGGTCGCGATCGTCCTGACCTTAAAGACGTCTATGCCCGCCGCCTCGGCGGCCACCGGATCCTCTCCGACGGCCTTCAGCCTGAGGCCCCACCTCGTCTTCTCGACCACGACCCAGGTCGCCGCTGCGACCAGGAGGGTGAGGACGACGAACGGGCTGAAGCCGTGAATGCTCGGAACCCTCACCTCCGGCGGGAGCTGCGGGCTGGTGGCGAAGCTGCCCCAGGTCAGGTAGAGGAGGACCTCCCCGATGCCCACGGCGAACAGGTTCAGACCGACGCCGTCGATTATCTGGTCGCCCGCCAGGTTCACGGCTATCCCCGCGTGGAGGAACCCGGCCGCTAGGCCCACGACTAGGCCAGACACCATCGCCAGGACCATGCTGCCCGTGAAGTGGCCCACGTATGTTGAGACCAGCGCGCCGAGCATCATTATGCCCTCGAGCCCGATGTTGACGACCCCCGACCTCTCGCTGATGATCTCGCCCACCGCGCCGAGCGTTATCGGGACCATCATCCTCAGCATCCCGGCGTAGAAGGTGGGGTAGAGCAGGAACCTCAGGAGCTCAGCCACCTGCAACTCACTCACCTCCCACTGTCCCGGCCGCCTCCTCTCGGACCTCCACCCTCTTCCTCCTGAGGAGGAGCCTCTCCTGGACCATGTCCCACAGGCCAGGAACAGCGACGGCGATGACTATGATTCCCATGACGGCCAAGACGAGCTCTATCGGCACTCCCGTCTTCCCTCCGGTCGCAGTGGCGACCTGAACCTCCAGGGCCCCGTTGTAGAGGAGGGCGAAGAACAGGGCTGAGAACAGTATGCCGATCGGGTGGTTCCTCCCGACCAGCGAGACCGCTATGCCGTCGAAGCCCCAGTTTAGTATGTTGGTCAGCGTGGTCGTGATGAACCCGAACCTCCCCAGCACCAGGAAGGCCCCGGCCAGGCCGCCGGCCCCCCCGCTGAGGAACATCGAGATTGAGATAACCTTGGATGGGTCCACGCCCCCGTACTCCGCGGCGGTCGGGTTTATCCCCGTGGCCCTTATCTCGTATCCGAGCGACGTCTTCCAGACCAGGAAGAACATGAGGAAGGCTATGAGTATCGTGAGAACCCAGTCGAGCGTCAGGGAGGTCCTCGGAATGAGCTCCGGCAGCCTCGCGGTCTCCCTTACGTACTCCGTCTTGTAGGGGGCCTTCGGATCGTAGAGGTGGTAGGTGGCGACGTAGTTCACGAGGTAGAAGGCGAGCCAGTTGAGCATTATGGTCGAGACCACCTCGTTAACCTGCCTCTTGGCCTTCAGGATGCCGGCGATCCAGCCCCAGAGGCCTCCCGCGAGGAACGCCGCCAGTATCGCGACGACCTGGTGCACTCCGTTGGGGAGCGCCACGACCCCGATGGCGTTCGCCACGAGCGCCCCAACGTACATCTGGCCCTCCGCTCCTATGTTGAACACAGAGGCCCTCGCAGCGACTGCGAAGGAGATTGCCGTCAGCGTCAGGGGCACCATGTAGCTCAGCGTGTCCAAGAAGGCGTTCCTGCTCCTGAACGCCCCGCCGAACAGCGCCTTGAAGAACACCACCGGGCTGTAGCCGGCGAGGATCACCAGCAGGGTCCCGACCGCGACTCCTATCAGCACCGACAGGGCGGACTCCGCCAGGGGCTTTGCGTACTGCCTCAGGTCGAGCCTCATGACTTCACCCTCCCGTCGACTCGGCCTCGGCCTTCGCTCCGCCGCCCTTGATGTCCTCTAGCCTCACCCCTCCCATCATCATTCCGATCTCCTCCAGGGTGACCTCCTCCGGCCTCACGACCCCCATCAGCTCCCCCTCGTACATCACCCCGACGCGGTCGCTCAGCATGAGGACCTCGTCCAGGTCGGCCGACACCAGGAGGACGGCCCTACCCTCGTCCCTCATCCTGAGGAGGGTCCTCCTGATGTACTCGGTGGCCGCCACGTCCAGGCCCCTGGTCGGCTGGGCGGCGACGACCACCTTCGGGTCCTTCATTATCTCCCTGCCGACGATGAGCTTCTGCTGGTTCCCGCCGCTCAAGGCGGAGGCCGGGGCGTCTATGCCTGGCGTGTCGATCTCGAACCTCTCGACGACCTTCCTGGCCCAGTCCCTGACCACGGACTCCTGCAGTACGCCCCACTTGTTCATGAAGGGCGGGAGCCTCTGCAGGCCCAATATGGAGTTCTCGGCGACGGTGAACTCCAGGATTATCCCCCTCCTGTGCCTGTCCTCGGGTATGTGACCGAGCCCCCTGGCGTAGAGGTGATGGGGCCTCGCCCCGGTGACGTCCTCTCCCGCCAACAGCACCCTGCCCCTATCCGGCAGCCTGAGGCCTGTTATCGCCTCAACCAGCTCGGTCTGCCCGTTGCCCTCAACGCCGGCAATGCCGAATATCTCGCCCCCCCTCACCTCGAAGGAGACGCCCTTGACGGCGTAGTCTCCGCCCTCGCCCCTTACCCAGAGGTCTTCGACGGTCAGCTTGGGCTCCTCGGGCTCCCTAGGCTTCTTCTCCAGCTCAAACAGGACTTCCCTGCCGACCATCATCCTTGCCAGCTCCTCCATCGAGACCTCCGCCGTGTCCACGGTTCCGACGACCTCGCCCCTCCTGAGCACGGTCACGCGGTCGGTGATCGCCTTGACCTCCCTGAGCTTGTGGGTGATGAAGACTATTGTCTTGCCCTCCTCCTTCATCCGCTTCAGGAAGGCGAACAGCTCCTTGGTCTCCAGGGGGGTGAGGACGGCCGTGGGCTCGTCTAGGATTAGGATGTCTGCGTTGCGGTAGAGCATCTTGAGGATCTCGATCCTCTGCCTCTCCCCCGTGGACAGGTTCTCGACGGGCTCGTCCAGGGGGACGTGGAGGCCGGTTTGATCCATCAGCTCCTCCACCCTGGCCCTGGCCGCCTGGACGTCCAGGAGGCCCGCTGACCTGACCGGCTCGTCTCCCAGGACCACGTTCTCGAGTGCCGTGAAGACGGGGATGAGGGTGAAGTGCTGATGCACCATGCCTATGCCGAGCGCCATGGCGTCCCTGGGGCTCCTTATCTCGACCCTCCTCCCGCGGACGAATATCTCTCCCTCCGTGGGGCTCCTGGTGCCGTAGAGGATCTCCATGAGGGTGGTCTTGCCGGCCCCGTTTTCGCCGAGGAGCCCGTGTATCTCACCCTCACGGACGGCGAAGTCCACCCCCTTCAGGGCGACCGTGCCACCGGGGTAGATCTTCACCATCCCGCGCATCTCAATCGCGTACTCGGCCAACGTCAAATCACCGTCCTTTCACCAGTCAGACGACTGGGCGGTGCGCGGCCGGAAATTAAAAAGAGAGGAGGAAGGGCCGGGAGTTCAGCCTCCCAGCACTCCGACGCCGTACCTCTGCCTGATGGCCTGGATCTCCTCGGGAGAGTCGGTTGTGGGTACTTGGATCTCGCCGCTGATGATCTTCTGCTTGACCTCCTCGATGGTGTTCCAGACCTCCTCGGGGTACATGGCCCTCATCTGCTGCCACTTCGCGATGATGTTCTCTGGCGTGTCGGGAAGCTCGGTGCCCATCTCCTGGGCTATCTGCATGAAGGCTTGGAGCTCCTCCAGTCCGCTGATGCCCACGCCTCCCTCCTTGATCCCGTAGGCCACGATGCCGCCGGTGAAGTTGCCGTAGACCACATCCCTGATGGCGTAGTAGACGCCGTTGTCAACCCTCTTCATCATGCTGGCTATGACGTGGCCTGGGTACATCCAGTCCTGGCAGCTGTCGACGCCTATGGCGAACGGGGGACCAAACTCCTTGCCGTGCTGGACGTTGAAGTCGTGGACCGCGTCGAGGACGCCCAGGCCGGTCAGGCCGGCGACGTTGTACAGGACGTCAGCACCCTGGGCCAGCATGCCCTCGGACACCTGCTTCCCGAGGGCCCTGTCCACGAAGCTCCCGGTGTACTTGTATATGATCTGGACGTCCTTTCCGGTCTTGTTCTCGACGTAGTTGACTCCCCAGTAGAAGCCGGCCTCGAAGTGGTACAGCACTGGGATCTCCATTCCCAGGACGACGCCCACCTTGTTGCTCTCGGTCACGTAGGCGGCCAGGATTCCGACCAGGGCAGAGCCCTCGTTCTCCTTGAACAGGATTCCCCTTACGTTGGGGTCGGGCGTGGCGGAGTCCACGATGGCAAACCACTGGTTGGGGTACTCCTGGGCCACCTGGTGGATGGCGTCGGTCAGCAGGAAGCCGACCCCTATTATCAGGTCGTACTCGCCGCTGCCGGCGAGCTCCCTGAGCCTAGGGATGTAGTCGGCCTCGGACCTGGGCTGGACATAGGTGACCTCGACGCCGAAGTCCTTCTTGGCCCTCTCAGCCCCCATCCAGGCCATGTCGTTGAACCCCAGGTCGCCCCTGCCACCTATGTCGAACATGACGGCAACCTTGACCTTCTTCGGGGGGGCGGTGGTCTGCGGAGGCGCGGTCGTGGTGGGCGCGGCCGTGGTCGGGGCAGGGGTGGTGGGGGCGGGAGTCGCTGGAGCCTTCGGCCTGGTCGCGTACCACACGCCAGCCACGATCACTATCAGCACCACCAGGATTCCAATCAGTTGGCCCTTGCTCATGCTCGCACCTGTTGGGCCCCTGGGGGTTTCTGTAATAACCATAACCTACATCGACGGTGAGCGTAGCCCCTCGTCGGTCGTTAGCGCGGCGCTAAGTTTTTGAGGCCGGTAGCGCCGCGCTAACCGATGACCCCCGAAGACCTCGGGCTGACGGCGCGGGACTGCAGGTACCTCCGGCTCCTCCGGGACAGCGAGAGTGGGCTCTCCCCCACGGAGATTGCTCGAGAGTTCAGAGTTCGCCTCCCCACAGCAATCTCGGCGCTCAAGAGACTGGAGGGGATGGGACTCGTCGAGTACCGGCGGGGGGAGGGCGTGACGCTCACCCCCGAGGGCCTCTCAGTGTCCGAGGAACTCCTGTGGAGGCACAGGGTGATAGAGTCCTTCCTCTGTGAGGAGCTTGGGATCGACTCGGAGACGGCCTGCGAGGCGGCGACGAGGCTCGAGATGCTTTTGCCCCGGGACTCGCTCGTCAGGCTCTGCGAGAGGATGGGGCACCCGCGCGTCTGCCCCCACGGGCGTCCGATCCCGCACCCGGAGGTGGTCCCATGAGGCTCGAGAGAGGGCGAGCCCTCCTGATCCTGGCCTCCCTGTGGCTGACCCTGCTCTCCCCCTCAATCTCGCCCGCCTCGTCGGACGACGGGCGCGTGCTGGTGGCGGTGAGCTTGGAGCCCTTGGGGGCCATAGTGAGCGAGGCCACGGGCGGCCACGTTGACGTGTTCGTGATAGTGCCGGAGGGGGCGGAGCCGCACACCTACCAGGCGACCCCGGAGGCCATTGAGGCCGTGGAGAGAGCGGCGCTCATAGTCACGGTCGCCCACCTCCCCGTGGAGGAGCAGGTCGCGGAGGTGGCCGACGCTCCAGTGATAGGAATGGAGGACTACCAGAGGCACGGGCTGAGGCTTATTCCCGTTCCCGGGCAGGGCGGGGACGACATCCACGGCTTCTGGCTGGACCCCAACAACGCCCTCGCCATAGGGGAGGCGGCGGTCGAGGCGCTGGAGAGGATAGATCCGGGTGGAGCAGAAGCCTATGAGGAGTCGCTGTCCCAGTTCAGGGGGAAGATCGAGAGTCTAAAGGAGACCATCAACTCGTTCTCGTCATCTAGAGGGCTGAGGGCCCAGAAGGTGATCGTATCCGTTCCGGCGGAGGCCTACATCGCCTCGACCCTCGGGATGATCCCAGTCGACACCATCGGCAGGGGTCCGGGCGCGGTGATCGGAGCCGGAGAGCTGGACCAGCTCGGGCGCGCGGTGGAGAGGGGGGAGGTGAGGTTCGTCACCGTGTCAGAGGTCAGCGAGAGGCTTAAGCCGGGTCAGATGGCTATACAACTAGCTGAGGAGCACGGAGCCACTATTCTCAGGGTCAGGGTCCTGTCCAGTGGCCTATCGAGCTATGAGGCCCTGTGGGCGTGGAACCTTGGTTCCATAGACTCCAGCCTGAGAGCTACGCCAGCCGAGGGCGGGGGGTGGTCGCTGGCCATGTGCGTGGTGGCCGCCTCCGCGGTGGCGATTCTGGGGCTGGCGGTGGCCCTCTGGAAGGCCGCGTGAGCCAGGGGGTGGTCTTGAGTGCCGAGCCACGCCATCGAGGCCCGAGGGCTCGACGTGGGTTATGGGAGCCGGCCGGTCCTCAGGGGTGTTGACCTCGCAATCCCCCACCCCTCCGTCTCCGTGATTATGGGCCCAAACGGGGCGGGGAAGACCACGCTCCTCAAGGCATCCCTCGGCCTGGCAAGGATCCTGAGCGGGGAAATTCGGGTCCTCGGGGTCCCGGTGCCAGGGAGGTTAGAGGAGGTCCGGAGACGGGTCGCCTACGTCCCACAGAAGGAGGAGGTGTCGTGGGGCGTTCCCCTCAGGGTCATCGACGTCGCCCTCATGGCCAGGCTGATCAAGAAGGGACCGCCGCGCAGGCCCACGAGGGAGGATGTCGACGCCGCGGAGGAGGCTCTGGAGTTCGTGGACATGCTCTGGGCCAGGGACAGGTGCTTCAAGAAGCTCTCTGGCGGCCAGCAGCAGAGGGTCCTCATTGCCAGGGCGCTCGCCTCCAAGCCGGAACTCCTCCTCCTCGACGAGCCCCTCTCTGCCGTCGACGCGGAGAGCAGGAGGAAGATCGCGGAGGTTCTGGCCAGGCTGAGAGATGAGAAGGGGGTTGGGTCCGTGGTGGTAACCCACGATGTCAACCCCCTGGCTCCCATCGCGGACTACGTCGCCCTGCTCAGCGAGGGGAGGCTCGTCGCGGCGGGACCCCTGGCAGCAGCCCTGACCCCGGAGAACCTGAGGAAGATCTACGGGCCCGTGGCGAAGGTCGTGGAGGTGGGCGGAATATGCTACGCGATCGTGGGCGACGCTCACAGGTGAGGTGATGCGGGTGGCGATCGAGACGATCCTCTTGGCCGCCGTCGCCGGCCTGCTGGTGTCCGTGTCCGCCGGCGCGCTTGGCCCGCTGGTGGTGTTCAGAGGGCTGTCCTTCCTGGTGAGCGCCGCCGCCCACGCCGCGCTGGGAGGGGCGGCCCTAGCGCTGCTCCTACAGTCGAGGCTGCCGTGGCTGGACCCAACCTTCGGGGCCGCGGGGATGGCCGTCGTAGTGGCCTCGGTCGTCGGCGCCGCGGGCAGGGGGGGTCGGAGCGGCGAGTCGATGGAGGTGGCAGTGGGCGTCTCCTTTGCGGGTTCCATGAGCCTGACGGTCCTCCTGATGTACTGGCTCCCGCCGGAGAAGCTCCCCCTCGTGTGGGGCTACCTGGTGGGGGACATTCTCCTGCTGTCCCCGGTCGACCTGGCCACCATAGCGCTCACGGCGACGCTCTCGCTGGCGGCTATCACGGCCTTCTACAGGGAGTTCGTATACTCTTCCTTCGACCCGGTCGGATCTGAGGCCCACGGTCTGAGGGTCGGCCTCTACGACTGGATCATGCTGACGGTCATAGCCCTCAGCGTGTCGGCCATGACCAAGGCCGTCGGCGCCATACTAGTCTACGCCCTCGTCGTCGCCCCGGCCGGAGCGGCCGTGAGGTTCGCGAGAGGTCCGAAGCACTGCATGGCTCTGGCCTTCCTCATCTCGGCTGGCTCGATAGCCATGGGACTCCTGCTGTCGGCGATCGTCAACGTGTCCCCAAGCGCCATAGCCGGGATGGTGAGCGCCGCATTCTACCTGATCTCGCTCCTGAGGGTAGAGTGAAGCTGAGGGGGCGGGCAATGGAAAAAGTGGCTGAAAAACCTATATTGGAGCGCGAGGGATAGACCAACCGGGCCTCTGAGGAGGGTGCCTTGGGCATGCCGCCTTTTACGGGCGCCTTCAAGTTCACACAGGATGAGTCGGCGGGGCTTGAGGCGGTGAAGACAGATTCGCTCGTGGTCTATACGCTGGCAAAGGCGAGAGAGGGGCTGACTCCGATGAGGCTTCAGCTGATCCTCTTCCTGGCGGAGTTTGAGCTCGCGAGGAAGAGGAAGCCCGGATTGGGGCTGGAATGGAAACTGGCCTCTGGACTCCCCTCCTCCGAGGAGATAAGGTCCGTGGCAGAGGAGCTCTCCGAGTCGGGAATCCTCACAAAGGGTGGAGAGGATGCCAGCATCTTGATGGCGTCTCCCGCCTTCAGGAGGAGGAGGCTGATGCTTCCCAAGCACGTGAGGAAGACCATAGACAGGCTGGTCTCCTCCTACGAGGACCCCGGCAAGACGTCCAAGCTACTCCGGCGGGTGAGGGAGGTTCTCCCTGACGCCATCGGGATGGGGATCGTGACCGCACCCGCCATAAGGGGCTGATCACGCTTTCGACGTGAGGAGGTCGATTAGGCCGGAGTCGTCCTCCTTTATCACGTTTAGGACGACCCTCGTGTTCGTCCGCTCGACGTTGGGCATCGCGAGCAGCCCCTTCACGAACTCGCTCAGCTGGGCCCTCCCCTCGAACCTCGCCACCACTATCACGTCGGACGGGCCGGTCACGTCGTAGACGGCGGTCACGTGGGGATCCTCCGCTATCTTCCTCTCGACCTCCAAGAGCTTGCCTCCAGAGACGGTCACCTCCACAATGGCCGTCAGGTCGAATCCCAGCTTCTCGTAGTTGAAGAAGGGCCTGAGGCCGCGCCCCCTCAGGATCCCGACTTCCCTCAGCCTCCTCACCCTCTTCGAGACGGTCGAAGGCGACACCCGCAGAATGCCCGCCAGCGTCCTTATCGAGGCGCCCGGGTAGGTTGAGATGGCCCTTATCAACCTCAGGTCCAGCTCGTCCAGATCCGATTCCAGCCGGCGGCCGAGAGGCATTGGATACAACTGTCCGAACTAAAATTTAAAATCCGTGCATTCGTTCGGCAAGACCTTCAAATGACATATTACTGACCACGGCGAACCGAGCGCCAATGGCCGAACAGTCGCGCGGTCCCGTCATGGTCGCAATACCCGACCACACCGGCGCCCTGAGGGTCGTCTACCTCTTCGGGGGGGACGAGCGGCAGACTGGGTTGGACGGCTCGTCCGTGGACTGGCTGGCCGACATTCACGACAGCGACGTTCGCCTGGAGTTCAACGCAGGAGGCGCGCTCGCCTTCGCCGAGACCCTAGGGCCGACGGGGAGGCCCCTAGAGCACTCTCCCAGGGAGGCACTCCGCAGGGTCCTGAGGTCGGCCTCCGAGATGGGGTTTCAGGTCAGGCTGGGGGTCGAGCCCGAGTTCTTCGCGATCCGGAGGGGGCGCGCCGGTGAGATACGGCCAGTGGATCGCCTCGGCTACTTCTCCCTTCCACCTAGGGAGGTCGAGAGCGTGCTCCTCGAGATAGCGAGGGTGGCTGGGGAGCTGGGGCTGAGGGTGGTCAAGTTCCACCACGAGGTCGCGCCTGGGCAGTACGAGATCGTCCCCGCCGGGGGCGACCCACTGGAGGTCTGCGACTCTGTGGTCGCGCTGAAGGCGCTTGTTAGGCGGGAGTTCGAGGCGGCCGGCATGGGGGCGACCTTCATGCCGAAGCCCTTCTCGAGCGTCAACGGGAGCGGCATGCACCTCCACCTGAGCCTGCTCAGGGACGGGAGAAGCGCGTTCCTTGACGGTGGTGGCCCCAGCAAGGTGGCGCTCTCGTTCCTGGCGGGCCTCCTTCGGAGGGCGAGGGAGATCACGGCAGTGGCAGCGCCCACCGTCAACTCCTACAAGAGGCTCGTCCCCGGGCACGAGGCCCCGGTGTACCTGGCCTGGGGGAGGTCCAACAGGAGCGCCCTCGTACGCGTCCCGTGGTACGGGGGGTCTTTCGAGCGCATCGAGTTCAGGGTGCCCGACTCGTCTTCCAGCCCGCACCTCGTGGCCGCCCTCGCCATCGCGGCGGGCCTCGAGGGAATAGAGGAGAGGTTGGATCCCCCGGAGGAGGTCAGGGTGAACGTGTACGAGGCAGACGGCCTGGAGACGCTCCCGGCCGATCCAGGGGAGGCGGCTAGGGAGCTCAGGTCCAGCGAGTTCGCGAGGAAGGTGCTAACCGACAGGGTGGTCGACGCAATAGCGGGCAGGCTGGAGGCGGACTACCGGGAGTACCTGCGGGAAGTCGGCGACTGGGGGTCCACGCGCCTGGCCGTGAGCGAGTGGGAGCTCTCCAGGTACCTGGACGTGGGCTCGTGAAGCACGTCCTCGGCCGAGACGGCGACGGCGGAGGATATGACCAGCGCCGCCCCGGCCAGCCTGAGGGGGCTCAGGGCCTCCCAGAGAAAGACCGCGCCCAGCGCTATCGCGAGCACGGGCTCGAGGTTGGACACGACCCCGGCCGGGGTGGCCTGGACCCTAGACAGCCCGGAGGCGTGGAGCAGGTACGCCCCCGCCGCCGTGAAGGCGCCCAGGTAGGCGCCCCAGAGGAGGCCGCCCGCCGGGGGCACCCGGAGTGCTCCCCGGAGAGCCGCCACGAGGCCGGTCCCAAGGGCGGCCCAGGGGAGCGGGCCGAAGGCGACCTCGGTGGGCGCCCACCCACTGGTCACCAAGGCCCTCGAGGCAAGGATCACGCCGGCGTAAGAGGCGCCTGAGGTCAGACCCAAGGCCACCCCGGCGAGGTCGAACCCACCGGAAGAGGAGTGGCCGAGCTGAATCAGCGCGACCCCCAGGAAGCTCAAGCACACGCAAGCCGCCCTCACCCTGGTCAAGGGCTCCCCCAGCAGGGGGCCCGAGGCTACCGCCACGATGGGAGGCGCTGTGTACAGGAGGACCGCCGCCACCCCGGCACCAAGGCGCTCCACCGCGGCCAGGTAGGAGGAGTAGAGAGGGGTTGAGAGCAGGAGCCCGTAGGCCGCCATCCTGGCATCCAAGAACCTCACCTTCATCCCCGAGAGGGCGATCAGTCCGCCCACCAGGGCCCCGAAGCCCGCCCTCATGAAGGCGTTGGTCCAGGGATTTGACCCGCACATCACCGCGGCCCTGCTGGCGACGCCGGTGGTGGACCAGAGCGCGGCGGCGCCGAGGAGCGCGGCGTATCCCCTGACCTCCTCAGATCCGGGCACCCGGAGCCCGCTCTAGAAACCCTTAATATCTGTCGCTCGCCAGCCCCCCGGCCCTGGCCGGGAGGTCTGTGCGGTGAGGGCGGCCCGCGTGAACGCCTTCCTGCTTTTCGCTGGAATCAGCGGGCCGTCTGAGTCTCAGATAGAGGTCCCAGGCCCAGAGCCAAGCCAGGGCTGAGGCCGCGGTAGCCACACCCTCGTCTCGCGGCCTCGGCTCGTCACTCGGGAGGTGTCAGCGTGGAGTCTGGGAGACCCACCCTGTTCGTGCGCAGGGCCTCCGGCCTGGTCAGGACCGTGGGGCCCTGGACGGCCCTAGCCACGGCCATGTCTTGGACCATTGGGGGAGGGGTGAACTGGCTCCTCGTGAAGGTATCCTACGACCACCCCGGCGCCAACGTGCCCCTGGCCTTCCTGATCGTTGGGGCGGCGGCCATTGTGACCGCGCTGGCCTACACCTACCTGCTGATGGCCATGCCCAGGACCGGCGGGGACTACGTGTACATCTCCAGGACCATCAACCCCCTGCTGGGGTTCGTGCTGAGCTGGGGGTACTGGATCGCGACCGCCATAGCCGTCGGGACCATAGCCTTCTGGGACGTCTGGTATTGGGGTCTCTCTCTGCAGATCGCAGGAGGGGCGATCGGCAGCCAGACCCTGCTCCGAGTCGGAGACCTCCTCGCCACGAGCCCCGAGTGGATGCTCGCGCTGGGCACCGCAATAACGCTGGGCATGGGGCTGGTCTCCGTCTTCGGTCTCAGGGCTTACAGCAGGCTGATCTGGCTTCTCTTCGCCATACCCGTGCTCGGGAGCGCCGCCTTCTTCTGGGCCATGATCAGGGGGCTTGGGCATGCCCACGCCCTGTGGGACGCGACCTTCGGGGTCGGGACTTGGGACGCCATACTCACTATAGCCAGGGAGTCCGGATGGGACCCCGCCGCCTACGTGAGGTCAAGCTGGGACGCCACGGCCGGGGCCCTGCTGTCCCCCATGTTCGCGTTCGTGGGGAGCTGGGCAATGGTCACGTACATCGGCGGGGAGGTGAGGGATGTCAAGAAGAGCGCCGTCTGGGGCGGCGTCATGGCCGTCGCGGTCATCGCGGCCTACATGGTCTCCGCGGCCTTCCTGCTGTACGGGGCCTACGGGGAGTTCGTCAGCGCCTACACCTACGCATTCTTCGAGGAGGGCGACAGGCTCGCGGAGGTGATGCCCTACTCCGGGAGGCCCATGCTCCCGCTCTTCGCCGCGGGGCTCATGCCCGGTCAGCCCGCGCTACAGCTCCTGGTTGCCCTGATGGCCGCCCTCTGGCTGTTAAACGACGTCCCCGCCTTCTACCTGGTTAGCACGAGGCTCCCGTTTGCCTGGTCGTTCGACAGGTTCTTCCCGGAGAGCCTGGCGGAGGTCAACAGGTACGGCTCGCCCACCAGGGCCGTGCTGCTCGCGACCGTTCTTGGGCAGCTCAGCGTAGTCTGGTGGTACGCCGCGGAGAAGCTTCACTACGTGGGAGCGATCGGCTTCATCAACACCCTCGACGGACTCTCAACCCTGCTGTGGTGGTTCCCGTCGGTCTTCGGAGGCGCGGCCGCTACGGTGCTCCCCTTCATGAGGTCCGACCTCTACGAAAGGAGCCCCCTGAGGCACGAGGTAGCTGGAGTCCCCCTGATGTCCGCCTCGGGGATAGCGACGATGGTGCTGAACTTCTGGCTCTTCCTGAGCCTCATAGGGTCGGGGGCCGCCATATCCGACATGCTCTGGATCTCGCTCTTCTACGGGGCCGGAGCGTCCATCTTCGTGGGTTACATGGTCTACAACAGGAGGAGGGGCGTCGATGTGAGGACGCTGTTTCACGAGATCCCTCCGACATGACCCTCCGCTCCCCCTCCTTTTTTGGTCCTCGGCGGACAAAGGTTAATTGACGCGCGTCGCGGTATTCTTCACGGTGAGAGTCTGCCCGAACACGGACCCGCAGAGGAGCTGATGTCCAGGCTGGCTGGCGTCGAGATCGTGGCCGACGCCGGGCCCGGAGACGCGATGGACCTAGCCATGGAGCTTGTGAGGGTGATCGAATCCACCGGATTCGTGGCGGAGAGGAGGGCCGAGGGGTTCGCGCTGATGCCCGCCGGCGTGAACGTCCCGACTCACCTGAGGATCGGCCTCTTTGGATCAATGGTGACCGTGTGGGTCAGGGGGGCCTACGACCTCCCGCAGTCCGCCGAGAAGCTTGGTGTGACCCCCGAGGAACTCTTCGAGGCGCTGATGCTGGGGGCGAGGAGGGCGGCCGAGGCCGTCGGGAGGCTCCCCGGAGGAAGCATCAGGGTTAGGGTGCCCTGATCTTGGAGAACTCGATGCTCACTTTAGCTTGCCGAGGGGGAACTCGTCCGGGAAGAGGGACCTGAAGAGCATCTCTTCCCTCTCTCCCTGAGCCCCACCCACGATTATGGCGGCCACCCTGTCCTCCTCCTCCAGCGAGTCCAGCATCTCTCGAACGAGCTCGTATGCCTTCTTGGTTCCGAGGATCATCGCGAGGTCCGTGAGACTGTCTATCACGACGGCGATGGGCTCGCCGAACTCTATCCTCGCCTTTCTTATCAGGCTAATCACGTGCGGCGTCGTGGGGGCGGCTATGAGGGCGTCCTCGGTGGAGATCGGGTATGAGACCCCCTGCTTCAGGTAGATCATCCTTCCCCTCTCGCCGAACTCCCCCTTAATCTGGGTGGCCAGCGGGCTGCCCCTTCTGGTTAGTATCGTGGAAGGCCTCCCGGCGCATAGCGACTTTACGGCGGCGACCAGCTCGTCGACCCTGTCCCTCGCGGGATCCCACTTAATGAGGACTCGGTTCGGAACTGTCCTGTCCCTCTTCCTCCCTCCGTACAGGAACGCCAGGGGTGGAATCACACCCAGCAGCGTCCCTAAGAGGGAGCCGAACCGGTCCATTATCACGGACAGGGGATTAAAGGGGGGGGACGACGCCGTCCAGTTGGAAGACGGGTAACGAGCGAAGTCGGGAACCCACGCAGCAGTGGACTCCCTAGCGTCCCCCTTGCGCAACTCGGGCCACCCTTAGGCAGTTCGCCGGTAGCGGACATGGCAGGCTTTTAACCCTTAACCCCATTGTGGGGGTGTTTCTGCTCCGGCATGGGGGTGGTGGCTTCATTCGGCGCCTCAATCCGCCCCGGGCCGGTAAGCCCATCCTCGACGGCACGGACGTATCGCTCTATGTAGTCCGAGAAGAAAAACCAGGCGGCGAACACAGCGATGGAGAGGCCTATGCCGATCGCCAGGCCTGATACCAGCGCCTGCTTCACCGGGTCAGACAGCGCCACGACGTCGATGAGCAGAGCCGTAGCGAGGAGGAACGAGATGAACGTCATGTAGCTCTTGAGCTTCGTCTCGAGCCTTATCCTGCTCATCAGCATGTTGAAGGCCAGCAGAACGAATCCGATCATGGCCAGAACGCTGAGTACCCTGGCCGCGTAAAGCGCGGCAGAGTCGACCCTCCCCATAACGTCCGGGGGGAGGAGGAGACTTAGGACGAGGTAGATCCCTATGAACCCCAGACCCAGGTCTGCGGCCCCGACTATGACGCTGGAGAGTAGGACTGGGGGCCTCCCACCGACGAACCTCTCCACGGCCTCGTCGACCTTCGAGAACCTAAGGAGTCTCCTGAGGTAGATGTTGACCACCTTGACGGACACCAGCGTGGCCATGAGCGCCGTGAGCGCGAGGAACAGCTTGGGTGCCAGGTCGGCGAGTTCCTGCGCCAGCTGCCTCAGCACATCCTCGATCACCGTCACGACGTGCTCTGCCTGCAGATCAGCTCACCCCCGAAGTGAGCAGCAGCGCGGCGATCCTGTATATGATGTATAGGGTGAGGAGGGCGAGTGTCAGCGCGATCATCCTGAGCGTGGCCACGAGGGTCTCCCTGGTGATGGCGACGCTCACCCTGTAGCCCATTAGCGTCGCCCCGTAGGCCGCGTTGGCGTACGCCTTTGCCAGGTGGGGCGGGACGACGGCCACTTCCGGCACGATCAGCGCGGAGAGCGCGAGGGCCGCGAACTTGAGCGCCGCCGCGAGGGCGAAGGCCAGCTCAAAGCTGGATCCCAGGAAAAGCCCCAGCCCCGAGGCGCCGAGCTGGGCGGCCCCGGAGATCGCCAGCGTGAGCGCGCTCGACCTGACGGAGCCCAGCCACCTGTTGTACTTCGCGAACAGGTAGGTCCCCAAGAGGCTGGCCGCGTTGAATGAGAACGCGGCCGCGGCGTAGAGCCCGAACTGAACGACGGGGAGCGGCGACAGAGGCACGAGCACCGGCGTCATAGCGTTAATGAGCACGCCCAGCTTGTACCTCCTGGGGTCAATCCGCCTCCATATCGGGGCGCCGAACATGCTGGTGGCCGTACCGACGAGCGTCATGGCGGCCACTAGGTAGTCCGGGTAGTTGACGACGCGGATGAGGTAGGGGATCCAGGACATGGAGAACAGAGCCCCGGAGGAGGCCAAGGCTAGTTGGTAGGCGGAGGCGGCGAAGATCCTCTCCCCTTCCCTCACCCTCTCCGGGACCTTGATTCCCTCGAGGTGAGACAGATCCTGAGTGGCCAGCAGACCGGTAGAGAGGACCCCGAGCCCGGAGCCCAGGAAGAAGATCACTTCAAACTTCTCGGGTCCCTTGAGCAGGCTCAGGAGGCCCGTCGAAAGGATCATGCCCACTATGCTCGCCGCCGCCCCGCTCGAGATCCTGCCAGCCACGACGTCCTGAACCCCCTCTTCGTCGAACGAGCCGAAGATCACGAGGTTCATCCCGAGAGTGGTCAGGGCTTGGAAGGCCGAGTAGGCGGAGTAGGCGGCGGCAACCACTACCACCGTCTTGCCGAGAGCGATCGGAATCCAGCAGATCCTCTCCAGGAGGTGTGACGCGAGGAGCTTCAGCCTCACCCTCCTCGAGATGGCCCTCGGCCTCCTGTAGGCGTAGGCGCCTACCGAGAGGGTCAGGGCGCCTCCCCATATCGACACGTAGGACACGCCCGACAGGTTGAGGCCTAAGTCGGCCAAGTAGATCAGGAAGACGCTCCTAGTCAGCGCCATGTAGAGCGCGCTGAGCGCCATCTCGGCCAGTAGGACCCACTTGAGGGACCTCTCCCGCATACGTGGGGTCGTTGGCCACGCGCGCGGGTATATTATGATAACTCTCCCCGCCGTCGACGCCTGAATTGAAGCCCGATCTCTGGACGAATCGTCCGGATTCTCGATATACCACCTCGCGCCACTCAAACCCGGGTGATGCGAATGGGGTCTGACTCAAAGATGCTGAAGGTTCGCGCCGCCGTGTCCCTGTCTCAGGTGATCGTCGGCGCCGTACTGCTGCTCTCGGGCGTGATCCTGTACTTCGCTCCCCACGGCCCCGGCAGCGGCGAGGTCTACCTGCTCGGCCTGGGGAAGCACGCCTGGGAGACCATTCACGACTACTCGGGCTTCCTCATGGGCGGGCTGGTGACTCTGCACGTCTACCTCAACTTCAGGCCCCTGAAGGTCTTCGTCAAGAGGCTGTTCGGGGGGTCTTGAGGTGGGCGACGCGGTCAAGTTCGCCCTGGTGCTGACGGCGGCCGTCGTCATCGCCACGGTGCCGCTGTGGGGGCCCAGGGTGGCGAGCGTCACCGGTGGGGGCGAGGAGTCCCATGGACCGTGGTGGGCAGAAGAGGGCGCTGAGGATCATGGACACGACGCAGAGGAGCACGAATATTACGAAGAGACCTCAACGGTCATTGGAGTCGTAGTCGAGATGGAAGAGTCGGTGGGGCGGTTGACCGTTCGGACCCCGTCGGGCGAAAGCGTCGACGTCCTGATCAGGGGCGTGTGGTACACCGATGGCCAGAGGATCTCTTGGGAGGATCTGGTGGACGAGCTAAGGCCAGGAACGAGCGTGGAGGTGACCTGCCACTACAGCGAGACTTGGGGTGCTTGGATGGCCACTGAATTGCGGTACGACGGGTTCACGGCCTCCCGGTTCGGTGGATGAGGCAGGGAGAGGTGTTGCCTTGCTCCCTCCTCATTTTTCCCTCATGGTGGGTCTGCTCGAACTGATCTCTCTGATCACGCTCTCAGCGTTGGCACTCCTGTCTCTCAGGGCCTGGAGGTATGGGGCACGTCACCTCGCGTGGGCGGCCCTTGGATTCGCCGTGCTGGCCCTCGGGGCCGCGCTTGGGAGTTACATCACGCTCTCTGCGGGGCTCCACCACCGGGTCGGATTGGGGTCCCCGTGGCTCAGAGCTCCAACTGGGACCCAGGCGCTCGTGTGGACGTTACACGGCATGGCATTTCCGCTCGGGTACTCCCTGCTGATGCTCTCGCACAAGGGCGTGGAGGCCAAGTTAGCAGCCGTCCCTGTATTCGTCGCCGAACGGCTCCGAATGGCGTTCGACGCTCTGGCCGTGATTCCCCTCGGGCTTCTACTAGTCTACACGTCTAGGGACGAGCCCAGGAGCTCCACCCTCACGCTATTCGGGTACTCCATCCTCCTCGCAGCGCACACAGTCTTGCTCCTTTCCGGCATCCTCGGCAGACCCGCGCTTTTCTTAGCGGGCGAGGCCCTCAAGGCGGCAGGCTTCCTACCGCTGCTGGCCATACTCCTAAGGAGCTGGTGGGGCTGAGCTGAATGCGGAGATCTTACCGCTCGCAGGCCGCCATCATCCTAGATCTCCTTGAGGCTCTGTCAGCACATGGGGTTTTGGGGCCGTCGAAGCTGACCCAAGAGGTCAACCTCCCCCACGTTAGGCTGAGGGAGTACCTCTCCCACCTGCTCGAGAGGGGCGTCATCAGGGAGGTGGAGGTCGAGGGCAGCAGGACGGGGTACGAACTCACAGAGGATGGATTCAGGCTGCTCGTGGAGCTCAGGAGGATGAAGAGGCTGTTCGACTCCCTCGGCCTCAGGCTCTGAAGAGGCCGGAAGTCACCCAAAGACCCTCCTGACGGCCTCCCGGAACTCCCTGAAGGCGCCCTCGCCGTAGGCCACGAAGACGATCCTCTTGAGCCCGGTTCCCCCGTCTATGAATCTCCTCACCTCATCCGCCATGGCCCTCGCGGCCTCGGAGATCCTCAACCCGCCGACGCCCGTGCCCATGCCCGGGAAGGCGATCGACTCCAGGTTCAGCTCGTCGGCGAGTCGGAGGGCGGCCCGGGTCGCCGCCCGTGCGGAGCTGAGCGACGCCCGCCCGCCCGGGCTCCTGACGGTCGGGGCGTGTACCACGTACCTGGCGGGCAGCCTCCCTGCGGTGGTGGCGACGGCCTCACCTATCTCGATGGGGCCCTTGGACACTGCCTCCCTCTCTATCTCCTCTCCTACAGCCCTCCTTATGGCTCCTGCAACCCCTCCACCCATGACCAGCCTCCGGTTCGCCGGGTTTACGATCGCGTCGACAACCTGGGCCGTTATGTCCCCCTCGACCACTGAGATCTCGACGCCCCGGTAGATGATCCTCATCGGGGCCTCCCCCCGGCCTTATTTTTTGGCCGTTGCGAGGGTCGACCGCGTCGCATGGCAAGCCGACCCAAGCACTGGAGGCACGCTCTCGGACTCTACCTCGCTCACATGGCGACGTGGACGCCCTACCGTTACCTCACGGGCGTCTACGTGGGTCCAGGAGTCTGGCTCTACCTGCTCGACATTCCAGTTAAGCTCGCGGGTATATTCGGCCTGACGGTACTATTCGCCAGGGCTTTCGACGGAGGCGGACTGTCGTACCTGCGGCTCACGCGCAGGGGGGCCTCTCGGGCGGCCGCGGTCGGCGTGATCGGAGCGGCGGCCTCCTGGGTGGTGGAAGAGGTCCTCGTCCCCTCAGCCTTTTCCGGATGGCCCGGACTGAGCCTGGTTGGGCTGGACTGGGCGTGGGTTGCCTATGCCGCCTACGTCTTGGGCGTCGTCGGCCTCTCCGAGGAGGCCATGGACCGCGGGTACATCTACCTAGAGCTGAAGAGGGACTTAGCCGGCCGGAGGGGTGCAGTCATTGCGGCAGTCGTGTCGGCTGCGCTCTTCTCGGTCTCTCACTTGCCGATCGACGTGTTCGTCCACGGGCTCTCTCCGCTGGAGGCGGCCTGGCACCTGTACACCGTGTTCGGATTCGGACTCCTGATGTGCCTGTACCTCGAGGCGACCGATAACCTGTGGGGGCCCGTAGCTATGCACTCCTCCTGGGACCTGCTCGTGGACACCGTTCTAGTTGGGCGAGCGAGCCAGGCGGGTTGGGTGGAGGCCCTGATCGCGTCTACAGTCGGGCTCGCGGCCGGCGCCGTTCCAGCGGCGCTGACCGCCAGGGTGAGTCACCCCTCGAGTAATCTCAATAAGTAGCAGGCTGAACGGGACCCACTATCCCCGAGAGCTGAAAGCCCAGGAAGAGGTGTCTCGGTTGGACCCCTCTGCGAAGTGCGCCGGGAATTTGCTCAACGCCGTGATCATAGGCTTCATGGTTGGGATGGAGAGGGTGCTGGGAAAGACGTCCCAGGCGGTCATAAACGTGGTGGGATACGCGGTCGGGAGAGAGATCCTGAAGCACATGTCCGAGAGCGGCTGTCAGCCGAAGTCTCTGAGCGATCTAACAGAGGCGCTGGTCTCCAGCAGGCTCGCCGAGTCCCTCAGGTTCGAGGTCGGGGGTGACGGCTCCGTTGTGGCCACCATTGACGGATGCCTCATCTGCCCGAAAAGGGTGGGCGGGTACGAGTTCGAGGGGACGGCCTGCCCCTGGGGGGGAATGCTCGCATTCATGGTAGGCGAGGTTCTGGGTAGGCAGATGAGCGCCCAAGCGAGGTTGACACCTGGGGAGACGTGTAAGGTACACTTGAGACCGAAGCGGGGAGGCGCCGACTGGCTGGGTGGCGGGTGACTCCACCGAAAGATTTGAGGAAACCCGGCCGCCGTCTACCAGAACCCACGCGCTGCCCACGGGACTCCCATCTCTGGGAGGGACGAGCCGGATGGCCGAACGCGAGGAGGTGGTCGTTCGCCCGCTCCTGCGGTACGAGGAATTTGAGGATGCGGTGAAGGTTCAAGAACTCGCTTGGGGGATGCCCGAGATCGAGCGCGTCCCCGCCCACGTTTTGATAGCCGCTGCCAAAAATGGGGGGGTGGTGCTGGGGGCGTTCGAGCCGTCTTCTGGAAGGCTGATCGGATTCGTCTTCGGGTTCACCGGTCTAGGGCCGGAGGGCCCGTATCACTACTCGCACATGATGGGGGTCGTGCCCGAGTGGCAGGGGAGGGGGGTCGGGTTCAGGCTGAAGATGGCCCAGAGAGAGGCGGCCCTCTCTAGGGGTCTGAGGCTCATAGAGTGGACCTTCGACCCCCTGCAGCGCGGAAACTCGAGGCTCAACCTGGGAAAGCTGGGCGTCGTCATAAGGACGTACGTGAGGAGCTACTACGGGGAGATGCTTGACGAGGTGAACAGGGGAATCCCCTCCGACAGGGTCGTGGCGGAGTGGTTCCTGGACTCGGAGAGGGTGAGGGCGATCACGGCCGCCGAGAGACCCCCGCCGACGCCGGGCGAACTCCTGGACAGGGGGGCCGTCGTCTGCCTGGACTCTCGGCCAGAGGGGGACCGGCTGAGGAGGCCAAGGGTGCTCGGAGTGAGGTCGAAGGCCGAGCTGGCCCTCGTCGAGATCCCCTGGAGCGTCTCAGAGTACAGGAGGGAGGGAAGGCTGGATTTACTCCGAGAGTGGAGGGCCGCGACGGCGGAGGTCTTTGAGAAGTTGATGGGGCTAGGGTTCTTGGACGTGGATCTGGCTCAGGACCGCAAGAGGCGCAGGTGCTTCCACGTGTTCGTGAGGGCCAGCCTAGAGGAGGTCCTCTCCAGCGCCCCCTGGTGGTAGGCGGGTGGAGGTCCTTGTGGGTCCTCTGGGTGATCCCGGGCGAACTGGCCATCTGCGGCTTTCCGGTGGACAGGGAGGCCATCAGGAAGCTCAGGCTCCAGGGAGTCAGGGCGGTCGTGTCCCTAGCGACTGGGAGGGAGATCCTCACGTACTGGGGAAACGTGCTCCTATTCGCTAGGGCCATGCTCGACAACGACGTCTGGCCGTACTTCCTTCCGACGGAGACCAGGAGGTCTCCGGAGCCCGAGGAGCTGATCAACGCCCTCCTGTGGGCGAGGAGGGTCGTCTCGATGGGGAGGCCGCTAGGGGTCCACTGCCTCGCTGGCAGGGGGAGGTCGGGCATGTTCGCGGCCGCCTACCTCGTCTTCACGAGGGGCATGACGGCCAGCGCGGCTATAGAGAAGGTAAGGAGGGTTCGTCCCGGCGCCGTGGAGAGCTGGGATCAGGAAGAGGCCGTCAGAACCGTCGAGGCGTTCTCCCTCGCCGCGGCGACGGGCGACATACCGCTCTCGGTGTTCCTCAACCCCCCAAGGGAGCCGTCCAAGCTGCGGGAGTTTTGGAGTCAGGTCAAGCTCCGCCTTCGTCGAGGGCAGACAGGATCTCGCCGGCGGCCGCGATGACCAGCCCGGCGGCAGCCAGCGGAATAGCGAGGGCCGCGGCCGCCGGTATCAGAATCCCCAGAATCAGGCCGCCCTTCAGGGCCCACTTCACCCTCCGGGAGAGGCCGCCCGATGAGGAGGCGGCGCCGAACGCCGCCCCGGAGAGGAACCCCACCCCCGCCAAGATTGCCAAGAGCTTCAGCAGTGAGAAGCCCACCACCAGGGCGGCGATGAGCAGGGCGCCAAGGGTCATGAGGGCGAGGGTGCCCCTCATCCCTCCACCTTCCCCCGCCCGCATTATAGGTTTAGCCCAAGATCTCGTCAGGCCTCTAAGAGCTCCTTTCTGAGTTCATTGAGTCCGAATCCCGTGGAAGCGCTCGTCAGGATGACCCTGTGGGCGCCGACCGCCGCCGCCACGGACGCGATGTCCTCCGGCGTCACTCGGAGACCCGCGTCGAGCTTGTTCCCCACTAGGATCACCTTCGCGTCCTCCGTCCCGCTGAGGACCCTCTCGGCCCAATCCGGAATTGCCAACAGGGTCTCCGGCCTGGAGACATCGAATATGAGGACGACGATCCTCGCGCCGCGCGAGAGCAGCGGGGCCAGCGGCGCGAAGCGGTCCTGCCCGGCCAGGTCGAAGATCACGGCCCTGACCCCGTCTGGACCCGAGACGAAGAAGTCGGCCCCTATCGTTGGCCCGCCGCTGGCCAGGCCGGCAGCCGAGATGGCCGCGGCCACGCTGGTCTTACCCACCTCTGACTCGCCCGCGAAGATGACCTTGAGCCGCCTCAACGCGCTCCCCGCCGAAGCGCGGCCGCCGAGATATAATTGGCCCCTCGCAAGTTTCATACTCCGGTATACCCGTCGGAGAGATGAGTTAAGACTGGATCTGGATGCTGAAGCGTCCCGAAATCTCTCCCATCACCTCACGAGCTGGGCCAAGTAAATCGGGTTCGTCATCAGGGTCCTCCCGGACAGCCCGGCGGAGTTCACCCAGAAGTCTATCTGGTCGGGCTTCGGGAGGATGTTCGATCCCAGCAGGTAGCTCGCTATGGATAGAGGCCAGGTCGCCTCGCTGAGGACGGGCTGGGATACCATAACCCTCCGAGACACCTTCGACGCGTTTCTGAGGCAGGCCTCTGGCGCGTTGGACCAGTGGAGCGAGTGGACCACCACGACCGCGTCGACGGGGCCGGTCTTGGCCTCCTCTATTATCCTGTGGAGCCTCTCCGGCTGACCAACCACGAACATGACCTGATCGCTGAGGAGGCCCAGGCCGGACAGCGTCAGCTCGGCGATTCTCGCGTCGTCCTCGCTGCTCAACACCGATATCACCCTGGCGTCAGACTCCAGGAGGACGGTTGGCAGCTCGGCCCCGACGCCGGGGCCGAGGGAGACTATGAACCCGTGCGGCGGGACGTCGGAGATCCCCAGGGACTTGACCTCCAGCGTGAGGAGGGTCTTGAAGACCTCTGAGTCGTACATCTTGGCCAGGAGGGCCTTGTTCTCCGATGAAGCGACGTGGAGGCTCCTCTTCCCCTCCTTCAGAGCGTCCGGCAGGGAGGAGATTATCTCCGCGAAGACGGAGTCGAACTCGATGGCCTCGGGCGTAGTGGCCATTGGGGAGGGGGGAAGGTCGTGAACCTGCCGAATCCTGCCGTCCATGAAGCCAAATCCCCTTCTCACGGAGACGTACCCCAGCTGCGATAGGATCTCCATGATTGAGAAGAAGAGGGACCTGTCGGCGAACTTCAGGGACGCCTCGGCCGGGCTGATTCCCTCCACATCCCTAAAGAACCCCATCGAGTCCAGCGTGAGGACCAGCCTGTACTCGCAGATCTCCAGGACCTCCGAGGCGGCCTTTTGGACGTGGGAGGGAACTCTAGCCCCCCCGGCCGTCCCGGAGAGCTTGGACAGGAGCTTCGCAAGGGCGTGGCGGGCCAAACTAACACCCCCTCGAGATCACCATAAGACCTACGCCCTCCTCTTCAAGATCCCCAGGTTGAGGAGCAGGGAGATCCCAGCCCTGTCTGCCTCGGTGGGGCTCGCCTTGCCCTCGATGACCGCCCTTATCCTGTCCACATTTATCCACTTGGGGACGAGGTGGAGCTTTCCCTCCTCCAGCACGAGGTCGCTCGCGGCCTTCGAGAGGGAGGCCCCGTGGACCTCCCTGACGCTTCCGCCAGAGTCCACGAAGACCACTATGCCGTGGTCCTGGCTGCAGGGGACGAAGTTCCACCCCTTAGTGAGGGGAGGCCTGTGCCTCTGACCGCATATCGGGCAGGTGATCTCCCTTGCCCCCGGGGCGCTCAAAGCGTACTCCCAAAGGGGACCGCGAGAGCTTCCGTTTAATGGTTTACGTTACGAACTTTCCCATTCTCGATGGCGCCGGCCGGCAGCCACTTGGCTGAGATCACCACCAGCGGCAAGAGGCCCGCCGCGGCGGCAGCGATCGGAAGGGCGGGGTTCACCTCGTACAGGGCGCCCCCCAGGCCGGAGCCGAGACCGGATAGGTTGCCCTGTATCATTCCCCTTATGGCCATTATCTTGCCCCTGAGCCTGATCGGCGTTAGGTCGGCCATGAGCGCAAAGCTCGCGGGCCAGGAGGCGAAGGCGGCGACCACCACCTGCGAGAGCAGGACTAGGTACGGCTCACCCGGCGGGGAGAGGGCCAGAATGGCGAGGCCTAGTGAGCCGGAGCCGTACCCCAGGGCTAGGGTCAGATTCCTGCCGATCCTGTCGGTGAGGTAGCCCGACGCGAGCATGGACGCGACGGACTCGACGGACACGACCGTGGAGATCAGCCCCCAGAACTCCTCAGACACTCCGAGCTCCCTCACGGCGTATATCTGGACGAAGGGAAATGCCATCTGGTAGAACGCCGGGGCCAGCGAGGAGACCAAGATGAGCTTGCCCAGGTCGCCGCGCAGCTCCCTGATGGCGCTGACGTACCCCCGAAGGGCGTCCCTGAAGTTAGGCCTTACCCTCTCCTTCAGCGTCTCAACGAAGGCCATCCTCACTATCCCGGCCCCGAATATCGCGGCGGCGTTGGCTGCGTAGAGGATCCTCATGGCCCTGGCGAGGGGCATCCGAGCCACCAAGAGCGTCGCGAGCGGGGGGCCAGCTAGACTGGCTAGCTGGGAGACCATGTTAGCGAGGGAGAGGCCCCTCCCCCTCACCTCGGGCGGCAGCGTGTCGGCCAGTATCGCTTGGATAGCCGGCTGGTACAGGAGGGCCAGAGAGGAGAGCACGGAGGCCGCGAGTATCCAGGTCCAGTCCCTCGCCACGGCGTATAGGACCGACGCCACACCGTAGATCATGGTCATGGGGACGATTATCCTCTTTCTGCCGACGGCGTCAGCCAGGTATCCTCCGATGAGCCTCGAGAAGCCGAGAGTCACGAGGCCGGCCATGGATATGATGCCGACCTCTGCCGCCCCTGCGCCGAGTTCTAGGAAGTATAGGGATGAGTAAACCCTAGTGGCGGCGGAGAAGGGGCCCATCATGGCCCACGTGATCGCCATGATGGTCATGTTCCGCTTTGCCACTTCCCGGGACACGGGCTGTGCCGTGCGAGCCGAGTTAAAAATTCAAACGAAAGTCCGTCAGAGGCCGGGGGATGGGGTTTTAGCGGGGGGCCGAAGGGGTGGGGTGATGGAGTGGGAGAGGCTCAAGGGCACCGGGGACAGAATCCCCAAGCTCGGGATCGGTACCTATCGCATGGAGGAGAACCCGCAGGCGGCGATTGAGGCCATAAGACTGGCTGTCGACCTCGGTATGGGGCTCATCGACACGGCCGAGATGTACGGCTGGGGGAGGGTCGAGAGAATAGTCGGCGAGGCGCTCAGGCCCTTCGACAGGGAGGAGTACTTTGTGGTGACCAAGGTGTGGAGCACCAACCTGAGCAGGCGAGCTCTGCTGAGGGCCGCCCAGGGGAGCCTCGAGAGGCTGGGGGTCGGGTACATCGACCTGTACCTAGTGCACTGGCCTAACCCTGAGGTGCCGATAGAGGAGACGATCCGGGCCATGGAGGAGCTGGTGGTGGAGGGGAAGGTCAGGAACATAGGGGTGAGCAACTTCGACCTCCCACTCCTTAAGCGGGCCATGGAGGCCACCAGGGAGGTTGAGATAGCCGCAAACCAGGTCCGATACAGCCTGATCGACAGGAGGATTGAGAGAGACCTCCTCCCATTCTGTCAGCGGGAGGGGGTCCTGATCTTGGCCTACACGCCGCTCGAGAAGGGGCGCCTGGCGGTGGACCCCCCAAGGGCACTGGCAGAGGTGGCGCGCGCCGTGGGGAGGACCCCGGCTCAGGTGGCCCTAAACTGGCTGATATCCAAGCCCAAGGTCGCGGCCATCCCCAAGGCCGCGAGGGTGGAGCACGTCAGGGAGAACTCGGGGGCTCTAGGTTGGAGGCTGACCCAGGAACAACTGCTGGCTCTAAATCAGATATCTCGGCCGTAGCCCGATCGGGAAGCCTGCCTACCTTCGGGAGGATTCTAAGGGCGGCCAGCGCCGTGAGAGTGAGGCCCACGGAAGCCAGCCCCAGGTCTGCAATGGGGGAGATAGAGTAGAGCACGCCGCCCGCCGCTGAGGCCGCGCTGGAGGACAGGTTCTCCACGAGCCCCCTGACCGCCGTGAGCCTCCCCCTGGTCTCCGCCGGCGTAAGATCCGCGAACAGGGCGAACCTAGCTGGCCACGAGGCAAAGGCGGCGTACACAAGCTGGGACACCAGGACCCAAGCGCCGGAGCCCGGCGGGGACATCAGGAGCATTAGCATTCCGGCGGCGCCGGAGCCGTACCCGAGGGCCAGGGATATGTTCCTTCCCAGCTTGTCGGCGATGTATCCTGAGAGGTTGATGCTCGCGAGGATCTCGGCCCGCACGACCGTTGAGATAAGCCCCCAGAGTTCCGGATCTATTCCGATCTCCTTGACCGCGAAGATCTGTATGAACGGCTCCGCCAGGCTGTAGGATCCCATGGCGGCCGAGTTCACGGCGATCAACCTCCCTAGATCACCCTTAAGCCAGATCACGGCTCTCCTGTAATCCTCCAAGATCGACCGAAGGCTGATTGGCCTCCTCTCCTCCAGTCTCAGTGTCTCCGTGAGGGTCATTCTCACGACCGCCGCCGCGAGCACCGCTGCCGACCTCGCGGCGTACAGGAGGCGGACCGCAGGGACGAGATCCATCCTACCAACCAGAAAGGCCGCGAGGGGAGGGCCAGCCAGGGACGAGAGGGTCGCGGCCGTCCGAGCCGCCGAGATCCCCCTGCCCCTGACCTCGGAGGGCAGGCTGTCGGCCAGTATCGCGGCTATGGCCGGCTGGTAGAGGAGGGTGGCGGACGAGATCACCTCCGCGGCGAGTATCCAGGTCCAGTCCCTCGCCAGGGCGTACAGGAGGGAGGCGAAGGCGTAGACCGCGGTCATCGAGACGATGAGCCTCTTCCTGCCGACGGCGTCGGCTAGGTATCCCCCGATCAGCCTCGAGATCGCGACGGTGAGCGACCCCGCCATCGTGATGAGGCCTATCCTTGCCGGGTCGGCGCCGAACTCCAGGAAGTAGAGGGCGAAGTAGGTCCTCGTGGCCGCTCCGAACGGGCGCATCATAGTCCAGCTTAGCGCGATGACCACGACGTTCCTCTCCCTGCCGGTCCGACCCACGGCGATCGGTCTTGCCGGGGCCCTCACAGATTTTTAACCGCCCTGGCCGGACCGCGTGGAGATCACAGGGACGGCCACCACGGAAATCATGACTGCCACCGCCAGCGCGGAGGGATCGACCTCGACGACTAGCTGGAACCCGCTGTCCCTACGAAACTCCAGAGTGGCGCCGCCGGCCAGCAGAGCCAGGGCAGCACCCAACAGGGTGAGGGCGATCGGATAGATCCTTAGGAAGGCGTCAACAGATGCCCACCAGCCCGGCGGCCCGTACTGACCGTCGGGTGGGATGACCACGGACCGGTCTCCCCTGTCCGCTACCAGCGACCCCGGTGGAGAGCCGAGCGCCTTGACCGCGAGCACGACGTCCCCGACCGATCCCAGGGCGTTTAGGGCAAAGATCGCCGCGGGCAGCCCGGCGTGGCTCGGAAACGCCCGTGCGACGGCCAGCGTGGCGGCGCTTATCGCCGCCAGCGGGGCCAAGCTGACCAGCAGGAGGGTCTCGCGGGTGACCGGCCGCGTGGCGGCCCGTAGAGGTAGTGTGTGCCGACCCCGAACTTCGCCCCAGAGTCGGACAGCCGGTAGAGCGCCGCGAGAATCCCCTCGTGCGCCGCCAGGGTAAATATCATCGCCGAGGCCAGCGTGAATCCGAGGGAAGGACCTCCTCCCGCTATCGGGCCCGGGATCAACCTAGAGGCTACCCAGACGACCGCGGGGGCTGCTAGGAGGAACGCCCCCAGCGACTCCAGCAGGGTGGGAACGCCGATCTCCCACTCCGACCGCCTGCCCCCGCCACCTCGGTCAGATGCCGAGGTAGAAGCTCCCCGAGGACCGCCTGCACTCGCCGACGATCGGGATGGGCTCTCCACAGCTGGCGCACCTCCCGTCCTCGGTGAGCCTGCAGCCGTGGACGTCGAACCCGTACCTCTCTATCACCCTGGCCCCGCACCTGGGACAGTATGTGTGCTCCCTTGGGTCTCCCGGCACGTTGCCGAGGTAGACGAACTTGAGCCCCTCGTCCCTGGCGACGCGGTGGGCCATCTCGAGGGTCTTGAGGGGCGTCGCCGGCCTGTCGAGCATTCGGAAGTCCGGGTGGAACCTAGAGAAGTGCACGGGGGTGTCGTCCCCCACGCGCTCGACGACCCACCCCGCGAACGACCTTATCTCCTCCTCCGAGTCGTTCAGGCCGGGGATGACGAGGTAGGTGAGTTCGACGTGCACCCCCTCCCTCTTGAGGTGCTCCACGGTCTCCAGGACCGGCCTCAGGGACGTCACCTTGGTGACCCTCCTGTAGAAATCGTCGGAGAAGGCCTTCACGTCGACGTTGGCCGCGTCCATCAGCGGCGCGAGGAGTTCCCTAGCCTCCCTGCTCCAGTACCCGTTCGTCACGCTGACGTTCTTCAGCCCGGCCTTCCTGGCGAGCCTGGCGGTCTCCAGAACCCACTCCAGGCTCACTATGGTGGGCTCGTTGTACGTGTAGGCTATGCTAGCGGCCCCGAGCTCGCTCGCCTGCCGAACGGCGTCCTCCGGCGTCAGCGTCCTGAGCCACGGGAAGTCCTCGGGCCTCACCCCGGGCTGGGAGATCTGCCAGTTCTGACAGTGGTCGCAGAACAGGTTGCACCCAACCGTCCCTATGCTGTATGCCCACGAGCCGGGGTAGAAGTGGAAGAGGGGTTTCTTCTCTATCGGATCCATGGCTACCGAGCTGACCCTGGAGTAGTTGACCTCACAGAGGGTCCCGCCAACGTTCACCTTCGTCCCGCAGGCGCCCCTGAGGCCCGGGGGGATGACGCAATAGCGCGGGCAGGCGAGACACCTGACTCGGCCGTCTGGTAGGGGCTCTTGGAGGCTGGCCCTGACTCGAGAGCCGACCCCGTCTGGACAGGGTTCGGGCATGGGCTGCGCCAAAATAGGAGGTCGGTCCGGAGTTATTAACCCTCGTGATCCGCGGGGTCGGGGGAAGGCCGTTTAAAATAGAGGTCGGTGGGCGAGGCAGGATGAGCGAGTCTCCCGGCGGGCCGCTGCTCGTCGCCGTCGTGGGAGGGAAGGCGGCGGGAAAGACGACCCTCGTGGAGGCCATCCTGAGGGCGCTCTCCGAGGCGGGGGTCAGGGCGGCCGCCATCAAGCACACGCACGAGGCGAGCCCAGAGGTCGACAGGCCGGGCACTGACAGCTGGAGGATGGCTGCCGCCGGCGCCTCAACGGTCGTGCTCGCGTCTCCAAACCTGATCGCGGTCTTCAGGTCCGCCCCCACGGACCTGGAGGGCGCGCTCGGCGTGGTGAGGTGCGTCGACCCGGGCGCGAGGGTGGTCTTGATCGAGGGGTTCAAGTCCCAGGCGATCCCCAGGGAGGACGTCGTGAAGGTGGTCATCGGGGGAGATCGCCGAATCGAGGAGATGCTCAAGTCGGCAGGGGGGGAGGTATGGAGAGTTCGGGCCGCGAGGGACAAGGGGGGCGCGCCCAGATTTGAACCTCAAGAGATCCGGGAGATCACTCGGCGTATCCTCCACAGCCTGGGGAGGCCTGGTCGCGTTGTCGGAGACTGACGGCGTCGGGGATACCCTCAGGGGTCTCAGCAGGCTCCTCGAGGATGTCGGGGTGGAGCCCGAAAGGATCTACGTCGACGAGGAGAGCATGAGCGTGCTGGTGACCGAGCTAATCGAGGTGAGCCTGGAGAAAAGCGTCAGAAGGCTCGTGATCTCCGTTCAGATCCTGGACGAGGGTGACTCCGTGCTCATCGCAGCGCCGCTCCTCCCCTTCCCGCTGAGCCCAACGGACTTGTCCGCCGTGGCCCCCGACCTCCTGAGGCTCTCCCTCGACGCCAGGCTGGCAGCCTGCGGGGCCACTTCTGACGGCTACGCGGTGGCGTTCTCGGAGGTTGCCAAATCCGAGCTGACCGGGGAGACGCTCTGGTCCAAGTATGGGGCCGTGCTGAACGCCCTCGAGCGGTTTCTCTCTAAGGTCCTCCCCAAGCACCCCGAGCTGGAGGAAAAGCTCCTCAAGGGGCGGGGTGAGGGAGATGGAGGGTGATAGGGCGTACTCCGTTCTGATCTGGCCTTGTCTGGCTCAGCTCATTGCGCTGGCCATGGTGGCAGCCACGAGACCTAGGCCAGAGGTGGAACTCACGGCCGTCCAAGCGGGAGGTCTCTCCGCATTCTACGTCCTGCTGCTCTTTGCCACGGCGTCGCTCATGGTTTATCTCTTAAAGACGGGTAGGCTCAGAGTCCTAAAGGCGCTCCTGCTAATCTCCCTCTTCTACGCGGCCGCGCTCTCGCTGGCGGAGGTGCTCGAGTCCCTGGGCCTTTCGTGGACCCTCTCCGTCCCGCTCGGCGCGGCCTTCACCTGGCTGGGGCTGAGATCTGGTTTGGTCGGGAACGCCTCGAAGGCCCTGCTCTCATCCGCGGTGGCATACCTCTTCGTCAGCACATTCCCCGAAGTTTTCACGTTCATCTTCTTGGGCAGCCTGGCCCTCTACGATGCGTACGCCATCTTCAGGGGACCCTTGGGGGAGATGTTCTCCTCTGCGGGGGCGTCAGACGGCGTGAACCTGCGCGACGATCCGCTGAAGCCCATGATGGTCACCCACGGAAGGGTGTCGATGGGGTTGGGTGACCTGTTCGCGTACTCTCTTGCCTCAGCCTCTTCTTCGAGAATGTTCGGATTGGTCGGCGCCCTCTTCACCCTCCTCCTGCTCAACACGGGCGTGGTCTTGACCCTTCACCTCCTATACTCCAAGAGGAGGATTTTGCCCGGGCTGACCCTCCCTGTGGCCCTCTGGCTGCTTGGAGTGGCCGCTCTGAGCGTCACTCCGCTCGTCTGAGCCTCACGATCTTCCCCCTCTCCCCGTCCCTGAGCTCCACGTGTCCCTCCTCGGCCAGCCTCCTAATTCGCCTCCAGACGGTGGACCTCGGCAGCCCGAGGGACTTTATCAGGTCGGCCTGGTACGCCTCTCCCCCCATGCGGGCGAGGCCCTCGAGTATGGCCGCGTCGGTGGAGTCCATCTCGCCCGCGGGGGAGGGTCTTCGGCGATTCCGAGTTGACAGCGCGATCGCAGCTCCAACCCCCGCTGCCGCGGCCAGGCCCGCCGCGGGAACCCACCAAGAGGCCCGCTGAACCGCACCCTCGGTTGCCCCCGGGCCCGACCCGGCCGTCCCTCGACCCGACTCGACTGGGGGTGGGATCACGTAGGAGACCCACGCAGAGTCCGAGACGAACGCGAGAGTTATCCTCCCCCCTTCCGACTCAATCCTCTCGGGGACGTCGGAGAGACCTACGACTGTGGACCCATTGGGTAGGGTGATCACTATCCACGAGGCGACGTTGGGTGATACGGTAACGTTCCAGACGCCCCCTGACTTCGCCGTGAGCGAGGGAGTCTGGTAGAAGACCGTGACCCTCTGAGATCCCATGGTAGCGATTAGGATGGAGCCGTCCTCCAGGGAGTAGTTGAGGGGAGACATGTCCTCGTCCACCGCCAGCAGAGCCTCGGGATCCCCCATCAGCGGGACGACTGTGAAGGCCTCTGCCTTCGTCAGGTTGACGGAGAGTTCCACGTCGGCCCAGCCGTCGGAAAACAGCCGAACCCTGACTGACAGCTGGGGGTTCTCTGACTGGACCGGGACCGCAAACGGCCCCAAAGTGGCCGTCAACAGCGCGATCAAGATCGCGGCCGCAGCTGCACGAAACCTCATTGGAAGGGCCCCCTGGAGCGGTTGGAGACGTCCGCGTCGCTGCTCTCACCGACCCACATAACCAAAAAAAGGCAGACAGTGGCGCTACTCCATGGCGCCCGCCGCGCGCAGCACGCGAAGTTAGGAGGAGTCTGCGCGCTGAGACGCCTACGAAAAGAATCGTCTGTCGGCATGGAGTTTCGCTTCTCAATCCGATATTCGGCGGTGGTTCCGCTGCCCAAGGTACTTGTGCTGGTTCCCGCCTGCGCTAAGTCCCCCAAGTGTCCCGCAGTGGATCCCCGCGGGGGCATCAGGAGGCTCAACTCCATCTGCCTAGGCGAGTTGTGCGCGGAAGAGGGTTGCGGCGTTCGGGACGTCGTGAGACTGGCTCTCCGCGCGAGAGAGCTGGGGATCGACGTCCTTGTCAAGATAGTTGTAAGCTACGACGAGGTAGCTCAGATCGTGGAACTCTTGAGGCCCGACGCGGTTGTGGGTATGGCCTGCGACGCCTACTCCGAGAGGGGGGCCAGGGAGCTGGGGAGCCTCGCCGAGACCATCCCGATATCCCTAGGGCCTGGCTGCAAGTCCCGAGAGGTGCCCGAGGTTTACTCCGACAGGCTCCAGAGGGTGACCTTCATCGGGGAAGAGCACCGGAGAGCCCTCTGGTCGGCGATCGAGAGTCTCCCTCCGCAAGCTGGGCCCTCAGCTCGGTCAGCAGCGCCGTGCCCTTGAACCTGTCCACGCACGCCCTACCCATCACCTCCATCGGATCCAGCAGGGGGAGGGGCTCGCCCCTGAGCACGAGGGGGATCTCGGTGCAGCCCTCGACGATCAGCTGGGCTCCACGATCCAAGAGCCTACGGGACGCGCGGATCAGGGCCAGCCTCGCTCCCGACTTTCGGCCAGCCTTGATCTCGTATATCGCCCTCATCACCTCGGCCTGCGTCTGCTCGTCAGGAAGGACCACCTCTACCCCCCTGTCCGTCAGGAGCCTCTGGTAGAGACCCGACTTGACTAGTCCAGTCGTTCCCAAGAGGCCGACCGCCCGAACTCCGGCGTCCGCGAGGAGCTCGGCCGTCAGGCGGGGCATGTGAACTATCTCCAAGGGGGTGCCCCGGGCAACCTCCTCGTAGAAGTGGAAGAACGTGTTGCACGGGATCGCCACCAGCTCCACCCCCAGGCTCTCCAATATGCGGAGGTCTTGGAGGGCCCTGCCCACCGGGCTCGGACCCCCGCTCAGGATGGCCTCGCTCCTGTCTGGGATCTTGGGGTCGCTGATCACCACCATGGGGATGTGGTCTTGGTCCCTCTCGGCGGGGGTGAGTTCCGTAATCAGGTAAATGAAGTACGCCGTGGCCTCAGGCCCCATTCCACCAAGCACGCCTAGAATTCGATCTCCGAGCACGTGCGGCCATTAGCCCGGATCAGGATAAAGGTTTGATCGGCTACCTCGAGCCTGACCCGTCTAAGCTGGAGAGGGGTATCCTCCTCGCCGACCCACCACCGTAGGACACCTTCCGGACCTTAAGCGTCCTCACTAGGCGGTCGCCCACCTCTAGGACCTCCAGCTCCAGCGAGACGTCGAACAATGGGCTGGCAAGCTCCACCAAGGGATTCTTACCCGTCGACACGACTGCCAGTCCCTTTGAATCCCTGACCCACCCCCTCAGAAATCTCAGGTACCTCAGGCCCTCCTCCCACCTGTCCAGCAGGGAGACCATGAGTTCCAAGGCGTCCACGACCACGACGTCTGGGCTGTGCTCAGTGAGAGCCCCCTTCAGCTCCTGAATGTGCCTCGCAACGGATCCGATGGAGGGATCAGCTCCCACGGCCCTGAAGTCGGTCACCTCGTTTCCAATGGATCGGACCCTCCTGAGGATGTCCTCTGAACCTTCCGCGAAGCTGACGAAGAGAGCCCGCAGTTCTCGACTGGATAGAATCGCGGAGGACTTGAGGGCGAGGAGGGTCTTCCCGGAGCCAGGGCCGCCGGAGATCAGCACCATCGAGCCCGAGGGGTATCCACCTCCGATGGCGGAGTCCAGATCCGGGAGTCCCGAGGGGATTCGCTCCAGCCACTCAGGGAGTTCTCCGGGCCTTATCGCCCTTATCCCGTCTCCTGGAATTAACTTAAACTCGGTCGAGGACTCTAGGTGCGGGATGTCGCGGAGGTTGTCCAGCACAAGCTTCCTCAGGCTACCCCCCTCCCTCGTCTCGGGGCTCCACTCCAGTCTAAAGGCCCCCGTCGAGAACTGGGAGAGGAGAGAGTACGTCCTAGGCGTCGCACATCTGATGAGCGTCAGAAGCTTCTTTCTGCGGGAGAGTTCGATCAGTGGCCCTATGAGCCCCGACATCAGACCCCTTCGTCCGAGGGTCACTAGGAGGGGGTCTATCACGTCTACGTAGACGCGGCTCGGCTTGAACTCCTCGAGGGCCGTGAAGAACTCGACCAGGGACTCGTTCACCTCGCTCTGAGCGAACGGGTTTTCGATCTCCACGACCTTGATCAGTCTGCCGTCCAGCCCCTTCTTCAGTTCCTGCCCGTAGGCCTCGGCGATCCTCAGGAGCTCCCAGGTTCTCCGCGTGGTCAGGAGAACCGCGGCCCTCTCCCCCCTTGCGACGTCTTTTAGCAGAAATTCCACAGCAAGTGTGCTCGCCCCAGATCCTGGCGGCCCTAACATTGTTAGGATCGATCCAGGCTGAACCCCATCCAACAACAAGTCAAGCGGGTCTACCCCGAGACTCAACCTGCGGGGCGCGCCCGCAACCTCGCCTTCCTCACTCATTCCGATTACTTCACGTGTGCTTACCTCTTTTCACTATATAAACTACCCTAGAAAAACTTCTTAAACAAATCGCCTGAAATAGGCAGAAGGTGCCCCTAGGTCCGGCGCCCCGGTTTGATCCGGAATTCACCCAAAGTCAGGGGGTGCTGAACCGCTCGATTCGAAAATGGAGAGTATTGATCTGATATGACTCCATATAGTCGCGGATTCATCTCAGTTAAAGCGCGTCCCGGGGTCCGCAGGCCGTCCGCTGGGTCAAGTTCAGTAAGAAATATTAACTCCCGTTCAGAAGGGCCCGCGAGCTTGTACAGACGAAATCTCACACTCCTCTCCTGGCTCGCGTTCGTCATCAGCCTAGGCTACGGCGCCATCATGGGAATAATACCGTACTACATGCTGTATCTCGTCGGAGAGCTTAGAGAGCTTCCGGAGACCCTTGGAACGATCGGCGGGGCGGGGAGCTACGCGGTGGAGTATGGCACCCTCATATCGGCCTTCATGCTGACCAGGGCGTTCCTGGCCCGATACTTTGGATCCCTGAGCGACAAGGTTGGGAGGAAGAGGCTCATAGCGTCTGGTTCGATCATGTACGTCCTCCTCTCCCTCGGATACTTGCTGGCGAACAGCCTCAACCAGCTCTACCTCATCAGGGGCCTTCAGGGAGTCGCCTCAGCCATGGTCTGGCCGGTGGCCGAGGCCCTCCTGATGGACTCAACGGGGAGCGAGAGGAGGGGGAGGGCCATGGCGGTGTATATGGTCGCGACCAACCTGGCGTTCATCACCGGCCCGGCCCTCGGGGTGACGGCCTACAAGTTCGGAGTCTTCTACTTGGGAATCAGAGACGTCGAGAGGGCCCTCAAGTTTCCCTTCCTCTTCTTGACACTTTTCTCCCTGCTCGGGCTCCCCGCAGCCCTCCTGCTCAAGGAACCACGCGTCGAGCCAAGGAGTGAGATCCTTCCGTCGTCTCAGGGAGGGGAGTCGGAGGATCGGGAGGTCGATCCCTCCGTCCGGAGGAGCATAAACGCGATTTACCTCATGGCCGTGGCGAACGGAATAGCCATGGGGTTCTCGGGGCCCCTGATGGGGCTGTTCGTTGTCCAGTACGTTGACGCAGACCCGGCCGCGTTGGCCGCGATCACCACAATCTCTGGGCTGGTGGGGATGCTCGCGGCATACCCAGCTGGGAGGCTCTCGGACGCCGTGGGCAGGAAGGCCATAGTGATAGCGGGGGGCTTCGCCTCTAGGGTCATGACGGCCCTGATCCCAATAGCCAAGAGTGTGAGGGATCTCACCGCGCTGGCTACCGCTAGGTCCGTGGCGTTCAACTCCTTTCAGCCGGTCATGAGGGCTCTGCAGGCAGACCTAGTACCCGAGAGCATGAGGGGTAAGGTATTCGGGACCGTGCAAGCTGCCTTCAACGTCGGAGCCGTGATCGGTCCGATACTGGGCGGGTACCTCTACAGGTCCTGCCAAGGTAGGGAGATCCACATCCTGGGGGCCGTCCTGCCGGGCATCTCGGTCTCCTTCTGGATAGGATCTGCTATAGGCATGGCCGCCCTGGCGGTGTTCGCACTATTCGTCGAGGAAAGGAGGAGAAAGTAATCTAGATGTTGACGCAGGCCGAAATGAGCGTCCTGACGGCTCTCATGAGGTTCTCCCCGGTCTTCGAGCTCACGGGCACGTAGCCCACCAGGTCCAGTTCCTCGGCGATGTTCGAGGCCTCGGGAAGACTTGGGGAGAGGTCCAGCTTGGTGCCGATCAGAACGGCCGGAACCTTCCTTCCCACGTTCTCCTCTATCTCCCTGACCCACCCCGGCACGCTGCGAAGGGTCTCGGGCCTGTCCAAGGCGAATGCAATGAAACCCCCGCAGGATCCGGCGTAGAAGTTCGGTCTCACCAGGCCGAACCTCTCCTGGCCTGCTAGATCCCAGAGCACCAGCTTCACAAGCCTGCCACCGCTTATCAGGTCGAGCGTGTAGAAGTCGACCCCGACCGTCACCTTGTACTCCTCTTTGAACCTTCCCGTCGCCAGCTTGACGCAGAACGTCGTCTTCCCCACCGCGGCGTCTCCCACCACGAAGGCCTTCGCCCTGGTGATCCCCCTCACCACGCCCGCCTCGCGGAACGCCTGGTAAGCTCTCGCCTTGCCGAGAGACCGGGAGACTTCCCTGAAAATCTTCGTGAGGTGATCGTCGTCCAGCGGATCCCCGGGGGAGAGGCCGAGTGATTTGAGAGCCTCCGTAACCGCTGAGACGAGCTCTGGTGGGAGGGACTCGAGGAGTTCTATGGCGCTGAGGCCCAGGGGTCTCACCCCCATTCATCGAGCTGGTCTAGGGCCTCACTCCATCTGACCAGCTTCCCCCAGCTCTCCGCTATCTCGTCACACTTCTTCTCGAACTGATCCAGCCGCCTGAGGCCGGTCACCCTGCTGGCCTTCAAGAAGGCCTTGGCAACACTGTCCAGCAGCCTCTTGGACGACTCGGAGCCCTCGCTACCGTCAACGACGACGCAAACAACGCAGTCTCCCGCCCTCTTAAACAGGAACCTGAACCTCCTTCCCGAGATTTCTTTTATCTCGTCCTCCGCGACCTCGGCGAGGAAGTTTTGAATCGAGGACAGGAACCCTGAAATGAGATCCTCGTCCCCCCTGAGACTCCCGTACGACTTGGCAAACACCAGCCTACCCGTGCGATCCTCGAAGACGTAGACGTCCCTCAGGCCCATTCTCAGACCCCCGCGAGCGCCCACACGAATGACACGGCGGCGCCCAGGTGAAGAGAGGCCGACAAGAGGAGACGAGCGTGAGACAGGAACGGAAGGGTGATCGCGGGCAACAGGCCTGACAGGCCAATCAGCAAAAGCCCCAGGGCTAGAAAGAGGTGGGTGGACAAGCCGGACTTTGAGTAAACCCGGGCCGACAGGGCGAACAGGATGAAGAATACGAGGCCGTAGCAGAACTCAATCAGGGACAAGCCGGAGGGATCGTTGCCAACCACTGCAAGTACCGCGGCCCCGGCAACGATCACCCCAGCCTCGGCAATCGGCCTTGACGAGGGCCTGGTGAACCCGCTGAGGAGGGCCGAAGCCGACATGAAGACCAGGGCCCCAGAGGGTATTGTCAGCTTCCACCTGACGGCGGGGGGGAGGAACAGGGAGACGAACCTGGCGGCCATGGCCAGCGACAGAAAGGCAAAGCCGAGTGCAAAGAATCCCACCTGCGGGGACTTCTTAGGTGAGAGACCGGTTGTGACGGCCATTAGCAGATAGGCGGCGGCTGCCACTAGGAACTCCCAAGCCACCACCCTCCCCAACAAGCTCAAGCCCGACATGAACCACACCAGAGCTAAGAGAGTACTTCAAACGTTCTGCTTTATCAATTAATTAAAGATTTTAGTCAGGAATCAACACCTACCCTACATCCTCGAGACGTCCCTTCCTGTATAAAGGAGGCTTTCAACTGGCACCTGACCACGGCGTCGCCCGGGGGGCCCTAGAGGCAGGTTGTGGGATCGCCCACCCTGGGGCCCGCGCGAGTTCGTTGAATCAGGCCAGGAGGACCGATTTGGTCGGGGGCAAACCGTTATGTTCACCCCCATGCCTTCTGAGCGCGCTGAGGTTGATCCGCTGGAGGACGAGGGCCAAGAGACTAAGTGCTCTCCTGTCATTTGCGCTCCTGCTGAGCCAGCTGGGAAGCCTGACCACACTCACGTTCGGTCTGGTGGACAGAGATGACGACATGCTCGCCGACGCGCTGGAGGAGCTGGTCTACAAGACAAAGGTGGGAAAGTTCGACACGGACCTAGACGGGCTGATGGACGGCTTCGAAGTGAAGATTGGAACCTCTCCCGTACTCTGGGACACGGATGGAGATGGGATCTGCGACGGGGACGAGTTCAGCTGGGGTGGCAACCCGCTGTCGGCCAGCCCCCTCCTATCCTACGCCATCCGCACGGGGATGGAGAGGTGGGTCTATCGAATGCTGTCTCGGCTCGAGGCAGACGGGAGGATGGAGGAAGGAGAGTGGGCCCTTGTCAGGGTCGTGGAGGGTATCCTGCGCGGACCTCCTCCAGAATACTCTAGACTATTCACGGTGGAAGAGACGCGCGGCTGCGTTTCGAGGCTTGTGGATGCCGTGTTGAGCGACGGGGTGGTCGACGACGGAGAGACATCCGCTCTACTCTCCTTGGAGGCGCTCCCCTTCTACTACGTCGTGGACCTGTGCCAGTCGGGCCTGTTGGGAGGTGAGGTCCTGCGCGGAGATGCGGACTCGGATGGCTTCTCCAACCTTGAGGAGCTGGAGGCTGGAACTGATCCCATGAACGATCTGGACAATCCTAGACTTAACGCGCTCTACGGGAGGTCCCAGAGGTATCTCGTGATAATTCAGGGAGGCAGGATAGGGGCCGGCGGCTCTCTCATGCTCTACCACCTCGCGAAGAGGCACGGCTACGGCGAGGACAGCATACTCCTCATCGTCAGCCAGACGTCCCTCCGAACCGAGGAGGGACTCGACGCCACGGCCCTGTACTGGACGCACCTCTCCAGGGGCTGGGCTGGCCCCTTCCAAGTCGGCATGTACATGTCCGACGTCCCCTGGGGGAGGAGGAGGAAGGCCCCCTCGGCCGGGTTGATCTACCCGGACCTCATAATTCAGACCGAGGAGGACGTGGAGAGGGCCCTTCATGCCATCGCCTCCCTCCCGTCGGACCTGAACGACATCGTCTTCGTGGTCATAGACGCCCACCACGGCGCGGGGTGGGACTGGGTCGACCTCGCCCCTGGGAACCTGACTGCGGAGGACCTATCGAGGGCGCTGGCCAACCTGAGCTACGGCAAGCTCGTCCTCCTCGTAAACGGCTGCGAAGCCGAAGGCTTCGCGCGCGAGGTATCGGGGCTCAGCCAGGCCCTGATCATAGCGACCACGTCGAGGGGACAGCTAATAGACGGGGAGTACGCGCGAATAGTCGAGTTCCTCGCCTTTGCTCTCTCCTACCCGGACTACTATCTCCCGGGCGGCGCCGGGAGGGCTGGCATTCTGGAGGCCCTGGCCTTCTTCAAGGAGTCGGTGTTGAGGGACGAGGGGTACTCGTACGACCCAGTGTGGATGTGCCTCAGCTGCTCGCAAGACCTGATTTGGAACTTCAACCCCCTCAGGGGGGCTTGGATTCTGTTCAGAACTGATCGTTAACCTTTTTTCCGCGATCGTCTCTGGGCACCGTGTGGATGCCGAGGGCGAGAGGCTGCTGGGAGCCGAGGCCTTCTACACGTTCAGCGAGTATCTGAGAGGGGCCTTCATCGGAAGCAAGGAACTCTACGTCAAGCTAGGGCGGGCGTCCAGCCTGAAAATCCTTGTTTCGATGTGGGTCGTGCAGTCCGTCGTAGTGCTCGCGTCTAAGCTCGCCTTGGACTCGGGCATACGCTACGAGGTGGCGAACCTCCCGCCTTGGGTGGCGAACATCGACGTGATCTTCTACAGCGACAGGGCCATGACCCTCCAGGCGGTCGCCAGCGCGTTCATCATTCCGGCCCTGATGGGGCTCCTGATGGTCGTGAGGGGGGCCCTGGCCTCGTACGTGGCGCGCAGAATGGGGCGAGATCTTCCCCTATCTGCGGCCGTCATGGCCACCAGCCCCGTCTTGGTGCCCGAGGCCCTCAGGGCGGTCGCCCTAGTCGCGGCGAAGCGCCTGACGGTCGGGAACCTTGTGATCCTATACGATCTCAGCGTGGCCTATTCGCCGAAGCTCCTCCAAGAACTCTCAGTCAAAACTCTAAGCGACCTTCAAAGATACTACTCCTTCGATCTCACCACTTCGGCCATCGTTGGCGCGGCCTTCCTCGTCTGGGAGGCGTTCCTGATCTACAGGGCCTTCAGGTACTCGGTAGGTCTGGAGAGGGAGAACTCTGCCTGGGCGACGGCCGCCATCATGATCTTCCAGGGGTGGCTCGCCCTGAAGTACCCTCTGAGTCCGATCGTGCCCAAGTACTTCCTAGACCCCCTGAACTTCAGGTTCGCGCCCGCCGCCGGGGGATTTGGGTAGCCGGAGGGATCTGACCGTGTGGATTAATGACTTGATGCGGCGGTGCGCGGGGGTGTCGTGATGGGTAGGGCCTTCGTTCACGAGAAGGCGGTCGTGGAGCCAGGGGCCCGGATCGGGGAGGGCACCAAGGTGTGGCACTTCGCGCACGTGAGGAGCGGAGCAAAGATCGGAAGGAACTGCGTCCTCGGCAAGGACGTGTACGTCGACGCCGGGGTCGAGATAGGCGACGGGGTGAAGATAGAGAACGGCGTCTCGGTCTTCAGGGGGGTGACCATCGAGGACGACGCCTTCATCGGGCCGCACGTCACCTTCACCAACGACAAGTACCCAAGGTCATTCAACGTCGACTGGGAGGTGGTGCCCACCCGCGTCAAGAGGGGCGCGAGCATAGGGGCCAACGCCACGGTCGTTTGCGGGGTGACCATAGGGGAGTACTCCATGGTGGCCGCCGGATCGGTGGTCACGAGGGATGTCCCTCCCCACGGCCTAGTGGTTGGAAACCCGGCTCGGCTCATCGGGTTCGTGTGCTACTGCGGGAGGCCCCTCCGCGGAGAGCCACGCGAGGGAGAGGAGGCGGTGAGGTTCACGTGCGAGCACTGCGGCCGCGAGGTCGTCGTGACAAGGGCCGACTACGAGAGGATGCTGAGCGAGCGGGCCAGATTCGGAGGGAGGTAGCCCCGCCTACTTGGCCTTGACCAGCTCCAGCACCCTGGCCCGGTCGGAAACCTTCACGACCTCGCTGTAGACCACCCTGCGGATCCGGCACACCGGCCCCACGAGCACACGCTCTCCCACGACCTCCTCGCACGTGACCCGAGAGAGGTACACCTGCTTTCCCTCTATTCTCTCGGCCCTCAGCTTCCTCTTTGAGGGCATCAAGAGCCCCATCAGGTCCCTCTTGGGACTTATCCTCACGGTCTTGGCCGAGATCCTTCTGACCTCTGAGGATCCCCCCAGATTTATCTCGAGCTCGTCGGCCTCTATAGAACCCGCTCGGACGGAGCCACCAATCTTCACCAGCTTCGAGAGGATTTCTTTGGACTCGAGCCGACCGCCGACTTTGACGACTTCCGCCACAAGCCTGCCGTCGATCCTGGCCAGGCCAGCCACAGAGAGCCGCCTGCACTCCACTCCCCCGGCGCTCAGGGTGCCCGCAATGGAGACAGTCTCAGACTTGAGGACCCCTTTAACGGCGAGCCTCCCGGCCACCGAGACTCTCCTCGCCACTACATCGGCGCCGGCCCTGGCCGAGCCCGCGACCCTGAGTTCCTCCCCCTCCCTGTAGACGCCGCTGCCGCGAATCACCACGCCGCCGCCCTCGCCCGACCTGACCGATCTCGGCATCCCACTCCCTAACCGTCTGGTTCACGAAATTATCCTTCTCGTTCACCCGTGAGCGCTAGCCAGGCGAGAAAGCCTCTCGCGCCTTAGATCCCAGCACCAACGCCAGCTCCCCCCTGAGGAGTAAGCCGGACTCGCCGCGCGATCTCGCCGCGCCAAACGCCAGTCCGAACGCCACCCCGAGCAGCCAGAAGGTCAGAGCAACGAGATCCAGCCGCAGGCCGAGGACCACCTTGACGGCCAGCGAGGCTGCCTGCCGGAGGAGCCACCAGCTGAGGAGGAAGAAGAGACTGGGTAGGGAGGCTAGGGCGAGCGCCCTCGAAACGGCCGAGCGGAGTCCTCTGGCCTGACCGAGCAGAGTGAGATCGTGCACTGAGTAGACTGCCCTGCTTCCCAAGTCCGCGCCGCTCTTGAAGGCCGGTGCCACGGCGAGAACCGTGAATATGCCGGACTTCCGTGAGATCCACGCTGCCACGGCGGCCGCGAGAATCCAAGTGAGCGTGTAGACTCTGTCTAGAGGTCTTCGCTCGGCCATGGGTGCGCGGATTGCCCTCGAGATCGCTGAGCTTGCGAGTCCCTGCATCAGGTAGGCGGCTGAGATAAGGCCGCTCGCTGCGAGCATTCCCAGGGAAGCGAGTAGTCCCCCCACCTCTGCCACTGACATCTCAGGCTCCGATTGGGAGCGGTAAATCGTATAAACGATCCCGCCGCGGTCGCTAAATGAGGTAGATGGATGAGAGGATGAGGAGGTTGAGCAAGCTGCTCACCCTCGTACTCAGGCACAGGCCGGAGTTGATGGGGATTAGGCTGGACGAGTTCGGATTCTCCGACGTAGATGTTGGCGAACTAGCCAGAAGGATATCCCGCCTCCGCGGGTTCGAGTGGGTCACCGCGGGGGACATCGAGATGGTCGTGATGCGCGATCCTCGCGGGAGGTTCGAAATTAAGGGCGGTAGAATAAGAGCGACTTACGGCCACAGCGTACCGGTCCTCCCACCCGGGGATCCACTTGAGGACCCTCCACCGGTACTGTACCACGGCACGACCAGGAGAGCGCTCAGCAAGATCCTCAGGGAGGGGATCAAGCCCATGAGGCGCAGGTTCGTTCACCTCTCTGCGACCCCGGAGGTGGCCGTGGAGGTCGGCAGGAGGCACGGAAGTGACGTAGTTGTCCTCGGGGTGGATGCTCAGGGTCTTGTCCGGAGAGGTATGAGGGTGTGGAGGGGCTCAGATCTCATCTATCTGACGGAGTGGGTGCCTCCCGAGCTCATCAGGAGCCTGGGGGAGGGCGGTGACCTCGTAAAATGAATTTTGTTTGCTATGATGTCGGGATTTAAACATTGGGATGAAACGTCCGAGCTTTAGTAAGACCAGTATTCAAAGCCTCCGGCTGCTCTCAACCTGAACTGGGCGCGTGGGCCCAGCCTGAAAGCCTGCGAGAGCCCATGTCGATCTTTGAATCTGAACAAATTTTCACCGCTGTAAAGGCCCTGAATCAATATAAATTAATATAATTTTTTGTAGAAGGATGTAGCAGTCTGCGACAATGGTAGTGAGGACTTTCTTCGGAATAGAGCCGCTCGATGAGGCGTTAGAGGGACTCGGACCGGGCTCTCTGATTCTGGTAACCGGAGACCCGGGGAGTGGGAAGACCGTTCTCGGGATCCAGTTCCTGCACGAAGGCTGCCGGGCGGGGGAGAGGTGCCTGGCCCTGGCGGTCGGGTACCCCGAGAGGAAGCTTATCCTCCAGGCGTCCTCCCTCCACAGGGATCTGGATATCTTCCTAGAGGATGAGCGCCTGAGGGTGAAGTCCCTCGGAATCCCCGGCTCCCCAGTAGAGGCCGAGATGGCCCTCTTCTCCATGGCGGACGAGATCGAGCAGCTTAAACCGGATCGGGTGTTTATCGACGGGCTCTCCCAAGTACTCGCGGTCCTGGGGGTGAGCTCGGCGCAGAGGATACTCTCTCAGAGGCTTATTACCTCGGCGGAGCAGGCGGGGGCCACCGTTGTGGCTACGGTTGTTCCCGATGCTCTCAAGAGGCCCATGCTCCTCGGCGTGGAGTTCCTCGCCGACGCCGTGGTGGACCTCTACCTGTCGGAGGGGGAGAGGGGCGGACTGGTTAGAAAGGCCAAGATAGCGAAGGTCAGGATGGCCTCCCCGCGGGAGCCTGTCATCATGTTCTCCATCTCCGCCAGGCGCGGGGGCGCGCGGGTGATCACGCTACCTCACTCCTTGGACACGGAGGAACCGTTGGACCTCGTCTCCACGGGGATCGACGGGCTCGACGAGATGCTCGGCGGCGGGCTGCCGAGGTCCTCGCTCAACATACTGGAGGGACCGGTTGGGTCTGGCAAGACAGTCCTCGGAGTCTCGCTGGCGGTGTCGGCGGCCAAGATGGGCCGGAGATCACTCATCGTGTCCTTTGAGGCCTCCAAGGGAACCGTCGTGAAGCTTGCCAAGTCCTTCGGGATGGCCGAAGAGGACGAGGTGCAGGTGGCGTCTGTGGTTCCTCAGGCGCTCGGGCCGGTGGAGCAGTTCGAGCTGATAGAGGAACTGGTGGACGAAAACCAATCCGAATTCGTGCTCGTGGACAGCCTTACCGCGATCGAACACGCTGTCGGGAGAGAAGGCCTCATAGACTTCACCAGGTACCTCCAGTGGATGGCCAAGGAGAGAGGGATAACGATCCTGTGCACGCAGCTTGGAAGCGGGCACTTCGAGAAGGACACGAGGGCGGCTTCTCTCTACGCGGACACCGTGATCCTCCTCAGGGTGACGGAGAGGGATGGCGTCCTCCTAAGAGAGGCGTCTGTGCTAAAGTCTAGGAGGTTGGGGATCCAGGGCGTCAGGTACTTGATGGAACTCTCTGAGGGAAGAATCAGGTTCCTCAGGAAAAGATAGGAGAGCAGATCTCTCGTCAGGTGTGCGGTGAGAGCTAACGTGAGTTGCGAGCCGCCTCCAGCACCCGAGCGGCCGCCCCCCTGGGGTCCTCACTGCCGGTAACGTACCTCCCGACCATGACGAAGTCCGCCAGCCCAACCAGCTTGGAGACGCCCTCGGGGTCAAGTCCGCCCGCCGCGCCTATCTTTACGCCGAGACCCCTGAGCTCGGTTAGGAGGCCCTCATCTGAAAAGACCCCCTCGTCTACGCCCTTGTGGAGGCATATCATCTCAGCGCCCAGCCTCGAGGCGACCCTTGCCCTCTCGAAGATCCTGTCTCCCAGCCCCAAGCTGTCCACTAGAACGGTTCCGCCGAGTTCGCGGGCTGCCGCCACCGCGGACCTTATGGTGGCGTCGGGAGCTGCCCCCAGCACGCTCATTATGTCCGCCCCCGCCTCTAGGGCCATTCGAGCCTCTAAAGACCCCACGTCGGCCGTTTTCGTGTCGGCGAATATCACGGCCTCCGGCAGCGCCTCCCTGAGGGCCCTGATGGCGCGGACCCCCTCGGACTTTATGAGCGGGGTCCCAACCTCGATGTGCCTTATTCCGGCGCTCCAAGCCTCGAGGGCTATCCTTATGGCGCGCCCAAGTTCAACCACGTCCAGGGATACGAAGACCTCCACACCCGAATGCGGCCGGGGCAACAATATATTTGGTGAGCGGGACGGGCAGAGGGGATCGCCCTGGGAGTCAGAGAGAGGGCGCTCCTGCTGATTGACACCCTGAGGGAGAACCTCGCCACCTTGGACGAGGGGGCGGTCGACAGGCTGGCCGCGGCTATCCTCAGGACGCTGGGTGACCGGAGTATATTCGTCGTCGGCGCCGGCAGGTCCGGCCTGGTGGCCAGAGCGTTCGCAATGAGGCTGATGCATCTGGGCTTCTCGGTGCACGTGGTCGGGGAAACCACCACTCCCAGGATGGACCCCGGAGACCTGCTCATCGTGATAAGCGGCTCAGGGGAGACCCTCTATCCTAGCACCATAGCCAGAGAGGCCAAGAAGCTGGGCGGCGTCATAGCGGCGATCACGAGCTACCCCGACTCCACGATAGGAAGGCTCGCGGATGTTGTCGTCACGATAAGGGGTAGAATCAAGCCGGAGACCACAACCGACTACGAGTCCAGACAGATAATGGGAATCCACGAGCCCCTCACCCCCCTAGGCACTCTCTTCGAGCTGTCCACCATGATCTTCTGCGACGCGCTCGTCTCCGAACTCGCCAGCAGGCTCGGGAAGACCGAGGAGGACATAGCCCGCAGACACGCCAGTCTGGAGTGAGGCCCATCATGGGCACTCCAAGTGCCTCCTATAGACCTCCGCCTTTGCCAGGACCCTCTCAATCTCTTCGGCGGTTCGAGATCTCTCGTCAGCGGAGACATCCCTGACAGGCCTGGCCGGGATTCCCGCGACGAGCCACCCGGGCTCTACCACCCTCCCGGGTGGGACCACCGCCCCGGCGGCCACGATCGACTCCTCCCCGACGACGGCGCCGTCGAGCACTATGGCGCCTATCCCGACGAGAGCCCCCCTCCGAACCTCCGCGCCGTGGACTATGGCGCCGTGGGAGATCAGGGCTCCAGGGCCCACCACGACCGGGTGACCACTTGGAGCCTCGATCAGGGCGTGCTCGAGGACCACAGAGCGCTCAAGTATCCTCACCGGCTCGTCGTCCCCTCGAACCGCCGCGCCAAAGAGGATCGCGCACCTCGGCCCTATCTCGACGTCCCCGGAGATCCTGGCGCCCGGATCCACGAAGGAGCTGTGGTGAACCCTGGGCCTGCGGTCTCCGAAGGGCACCAGCGGGTTCAGCGTGCCTCACTCCCCACCCGGGGCCCGACCGAACACCCTCCTGTATAGATCCGCGGTCACTTCAGGGGGTATTTCCTCGAGCGAATCTCCGAACCTCGGCCTCAGGCGCCTAATCGCCTCGTCCAGCGGGACGGACTTGGGAACGGCCACCCAGGTGAGTTCGCAGTGCTCGTCCCCCCTGGCTATGCACTTCGTCTCCCTCGAGATGACGTAGTGTCCCATGTCCTCCACGAGGGCGAAGAACGTACTCCCGGCGGCCTCGTAGGCCCCGGCCGGGTAGTGGCAGATCCTCCTCCCCATGCTCACCCCGGAGGCCCAGGGGGACTTCGGGTCCCTTATGCTCAGGTGAAACCACAGGCCTCCCGGGCCCCGCTCCTCCCAGGCCTCAACCTGCGGGTCGTTGCCCGAGAACATGTACCAGGCCAGCCTTCCTATGAACCTCACGGTTCGAAGGTTGGGCGGGTAGGCCTTCAGGTCCTTCTCCAGCTTCAGGAGGTACGCGTGGCCCATCGCGTAGCCCCACTCGAACAGCCTCCTCGCGCTCTCCTCTGGTCCGTGCGACTCGGACATCTCGGTCACGGCCATCATGTAGACCCTGTTGAGGGTGAAGGTGTCCACGACGCTGCCTCCCAGCCTCTTCCTGGCCTTGGCTATCAGGACCGCGAGAGGACTCGACCTGATCAACTCAACCCACCTCCACCACCACGTCGGACAGGTAGCCCCTCGCCCTGAGGGACTCCACTATGAGGCGGACCATCCCCTCGGGAATCCCGAGGATCGACGATATCTCGTGAGTGGTCCTGATCCCGTCACATAGGGCAAATACCCTCCACTCGTCCCTGGAGAGGGCGTCCAAGCTCGGGGGATTCTTGGACGGGAGGGGCCTGATCCGGATCCGGTCCAAAACCCCGCCGGCCGAGGCCCTCTCTGAGACCTCGGTGCCCACCACCTGACCCCTCTCGTCCACCATCACCAAGAGGATGTGACTCCCGTGATCCAGGGCCACCACCGCGACTTTGGCTGGGGACTCGAGCGCCTTGGTCGCGAGCCTCTCGGGATCTCCGAGGTCCTCCTCCCTTCCGCACCTAGGACAGGAGATCTTGAGCCTCAGACCTTACCACCCCCGAAGAATGGGCTGGAGGATCCGGCGGCAAGCCTGAAGACGTCCCCCGGAGCAAGCAGGAGCATGTCCATTGCCACACGAAGCGGTATCCTCCTCGCTAGCTCCCAGGCGCCTGCCTTGTATCCCTTGAGGCCGAACACTATGTCCCTTATCAGTCTAGCCAGCTCCGCGTCCTCGGAGGCGGCCTTGAGGACTCTCGAGAGCAGCCTGGGATCTTTGAAAAGGAGGTTTCTCAGGAGCTTCCCGTACGCGAGCATCTCACCGAGCTCGGGCTCCTGCAGCCACCTCCTCTGATACTCGGAGAGCCGCTCTTCCGATAGATCCCCCTCCTCCAAGGACCTTGAGAGGACGTCGACGGCCAGCTCGGAGGACAGCATGGCGTGGTAGATCCCCTCCCCGGTCAGTGTGCTGACGAAACCGGCTGAATCTCCGACCAGGAGGGCCCTCTCCGAGTACGTCTTTGGGATGGCGCCGTTGTATGGGATATAGGAGCCGACGATCCTGGACTCTTGGGGGGGCTCCAGTACCCTAGAGGAGGCCTCAGAGTGCCGTTGGAGGAACTCGACCAGGAGAGTGGCCGGGTGAGACTTGTAGTTCCTCAAGAAGGTCCCTATCCCGATGTTCAGGTGGTCTCGGTGCTTGAATATCCACGCGTATCCCTCGCCGTAGACGCCTAGGTAGAATTCCGCGTCTCCCGCCAGCTCCCCGGCTGAGTCCAGGGGGACGTAGCAGACGGGGCAGAAGGCGTTATCGGTGAACCACCCACGCGGAGTCAGGCCCAGAGACTCTCTCACCCTCGAGGCAAAGCCGTCGGCGCCCACCACCGCCCTCGCCGAGTACCTGCCCCCCGTCGTCGTCACGAGCACCCCCTCGCCGGACACATCCACGTTGACGACCGCCTCTCCCTGAGCGGCCTCCGCGCCGGACTCGAGGGCCCTCCTGAAGAGAATCTCGTCCAACCTCTCCCTTGGCATGAGGTACCCGACTGGCCTGTCGGAGGGGACAACCACTTCCGCTCCGCCTGGTCCCCACAGGAAGACGTCCCTTATCTCGGCGGCCTCTTCTATGGGAATGCCGTAGCGCCGGACCGCCCTCAGGGACAGCGCTCCCCCGCAGACCTTCCTCCTGGGGTGGCGCGCCCTCTCAATCAGGAGGACTCGAAAGCCACTCTCTGAGAGCAGCCTGGCCGCCGTAGAGCCAGAAGGACCTGCGCCAACGACAATGACGTCGTAGAGGGGCACCCTCCTCCCGAGGGGGGCATAGATAAAACTTTCCGCCTCTTGGCCTCCTATCCGTCCGCGGGCGTGGTCGGAGTCGCCGCAGCCCGGTAGAGGAGGGGTATCGCCAGCAGGGCCATCTCCCTCCCGCGCGGCGTCAGGGAGTACCATGTCGAGATGGGGGGACCGGGCTCGACCCTCCTCACCACCAAGCCGGCGCGCTCCAGGGCCTTCAGCTTGTCGGTGAGCACCCTAGACCCAATGCCGAGGGTCCTCTTGAGGGAGCTGAACCTCTGCTCTCCCCCCAGGAGCAGGACTATCATCACCGGCAGCACCCAGCGCTGGGACAGCAGGGAGAACCCCTCCTGAAGCCTCTCCAATGCGGAAACGAGCTCCTCCCTGCTCACCCCGCGCCTCTCCAAGACCTGCCTGAGGGTCTCCTCTATCCCCCTGACCGTGTGCTCGATCTTGGCCTCTACGAGGGCCATGATCGAGTCGGCCCACCCAGGTTCCGTCATCCGGACCAGGTGACGCCGCCCTCACCTCTCCCTTATAAGATGGCGCACCTGGTGCCCCACGCGCACCGGGTGATGACATGGCCGAGAGGTACGACGTGGTGGTGGCCGGGGCTGGGTCCGCAGGTGCCACGGCCGCCTACTTCTTGGCAAAGGGCGGGCTCAAGGTGGCTCTGCTGGACATGAAGCCCAGGGAGGGTGTGGGCGACAAGGTCTGCGGGGACGCCATAGATGTCCGGCACTTTGACAGGGTCGGGATACCCCACCCCACCGGACCTGAGGTCGAGGGGAAGTTCCGGGGCGTAAAGGTCTTCGCGCCCAACGAGAGGGATGTCATCATCGTGGAGGGAGAGGGCTACGCCCTGAACAGGTATCACTTCGGACAGAGGCTCCTCTCTATAGCTGAGCAGGCTGGCGCAGAGTTCTTCGGCGAGCACCACGCCTTCGAGCCCCTCGTCGAGGGCTCGAATGTGGTCGGCGTGAAGGTGCGAGATCTCAGGGGAAGGAAGGTCTTTGAGATTAGGTCCAGCGTGGTGATCGACGCCACCGGCGCCACGGCGACCCTCAGGAGCAAGCTCCCAGAGGGCTGGTGGGTCTCCTACAGGGTGCCTAAGGAAGATCTCATCGCAGCCTACAGGGGAGAGATAGAGGTTGAGGAGGTGCCGGAGAGGGAGAGGGGCTACGCCGTGATCTATCTCAACGTAGAGATAGCGCCTGGAGGGTACTGGTGGTCCTTCCACAAGGGCGGGAATTACATCAACCTCGGGCTGGGGGTCCAGGCCATACCCGGCAACCCGAACCCCAGAAGGGTGTACGAGGAGGTCCTCGAGCCGCGGTATAGGGTGAGCCGGAGGCTGCACGTGGGCGGGGGCGTCGTCCCGACCAGGAGAACAGTCCCCTGCATGGCCTGGAACGGGTTCTTGGCCGTCGGGGATGCCATCTGCGCGGCCAACCCAATCCACGGCGGCGGTATCGGGCCCAGCATGCTGGGCGCAAAGGCCGCGGCGGAGGCAGTCCTGGAGGCGAGCGAGAGGGGTGACTTCACCGTGGCCGGCCTCTGGAGCTACCACAAGAGGTACCACAAGCTCTACGGGGCCAAGCAAGCCGGGCTTGACGTGCTCAGGCTCTACCTGCAGAGGCTCACCAACGACGACCTCGACTTCATCATATCCTCCGGCGTGGTGTCAGGCGAGGACATCTACGACATAGGATCGAGGGGCAGGCTGGCGTCCGACACAGTCCGGCGGGTCTCTTCTGGCCTGAAGCTCCTCAGAAGGCCTTCCGTGCTTAGGCAGCTGGTGAAGGTAAAGGAGTACATGGACAGGGCCGTCGAGCTGTACTCTAGCTTCCCAGATTCTCCAGAGGGGTTCGAGAGGTGGTACGCCGAGGAAAGGGCCCTCTTTAACGAGGTCCAGACGTGGATGAAGGGGGTCTAACCACCCTTCCCCTCCCCTTTGCCCCCCAATCCCGGCGGATCCATCTGATCAGCTGGGCCTGCGCCTCCTGACCAGGAAGTAGTTCACCTTCTCGCACTGGGTGCATGCGATGAAGACCCCGTACCTGCCCTTCCTGGGCACCGCCGGGGCTCCACACTCCCTGCACCGCAGAGGGGTCTGGTCGCAGTTGCCAAGGCACCGAAGGTACTGGAGAGTCCTCCCTGACTTGGTGCGGACCCTGCCCCTGACGAGCGGCAGCCCGCAAACGCAGGCTTCGGTCAGGACCTCCTCGCCGGGATAAAGGTTGTACTTCACGTCACACTCCGGGTAGGCCGAGCAGGAGACGAACCTGCCATACCTGGACCTGCGGATGACCAGGGGGGACCCACACCTGGGGCACGTACCCACCTCGCGCGACGCGCGCCTGTGGGCCCTCAGGGCCTCGGCCAGCGACTGGCCCAGCTCGAGGCCTCGCTGCTCGAACTCACTCGCGATCTCCTCCAGCCTCTTCAGCGTGCTCCGGAGGAACTCCCGGTGGTCCATTCTCCCCAGCTCTATCTCCTGCATGGCCCTGTCAAGCTGAGCCGTCAGCTCAGGGCTCACTATCTCCGGAACGCTCTTCTCCAGGGCTCTGACCACGGCCTCTCCGATGGGCGTTGGTTTAAAGCTCTTGCCCTCCACGTACCCCCTCTCCCTGAGTATGTCGAGGATCTGAGCCCTCGTGTTCTTGGTCCCCAGGCCCAGCCTCTCCATCTCCCTGATCAGGCTCCTGGGGGTGTAGCGGGGGGGAGGTTGGGTCTCCTTCTCCTCGATCCTGACGTCGACGCACCTCAGCCTCTCCCCGCTCTCGACCCTCGGAAGCTCCCTCTCCTCGGCTTTCGCGTAAGGGTAGACCCGCCTCCATCCCCGCTCGAGGATCACCCTGCCCGCGGCCCTGAAGGGGTGCCCCCTTACCTCCACGTCTACCCTGGTCCTCCTGTCCCTGCCGTCTGGCGAGAGCGTGGCGAGGACCCTCCTGGCTATGACCTCGTAGACCCTAGCGTGCCTCTTGGTGGGCAGGTCGTCGGGCCCCTTGGGGGCACCGACCACATGTATGCAGGGGTGAGCTGGGTCGTCCTTCCTTCCCTCCACAGGCCTGGGCCTCATGTTCTTCAGCACCCACTCTGCCACGTCCCTGAGCGGCTCCCATCTCTGGATCACCCTGACCATCGCCTCGAACTCCTTCCTGCCCCACTCCTTTGGGTACTTCTGACTCTCAGTGCCGATGTAGCTGATCAAGCCGGCCTCATAGAGTTGCTGAGCGATCCCCCTTGTCCTGTCGGCTATCTGTCTCGGCGTCAGGCCGGTGATCCTGCTGACCTCCACCTGCATGTCGGTGCCGTTGAACGGGGGCGGGGGAGGGACGCTGACCTCCCTTGCGCTGACCTTGGCCAGGCCAAACTCGTTTAGGACATCCTCCCTTATCTTCTCGGCCAGCTCCCTGTCCCAGATCCTGTCCTGTCCTTTGGGGGGTAGGGCGACGGCCTCGAAAGTCTCCCCCCTGGGCGTCTCGAAGGTGGCGGTGACTACGTAGTACTTGCGTGGAACGAAGTTCCTTATCTCCTCCTCCCTCTTGACTATCAGGGCCAAGGCCGGGCTCTGGACTCTCCCACCGGAGAGAACCTTAACCCAGCTGTGCTCCCTCGTAGACAGCGTGAGAGCGCGCGTCACGTTGGCCCCCCACTCGAGGTCGAGAACCCTCCTGGCCCATCCGGCGTTCGCCCTAGGGTAGTCGAAGGGCCTCAGATCGGCGAAGGCCCTCTCTATCGCCTCTGGGGTGAGGGCGGAGAACTCGGCCCTCAGTATCTCTTTCTCGCCCTCCCAGCCCAAGTATCGAACGATCTCCAGTCCTATGGCAGAGCCCTCCGTGTCCAAGTCGGTGGCGACGATGATCCGGTCAGCGTCCCTGCCCTCCTCGCGGATAACCCTCAGATAAGCGGACTTTGACCGGATGGGTCGAAACACGAGCTCCTCCGGGGGGTGTATCACGGGGAAGGTCCACTCCTTCTTTGAGTCGGGAAAGTCAAGCTCCAAGACGTGTCCAGATGCGGGGACAACGACCCACTCCTCGCCATCCCTCTCGAATCGATACAGGGTCACCCTGCCCCTCTTCTCCGACTTGGCGCTCCCTTCACCCAGGATCTGCGCTATCTTCTGGGCCACCCTGGGCTTCTCGGTGATTACGAGGACCTTCCCCATGCCCGACCCCGTCCGCCACCCGGCGATTTAAGTCCTTGCAGATCCACTCTCGATACTCACCTCCACATGGGCGGCGGGTTGGAGGGAGAACGCCAGGAGTTCAGAATTGCCGACATTCAAATTCAGAAAACAACGGTTATAACCTCCCCGGCACCCTGCTGTTCGGGTGTCGAGTCCCATGGAGAGGTTCGGAGACCAGATCTACACCCGTGAGAAGGAGGCCGAGCTGGGAGGGGAGAAGCACACCCCGCACATCGAGGCCCCAGACAGGGTGAAGGCTGGCGAAGAGTTTGAGGTCTCGATAATCGTCGGCAAGGATGTCCCCCACCCAAACACCGTGGAGCACCACATAAAGTGGATTCAGGTCTTCATCAGGGAAGAGGACAGGCCGTACAACCCCATCCACATCGCCACCTTCGATCTGGGCCCAGCGTACGCAGAGCCCAAGGTGACCTTCAAGATGAAGCTGGTCAAGTCGGCTACCCTCTTCGCCTTGGAGTACTGCAATGTCCACGGGGTCTGGGAGAACTCCAAGAGGATTGAGGTTGAGTGAGGGGGATCTCTATGGTGAAGTGGAGGTGCACGGTCTGCGGGTACGTCCTAGACGAGGAGAAGGGGGATCCCTCGCACGGGATAGCCCCGGGCACCAAGTTCGAGGATCTGCCGGAGGACTGGGTCTGCCCGATATGCGGGGCCTCCAAGGATCTATTCGAGAGGATCGACTGAGAGCCAGTCCCCTTTTTCTTCTTTCTCGGGAGCCGCTTCTGCCGGGCCACCCTGTGCGGTTAGAGGCCCTCAGGAAACCGCCTTCCTCCCCTCGTCGGTTATGACGTAGACCCCCCTGCTGGGCCTAGACACCAGCCCCCTGTTGAGGAGTCCCCTCAGCTTGCCCGTGACCTTCCTCGCCGGCAGACCGGCGATCTCGGCTATCTTAGAGCAACCTGCCGGCTCCTTGAGAGACGCCAAGGCCTTGAGGATGGCGATGGCCTCCTCGTCGAGTTCGGCCTTGGCGCGCCCGCCTGCGCCTTTCGAGCCTCTCTTCTTCTTTCGGCAGGGCATACCAAAAAGCTCCTCGGGACAGAGATAAACGTTCACCCAGACAGCATTATGCCGGCGCTTGGCTGCCACAGTCCCATATCTATTTGCCCTTTAACGCCAGATCTTTTAGAAGTTTTCATTCCAAAATAAAAAGGTTTCTTTTTCGAATTGTTTAATTGCGACCTCGGAACAAGAGGTTCGAGCGACTGATGGTGAGGACCACCAAGGCTGGACTCGTGCTCGACGATAAGGACCTAACCATAGTTAGCATTCTAATGAAAAACGGGAGGGTGACTTACAGGGAGCTGGCCGACGCTCTCGGGATAAGCGACGTCGCCGTCAGAAAGAGGCTCAACAGGCTGGAGAAGAGCGGAGTCATCCTTGGCTACACCGCCGTGGTTGACCCCAAGGCACTGGGCTACAGAGTGACCTCACTGACCGGGGTGGACGTAGAGCCTGGAGATCTTATCAGGCTGGCCAGGGAGCTGGCGTCCAAGAAGTACGTCAAGGGAGCCTGGATAACGGCAGGCGACCACGCGATAATGCTGGAGATATGGGCGAGAGACGAGGAGGAAATGGATAGGATACTCAGGGAGATCAGCCAGATGCAGGGGGTCACGAGGGTCTGCCCGGCCGTGGTGACGGAGACCCTGAAGGCGAGGTGCTGACCAACGCGCGTTAAGGTGCTGGTCCACCCCAGGGCGCGAAGGCGGGGGGTCGAGGTGGAGGGAGACCTCACGGTGGTCTACGTCCGATCGCCGCCAGAGAAGGGCAGGGCGAACGAGGAAGCGAGGGAGATCCTCGCGGAGTACTTTGGAGTGAGCAAGAGCAGGGTCAGGCTCGTCAAGGGACAGAGGTCGAGGGAGAAGGTGTTTGAGGTCGAGGGCGTGGGAGAACCGTGAACTTGATCAGGGGAGAGCTTTCATATCTCTTTAGCATTTTCGGGGATTTACTCCTCGATTTCACCAACAGGTGGGCAGTCGGGTCATGACATTAGATTAAATAGGATGGCGTGCTGGGCGCAGCTATGAGCAACGCACGCGGCCCAGCAGCCATCGTACTGCTGGGCTCCCTCATCCTCTTGACCGCCCCCTTACCTGGGGGGTACGCGCCCGCCGAAGCCGCCGTCACGATCATCGACGACTTGGTTTGCTCTGCCGCCGTCTCCGGCGGGGACTTCGTGAGTTTTCACTCGCCCATCGGAGAGATCATCCGCCCGAGACTCGGGACCATAACTTCGGTCCTAGTATATGTGGAGTTTTCCTCTGTAAGCGGGCCCGCCCCGCTTACCCTCAGGATCCACAGGGGGTCGATCTCGGGGCCAGTTATAGCCGAAAAGACGAAGCAGATCGACATCGGGGGGCCGAGGTGGGAGGAGTTCTCTTTCTCGGAACCCGTGGAGGTGGACCCCGGGGAGCCCTACTTCCTCGAGCTCTTCTCCACCTACGCGGTCTCATGGAAGACTATGGGGTACGACTGCCCAAACGGGGACAAGGTAAGGGATGGCGCTTTGACCACGGGAAATTTCGTTAAGGACTACCTCTTCAAGACTAGGGGGATTAAACCCTCACTCGGTATAGGCTTGAATCAGACCGAGGTCACTCTCACACAGGGGAGTTCAAAGCAGGTTCAGGTACTGCTGACGTCGGTTCACAGATTCGAGGGGGAGGTAAGCCTCCGGACCACGGATCTCTCCGCCTCCGGGATAACCACGGGCTTCGACGACCCAACACCTTTCGTTCCCGCCGGGGGGAGGAAGAAGATCACCCTCTCCATATTGGCCTCGGAGGACGCGACCCCCGGAGACTACACGCTGAGAGTCACGGCCACATTCAATGCCTTCTGGGGAGGCTTGGCCGTACAGGAGGAGCTGACGCTGCACGTGGTTGAGGCACCAAGGGACTTCGCCCTGTCCATCTCACCCACGGAGAGGACTGTGGAAGCAGGGTCCGAGGCAATGTTCACGGTCGAGGTGACACCAGTGGGAGACTTCGATCAGGCCGTTCACCTAAGCGTGTCAGGGCTCCCCGAGGATACCACGTACTCCTTCACCAGGCCCAGCGGGGTTCCTCCCTTCTCCACGACCCTGACGGTCTCCATCCAGACGTCGACTCCGGAGGGGTCGAGCGCGATCACCGTCTCCGGATCGGCCGGATCCCTGAGCCACTCCGTCACCGCTCAGCTGACCGTTCAGAGATCCGTGCAGCCGGACTTCTCGATATCTCTGTCTCCAGCTTCCTTGACGGTAACTCAGGGAGACGTGGCTGAGTTCGAGATCGAGATAATCCCGATTGGAGGATTTTCGGACCCCGTAACAGTAAGCCTGGAGGGTCTGCCTCAGGACTCAACGTTCTCCGTGACTCAGACCGGGGCCTACACCGCGACGCTCTCCATACAGACCGGTGAGGCCGTTGGGAGCTTTGTGCTGACCGTGACCGCCTCGGGCGGGGGGAAGACCCATTCGGCTATGGTCACGCTCGTCGTTAACCCGAGGGCGACCCAGCCTCCCCAGACGACGGCTCCCCCGACCTCTTCGAGCCCCCCGAGCACTACCTCGGCGCCCAGCCAGTTCGACTTCGAAGTTGAGGTCTCACCGTCGGCGGCGGAGGCCAGGACAGGGGACACGGTGACGTTCACCGTCGCGCTCAGAACGCTGTCTGGGGCGCCTCAGCCCGTCTCTCTCAGAGTCTCCGGGCTGCCCTCCGATTACGCCTACAGCATCGCCCCGGAGCAGGTCACCCCAGACGGGATCTCTACGCTGGAGGTGAGGACGGGGGCAACGACGGGGACCTTCTCGGTGACCGTGACCGCCTCGGGCGGGGGGAGCGTCAAGACCGCCACAGCGACGCTGACCGTCCAGCCGGCGCAGGCAGCCCCGTCTAGGTGCGTCATAGCCACCGCGGCCTACGGATCGGAGCTGGCGCCCCAGGTCCAGATGCTCAGGGAGTTCAGGGACGAGGACGTGGCTGCTACGTTCGCCGGCTCAGCGTTCCTCAGGGTGTTCAACGCGTTCTACTACTCGTGGAGCCCGGGGGTAGCGGAGTTTATCTCGGGCAGGCCTAGTCTTATGGCGGCCGTGAGGCTCGGCATCACCCCCTTGCTGTGGTCCCTATCCGCATCTAAGATGCTCATGGAAGTGATGGGACCTTCTGAAACCTCCGTGACCATTGCCGGTGTAGTGGCCTCCGGCCTCCTGGGGGTGATGTACCTGCTGGCCCCACTTGTCCTGGCGCTTCGCCTCTTGGCAGGTGAGATCAACCCCAGGTGGGTCAGGGCGGCGCTCGCGGCTGATGGTGCAGGGCTCCTTATCCTGGCCTTGGGCGTGGCGTCCTCATCTCATGCACTCGCGGCCCTTGGGTCCACCGCCCTAGTCCTCTCCACACTGGTGAGCGTACCACTAGGTCTCGTCTGGGCGTTCACCAAGATCGTAGCCCTCAGACGGTTCTGAGGGCTCGTAACGCCTTTTTTCTCGGGACCCCGAGACGTTTGCCGGCTTGAACCCAAGGGAGAGGAGGCTCTTGGGGTCGAACCTGACGCCGGCGAACTCACTCCCGGCGGCTCCCACCACCCAGTCCAGCTCGAGCGCCGCCTGCTCTACTAAGCAGGGCATCAGTCTTGCGGGGGCGAAGGGCGGGATCCCACCCGGGCTGAATCCCAAGAGGCGCTCGACCTCCTCTGGGGTCGCGAGCCTGGGCTTCTTCAAACCCACCAGGTCCCTCAATGCCTTGACATCCACCCTCCTATCTCCGAGCGTCACGACCGCGGCGAACCTGCCACCTGCTGTGAAGATCAGGGTCTTGACCACCCTCTCCAGCGGCACCCCGAGCGCCTCGGCGGCCCCCTCGGACGTCCTCCCGCTGACCTCCTCGTGCCTGAGGATCTCGCCATCTATCCCAAGTCTCGACATGAGTTCAAGCGTTCTCCTTATGCCCTCCTCGATCTCGTCGCGCACGGCTTTTCAAACGCGGAGCGTCCGAGAAAAGGTTTCCGCCAGCTATAGGCGCCCATCCATCTCGGCCGCGTACCTCTTGAGGAACTCGACCATGAACCTGTGCCTGCCCTCTGCCAGCTGCCTCCCCGTTCGGCTCCTGAAGCGGGTTCGGAGGTTCAGGAGCTTGGAGGCGAAGTGGTGTATGGCCGACGGATCTGGGCCATCCAAATTCATCTCGAGGTTTGGGGGGTTCTCCGGATCCCAGTCGAGGGTTCCGAGTCCCTCTGGGGATCCATAGAATGCCGCAAACGCGAATGCCCTCGCAATGCCCCTAGCACCCATCGCGTCAAGCAGATCGGCCTCCCTAAGAGCCTGGGCCTCTGGAGTATCCACCTCGGTTCCAGCCAAGTGAGACTCGTAGGAGGCGCCTACTATGGTCTCAGCCACCTTCCCCGCAATTTCCTCTGGCCACCCGATCCTGGCCAGCTCCCGTCTGGCTATCTCTGCCGACGCCTCGGAGTGACCTTCGTGACCCGCCTCGAACCGGGGGGCGGCGTCGTGGAAGTAGGCGGCCGCGACTACTACGGCCTCGTCGGCCCCGAGTTCCCGAGCTATCACCCTGGCCGCGTTGACCACCGCGAGTATGTGGTCCCAGCCGTGCGCGGGATCCCGGCCGTAGTACTTCCTGGCGACCGACGCCAGGGCCTCCTCCTCTTCCGGCGACAGGGGCGGCATCGTCCACAGCACCGGGAGACCCTTTATTACGGTCACTCACCGAAGGTGGGCGATGCCGCTGGCCGACGCGCTAGAGCGGAGGCTGATCATGTTCACTGGGAAGGGGGGAGTGGGGAAGACCACCTGCTCCGCCGCCACCGCCGTGCGGCTGGCCGACGCCGGTAGGAGGGTGCTCCTGCTATCCAGCGACTTTCAGCCGTCTCTGAGCGACATCCTAGAGGTCGACGTCAGGGGGAAACCCACGTCGGTACTGCCGACCCTTCACGCGGTAGAGCTGGACGAAGACCTGATCCTCAAGATGTGGAGGCATAGATATGGAGACGAGGTCTACCAGGTCGTCAGCTCGTTCCTCCCAGTGGGCAGGGAGATCATAGACTACGTGGCGGGTGCCCCCGGGCTTGCCGAGGAATTCCTCCTGGCCTACGTGCTCGACTTCTACAGGTCCGAGGAGTACGACGTGATAGTCTGGGACACCGCCCCGGCCGGCGGCACCCTGAGGCTGATCAAGATTCAGGAACAGGTCTACTCCCACATGGGAGATGCGGCCAGGCTCTACCTCAGGATAAGGGGGGCCCTCGAGCGAATAAGGAGGGGGGAGAGGTCTCCGCTGGAGATAATCGAGGAGTGGCGGGCCCTCGCCATGGATGTTCTGTCAATGCTCCGAGCCCCCGACGTCGGGGCTGTGCTCGTGACCATCCCGGAGGCGCTTGCCGTGGCCCAGACTAGGAGGGTTTACGCGGAGCTCAAGTCCTTCGGGCTGGACGTGCTGGGGGTCGTGGTCAACGAGCTGATTCCCGAGGGTGAATCGTGCTGCGATCTTCTGAAGAGAAGGCGGGCTATGCAGACATCGCACCTCGAGGAGATCTTGGCGGAATTCGGAGAGTCGCCGGGTGTAACTCTGGTGCCCCTATTCGAGTTCGAGGTGAAGGGTCTGGACCAGCTCCGGAGGGTCGCGGACATCCTGTATCCGGTCCCGTAGGGGAGGCGGCTCCTCGCGAGTCCCATCAGCGAGTGTAAGCGATCTCCTGCAAAATTTGGACCACTGCGGTCAACCCTTAGATCGAAGTAGGCATCGATGTTGCCGGATAAGGGAACCTGGGCTCTCACAGAGTCCCGTTTTTGATACCGGAAATGTTTTTTATCATTTTTGAAGGGGCGGCCCCGAGCGCTCATGGGCCCAGATCTAACCGTGATGATCGGGGGAGAGGCCGGAGACGGAATCCGGCAGGCAGGCCTCCTGATGGACAAGACGTTCGTCCGGGGGGGCTTTCACGTCTTCTCGGTCTTCGACTACCAGTCCCTCATCCGCGGCGGGCACAACTACCACTTGGTCAGGGTGTCCGTTCGCCCCGTTCGGGCCCCCCGCCGGGGGGTCGACCTGCTCATAGCCCTCAACGAAGACACGATCGAGAGGCACGCAGGCGAGCTGACTACCGGCTCCGCCCTCCTCTACGACTCAGACTCCGTCAAAGATCTTGAGGTCATAGGGCCGGCCAAGCCGCTTCCGATGCCCCTCAGGACCATGGCGCGGGAGGTGGGGGGCCCGCTAATCGTCAGGAACTCGGCCGCCTTGGGGGCCATGGTCTACCTCCTCGGATACGAACTTGACGTTCTTCTCGAGGTCTTTAAGAGGCAGTTCAAGCAGGAGGTCTACGAGATAAATGAGAAGGCGGCTAAGAGAGGGTATGAGTACGCAAAGGAGAACTTTGAGACCCTGGGGGTCCAGCTGAAGGTCAGGGGAGACGAGGGGAAGCTCGTGGTGAGCGGCTCCGAGGCGTGCGCCCTCGGGGCGGTGGCCGCCGGTATGAAGTTCTATGCGGCGTATCCGATGACCCCGGCCTCCCCGATCCTGCACTACCTGGCTAGGATCCAGCGAGACGCGGATATAGGCGTGATTCAGGCGGAGAGCGAGATAGCGGCCATAAACATGGTCATCGGGGCCGCCTACGCAGGGGTCAGGTCCATGACGGGGACCTCGGGGGGAGGGTTCTCCCTCATGGTCGAGGCGCTCGGGCAGGCCGGCGCCACCGAAACCCCCATCGTCGTTGTCCTCGCCCAGAGGCCTGGCCCGAGCACAGGCCTCCCAACCTACACCTCTCAGGCGGACCTACTCTTCGCCATCCACGCCTCTCAGGGCGAGTTCCCGAGGATCGTGAGCGCGCCGGGTGACGTTGAGGAGACCTTCTACCTGACCGCGGAGGCCTTCAACCTGGCGGAGAGATTTCAGGTCCCGGTGATCCTCCTGATCGACAAGCACATCACTGAGAGCTTCACGGATGTGGAGCCGTTCGACCTGGGAGCCGTCACGATAGACAGGGGAAAGATCATCGAGAGCGAGTGGAGAGGCCCCGGCGAGTACAAGAGGTACCTCTTCACGGAGGACGGAATCTCTCCGAGAGCCCTTCCAGGTACGCGCGGGGCGATCGTTAAGCAGAACAGCTCCGAGCACAACGAGCTAGGGTGGGCCAGCGAAGACCCTGACAACGCCAGGAGTATGCAGGACAAGAGGTTGAGGAAGCTGATCGAGATCTCTGAGGCCATCCGGGGGAAGAGCCTAGAGGTCTGGGGCGACCCCGGGGCCGACACGGTGCTCCTCCACTGGGGATCGACCAGGGGCGCCGTGTACGAAGCGACGGAGAGGCTGGCGGGGGAGGGGCTCGAGGTGAGGGCCGTCAGGGTGATCTACCTCTGGCCGTTCCCGTCCGAGGAGATCGTGGCGGAACTCAGGGGGGCAGAGAGGATAATCACCGTGGAGCAGAACGCCACCGGGCAGCTTGCCAAGCTCCTCAGGATGGAGACGGGAATTCAGGTGGATCACCGAGTGCTCCGCTACGACGGGAGGCCTTTCACGCCAGAGGACATCCTGGAGGGCGTTAGGGAGGTGATGTGAGTGGTCAGCGTGGCTGAGCTCGGAACGGCCAAGAAGAACACCTGGTGTCCGGGGTGCGGAAACTTCGCCATCCTGATGGCCCTCAAGAGGACCATAGCGGAGCTCGGGCTGGAGCCCGAGAGGGTGGTGGTCGTGACGGGGATAGGGTGCCACGGCAAGATGGGGGACTACGTGGCGGTCAACAGCTTCCACACGATTCACGGGCGCGTCCTACCCCTGGCCACCGGGATCAAGATCGCGAACCCGGAACTTGAGGTCATGGGGTTCGCTGGAGACGGCGACGCCTACGCAATCGGGATCGGTCACCTGCCGCACGCGATCAGGAGGAACGTCGACCTGCTCTACGTGGTCCACAACAACAAGGTGTTCGGGCTCACAACGGGACAGTACACGCCCACCACGCCGAAGGGAATGAAGACCAGGTCCACCCCGTTCGGCGTGCCGGAGAAGCCAATGAATCCGCTCACGTTCGCTCTGTCGCTCGGAGCGACATTCGTCGCCAGGGGATTCGCGGGCGACGTGGAACACTTGACCTACCTGTTCAAGGAGGGAGTCAGGCACAGGGGGTTCGCCTTCATAGACGTCCTCCAACCGTGCGTCACCTTCTACAACACCTACCCCTACTACAGGGAGAGGGTCTATAGGCTGGAGGATTCTGGGCATGATCCAAGCGATTGGGAGGCGGCGTTAGCGAAGGCCAGAGAGGAGGAGCTCACCGACGGGGAGAGGATCCCGATCGGGATCTTCTACAGGTCCGAGGAGCCCACGCTCCTCGACGAGATGCCCCACCTGATGGGAGAGCCCCTCGTCAGGCGTGAACTCAAGGTGGACATCAAGAGATTTTACGAGGAGTTCATGTGAGGGTCAAGACGCGCGGCCCAGATGGTTTTATTATACAGGTTAGGTGACTAAGTCGGGGCCGGGCGGACGGGTGGCGGGTTGACAGGCCCCCGGGCCGCGATGTCGGCCGCCCGCCCGGCCCCCCACCTGGGGGGCCGCGGCTTGATCGAGAGGGCGACTTTCTCACTCTCCAGGGTCGCAGTCGACTGGTCCGGTTCGGCAGACTGTCCAAGAGGGCCCCGGTTCCTCCGGAGAATCTCTGCCCGCGTCTCAAGGGTCGCCGGGGAGGATATATGCCTCGGCTACTCGGTCGAGAGGAGGAGCGCGTCCCTAGGGGAGGCGGTCAGGGATCTCAGGCTCCAAGACAAGCCGACCCTTGAGATAAGGCGGTACGCCTCGGGATTCACCTCCGTCAGGGTGAGGCTCGTCGGCGGACCCAGAATGGAGGCCGAGGACCTTGTGCGGGCGTGGAGGAGCGCGGCTAGGTCGATCGAGTTACTCGTAAACGAAGAACTCCGGGAGCAAGGCATGCTCTCGAGACCCTACGCCCTCGTCAACGTGATAGAGGGCGATCCCCTGGAGGATCTGCCGGCCGAGCTGCTTTACTCCATGTCCGCCCCCCTCATGAAGGGAGAGGTCAGCAGGAGGTTTGCGGAGTCCAGATCCAAGAGGGATTGGGGAATTAGGCCGGGAGACTTCTACTTTCTCACCCCGATGGGCCTTACCTTCCAGCTGGGCAGATCGGGGAGGGCCGGGAAGGGAGCACGGAAGAGAATGAGGGCCTACCTAGAGCTGGCTATCGACGTGGCGCTGGCCCAGGAGGTTGCCTTCACCAACCCATCTGCGACCATGGGGGGAGACGGCCTCCTTCGAGCGCTAATCCACCTGTCGCCCGACCTCTGGAGGTCGGGGCTCCTCATCAGGGAGCGACCCCTGATGGCCTCCTATTCCAGGGTCGCCGAGGTCCTGAAGATAGACGACCACTACAAGTCCCTCCTAATGAGACTGAGGTCCCTGCTCACATCTGAGCAGATGAGGGCACTCGTTAAGGCCAAGAGCCTAGCGTACAGGCTTGGGCTTCCGCTGGGGGTGGCAGAGCCGATCAGACTGGTGGGAGATGACTGCTTCGCGGTCATAGACCTGCTGGCCCTGAAGCACGCCGTCGACTCCATGGGCCTAGACCCGGAGCGCGGGGTGGAGGTTCTCTCCCTGCTCCTTCCCTGGAAGGTTCAGGAGGAGGCCATCAGGTGGGTAAAAAGGAGCGTTGGCTCCAGGGAGGATCACAGAGGGTTGGCAGCCACTGAACTGGCCAGGCTGATACCGTCGATCTCTCAGAGCAAGCTCTACTCCCTCTTGGGCGGAGAGTGCCCCCCAGGGTGGCTACTCCAGAGGAGCGTGCCGAGGAGGGGTGCGGGGAGGAGGAGAGTTGTAATATACGAGGTGAACACCTCAGTCGACCTCATCAGGGCGCTGGTCGCCGGGTGGTCTTCCAGCGTCTCCAGGGTGATAGGGTAAGATTTGTGAGGCGAGTTCCTCGAGAGCGGCCTCGTACCTGAAGCGGTTGTCCCGTTCGTCCCAGAGGTCTATCGGAATGCTCCAGTAGGAGGGAGAGAAGTCTAGTAGCGGCGCAGCGTTCTCTAACTGGTTCCCAAAGATCAGCCTCAATGACTGAATTAGCTTGAGAACGTCGCGATCTGAGGTAAGGAGTAGGCCCCAAACTCCACTGAAGTCTCCTTCAACGTAAACGGATAGAGATGTTGACATGGCGCCTAGGGCGGCAGAAATTCTCGGAAAGTCTTCCTGTTTAGAATTTATCATAACTGAAATTGGCCTCCCGAGTCGATATCCGCCAACTGTGTAGAACTTTCTTAGGACGCCCAACTCCCTGAGCCTTCGGAGCCTTGATTCCGCCGAAGGTATTCCCATTGCCCTGACTACGGACACACTAACTCGACCCTTCCGTAGAACGCGATTTACGATCATCAGATCGTGTCTATTGAGTTTAGGAACGACGACCTCCCTTTCTCCGCGGATTTTGAACTCAATCCCTTCGCTGAGTAGCCTGAGAGCTTTCTCGACATCAGAGTCCGGGTTGAAGGATGTAGTCTTGTGAGTGAACGTTAATCTAAGCATCCTAGCGAGCTTGGTCCTGCCAGAATTCAGAACTAACCTAAGACTGGTCAGGCCCTCGTTGGGAAAAATTAATATGATAAATGATGGCAGAGCCCGCGATATGGGCCTTAAGATCCGATAAGTGAATGGAAATTTGGCGAATGCTTTCTCCATTATCGGGCTGTCCGGGACAATGGCTAAGAGTCCGGCCAGTCCGATTCGCTCGAGTACAACGTTCTCAGGGCCACTCAGTATTCCGAGAGCGGTGAGCTTGGATAGAGCTTTTGATACTGCGGATTTTGAGAATCCAAGCTTTCTGGCCAACTCTCCTTGTGTGAGATACGGGCTCCTAGCGAGTTCCTCGATCACCTTGATCTGAACCTTGGAAAGTCTAACTGGCTCAAGAAGCCCGGCTGCCTCGCTAAATATGGAAAGGTATTCTTCGAGCGTGACTCTACGGCCGACATCATTTAACCCCCGCAAGAGGTGGAGCATCCGCCGGAGGACCATAACCAGCCTCTTCCTTGGTAGAGGGGAGAGCACTTCAGGTGCGTTGTATAGAGGGAATCGAGGGTCCCAGATTACCTGGCTGCACTCTTTCCACCAGCTGAGCTCTGCCCCAGAATAGGCCCAAGCGAGGTCATAAATCACCCTAAGCCGATCGAGATTCTCTGGTATAAGCAAATTAAACGCCTCTCTTGCTATTACTGATCTTAATCTCTTTACGTTAAGTCTTGAACTTAATATGAGCTTATCTTTAGAGGCGAGAACCCCGGCCCTGTAGCCGTTGAGGATTGGAAAGTCCTCTAACACAATCTTTTGAGGGATAGGCCGAACAGGCGAGAGATCCATCTCATTAGAAGCCTTCTCGATGGCTAACGCGAAAGCTTTCTCAAGATTGTCGGCATCACTCAGTTCGATCATCTGTTACGCCCCTCCAAATTTTGGCTAGCCGTCATTGGATTCACGCCAAACAGAAACCCCCAGGTCTTGTAGTAGATCCTGTCGAGCTTTGCTGATTTGTCCAATGACATTCTTTCCCCGAGAATAGATACTAGGCTCTCAGGTGGTCGCCATGCAGGGTCCCGGAATCCCAACTCCTGTGCCACCGGACGCTCCTGGATGAGTTTTTGGTCAACTTCCTTAATAAGCTGATGAGCGAGAGGGCTCCCCTGACGTAAGCTGGCCTTGTGCTGGCGTAGGCTAGTTTGAATGCTCTTACAAGACGAATTTTCTGTTTTTACGTTTTATTTGGAAATTTCCCCCCATCACCATTAAGACCCGCCTCTGAAAGGCCTAGGCGATGCCCTTCCGGGCCAAAGGGGCCACCAGAGTGCTTTTATCTCCCGCCTGCGGCGAGCCGTGGATCGTCACCAGGGTTTACGAGCACCTCTCTAGGAGCGAGTCGACCCCGGAGATGGTGCTGCTTGCGGTCCCGCCCGGGTATGACTGGGTCCGGCAGGTCTTGGAGAGGTCATTCAGCCAGAAGTACAGGTGGGTGGAGGTCGAGGGAGTAGAACTCCGCGGTCCGACGGAATTGTGGCTGGAGATCATCTGTGAGGCCCTGGGGGCCGTCAACCCTGACCTAGTGAGCGTGCTGGTATCCTGCTCAACTCCTGAGCTGGCAGCCCTGCTGACGTCGATAGCCCAGCTGGTTCCGCTTGAGGGCGTCTACGCGGTATCGATGAAGGCTTCAGGGAGGAGTCTCGAAAGGTGGAGGAAGGCACTCTCCTCCCAGGACAAGGTGGAGGACCCCATCCTTAGGGAGATCTTCTGGCCCGAGAGAGATGACCACGAGGTCCACAAGCTCCCCATCCTTCCTGTGCCTCCGACCATCCTCGAGAGTGTTGAGAGAGTCCTCTCCGGGAGATATGACCGAGTCGATGGAGAGCTGGCCGCCTGGCTGATTAGGGCGGGCCTGGTCGACATCGGCCCCGCCAGAGACGTGAAGGCAACCGGCCTCGGAAGGGCCATTCTCGAGGGGATACTGGCCCTGAGGAGGGTGAGTAGCCAGGGGGAACCCGTCCTCAATTGGGGGTGAATCTCGATTTGCCCTCCGCCGCCCTGCTGCCCGTGTGCGCGCCTCCGAATGAAGTGGGTGGACTAGCTTCGGTCTTGGAGGCGCTGGAGTGGGCCCTCTCCGGGCTCGATAATCTCGCCAGCGTTGAGGGTGAGACGATCCTGGTGGTGCTTATTCCGACGGGGCCGGAACGGGAGGTCTTTAGCCGAGTGGCCACCTCCAACTCGGCTCTCCGGATAGTCGAGGTGCCCCTGGAGGGCGCCGAGAGGTTGACCCCGGAGGAACTCGGCGAGCGGGCGTTCGCCGCAACGGTCTCCGCTCTTTCATCCCTCGAGGGGGCGGAGACCGTGACCTTTCTCGTCCCCTGGGGGGGACTCGATCCGGTGACCTCGTCCGCCCTCCTGGGGTCGCTGGCGCACTCCCTGACGACCGGCCGCAGACTGACCGTGGTCGCTCGAAGACCCGGCCTTCCAACATCATTGAAGTTGTATACGCCACCTTTGAGCGTCTTGGAGACAGCTAGGATAGCCGAGACTCTAGCGAGGGTACTGGAAGACCCCCAACTCACCTCCCTGTGGGTGAGGCTGATCGAGGCTGCGAAGAACCTTCAGTCAGGCCTCCCCGCGGACCTGCTGAGGGAGGTCGCGCTTATCTCCCTTGGAATCTCATTGGGATCCCCCCTGATTGTTCACCTCCACCTGTGCAGGCTACTCAGGCTACTGGAGTGGGCAGAGGTCGAGGGTGAGGCGCATGGCATCAAGGAGCTGCCTTCTCAGGTCATCCCCCAGCTGGTGAGTGAGTTCGCTCGGAGGGCCTCCGGCCTTCTCAACCCGGGCCCCGGCTGCCAGGTTGGAGAACTCCCCTCTGGCCTTATAGGCAAGCTAATCTCGCTCTACAGGCAGAAGGGGATGGCCCTGCAGTACCACTTACTCCTCTCGGAGGTCTCTGGTACCTTGGACGAGGCTCCGCCAGCGAGAAGAGGCGCAGATCCCTCCACCCTCGCCAGCTTCCTCCTGGAGAGGAAGGCCGTGGAGTGCAGGGTCGGGCGGCTCCCGCGGGGGGCGCCGCTATTTCGGCTGTGGTTTCTGGCCGGGGGATCCCTGGATTTCCTCAGGCCGGGCGCCCTCGGTCGGAACCCCGAGAGAGAACTCGGAGCGTGGTTAGAGCGCCTCGTGGCTTCTCGCCAGAACTCAAAGCCAGCGAGGCTGCTCGAGGACGCCGTCTCGGCGAGGTTTACGTTCGACCACATCAGGAACTTTCTCGCCCACTCTGGATTCGTTCATTACGTAGTTCGAGACGTGGCTCCCCTTGAGAGCGGAGGGTACGTGGTGTATTACGACGAGGCCGCCGTGGAGGGGGTGGAGGCGGTGATGCTCACCGGCCTCCTCGGAGAGCCGCGGTCGGCCGCCTCACACGGCGTTGAAACCGTGGCGAGCCGATCTTGAGTCTTTTTTAATTAGGGTCTCTACGGGTCTTCCACCCTCCAAATCCCCCTGAGAACGACTAAAACGACCAGTGCGAGGGCGGATCCAGCCGCCGGGATTTCTCCGGTCAGCAGCGGCGCGGCTTCCTTGGCGCGCGTTTCGGCCGCTACGTTTACCTCAAGCGCCGCCTCACTCTTCCCGGAAGCGGAGGACGAGCGTCTAAGAGGCGGCGGACTTGTCGGCGGCCGAGAGGACGCGGTCGCGTTCGCTCCATTGGCAGGGGGCCGATGGGGTGATCCTGCAGAAGTGACCTCGATAACGACTTCGTCCCTTGCTCTCAAGCCCCCTCCCTGGGCGAGGGCCGTCACCCGAACCCGATCCGCCCGGCCCGCCGTGGCGGCGTAGGCGCGTGTGACGCTGGACATGGGGTCGAGGGTAAGGGCGTCCTCGATGCGTTCGGGCTGGGCTCCAGAGAGGTTGATCTGAATTGAGAGGGGTATTGGCCTCCCCCCGAGATTGGTTAACGCCAGAGAGAAGTTGAACGACTCCCCCTCCCTGACGGACGGGGGGGCCCTTATCTCCAGCGCAATTCCCCCGAACTCGACGCTGTAGTTAACCTCGAGCGACGTTGAAAGGGGTCTTTGGGTGCCCCACTCCGTCCCGCTCGCCAGTAGCGATAGACTGTACTCCCCGGGCCTGGCTGGGGCGACCGCGGAGAACTCCAAGGTCGAGCTGACTCCCGCCGGCAGGTCACCGACACTCTTGGTCGACCCGTTCAACGAGACCGCGACGTCTAGGGCCGCTGCCTCGCCTGCGTTCATGACAGTAACCCTGATTCGGAAGCCCTGTCTCGGCTTCACGGCGGCCGGCGCCGAGACGCTGAGCCTGAGCTCGGCTGGAGCCAAGATCACTACTCCCACCCCGGTTTGAGCCGATTCCACGTAGTCGGCCTCCTCCGTCCAGATCAGGATCGAGTGGGCACCAGGGCTCGCGGTTGAGGTGTCCCAGGTCACGCTAGCGTAGCCGCTGGAGTCGGTCACGTCGACCCCTATCTCAACCCCGTCCGTCTCGTCCAGGAAGTGAACCTTCACACCGGCTATCGGAGCGCCTTCCTCATCCGTGAGCCTGACCGTGATGGTCACGAGCTGCCCCCGCACGACCTGGGTCTGAGCTAGCGCTAGAGTCGCCGTGAGCACTAAGAGGGTCAGAATGACCCCAGAGCTTTTTCTCACCATGCGGTCATCCGCCCGAGACCTTTGTGACCTCTATCGTCGGCCTGACCCAGAGCTCCGTGTTCACCTGGCTACCATGGACGTCCACGTAGCTCCCTCCAGGTGAGGTGACCGTGAGCGTGATGGGTCCCTTCTCCCAGTCGTCGGGCACGGTGAAGCTCACGCTGAACTGGCCCCCGCTCACGGAGCCGGTCGCTACGGTGCTTGCTCCACACTGAACCTCCACAGTCCCCGAGTTCATCCCCTCGACAGTCCCCGTCACGGTTACAGCATCCCCCCTGTGAATGCGCTGAGGCCCGCTGGCGCTCACCACGACCAAGGCCCAGATCTCTACGGAGACAGAAGTTGAGGACGCCTCGACGTAGAGGCTAGGCTGCTCCGGCACGTAGACCGTCAGGGTCTTCGGCCCGAGGGTGTGGTCGGCTGGCACCGTCCAGATCAGCGTGAATGACCCGTCCGAGCCGGTGGTTGTGGAGTCCAACACCGTGGCCCCGTCCAGGAGCTGGACGGCCGCTCCGGCGACGGGGTTGCCCAGCTCGTCCCTGACGACGCCTGACACCGTCACCGTGCCCCCCCTGTAAACCTTTGTCTGGGCCAGGGCCGGGGCCACGGCCAGCGTGAGCAGTAGCAAGGCCAGGAGATCCCTCTTCCTCATCCCTCCCCACACCCCACGTATGTAATTGTGATCCTCGGCCTCGTCCAGACCTCTATCAGCCCTCCCGGGTCATAGGCCCCGTTGTACTCGCTGTCTCCCTCAAACCTGGCCCCGACGTCTATGGTCCCGGGATACTCCGCCTGGATCGTGAATGAAGCTCCTGACTCTATCTGATGGCTGTTCGCCTCGATGTAGAGCGTCACCACCTTCCCCTTGATCTCCTGATGCGTCTCCGCATCCTTTAACACGACGGTGATGCTGACTATATCGCCGACGTGGACCTTCTCCGGGTAGATGAGCTCGACTATGCAGTCCCTCTTGGAGTGTCTCTGGACCCTGATGGTGGTGCTGGCCGAATTCCCCTCGTACTGGGAGTTGCCCGCGAAGCTGGCCCTGGCCGCGTAGATCCCCTCCTGGCTTGGAGCCGTGAACACCACGCTCCAGCCGCCGTCAGAGCGAGTCGTGGCGGTCTTCGTCTGGCCGTTGAATGTCACAGCTATCGTGGCCCCGGCTATGGGGTAGTTCCACCAGTCGCTCTGGCTTGCGTCGAACAGGCCTCCACCGACGCTGAACGTCTTGCCGGGCTCTACAGTACTTGGATTTGCTGCCATGGTCAGCTTGGTGGGCCTCTTGCTCGGCGGAGGGTTGTCTCCACCCCCACCACCGCCCCCTCCTCCGCCTCCCGGATCGCTTACGGTGAACGAGGCACACTTGGTGATCTTCTGGTACCCCCCGCCGTTTGGAGCATCTCCGTCAAATACCAGGGAGACGCAGGAAGTCCAGGTTCCCGCCTTGTCAGCCGTGAGAGTCCACGTCGTCCTGTAGTCCACGGGCATGTCCGCGTACGTCCACTGGGGAGATTGCCGGTAGTACCTCTCCCTCCCGTCAGGATCCGTGGTCGTGGAGACCGCATAGGCCGTCCCCGCCTGGAGGCCGTCGACAGTCACCCTGACCGACGTGGTGAACGAGTCGCCCACTGATTCCCCCTCCGGAGTCACGAAGATGGATATCGAGTACGACGGGCTGGTGTTCACAGTCCTCCATACCGCGGGGGTGAGGAGGAGCATGAGGGCAGCTGAGGCCACCGCCTCTCTGCGCATAGTCTCCCCAGTTGTTCAAGGAGCCTAGGGCTAACGCCGGGACGCGCCGTCAAACTTCCGTAGGCTACTCCCTAACCTCCAGCCTGAAGAGGACCCTCCCCCCGCACGAGATGGGCGGACCCGGGTCGGGGCAAGCCAGCAGAGGGGGATCTCCGAGTGACAGCTCCTCGGGACTGTGCCCGTGGCCAAGAGCCCACAGAAGGGCAGCCATCCCCAAGAGGGCGTGGAGGCAGACGCTTCCACCCAGACTGTCGAGAGCGAAGCCATCGTGGAGGACGAACCGATCCCCCTCGGAGTGAACAGGGCAGCTCCCGAAGACCCTCTGAACGGTCACCCAGACGTCGGCCATCTCGGCAGCTGATAAGGCGATGGATTTAGTCGCCCACCACGGGCTCAGTTAATTACGACGCCACCTCGAGGAATCTACGTGGGCCGAACCGGAGGGTGGACTCTTGCCGTGATGCTCGGCTTCTTGGCGACGCTCGCCCTCGGCTATGCCGGGCTGATCGGCGAGCCTTACGCCGTCTGTCTCGGCTCTCTGCTGCCCGCGCTGGCGTGGGTGTCTTACGTCCGGAGCTGGGACTATCGGGAGCCGGAGCCCTACGCGCTGGTGGCGGTGGCCTTTGTGGTGGGCGCCGCCAGCGCGGCCCCGGCCATCCTAGCGGAACTCCTCCTGGATACCGGGAGGCCGCTGGTCAACTCGGTCCTCGTGGCTCCGCTGGTTGAGGAATTCGTGAAGCCCCTGGGGCTCTACCTACTGTGGAGGAGCGCCGAAGTTAACGACGAGCTTGACGTAGTGTTCTACGCGGTCACCAGCGCGATGGGGTTCGCGTGGGTCGAGAACCTGCTAGCGGGGATCAGCGGCCTGGGGGAGATGGGGGTCGGCGGGTGGGCCCTAGCGGCGGCCGGCAGGGGGCTCATGTCGACCGTGGGGCACGCCGCCGATTCGGGCGTCATGGGTTGGGGGCTCAGCAGGCTGAAATTCGGTGGAGGGAGTTCGCTGGAGCTTGTGAAGTGGTATGGCCTAGCGGCGGCCCTCCACGGCGGTTGGAACTGGCTAGTCTCGGCGACCTCCGCCTTAGCGGCGTTTATCCCTGGCCTTCTCCTCGCGCCGCTGGTCTTGGCGAAGCTCCTCTCCGGGGTTGTCGACGCGGCCAGCAAGAGGTCCCCCTTCAGGGGCTGCGAGCGCCGGACCCTCGTGGCCTGACCCTCGGCGGGGTCTGTGAGGGGGGTGGGGTTAACCCAGCCCCCCCCACCTGGGTCTAACGTGAGTCCTTGCGTATTCGAGGAACTCCTCCGGCGTCGAGAACCTCTTGTTGCAGAACGCGGTGTAGAACGGACTCGGCCTACCCTCCTTTCCCCAGATGAGGTAGACATCCCTCCCCAGGACCTTGTGGGCGTACATCATCTCGCAGGCCACGCCCGGCGAGGGTATGCCGAGTGGGTTGTAGACGATCACCATGTTGGCGGACTCGATCATGGCAAAGTCCCTCTTCACGATCTGACCCTCGACTAGAGGGTCCACGGCCGCCAGCTCCTGGTAGGTGTACCTGTAGACCTGCTCCTCCCCGCCGTAGCTCACCGTGATCTCCAGCTCCTCCTCAGGGTTGGGCTCCCTGCCCTCGGACCTGGCCCTGTTCTCATACTCTTCCAGCTTGGACAGTATGACCCCCTCGGCCATCGTCGCCGGGTCGAAAATCACGATGCCCAGCTCGTCCAAATCGTCAATGAACCTGTTCTTCTTTGACTCAAACTCCCTGTAGACGTCGGGCGGCACGTGCGTCATGGGAAAGCTGATGTAGGCCTTTGGCTTCTCCGGGTGGACGACTAAGTCCGCGAATACTCGGGGCGGGTGAGCCCTCGCGACCACGTAGAACTCCGCCTTGGTCCACCTCGCCAGCTCCTCGACTAGAGTGGTCTCCTGCTCTCTCCAAGAGGCCAGATCTCTCAAGGTGAACCTCTGGGTCTTCCACTCAGGATCGGCCGCGAGTCTCGCCTTCACCGGCATGATGTCGTCTACGACCACGATGAAGGCGTCGGGGCGCAGTTTCATGACGTCGTCGAGGTCGAGCCCCGTGATCAGCGTCCCTCCCCAGAAGAAGGTCGCCGGAGACCTCACCATGTAGAACCCCGGATTGCGTTCGATCTCTTCTCGGATCTGCTCAACGGCCTCCTTTCTGATGGAGATGAGCCTCTCTCTCAGGAGGTTAAGCACGTTCTCCTCGGTTATCTCAAGCCCGTATCTCTCCCTGGCCACCCTCGCCATTCTGTCGAAGAGCCTCTCGACCTTTACCTCGTATCCCCACTCCTCCGCGAGCTTCGCCGCCTCTAACATTCTCTCGTAGGTCCCGCTTCCCGCGGGGCCTGAGAAGACGACCACCCGTCCTTCCGCCTTCACGTGCGCGCCGACCTCCAACAGAAAAAGAAGGTATCGGACCTGAAGCCCACCCCGTTCTCCTTATCACTGTCGGAGGACCAGGCTGGACACGTGGCAATGATACTTTTGGTCAGGAGAGAGCAACCCGAGAGCGAAGAGGTCCTCAGGTTGGCCAGGTCTCTGGGAGTGGATGTGAAGGTCGTCTACGCCGACGACCCGCGGGTCGCCCCCTACCTCGTCCAGTCGATCGGCACGGCCGTCACACCAGCCCTCGTTACGGGCAGGACGATATTGCCAGGTTTAGAGCTCGTGAAGAGCTACCTCGTGCACGCCTCCAAGGTGTAAGCTAGCCGCTCAGAACAGGAACTCCAAAGCGAGGCCGAGCCCGGCGGCCGCTTCCTCCATCTCGGCCCTCACCCGTTGAAGCCACCCCGCCTGATCGGACGCGTAGGATCCCAGCTCCCGCAGCAGGTCGGGGGAGCTGGATAGCGCCGACCTCAACGACTGGAGGACGCCCGGTCTGAACCTCAGCGCGTCCACCAGGACCCTGCTCGGCCTCGCCTCTGCGACGGCCCTCAAGAGAGTCCGGATCTGCCGGTCGGTGACCCCGGGCAGCAACGGAGATATGAACGCGAACGTCCTCAACCCCTCAGAGGACAGCCTCCTGAGCGCCGCCAGCCTCGCCTCGCCGGGGGGCGCCCTCGGCTCTAGGAGCCTCACGACATCCCCCAGGCCGCTGACAGAGAATCCGACCTCCGCGTCGATCGCCCTCAGGACCTCCAGGTCTCTCAGGACCAGCGGAGACTTGGTCAGCAGGGAGACGTCGAACCCTGGGTGGTGGGAGATTACCTCGAGGCAGCGCCTGGTCAGCTGGAACCTAGACTCGATCGGCTGGTAGGGGTCAGTGGACGTGCCGATCCCCAAGAGCCCTGGCCTCGCCGACGAGAGTTCTCTGTCCAGGAGCCGATGAACGTTGACCTTAGGGTGGACGTGAAGACCCCACACGTGATCCGGATATCGCCTCCTCGTCATCCACGCGGCGTAGCAGTACCGGCAGCCGTGGAGGCAGCCGTAGTAGGGGTTCACGGCGTAATCTATACCCTCTATCTTGCTGCGAATCAGCGCCGATTTCGCGAAGGTCGGCCTCACAACGGCGCCCGCCAGCTCAGGCCCCAAATGTCCACGCGCACCTCCTTCGCAAGCGTCCCAAGCAGCTGACATCTCGGGGCACGTTAAATATTGGTCGCATGCAACGCCCCCGATGCGAACCCCGGCCGCCGCGCTCGCGACGCTGATGTTCCTACAGGCGCTTACCCTGGCCGCCCTGCCCAGCGTGGGGCAAAGGGTGACATTCTCCCTCACGACAAAGGACGGAACGGTCGTATCCTCAGAGAACCTCGGGTGGGACGCCGTCGTCCTCGTGTTCTTCCAGCACAACTGCCCCCACTGCCGCACGGACCTGCCCGAGCTTGCTCAGGCCCTCAGGGCCTGTAGGACCCCCCTGAACTACACCGTGATCGCGGTGGGGGTCAGCAGGAACCTCGAGGCGGACTACGAGTTCTTCCTCTCCATTGAGGCAGAGGGTTGGAAGTACGCCGACGGAACCGGCGAACTCGTTACAGCCTTCCAGCTGAGGGCCACTCCAACCTGGATAGTGCTCGACTCCTCGTCCAAGGTGGTGCTGGCTGAGGAGGGGAGTCCCAGCGGCGAGACCCTCTGCTCCATGCTTGGGGGCGTCCTCGGCGGGAGCGGAAGGTATCCCTACCTACTCGTGGGATCTGATGTGGACGAGCAGCGCGCGCAAGAGTTCTCTTCCCTGGTGGGGGGAGCGGTGGTCAGATCTCTCCCTGAGGAGGCCTCCTACATAGTGGTCGGGGGCCCGTTCGCCCACGAGGGGAAGGGCGTGGTCAACCCAGCCAAGTCCGCGGCTTCACACATGGGGGTCTACTTCTCCAAGGCGGGCGGCTCCATCGTAATGGAGGTTCGACCGATCGGGACGACCTACTCCGTGTCTGGGTCGGACTGGGCCAAGAGAGACTACGCCGTCGTGTTCACATTCCGCGAGGGCACGAGGTACGTGGCTGGGGCGATGGGGTGCACCAGATATGGGACGTGGGCGGCCCTCGTGTGGCTCAGCAGCAACATGAACAGGCTGAGTCCGGACACGGGCTTCGTCTTGCTCTGGGAGGACGCCAACTCGGACGGGGCCGTTCAGCTCTCGGAAATATCCATCGTTGAGACGTTTCACGCCCCCTAAATTCTCTCCCTCCCTCTACCGCCCTCATTTCTCCTTCGAGCCAGCATCGAAGAGATCTTCCAGCGTTCTCAGGACGTAAGTGGGCCTCTCTCGCGCCCCCTTCAGGTCCTCTTCGGTAGCTACCCCGGTGAGAACGAGGGCCGAGTCCAGTCCGAGGGCGTTTGCGCCCACCACATCCGTGTCGAGCCTGTCGCCGATCACCAGCACCCTCTCTGGCTCAACGCCCAGGGCTTCGAGGGCCACCTCGAAGATGGGCCTGTGGGGCTTCCCTATGTTGATCTCGGGGCTCCTATCCGAGGAGGCCTCCAGGGCCGCTAGGATGGTCCCCGCGCCGGGCATGAGTCCCCTCTCGGTCGGAAAGGTCTTGTCGGGGTTGGTGGCGACGAACATGGCCCCCCTCCTTATGGCGGCCGCCGCTGCCCCTATCTTCCAGTACGTTACGCCGGGGTCCATCCCCACGACTACCGCGTCCACTCTGCCGGTCCAGCAGTCCGCCTGGGAGACCAAGGCGTGGCCCTGCAGGACCAGCTCCATATGCAGCCCGCTGTCCCCCACGGGGAATACGTGGAGCCTACCGAAACGCTCGACCAGGTACTTCGAGGTGGCGTACCCGCTGTTCACCACTTGCCCCTCCTCCACCCAGTCCACCCCGATCGCCCTAAGCCTCTCCACGTACTGCGACCGGCTCCTCGTAGAGTTGTTCGTGAGGAACACTACGGCCTTCCCCATCGACCTGAGCCTGTTCACTGACTGCACGGCCTCAGGAAACGTCTTAGAACCGGCCCAGAGGACGCCGTCCAAATCGATCAGGTATCCGTCATATCTCTCGACAGGTGCGGCCATCGGGGGGACGATCGGCCATACATTATATTTCGGATCGCCTTCTCCGCCCCCCAGAGGGCCCGAATTGGTCTCACGGAGCGGTGAGGGTAAGGTTGTGGCGGTCATCCCAGCGTACAACGAGGAGAGAAGGATCGGGGATGTCGTCAGGCGGACGAGGAAGTTCGTAGACCAAGTGATAGTGGTCGACGACGGGAGCTCGGACGGGACCGCCAGGAAGGCGCGTGATGCAGGCGCGCTCGTCGTCGCGCATCCCGCCAATATGGGGAAATGGGCGGCCCTCAAGACGGGAGTGAAGGTGGCCTTGAGCGAGGGCGCCGACATCGTGGTAACCCTCGACGCCGACGGCCAGCACCTGCCAGAGGAGATCCCCAGGCTGATCTCCGCCTTGGAGGATGCGGACGTGGCAGCCGGCTTCAGGTCCAGGGAGGAAATGCCCACAGTCAGGAGGCTCTCCAACTTCATAACCACGGGCATCCTGCGTGTTCTATTTGGCGTCCGGATCCGCGACTCCCAGTGCGGTTTCCGCGCCTACAGAAGGGAGGCGGCTGAACTCCTGCTGGGGGTCGAGGGGAGCGGCTACGAGGGGGAGACTGAGTCCCTTGTCCTGCTGGCTCGAGCGGGCATGCGCCTCAGGGACGTGCCCGTGAGCACCATATACGCCGGAGAGGAGTCAAAGATCCGAGCCGCCCGGGACATAGCGCGATTCTCGAAGACCGTACTGAGGCTGCTCCTCGGCGGCGGGGCCAAGCGAGAGGGGAAGAGGGGAGTCGGGGCGGCGAGCCCCAACGAGCGGGCGTCAGGTCAACAGTAGATCGAACGCCAGGGCCTGCAGGGCGACCATAAGGATCGCCTCGCCCAGGTCTATCTTGCCGTCGTCCCTCACGGAGAACTTCAGCATCAGCGCCGAGGCTGTCGTGACCCCCATCTGGGCCACAACGTAGTCGTCGAGGGGTATCGGCCTGACGCTCGCCACGATCCCGACGGCCAGCAGCGCCAGTATCGTGACCCCGCTCAGCGCGTTTCCGAGACCAATCTCAACGTCCCCCTTCGCCGCGGAGACGATGGCGACCCCGTTTTCAGGGACCGTCCCAACCATGGCCAGCGCCGCGGCGGCGTGGACCACATCGAGTCCCCCGGCGGTCGTCAGCTCCTCCACTAGATAGACTAGCACCTCGGCGGATATGAAGACGGGGATCATCGCGGCCAGCCCCACGAGCAGATGTCTGGCGGCGCCCCCCGCCCCCCTCCTCCGGCCCCCCGCCCTAGATGCCAGCATGACTATGTACGAGAAGTAGGCCAGGAGCAGGATCGGGCCGACGGTTCTGGGGAGCTGGTTGGAGTGACCCGAGAAGAGTCTGGCCATCGAGACCATGGAGAGGGCCAGGTAGGCAGTCAGCGTGAAGGCAATCGCGTTCAGCTCATCGCTCATGGCCTCCTTGGGGACCTCAACGACGCCTCTACCAGACTTAATGGAGGCGACGGCCGCCGTCGCGGAGACTATGACGGTCGCCGCGCCCACGCTCATCATGACGGTGAGCACCGCCACCTCCACGACCTCTGGGTCGCCCGACATCACGGCCATCAGGGTCAGGGCGATCTCCGGGAGGCTGGACGCGAGTGAGCTCAAGACTCCCGTCAGATAC
>JAOZFH010000023.1 GCA_027491415.1 Thermoproteota archaeon | reverse complement strand
GTGCTCTCCGTCACGCTGGGTGAGGCGGTCGGCTCGCTCGCGTGGAGCCCGGACTCGTCTGCCCTGGCGGTCGGCACCTGGAGCGTCCGCGTCCTCGTCAAGGTGAACCCGACCGTCTCCATCTCGGAGGTGCGGGTGTCGAGGTACGGGTCTAACGTGACGGTGGGTCTCTCGGTCAGCCCCAGCCTCCCGGAGCCGGTGAGGATGCTGATCAGCCTTCTAGAGGGAGGCGAGGAACTGGCGAATGTGGATGCCACCCTGTCCGGGACCGGCGGCTCCCTCGCTATACCTCTCAACACACCCCTCCGGCCGGGGCACCACATCCTCACCCTCAGGGCCATCGTAGGCGGTGAGGAGGTGGCCTCCCAGGTGGTGGAGGTCGAGATCCTCCCCCCTCCTCCTGAGAGCGCCTCTCTTTCCGTCCTCGGCTTTGGATCGGACGGACTGAGGGTTAGGGCCGAGCTCGTCCCGGTGCCGGATCCTAGGTGGCCGCTCCCCGCCGAGCTGGTGGTGACGGAGTCAGGTCGAGTATTGCTCGAGGAGCAGTGGAACATAAGCTCTGAGATAGCCGAGAGGAACGTTCAGCTCGAACTCGAGCCCGGCGTCCACGAGCTGTCAATAGAGCTTGTGTACGACGGCCAGGCGCTCGCCGATGCCGAGGCGAGAGTGTGGGTCTACTCCGCCACCCTCGACGTCAACTCGTCTACAGGGCCTGGCAAGGTCACCCTCACCGGGGTCGTGGGGCTTGACCCTCCCCCCAGTCCACGTCTCCCCGTCGAAGCGCAGGTGCAGGTCTCGGAACTCGGAGAGGCTCTGACCACGATTCCAATCACCATAGCAGGCCAGATCGAACCCTTCGAGGCAGGGCTGGGATTGGAGAAGGGGACACACAGGCTGACGGTGACCTTGACTGTGGCGGGATCCCCGGCAGCCTCTCGGGAACTCGTCGTGGAGGTCCCGGGATCGATGGTGGGTGCCGTGATGAAGGTCCTGCTGGCCGCCCTTGCAGGTGTGGGGCTGGCCGCATTCGCCCTCAGGTTGAGGGCCTCCTGGATCGAAGAGCTGAAGGTCCGAGCCTTAGAGGTGGCCCTGGACGGAGGAGGCAGGGTCACTCCCGCCGAGCTGGCCTCTGCCCTCGGGATCTCGCCAGGGTTGGCTAAGAAGGTTTTAGAGGCGCTGAAGGATGAGGGAGCCCTTGAGGAGGTGTGAGATCTGAGCTATCGACTACCTCCCGCAGTTGCCGCCATCCTTGAGAGGTATAGGAGGAGGGTCAAGGAGCTGGAGAGCAAAGTCGCCGAGCTCGGGGAGAAGATCGCTCAGCTAGAGGCTGAGCTCCAGAGGCTGAGGGAGGAGCGGGCGGGTGGTGGTCGGCCCGCGGCGGAGAATGGGCAGGCCGCCGGGCGAGTGGCTTCGGCGGGGGACTGCGAGCGCGAGCTTGAGAGGCTCAGGAAGACTGTGGAGGAACTCACCAAAGAGGTAGAGAGACTTTCCGGCGTCAGCGCGACGGAGGCCGAGAGGAGGCTCCTGGAGTACCTCCACAGGACCGGCGGCTGGTTCGATCTGGACGAGGCCTCCAGGGAGCTGGGCCTGCCTCACGAGACCGTGATGGCGGCGGCCAGGTCCCTCGCGTCGAAGGGGGCCCTGATACTGGTGGAGGGAGGGGCGTGAGGGAAGACCCAGAGGAGTTCGTCAGGAGGCTCCCCCTGACCCCGGGGGCGCCCGCGAGGGTCAGGAGGGCGATAATCGCAGAGGAGGGGATCCTCAGGGAGGAGTCGGCCAGGGCTCACGCCCTGGCCGAGGGGATCCTCCTGGCCCCGGTCGCCTACTTCCTGGCTGAGTTCCTGAAGGAGCTGGCGAAGCACGCCTACCAGCAGTTCGGCAGGCAGGTGGGGTCCGAGCTGGCGAGGGACGCCTACTCGAGGGTGAAGTCAAGGGTCCTGGGGAGGGGGCCCCGGCCGGAGGAGCTGCCCACCCTGGCAGAGGCGATGGCCATTTCGGAGCTGTACTTCTCGGGCGGAGTGGAGAGGCCGACCGAGGGGGCGTCGAGGGTCGCCCCGGTGGACCTGCTCGCCACGTCTGTGGTGAGACTCAGGCCACTGGCACCCGGATCCCTTGAGGCGGAGATCTCAAAGCTCGCGCTCCTGGCCTCGGTCTCACCCCTGAAGCCGGGGGAGCTTGACTCGCTCGTAAAGATCATGAGGGACGTCGCGAGGGAGAGGCTAGGCCTGGAGCCTCCGGACTTCCCGATTCACTTCACCCTCCGAGAGTACGCCGCCGCCAGGGGCTCTTTCAACGGCCCCCCCACGCCTTTCGCAGAGCCCGGCCTCGGGGCCTTCCTCCTCTACGATCCTGAGGAGGCTAGTCTGAGGTCGGAGGCCAGGGGGTCCCTAGTCCCGAGGTTCGCTAGACTGGTCGCCCACCTGGCCCACGAATACCTGGGGCACGGTTCCGTGTACTCTCACACCCGGGCCGGCCAGTCCCTCGCAGAAGCCGTTAGGGCAGCCAGGAACCTCTCGGGAGTGGAGAGAGTGGCGGCAGAGGAGAAGCTGTCTGCCGCGAGGGACCCCCTCCTCGTGGTGGACGAGGGGTTCGCCCTCTGGGTTGAGCTGGCTGTTCTCAAGGAGCTGAGGCCGGCGCTCGGAGAGGCGATCGTTGACGAGGAGACCCTCCGCTACCTGGGGCCGGACGAGGACCCGTTCGGGCGGACCAGAGGTGAGTACTTCGAGGCTGTATACGGGAGGCCCGTCAACCCCTACAAGGAGGGGTACGGCGCCCTCTTCGATATCGAGAAGACATGGGGCAGGAGGTGCGTCCCGGAAGCCCTGAAGATCGCGTGTGACGTGCCCGACATGCACCCCCTGGAGAGGAGCCTCGGAGAGCTGAGAGCCCTATACGTCAGGAGGCCCGAGCTCGCCCCGGACAGGAGGCTCATGGCCATAAGGTCAGCGGTGACGTCGGCCCCGGTCAGGGCCAGGAGGAACGACGTCGATGCGTTCAGGAAGTTCATCCGGGAGGAGGCGGGGCTGTGGGCCGGCGCCGGATGAGGAGTTTCAGACTCGCTGGGGTGTGGAGAGAGTTTAACATTGGGGTCTCACAGGACCGGGCGACGTGCTCTACATCGTGCTCACCACCGGGCGGTGCAACCTGAGCTGCAAGTACTGTTGGGGCAGCTTCCCGCCAGCGATAGTGCCCTGGGAGGTCCAGTACGAGCTCGAGGACCTCAGGCTGCTGGTGGAATCGGATCCAGATGCGGTGGTCGCGTTCTACGGCGGGGAGCCCCTCCTAAACCCCGAGTTCATCAGGATGGTGATGGACAACGTCAGGGCGAGGAGGTTCGTCATTCAGACCAACGGCATCTTGGTGAGGTCCCTCGAGCCTGAGTACTGGAGGAGGTTCGACGCCGTGCTGCTGTCCATCGACGGCGTCAGGGAGGTGACGGACTTCTACCGGGGGAGGGGCGTCTACGATTCCGTCCTCGCGTCCGCCAAGTGGCTCAGGCGAGTCGGGTTCTCTGGCGATCTGATCGCACGGATGGCCCTCTCGGAGCGGGGGGATGTGTACAGGGACGTGACGCACCTCCTGGAACTTGGGCTTTTCGACCACGTCCACTGGCAGCTTGACGTGGTGTGGAGCGACGGGTGGGAGGACTTCGACGGTTGGGCGAGGCGGTACAAGGAGGGCCTGAGCAGGCTCGTCGACCTCTGGATCGATGAGGCCCGCCGGGGCAGGGTGCTCGGAATAGTGCCGATCCTCGGCGTGCTGAGGGTGAGGCTCTTCGGTGGAGGATTCAGGCTGCCCTGCGGCGCCGGCCGGGACGCCTTCGCGATCTCCACAGATGGCAGGATACTCGCCTGCCCAATAGCGGTGCAGGAGAGCTGGGCGGTGGTCGGCAGGGTGGGGTGGGTCCGAGGTCCGGAGGAGCTGAGGGACTCGGTTCTCATAGGTGAGCCGTGCACATCCTGTCCCTACTACAGGTACTGCGGTGGGAGGTGCCTCTACGCATACAGGGAGAGGATGTGGGGGGATGAAGGGTTCAGAAAGGTCTGTGAACTCACCAGGCACCTCATAGACGAGGTCCTGGGGGTCGCGCCCGAGGTCGAGGAACTCCTGCAGGCGGGCGTGATCCGCCGGCGTGAGGTGGACTACCCCGGGTTCAACAACACGACCGAGATAATCCCCTGAGTTTACACGCGCCTCCTCCCGAGGGCCTGCCCCCTGCTGGATTCGCCCATCGTTCCCGCGCCGCTTAGACTGCCTCGAAGATGGCATTTAGGGGGCCAACCGGTCTGAACTGTGTCCTCAACTCGAGGTTCCTGAACGCCTCTTGGAACTTCCATCCGGCGCGCTCTGCTAGGGCGACAAGCTCGTGCAGGGCGTAAACCCTTACGTCGTACCCGGCCTCCCCAACGTACCTGAGATCCCTCCCCCGCCTCTCGTAGTAGGTCCACTTTGTCCTGACGCGGGATCTCTTGGGGTCGTACTCGCTCTCCTCGACCACAGCAAAGCCCCCGAAATCAGAGAAGAGCGAACGCCCGCAGAACGACGCGGCGAATGCCGTGTGGTCTTGGTTCGCCGTGTCCACTATCAGCAGCCCACCCCGCCTAGTTAGTCTCCTGGCCTGCCTCAGGACCTCAAAGTCGGTCCCCTCGTCGTAGTATCCCAGGACGGAGGTCCAGACGAAGAGCGCGGCGTCGAACGGGGAGTGCTCTCCGAGCACATCGACCATGGACCTGGCGTCCCCCTCCAAGAAGCGGGTTGACTCAGCAACGCCCTCCCTATCAGCCCTCTCCATAGCCCTCTGCACGTAGAGCGGAGAGATGTCCAAGCCTACCACCGAGAACCCAAGCCTGGCTAGGGGAATCGCAACTCTCCCTATCCCGCACCCCACGTCGAGGAGCCTGGCCCCCTCCATCCCCCTCTCCCTCAACAGGTCGGCGATCGCCTTGGCCAGCCTCTCCCCCCTCTGCAGCATCTCCTCTCGTTCCATTACCCGCAGGAAGAGCTCGGGTCGCCTTAGGAATAGCTCAGGGACCCAGTCTGACCCGTGAGGCAAGTGATGGAAGGCTGTCTGGGATAAAAAAGCTTCCTGGAGAGGGTTTAGGTCTAGACCGGTTCTACACAGGATCTCAGGATCTCTGGGGCGGCCCCTGTCGTCTGGATGCCACAGATGTCTCACCTTGTGGGCTTTTTAGATTCCCTTGAGGTGCGAGGAGTCTCGCCGCCCGCCCGACGGACTCCCGCCTTAATATATCCTCTACAGACTCATGACATCAGATTGATGATGTCAGACAAGGGGGTGCTGGTGAGGGTCGGGAAGAGGAGGGCCCTATATATCCCGTCGAAGGTCGCCAGAGAGCTGGACATAGCCGAGGGCGACCTCCTCATACTCAGGGTCGAGGGAGGTCAAATAGTACTCAGGCCGATCCAGAGGCTCCTTGTAGAGAGGGAGAAGTGGGCTGAGACAGGTGTCGAGGAGTTCGAGGCCGAGTCGGAGGAGTTCTCGAGGGAGATGGAAGGTGGCTAGGCTCGTCCTGGACACCACGTACCTCCTACCATTCTTTGGGGTGGCGGTCAGGGGAGTGGACGAGAAGAGGGTTGCGGCTCTCAGGAGAAGGCACGAACTCTTCTATCCCGTTCTGATGCTCTCAGAGCTATGGGCAAAGGTCCTGAGGGAGGCTGAGAGGCGGGGGATCGGTGAAGTCCCTCCTCAGGCGATTGAGGCTCTTCACGCCCTTCTAACTCAAGTGGATGTGAGATTGGTGGAGCCAACGCCTAGGCAATTGCTCGTGGCCGCTGAACTCAGGCTGGCCGGCCACAGGGATCTCTTCGACTGCCTGGGCTACGGTTGCGCCGTGGCCATCGGCGGGAAGTTCCTGTCGGAGGACAGGTCGCTGAAGAGGCTCTTGGAGGAGCTGGGTAGTCGGGACCTGGATCCGGAGATAGTGATCTCCGCGGAGGACATTCAGGTCTAGAGGCAGAGGCGGACTTTTCAGAGCAAACCCAGCTCCCTGGCCTCCTCCTCGCTCAGGGCATAGGCCTCTATCCCCCTCTCCCGAGCCTTCTCGGCGTACAGCCTGGCGGACACCCCGGCCCGACAGACGAACACGTAAGGCGTCTCCGGCTTCAACTCGTCGAGCCTCACGTCCTCCCTCTCGAGGTTTATCACGACCACGCCAGCCGGTGGCGGGGCCCTATCTCGGGGAGCGGGAAGGTGTCCTCTGAACTCCGCGTTTGAGGGATCGAACTTGAGTTTCTCCTCCTCTCTGACGACCTCCTCGAGCGTCGCCGACGCGTTCGAGTGCCTCTCAAGCGAGCAGAACTCCCTGATCTGGATGGAGAGGTCGTATGTCCCGATCCTCCTCGCCCAACTCACGGTCTCGTCCTTGTCTAAGCCAGCCAGCGGCCTGATCACAGGGATCTCAACGGACTCCTCTATCGCCGCTAGATTGGTCAGAGTCTGGGAGGACACCTGGCCTATGCTCTCGCCCGTCACGATGGCCAGGGCCCCCGTCCTGCGGGCCAGCTCCTGCGCCAGTCGGTACATAACCCTCTTGAGGACAACCTGTCTAAGGCCTTCCCTCACCCTGCTCAGGATCTGCCACGCGACCTCTGAGCCGTCGTAAACATAGAACTCCCCGCTCACGTACCACCGGTCCCTGAGGTACCTGTAGACGCGGTAAGCATGTGCCTCCGCCTCCGGGACGCCAGGGTTGAAGAAGAGGAAGTCCAGCCGGACCCCTCGCCTGGCCACCATCCAGGCGGCGACGGGGCTGTCTATCCCGCCGGAGAAGAGCATGACGGCTCTCCCCTGAGTCCCGTAGGGCAGGCCCCCCGGCCCCCTAATGATCCGATCGTAGACATACGCCCTGTCCGATATCTCGATCCAAATCTCGACATCGGGCGATTTCAGGTCAACCTTGGCTCTAGTCTCAGCCTTTATCTTCCCTCCAATCTTCCTCTGGATCTCGGGAGACGTGAGGGGGAACCTCTTGTCGGCCCGGTGGGCTCGGACGGCGAACGACATTCCTGGGTTTATCCTCCCCCTCGCGAGGGCCAGCGCGGCCTGGGAGATGGACTCCAGGTCCTTCTCCACCGTCGCGGCCGGGCTCACAGACACGACCCCGAAAACGCGCGAGAGACGGTCCGCAGCGGCCTCGGCGTGAGGCGAGTCGACGAATATCCTGCCTCTCCACCTCCGGACTCTGAACTCGAGATCGGAGAGGGCCGCCCTGATGTTGTCCAAGAGGGCGGACTCCATCCTCCTCCTCGTGACCTCGGACTTAGTCCAGAGCTCCCCGTACCTCACGATCACCGTGTCGTACCGCAGCGCGTGCCCCCTCTCGTTCTCCGCCGCGGCTCCCTATATTACGTGAGTCACCTCACCGAAGGGAGGAGAGAGCTTATGCAGATCTTGTTTTGGTCATCTCCGACGCCCACGCCAACCCGGCCGCGCTGAAGGCGGTGCTCGAGTCTGAGCGCTGGGAGGAGGTCGTCTTCCTTGGAGACGCCGTAGACTACGGGCCGGACCCGGGAGATGTCGTGGACCTCCTGAGGAGCCTCGATCCGAGCGTCGCTCTGATGGGAAATCACGACGCTGCAGTCGCCTTCGGGGGTCGGATGCGGGTGCAGGGAGGACCTCTGGAGGCTAAGCGAGTACGTTCGTGAGAAGGTCACGCTCCCAACCTCTCGAGGAGGGGCTTGGACTGGCGCGCGCCCAGGGGGTCGAGAAGAGGCGGGCCCTGACTGAGGCCACCCCGCTAGGGGACAGGCCGATTAAGGCGAAGCTCGTCCTCCTAGGACACACCCATGTACAGGTGAACGAGCAGGTGGGCGACATCAGGGTGGTGAACCCCGGTTCGGTCGGGCAGCCGAGGGACGGCGTCCGTCCCCTTGGCATCCTACGCGCTGATCGCGTAGGAGTCCGTCGTCCTCAGGAGGATCGAGTACGACGTCCAAACCACCGTAAAGAGGATTGAGGGTTTGGGGTTCGGAAGTGGGCCGAGAGTGCGCTGAAGGAGATCCTCCTGACGGGCAGGGTGGTCTCGCGGCGCGTGGGGCCGAGTGATGACCTGGAAGCCCGAGAGAACTCGTTAAAGCTTTGATTTCATATTTCGCATATTTGGCTCAATTAATCTCAACTTATCAACGGGAACTCTGGGTCTCAGTTCGAGTTAACGAAGTGAACAATTTGTTCGGGACCTTTATTTTCTCAGGGCTTGGTGAGGCATGCGGTGGTGTTATATGGGCGCCAAGGTCGTTGTTGCGGTCACGCTGGTCGCCGTGGTGGCGGTGGCCGGCGCATACTACGCCTTCCAGCATCACGGTCAGACCGAGCCCGTCACCGGCGGGGAGATCCTGACGGGCGACGAGACGGGGACAATGTCCATTCAGATCGAGGAGCTGGAAAGCCTGGTTAACTCGATACCTCCAGGAGAACTCGCCGAGGGGAGATCCAAGGACTGCTGTACATGAGAGAGGAGGAGGAGCTCGCTAGAGACGTTTACCTGACGCTCTACGAGAAGTGGGGCCTCCCCATATTCCAGAACATCGCCAGATCCGAGCAGACTCACATGAACGCCGTTAAGACGCTCCTGGACAGGTACGGCCCCCAAGACCCCGCATCTGACGAGGTGGGTGTCTTCACGAATCCGGACCTCCAGGCACTTTACGATCAGCTCGTCTCCCAGGGCAGCCAGTCCATGGTGGACGCCCTGAAGGTCGGCGCGCTCATAGAGGAGGTAGACATCGAGGATCTGAAGTCGTGGATCGCGAAGACCAACAACCAGGACATCATAATGGTCTACGAGAACCTCATGAAGGGTTCCAGGAACCACCTGAGGGCATTTACCTCCCAGCTCAAGAGCTACGGGGTGACCTACGATCCCCAAGTCCTCCCGGTCGACGAGTACAACGAGATCGTAAGCTCACCCATGGAGGCTGGCCCCGCCTGGGGCAGCGGTCGCTCCGGCCGCCCATGAGCGGCCTCGGGGGGGGAACGGCTGGCCCCTACCCTTCCTCTTTTTGACGCGAAACCATGTCTAGGCTTTTAAGTTTCGCTCAGACCCCTGGCGGGCCTCAGAATTCTATGCCCTCCCTGGCTTGGACGCCCTTCCTGAACGGGTGCTTGACCTCCCTGAACTCCGTCACGTAGTCGGCCACGTCTATGAAAGACTTAGGCGCGTACCTGCCAGTCAGGACCACCTCAACGCCCTCCGCCCTCGAATTGATCGCCTCTAGGATCTCGTCCTCGCCAATCAGCCCCATGTGGGCGACGACGTTTATCTCGTCTAGTACGACCAGACGGTAGTCGCCGGAGGCCAGAGACCTCCTGGCCTCCTCGAGGCCGGCCCGCAGAACGGCCAGGTCCTCCTCTCTGGGGTGCCTCGGATCTATGAACCTCTCTGTCCCGAACCTCCTCACCTCCAGCTCGGGCCTTAGTCTCTCGGCCGCCAGGACCTCTCCGGACTCCCTCGCCTTAAGGAACTGGATGATGAGTACCTTCCACCCCCTGCCGACGGCCCGCATGGCCAGCCCAAAGGCCGCCGTGGTCTTTCCCTTACCGTCGCCCGTGTACACGTGGACCAGACCTAAGGCGCCGGACCTCGCCCCCCTCCTCGAACCTTCTCGCCTCCTCAAGGCGGACACCGCCCAGTCTCAGGTCACCACGCAGGCGGACCAGCCGCAGTCCAGGCAGGTGACGCAGTCCTCGCGGTGCACCAGCCTCTTGCTCCCGCATTCTGGGCAGACCTCGAAGTGGTTCGAGCTGGGCCTGGGAGGCGGCCTGAACACGGCTGACGTCGCTTGTTGACCCCGGGCCTGCTCTGGGGGCGCCCTCCGCCGGGGCGGGGGCTCTATGCCGAGGGACCTCATGATGTCTAGGGTCTCGTTGGAGACGTCCAGGACGTACTCTCCGCTCCTCTGAGAGGGGGTCACGAGCACCTGGGCCGCCTTCGACCCGTCCCTGTATATGGTGAGGCCCTTCAGCCCCAGCCTGTGGGCGAACAGGTAGGCCTTCTCCACGTCATCGACCGTGACCCAGTTCGGCATGTTGATGGTCTTGCTCACGGCGGCGCAGACCCACTTGGTTATCTCGGCCTGGGCGCGTACGTGGTCCCACCAGGGCACGTCGTAGGCCACCACGAATACTTTCCTCAGATCCTCCGGGATCTCCTCGATGTCCTGGACCGACCCGCCGTTGTCGGCGACCTCCTTCAGCAGCCTCTCGCTGTAGAGCCCGAGCCTCTTCAGCTGGCGCTCGAACTCCCTGTCGACGTAGAAGAACTGCCCCACGCTGACCCTCTTCTCGTAGACTAGGGCGAACTGCGGCTCTATCCCGGAGGAGACGTCGGCTATCATTGAGATCGAGCCCGTCGGGGCTATGGTCGTGACCTCAGCGTTTCTGACTCCTCTCTCGGATATCTCCCGGGCCAGCTTTGACCAGTCGAGCGTCCACCACTCTGGGTGGTAGTAGCCCTCGACCGGGAACTCGCCCCTGGCGTATCCTGAGCGCTCATAGAGCGGGAAGGTCCCCCTCTCCGAGGCCAGCCGAGTCGACTCCTCGAGGGCGTGGTACGTGAGGTGCTCGGCCACGACGCGCATGAACTCGAAGCCCTCCTCGCTGTGGTAGGGGATCCCGAGGGCGAAGAGCACATCGGCCAGGCCCATCAGGCCCAGCCCGACCTTCCTTGTGAGCTTTGTCTGCCTCTCTATCTCCGGGAGCGGGAACTTGTTCACGTCTATCACGTTGTCCAAGAAGCGAAGGGCCAGCCTGACGTCCCTCGCGTAGGCCTCCCAGTCGAACTCGGCGGCGCCGGTGTCTTCGTCTATCCTCACGTAGGCGTAGAGGTTGATGCTTCCCAGATTGCAGGACTCATAAGGATATAGAGGCTCCTCACCGCAGGGGTTTGTGGATTTTATTTCACCCAGTGCGGATTTCAGTACATTTCTTTTGTTAATGTTGTCGGCGAACAGGACCCCCGGGTCCCCGGTCTTCCAGGCCAGCTCAGCTATCTTCCTGAAGAGTTCCCTTGGATTGGCGGTCCCCCAGACCTCGCCGTTCCGTGGGTTGATCAGCGGATAGGGCTCATCCCTCTCGTAAGCCTCCCAGAAGTCACCTGTAATCATGACCGAGATGTTGAAGTTCTCGTACTGGCCGGGCTTGCTCTTGCACTCGATGAACTTCCAGATGTCGGGGTGCCAGACCTCCAGTATCCCCATGTTGGCGCCTCTCCTGCGCCCTCCCTGCTTAACGACGTCGGTGATAACGTCGATTATCCTCATGAAGGAGACGGGTCCGCTGGCCCTGCCGTTGGTCGAGCGGACTATGTCGCCCTCGGGCCTGAGCTTTGAGTAGTTGATCCCTATCCCGCCTCCGCTCTGGAATATCTTGGAGGCGTCCACGGCGGCCTTCATGATGGAGTCGAGGCTGTCCTCCATGTCTAGGACGAAGCAGGCCGATAGCTGACCCAGCCTCGTTCCCGCGTTGAACAGGGTCGGGGAGTTGGGCAGGAACCTCAGCTCCGCCATGAGCCGGTAGTACTCGAGGAAGTCCCAGTAGTGGTCGTCGAACTCTCCAGCGAGGATCATGTCCCAGAGCCTGGACCAGGAAACCCTCATCTTGCCCTGGGAGTTCAGCTCGTCGTACAGCGTCTTCATCCTCTCTAAGTGGTGGCGGTTCCACGCGAACTCCGGCCCCCCAATTCCCGCGAGGCAGACCCTGCCCTCCCACTCCTCGGGGTCGAAGTCCTCGCGCGGGTGCACCGGCTGCCCCCCCGTCTTGTCGTAGACCCTGGGGTCGTAGAGTAAGTCGGGGATGACCACGAGGGCCGCGACCCTGACGAACATGCCCTTGGGGTCCTCGATAAGGCGGCCCTCCTCGTCCTTCATCAGGTACCTCGAGGCGAGGAGCCTGATCGCGTTGAGGGAGAGCCTCTTGTCGACCTCGTCGGCGTACTCCTTCCCTAGGATGGCCATCTTCTCCTTCCTGATCCTTTCCCTCTCCTTGCGGTAGAGGATGTACGCCTTGGCCACCTGGAAGAGGCCGTGCTTCACGAGTGAGTACTCTATGATGTCCTGGATGTCCTCCACGTGTGGTGGGGTCTCCCTGCTGTAGCTCTCGTTGATGACTTGGACCACGTAGTCGACGACCTGACTGAGCTTCTTCTCGTCGTACTGATTCACCTCGCGCATCGCCCGGGTTATGGCGCGTCGAATTCTGTGGACGTCAAACGGGACTTCCCTGCCATCCCTCTTGATGACCCTGTCAACCTGGGGGCGTTCCGGGGTCGGCTGATCCTCCGCCATATGTCCGCCTCAGGCTTAGGAGAAAACATCGGACCATTTTATGGATTGATCCGCCACTTCAGGTCCGAGCGACCGCTTGTGAGAGGAAGTTGGTGATAGTTTTGCCCTTATGCCCATATGGGGGCTAGTGATTTCACGTCACCACGCTTCTGGGGAGTCCACCGCGGGCGGATCCTCGGGGAATTCGGTCGTCACTTCGCCGTTTCGGCTATCTCGACCAATGCGTCCACGAACGTCCTTACCTCCTCCTCCGTGTTGTACACGTAGAAGCTCGCCCTCACGGTGCCCTCCGCCGCGCCGATCCTCCGGTGCAGCGGGTGGGCGCAGTGCAGCCCCGACCTGACCGCTATCCCGAAGGCGTCAAGAAGAGAGGCCGTCATGTGGGGATCTAGGCCCCTGACGTTGAAGGTCACTATTCCCCCCCTCTCCTCCACATCCCTCGGCCCGTAGATCTCGACCTCCTCGGGGAGACTGTCCTCAATGAGCCTCAGCGCAAGCTCCGTGAGCCTCTTCTCGTGCTCCCTGACCGCCTCCATCCCGAGGTCCATGAGGTACTTCGCCGCCTCGGCGAACCCCGCGGCGCCGGCGATGTGGGGCGTGCCCGCTTCGAGCCTCCAGGGTAGGTCGGCCCACTCGGCCTCGTCAAGCGTGACATCCCTGATCATTCCTCCGCCGACCCTCGGAGGGGCCATGCGCTCCAGGAGGTCCCTCCTACCGTAGAGGACTCCTATCCAAGTGGGACCAAGCATCTTGTGCCCAGAGAAAGCCAGGAAATCTATCCCGGCCTGGCGGACATTCACGGGCATGTGGGGCACCGCCTGGGCCCCGTCCACCACCAAGACTGCGTCGACCTCGTGGGCCAGCTTGGCCACCTCGGCCACGTCCACGATCTGGCCCGTCACGTTGGACATCCCGGTTATCGCGACAAGCCGGGTCCTCTCGTTGATCGCGTTCTCGAGCTGGTCCCACCTGAGCAGCCCGTCTTCCGTGACGTCGACGTAGACGAGCTCGGCGCCGGTCCTCTGGGCCGCCCTCCTCCAAGGGAGCATGTTGCTGTGGTGCTCAAGCACGGTGGTCACTATTCTGTCGTCTGGACCCAGGTTTCTACACGCCCATCCGTCGGCGACGGCGTTGAGCGCGTCGGTCGTTCCCGCCAGGAAGGCGACCTCCTCCATCCCGGAAGCCCCTATGAACTTCGCAAGGATCTCGTGGGCCTCCTCGTAGAGTTCGGAGGCCTCCTGACTGAGCGTGTGGAGCCCCCTGTGAACGTTGGCGTTGTGCTCCTCGTAGAACCTCCTCACGGCCTCGATGACCTGGCGGGGCTTCTGGGTAGTCGCCGCGTTGTCAAAGTAGATTAGCCTCCTGCCCGACACGATCCTAGTGAGAATTGGGAAGTCCTCTCTGATCTTCTCAACGTCAAACAGGCTGAACCACCCCTCCCTCCGGTGAGGGAGGAGGTAAAAATCAGGCGGCCGGGGCCCCTTCTTCTTAGGGGCCCATTGACTCCTGTGACCTCTACTCGGAAGACTCCTTCTTCACGAGAGCTATGATCTCCTTCTCGATCTCCTCGTCGGTCTTGCCGGTGGTGTCGATGCCAAGCTCCCTGGCGAGTTCCCTGACGCTCTTCTCACGCCTGGCAGGGGCAACCTCCTGTACCTGGGCCGGAGCGGAAGTCGCCGGGGTGGTCTCCATGGCCTGAGAGGTGGCCTTCTTGAACTCGTTGATGGCCTGGCCGAGGCTCCTGGCAAGCTCAGGCAGCTTGCTTGGCCCAAGGAGTATCAGGGCCAGTATGAGCAAGAGTATGATCTCGGTCGGCCCTATGCTGCCGAATATGGCCGTACCCTTCCACACGGCCCCCTCCAGTATGAACCCCATCAATTCCCCGACACCGAAAGAGCGGTCATCGCCGGCCATATAATATGATTTCCTCCGAGACGGCCTTCCTCCCCCTGGGCCCTCATCGCGGAGAGTAGATAAGGCAGGAATGCGTCTCTCCCTTGCTCAGAAGAGAGAATCCCAAACCCCTCTTGGTCGCCATCAGCTGAATGGCCCGAGCTGGGGTTCTCTCCGGGTCGAACCTCACCAGTATGGCCTCACCGGATCGGAGGGTTGACATCGCCCTGGTGAGGGAGACCAGAGGGGACTCGACGCACTTCTTCGACCTCCCGGAGATGTCTAGCTCGGCCACCACCGAGTATTCTTCCGCGGGGAGCCACCCTCGGCCGTCTCGACCTGGCTCTCCCTCACCCGCGCTCAAGCCTACCACCGTACATCCTCTCTATGAACTCCTCCTCTTCCAGGGCCTGCTTCTCGGCCATCGTGAGTCCCTCAGGGAGCCAGTCCGGCCTCCGGCCCTTCTTCCCGTAGTAGGCCCTTATGGCCCTCCTAAGGGCCCCGACGGCCAGGATGCTGCAGTGCCTCTTCACCGGAGGCAGGCCCCCTAGCGCCTCGGCGACCTCCTGCCACCCGACCTCCCACGCCTGCCTGACCGTCTTGCCCTTGATCATCTCCGTTAGCATGCTGGCAGCCGCTATGTTGGCGGCGCACCCGTAGCTCTCGAACTTAGCGTCCTCGATCACCTCAACCCCGTCTCTCTCCACTATCCTGAGGTAAAGGCTTATGACGTCGCCGCACGCCGGGCTCCCAGCCTGCGCCACAGTGTCTGGATTCTCCATCTTGCCGAGGTTCTTCGGATTCCTGAAGAGCTCGAGCACCTTCGGCGTGTACGGCAGCGGAACCCTCGTGCTCATTCTCGACCCTCCTATAACGGGAGTAATCTCGGGCAGTATTTACCCCTTACCCAGCGGGCTGATTCGCCTGAGCCTCTCCACAGCCTCGGGGACCTGCCTAGCCACGTAGTCCACGTCGTCACGAGTGTGGTACCGGGTGAGCCTGAACAGTATGCTCCCGTGGGCCTCCTCGTACCTCCTGCCTATAGCCAGCAAGACGTGGCTGGGCTCGAGGATGCGGCTGGTGCACGCGCTCCCGCTGGACACGTATACCCCTCGTATGCTAAGCTCGACCGTCAGGGCCTCCCCCTCAACGTGCAGGAAGCTCAAGTTCAGGTTGTCGGAGACCCTCTCCTCCCCCCGAGGTCCGTTGAGGAGAGTTTCGGGCACCCGCGCGAGTACGGAGTCCATGAGGCGGTCCCTGAGCGCCCTGACCCTCTCGTTCGCGCCGTCAAAGTCCTCGAAGGCAAGTTCTATCGCCCTCTTGAACCCCGCCATGGCCGGGACGTTCTCCACTCCGGGCCAGAGGGGCTGGGAGCTCAGGGCGCCCCTCAGGACAGGCTCAACCTTCACCCCGTCCGCCACGTACAGGACGCCCACGCCCTTGGGACCGAGTATCTTGTGGGAGCTCAGGGTTATCATGTCGACGCCCATGGCGTCCGCGTCAATCCTGACCCTGCCGTAGGCGTCGCACGCGTCCGTGTGGAATATGACGTCTGCGTTCTTGTCCCTCACGACCTCAGACAGCCCCCTCACCCTCTGGATGGTGCCGATCTCGTGGTTGACCGTTTGAACGGACACGAGCACGGTCTCCCTGTCTACCAGCTCGGCCAGGACATCCTGGTCTACGAACCCCTCCTCGTCGACCGGGGCCCTGACGACCTTGAAGCCGGCGTCCTCGAGCGACTCCGCCGGCAGTATCACGCTGAGGTGCTCCACCGCGGACACGACTATCTTCCTCCCCCTCGAGCGGTTCGCCCTCGCGACTCCGAGGATTGCGAGGTTGTTGGCCTCCGTGCCGCTGTGGGTGAAGTGGATGTCCTCGGGGTCAGCGCCTATGGTCCTGGCCACTACCTCGGCGGTCTCCTGAACCACCTCGAAGGCCTCCCAGCCCGGCCTGTTGGTGATGGACGGGTGGCCGTACCCAACCTGGTTGAAGTACGGCAGCATGGCCTCTACGACCTCTGGCGGAACCCGTCCGGAGTTCTCGTTGTCCATGTAGACCTCTCGCTCCGCCCTCCCGTGGGCCTCGAGCAGCCTCCTGACGTCAGAGGTCATCGACCACGCCACAGCCGCGGCGGGCAAAAAGGATTAGGGATCCTGGGGAGGCCGATGTCAGGCCTGGGGCTGGCGCCCCTCGTGGTCTTGCCCGTGCCCGGCGCCCCGCCCTCCCAGTGGGCGAAGGACGGCCTTCACTATTCCCCTCTTTGTCAGGTAGTTGGCGGCGCAGTGCTCGCAGCAGAACACCAGCCTCTTCCCCTCAACCTCCACCTCCACGCCTCCCTCGTAGATCCTGACCCCGCAATTTGCGCAGACGCTCAGCTTGGACTCCACTATGGCCTCGATGATGCCAGACATCCTCTCTACCGTGTCCTCCACCAGGAGGCGACCCGCCTCGGTGAGCTCGTACAGCTTCCTCCTGCCGGTCCTGTCCCTCTCAACCCTAACGTAGCCCTCTCTCTCCAGCCTCTGCAGGAAGGGGTAGACCTCCCCGGCGCTGGGCTTCTTTCCGGTGATCCTCTCCACATCCTCCATGATGCCGTAGCCGTGCCTCTTCCCCCTGTAGAGGGATAGGAGTATCAGCGTCCTTATGAGGCCCCTGGGCCTGAACCCCTCGTCCATCCACCTAGATACCCAATGTCAATTTAAGACACTTCGCGCTCCGCCCGCCGACGGGATCCGCCGAGGAGGAGCAGGATCCCCCCGAGTACGCCGAGACCTATGAGGAGACCGGGCAGCCACCACACGAGCCAACCGGGGCCCAACATCCAGCCTCCGCCTGATCCCCAAATCCAGCACGGGCACATCAGTGCTCACCCTCCCCGGGACCCAGCTCGACCTCCCGCACGAAGCCGCCGTGCCAGGTGTGGAACCAGGCCTCCCCCGTTAGGGAGTTCACGCTCAGCATCCCGTACATCTCCCCGTCCAGCTTGTAGTCCATCGTGTAGTACCCGTAGAACGGTATCGGCTCCCCAACTTCAACTTCGACTCCCGGGAACGCCTCCCCTAAGGCGCCCACGGCGATCTCCGACGCCCGCTCGGGGCCCACGCTAGCCGAGTATTCCCTGGCGTACGCGGGGCGCATGCCGTACTTCAGGTTCCACATCATGTTCGGCCCGGGCTCTGGGGCTATCCTCCCGCCATCCTTCCACAGGAGGAGCTCGAGCGCTCCCATGCCTGTGTCTCTCTCCACGACGACCGCGTAGAAGTTGTTCTGAAACTCCATCACTTCCCGCAGGGCGTAACCGTCCCCCAGATAGGTTGAGACGTACTCCTCAAACGCTCTGACGGCGTCGTCCATCTCAGTCGTGGGCCGATTCACGTAGGCTCTTGCGGGGGGCCCGCCCGGCCTCGACCACCCGTGTCCCATCGCCGGGCCTGAACCGACCATGGGGGAATAGGCGGGTCCGCCGGTCCAGTGGAGCGGGGGGTACCAGCGTGTCGTAGACCCCCTGTAGGACACAAGCGGCATTGTCCAGTAGAGCGCGGTCAATCCGACGGCGGCCCCTACCAGCAAGGCCGCGCCTGCCACCCTCGAGCTCATATCGCTCATCTAAGTCTATTCCAGATATATTGTATTTAAACATTAACAGATGGCAGGATGTCCGACAATTCGAGAATCCCAGCCTCCCGCGTTCACGTCCACGATGGCGGGACTTTCGTGTGCTTCCACTGCGTTCGTCTCATCATCAGGTCTGCGGTCCGGCGTATATGTTTATATTTGATGTATTAACTCATGATATGATGGTTATGGCGGAAGGTTCGTCCGAAGGGGGTCACGCCGGCCCCGTGAGCCACAGCCACGGAGGGACTCACGCAGCGAGGATCTCCTCTAGGCGGAGTGCGCACGCCGGACACGACCACGGGGCCATGGAGCGCGACATGAGGAAAAGGTTCCTCGTCTCCCTAGTGCTAACCACTCCAGTCTTCCTGTACTCTAGGGTCGCCCGCCTTCTGGGGCTGAGGCTCCCCGAGATCCCGGGGATGGGGTATCTGATCTTCGCGCTGGCGACGGTGGTCGTCTTCTACGGCGGATGGCCGTTCCTCAGGGGGGCCTACTCCACCCTGAAGAGGGGCCTGCTAGGGATGAACGTGCTCGTGAGCCTGGCCCTCCTCTCCGGGTACGTCTACAGCGTCGGGGCCACGTTCGTCTTCGGGGGGGACGATTTTTTTGAGGCCGTCACCACGCTCACGGTCTTCCTGCTGTTCGGGCACTGGATGGAGATGAAGGCGTTCAGGCGCACCAGGACTGCCCTGGACGCCCTGATGGAGATTACGCCCGTCACCGCCAGGGTGGTGAGGGACGGGGGGATCTTAGAGATCCCGGCGGAGGAGGTCAGGGTCGGAGATATAGTGCTGGTCAGGCCCGGGGAGTCCTTCCCGGTGGACGGCGTCGTCGTCGAGGGGGAGACCTACGCGGACGAGAGCATGCTCACCGGCGAGTCCAGGCCGGTCAGGAAGGGCCGGGGCGACGAGGTCGCCGCCGGGACCATAAACGCCCACGGGGCCGTGAAGGTGAGGGCGGTTAGGGTCGGGGAGGACACGGCGTTCGCCCAGATCGTGAGGCTCGTGAGGGAGGCCGAGGAGAGCAAGCCCAGTCTCCAGAGGCTCGCGGACAGGGCTGCCCACTACCTGACGATAATAGCCGTGGTGGCGGCCCTGGCGACCTACTCGTACTGGGCGCTCGCGCAGGACGCGGGAGGAGTGTTCGCCCTGTCCCTGGCGATCTCGGTCATGGTGATCACGTGCCCCCACGCGCTGGGCCTGGCGATGCCCGTCGTGACCACGCTCGCGACCGGCCTAGCTGCCAGGATGGGCATCCTCGTGAAGGACGCCGGGGTCTTCGAGCGGCTTAGGACGGCCACCACCGTGGTGTTCGACAAGACCGGGACCCTGACAGAGGGCAGGCCCCGGGTGGTGTCCGTCAGGCCCGCCCGCGGGGTTGGGGAGGACGAGCTCCTGGCCCTCGCGGCCTCCGTGGAGGCCAGCTCCGAGCACCCGATAGCCAAGGCGATAGTGGAAGCGGCGGGCGGCTCACCCAGGCCAGCCGACGGGTTCAGGGCCGTGCCGGGAAGGGGGGCAGTGGCAACGGTGGACGGCAGGGAGATCCTCGTCGGCAGCGTCGGGTTCGTGAGGGAGTCCGGGGTCGACGTCTCCGAGCTGGAGGACACCATAGCTGAGGAGGCGTCCAGGGGCAGGACCGTAACCTGCGTGGCCTCGGAGGGAAGGCTCCTCGGCGTGATATCCGTCGCGGACACGCCAAGGCCAGAAGCGAGGAAGGCCGTCCAGAGGCTCCTGAGGATGGGCCTCTCGGTGGTGATGCTCACGGGCGACAACGAGGCCACGGCCGAGGCCATAGCCCAAGAGCTTGGCATAGAGAGGTTCGTGGCGGAGGTCATGCCAGAGGACAAGGAGAGAGCGATAGCCCGGCTCCAGGAGGCCGGAGAGGTCGTCGTGATGGTGGGCGACGGCATAAACGACGCGCCCGCGCTGGCCAGGGCCGACGTGGGCGTGGCCATAGGAGCGGGCACGAACGTCGCCATGGAGTCCGCGGATGTGGTGCTGGTTAGGAGCGACCCTCTGGACGTGGTCAGACTCTTCGAGCTCTCCCAGGCGGCCTACTCCAAGATGGTCCAGAACCTGTTCTGGGCTACCGGCTACAACGCCGTGGCAATTCCCCTGGCGGCCGGAGCCCTCTACGGCCGGTACGGGATACTGATACCGCCGGAGATCTCTGCCCTCGTGATGTCGGCCAGCTCCATCATAGTGGTGGCCAACGCGCTCCTGCTGAGGCTCAGCTGGCGCCCGAGCCTTTGATCTCCCGGCCTAGGCTAAGATCAGGGGAACTTGAGGACCTCCACCTCCCTGAGGGTGGGGTCCCTGGCTATCAGCAGCCCGCCAGCGTCCCTCACCGCCTTCAGGTACTCGACCGCCTCCCTCTCGATCCTGTGTCCCTTGATGAGTATGGGCACGCCGGGGGGGTAGGTGACTACGGTCTCCGCCGAGATCATTCCGACCGCCAGGTCGATCGGTATCTTCTGAGTGATCAGCTTCTTCGGCATCCTCCTCAGAAGGTAGGGCTCTATCTTCGGGGGCCTGTCCATGAGGGGCGGGTTCAGGAGCCTCTTCCCGCCAGGGGCCTCGGCCCCGGTGAGCAGGCTCTCGAGGGCGTCCACGGTAACCTCCACGGCGTCCTCGGGCAGCTGAAACGTGGCTATGAACAAGAGCGAGTTGTAGTTGGCTGTCTCGGGGACGACCCTGAACCTCCTCTGCAGCTCCTCGTCCAGCCAGAACCCCGTAACTCGGTAGGAGGTGAGGGAGAGGAGGGTCTTGGTCAGGTCGATCCCCCCGACGTGCTCAGCCCACCTCTCGAGGTAGTAGGAGTCGAGGACGCCCAGCCTCGGCAGCCTCTCCCTCAGCATCCCCCTGAACCTCTCGGAGAGGCGTATCAGCCTGTCGATCTCCTCGCCCCCCCTCTCCACCATGTGGGCCCTGGCGGCGTCCAGCGAGGCCATCAGGTGGTAAGAGGGGCTCGTGGTGACGTAGCCCCGGTAGGCCTCCCACATGACGTCGTAGTCGACCCGCTCGTCCCTCCAGTGTATCATGCCGGTCTGCTGGAGCGATCCGCCCTGCTTGTGGGTGCTCTGGATGCTGATGTCCGCCCCCGAATCCATCGCGGTCTCCGGGAGCCTGTCGCTGAACCTGAAGTGCGCCCCCCAGGCCTCGTCGACTATTACGAGGACGTCCTCGCTGACTCCCCTGATCGCCTCCACCGTCTCCCTCAGGCGGCAGGACAGGCCCTCGTACGTGGGGTTGGAGAGGAGCACCGCGTTGGCCTCCGGATACCTCTCGAGGGCCTCCACGACCTCCTCCGGCTTCGGCGGGACGAAGGCGTCGAACTCAGGGTCGTAGTGACTCCTGATGAACCTGTACCTCACCCCAAAATCCTCGCAGGCGTTCTGGACGCTGATGTGTATGTTCCTGCTCGCCAAGATCAGCGGCGTACCGTACATAAGGCTCAGGTACCTCAGGACGACGTACACGCTGCCCGTGGAGCCGTGAACGCTGAACAGGGTGTGATCCGCCCCGTAGGCCTCCGCGGCAAGCCTGTGAGCCTCCTCGAATATTCCGGAGTTGTCTGCCAGCGTCCCCCTCACCGACAGGGAGGCGCTCACGTCCGTGGCGTAGACGTCCCCCACGCGCGGGGCGTCGAGGAGGACCGAGGGGGTGCACCACCTGTAGTAAGTCTGGACCTCCTCGTTCAGGAAGTCGACCAGGGGCGTCCTGCGCTGATCCATCACGGGGCGGCCCCGCGCGTCCCTCCTTTTAAAGGGAGGTTGAAGGGGCGGGGCCCTCGCCGACTCCTAACCAGCTGGATTTATGTCCGGCCCGAGGATAACCATGGTGATGCGGAGGGTCGACGTGAGCAGGTTCTTCGCCGCCGTGAACCCCAGGATGACGGCGGTCATAACCTCCCTGTCCCCCGAAGGTGAGCCCAACGCCATGGCGGCCACCTGGCACTCTCCCATCTCCCACAGGCCTCCCCTCTACGGGGTCTCAATCAGCCCCAAGAGGGCCACCCACGACAACGTGAGGAGCACGGGCGTGTTCGGAGTGAACTTCCTGCCCTTCGAGCTGGTCCAAAAGGTACACTTCGTCGGCAGGGTGTCGCTGAGGGAGAGGTGGGACAAGCTCAGGGCCGCCGGGATCGGGGTGTTCGGGGGCCCCGAACTCGGGGTGCCGATACTCGACGAGGCCTACGTCGCCCTCGAGTGCCGAGTGGTGGACTCCAGGGTATGGGGAGATCACACGTGGTTCGTGGGGGAGGTGAGATCCCTCCTGGCCTCCGACTCCCTTCGAGAGGACGCGACGGTCGACCTGGGCAGGGTGAGGCCCACCCTCTACCTGGGGAGCGACAGGTACGTGACCGTGGACCCCTCCACCGAGAGGGAGGTCTCCCCTTGACCCCATCGAGGGTGGAGGGTCGGGTGTTGATGGAATTAGGATATTAGGCTCGAGGGAGTGAGCGGCGCGTGCCGGAACTTCCGCCCGGGCAGAGGTGGGTCGGCGACTTCATCGAGTACTCGGCGCTCGGGAGGCCCAGCGTGAACCTGGAGGAGTGGAGGCTGACCGTGACGGGGCTTGTGGAGAGAGAGCTGTCACTCAGCTACAGGGAGCTCAGGTCCCTCGAGCAGGTGGAGATCGTCAGGGACTTTCACTGCGTCACCGGGTGGAGCGTTAGGGAGGTCAGGTGGAGGGGCGTCAGGATCGCGAGGCTGGCCGAGATGGCTGGCGTGAGGCCCGAGGCCCGCTGGGTCAGGTTCGTGAGCCTGGACGGGTACGACACGTCCGTCCCCCTGGAGGACGCGCTGGTCGAGGACGCCATCGTGGCCCTCGAGGTGAACGGCAGGCCCCTCCCGGAGGAGATGGGGTTCCCGGCGAGGCCGATCATCCCGCACCTGTACGCCTGGAAGAGCGCCAAGTGGCTGACGAGGGTGGAGTTCGCCAGGGGCTACCCGGGTGGGTTCTGGGAGGACAAGGGCTACCACCCGAGGGGGAACGTCTTGAGGGAGGAGCGCACCCTCTGACCGGCCCGATCAGGCGATCTGATAGCGTCCACCAGGAGAGACACCCTACCGCGGACAGGTGGGCTCCTCGCATTCCTGCGTGGGGCACCCGGGGACGGACGCGAGGGGTTGCCCGCCCCCTGCGTATGTCTTAGAGTCAAATCCTTCATAGTAATCTATTATTTCTAAGACAGAGACAGACTGGTAACTATGATGACCGTGGCTGTGAGCAGGGTCAGCAGGAAGGGGCTGACGACCGTACCCTCCGCCGTCCGTAGGGCGGTCGGCATTGAGGAGGGGGACCTCCTGCTCTGGGAGGTGAAGAAGGGCGGGGAGATTGTCGTCAGGGTGGAGAGGGACCCGTACGAGAGGCTGAGGGGGAAGTACAGAAATCCGGAGCTGACCTACGAGAGGCTGGAGGGAGAGGCGGACAGGCTGCTGGAGGGGGAAGCCATTGCCGGTGGTGGAGCTGGACATGATGATAGCCCTGGTTAACTCCTCAGACCCCCTTCACGAGGGGGCGGACAGGCTCTTTCGGGCCGTGAGAGAGGGGCGGCTCAGGAGCGTCAGGATCGCGGTGTCCGCCTTGCTGGAGTACGAGCTCCTCCTCAGGTCAAGGGGCGTGGCCGAGGCCGAGGTCAGAGGGGATCTGAGGGCTTTTACGAGGATCAGGAACCTGGGGGAGCAGCCGCTGACGACTGAGACCGTCGCCCTCGCCTCGGAGCTGAGGGAGAGGCACGGGCTCACGTACTTCGACTCTCTCCACTGCGCCTCGGCGATCCTCTTCGACGGGAAGATAATCTCGGTGGATGAGGCCTACGATACGGTGCCGAGCGTGTCTAGGATAGACCCCCGCTCTCTGGGCTAGGGCGAGGTCATTGGGCATCTGCCCGGAGGCTCTTTGAGAGTCTGGTGAGAGGCGGCCTGCGCGGGACATGTGGGCGGGCGGAGAGGCGTGGCTGGCGGGGTCAGGTCCTCTTTCCGACCGTCAGCCGAATGCGCTGTCCAAGAACATCATGAGGGCGAAGCCCAGTATCACGCCGGCGGTGGCCCACCTCTCGTGCCCCTTCCTGTGGCTCTCCGGTATCATCTCGTCGCTCACGACGAATATCATGGCTCCTGCCGCGAGCCCCATCGCCATCGGCAGCACGGCAGACGCGCGGGTGACGGCTAAGGCCCCGATGAGCCCGCCCACCGGCTCCACCAGCCCCGTCAGCGCCCCGTACACCGTGGCCCTCAGGCCCCCATAGCCCTCTCTGACCAGCGGAGCGGAGACGGCCAGCCCCTCAGGCACGTTCTGTATGCCTATGGCCGTCGCCAGCGCCGTAGCCCTACCCAGCTCCCCCGAGCCGAAGGCCACGCCCACCGCCATGCCCTCCGGGAAGTTGTGGATCGTCATCGCCAGAACGAGGAGCCAGACCCTCCGGAGCCTGGACGGGGGACCCTCCTCACCGTACACGGGGTGGACGTGGGGTATCAGCCTGTCTCCGGCCTCGATCAGCGCGCCGCCGAGGACGAACCCCGCGGTGACCTCTTGGACGGAGCCGGCCTCCAGAGCGGGCACGAGTAGGCTGAACGCGCTGGCCGCAAGCATAACCCCGGCCGCCAGGCCGTAGAGCACGTCCATCACCCTGTTTGGCACCTCTCCGTGCAGCAGGAGGGCGGGGAGCGCGCCTAGCGCCGTCATCAGCCCGGCCGCCAGGCTTCCGAGGAATCCGAGCGCGACTTGGTCCACGGGCGGCCGCGGTGGGTGGTGAATATAGGCGGACGCCCCGGGGTCGAGTGGTGATGTGTCGGTTGCGGGTCGCCTGGGCGAGGGAGGTCGAGGCCCGGGGCCTGAGGTTCACGCCCAGGCCGGTCTGGAAGTGCCTGGCGTGTGAACTCCGCGGGAGATCCCCGTCCTGCCCTCCCGCCTCTCCTGGCTGGAGGGAGGCGAGGGAGTGGGCCTCCCACTTCAGTCGGGCCCTGGTGGTGAGGTTCGAGCCGGAGGGAGGAGAGCCCAGGGAGAGATTTGAGGCCGAGGCCCAGAGGTGGCTGCTCGAGAGGGAGCGTGAGTTCACCCTCAGCGGAAAGCTCTACGCCTTCGCCCTGTTTCCGGGGCCCTGCAGGCTCTGCGATCCGTGTCCCGCCGCGGAGGGAGGGGTGGGGGTGAGTGCCCGACCCCCCACCTGATCAGGCCGGCTACCTGTGCCGTTGGGCTGGAGCTCGACTCGCTGCTCGAGTTCGACTTCTCTGAGAGGGCCGCTTACGGCCTGATACTGATCGAGTGAGCAGTGAGTCCCCTGTCTCAATTGAGAGTTGCCCATGGAGGTGTGGTTCGCGGGAACCGGCGCTCTCAAAGATCAACTCCAACGCCCTGGGCGAGGCGCGGGGGGTGCTCGTCTCCCAAAGCCGAGCGGGGCGCCTCCGCGAGATTTTTTGGAAAAGCTGTTTATAGTAATATTTATATAATTCTTGAATTCGCGTCCAGCAACCTTCTTCGGTTTCCCTCGATCGCTCCGGACGATCAGCGCTCCAGGCTGAGCGGTTAGGCTGCCAGCCAGACCGATCGACGCGATCTATCCGAGAACTCGAGTTGCCGAGACCGGGGGTGACGCGCGGTGGAGGGACCGCTCCCGACCGAGTCGAGAATCTGGCCCAGGAGATATGAGGAGGTGTACGAGAGGTCCATGAGAGACCCAGAGGGCTTCTGGGCGGAGCAGGCCAAGAGGCTCGACTGGTTCAAGACCTGGGACAGGGTGCTGGAGTGGGATCCACCGTACGCCAGGTGGTTCGTCGGCGGGAGGATCAACGCCAGCCACAACGCGCTCGACAGGCACGTGGCCACATGGAGGAAGAACAAGGCCGCGATAATCTGGGAGGGGGAGCCCGGCGACGAGAAGGTGATAACCTACTACAGGCTATACAGGGAGGTCAACAGGTTCGCCTCCGTGCTGAAGGACCTGGGAGTCAGGAAGGGCGACAGGGTGGCAATCTACCTCCCCATGATCCCCGAGCTGCCTGTGGCGATGCTGGCGTGCGCCAGGATCGGCGCCGTGCACACGGTGGTCTTCTCGGGCTTCAGCTCGACGGCCCTCGCCGACAGGATCAACGACTCAAGGGCCAAGGTCCTGGTCACGGCCGACGGCGGGTACAGGAGGGGAAAGGTCGTGCCGCTGAAGAGGATCGCGGACGAGGCCGTCGACAGGGCCCCGTCCATAGAGACTGTCGTGGTCGTCAGGAGGACCGGCTCAGAGGTGTCGATGCAGGAGGGCAGGGACTACTGGTGGCACGACCTGATGGAGGGGGCCCGCGACTACGTCGAGCCCGAGCCCGTCGAGAGCACCCACCCGCTGTTCATCCTCTACACCTCCGGCACGACGGGCAAGCCCAAGGGGATTGTCCACGGCACCGGCGGTTACCTGGTGGGAGTGGAGTCCACCATGAGGTGGGTGTTCGACGTTAGAGACGAGGACATCTTCTGGACGGCCGCGGACGTCGGGTGGATAACCGGGCACAGCTACATCGTCTACGGGCCACTCGTCACCGGGGCCACAACCGTGATGTACGAGGGCGCCCCGGACTACCCTTCGCCGGACAGGTGGTGGTCCATCGTCGAGAGGCAGGGGGTGACGGTGCTCTACACCTCGCCTACCGCGATAAGGATGTTCATGAGGTACGGGGAGGAGTGGCCGAAGAGGCACGACCTCAGCTCCCTGAGGCTTCTGGGGACCGTGGGCGAGCCCATCAACCCCGAGGCGTGGAGGTGGTACTACAGGGTTATAGGGGGCGAGAGGTGCCCGATAGTGGACACCTGGTGGCAGACCGAGACGGGGGCCAACATGATCGCCCCCTGCCCCGGGATATCCCTGGTGCCGCTGAAGCCCGGGTCGGCCACGCTTCCCCTCCCCGGGGTCGAGGCCGACGTGGTGGACGAGGGCGGGAATCCCGTCCCCCCGGGCGTGAGGGGGTACCTGGTGATCAAGAGACCGTGGCCCTCCATGCTCCTCGGGGTGTACAGGGACCCCGTAAGGTACAGGGAGGTCTACTGGTCCAAGTTCCCCGGGTGGTACTACACGGGAGACTACGCCATGAGAGACGAGGACGGATACTTCTGGCTGCTGGGCAGGGCCGACGAGGTGCTCAAGGTTTCGGGGCACAGGATCGGCACTATGGAGCTCGAGAGCGCTCTCGTGTCCCACGAGGCGGTGGCCGAGGCCGCTGTGGTGGGGAAGCCGCACCCCGTCAAGGGGGAGACGCCAGTGGCCTTCGTGGTCCTGAGGGAGGGGTTCTCTCCCGGCCCCGAGCTGAGAGACTCCATCAGAGAGTTCATACGCGGGGAGATCAGCCCCTTGTACGTGCCAAGCGAGGTCCACTTCGTCCAGAGGCTCCCAAAGACCAGGAGCGGGAAGATCATGAGGAGGGTCCTGAGGGCCGTGGTCTCTGGAGAGGAGGTCGGGGACCTCACCACGCTAGAGGACGAGGCCTCTGTCGAGGAGGTCAAGAAGGCGTACGAGGAGTTCAAGGCCCTCTACGAGGGCGGGGAGTGAGCGCCGACCTCTAACATCCCTTTTTCTCACCCTCCACCAAGTGGGTGAAAGATATCCCGAGATGCTCGGCCCGTGGGACGGTCGGTGATGTCATAAGCCGGTCAAGATGAGGAGTGGACTACAGGCTGAGCGGACGTTCGCTCCAACGTAGAGTCGTGAGAGAGGCGGGACAAGGGCTTTTGGCTGTCTCTTAGACGGGAGGCTGAACATCGATAATGAGCTTCGCGCTGTCAGAGTCGCTTCTACCTAGACCTGCTCGGGTGAAACTATCGCGGTCTGGGCCTGCGTTACTAATGCGTTAGGAACGCGCGGGCTGGGACCAGAGTGATCATGGCCTAGAGCCTCACTTCTTCAACTCTTCAACCTCCTCTCAACTAGATATCCTAGGATGGTACTGGCCACCACGGAGGCCGTCGCTAACCACACGGCAAAGGATGCCTCGGTATCTTCCCAGCTGTATCAGAGGCTGATCCTCCAGGATTCATTTAGCGGGTAAATGGTGCCGCGAACCTCGTACCTCTCTTTGAGAAACCGATCCTCGACGCTGGCACAAAAGCGGACTTGGGAGTGTATTTCGGTCAACGCTATCTCTCCGACAGTCCAGTTCTGCGGAATTCCAGCCAAGTTGCTCTTCATCTGGGGGAAGTCGCACGAGGGAGATTCGCCCCAGTCAAACGCCACATAGGCATCTGTCTCTGGCTCGGCGGCGTACAACACCGCGAGTTTCCCGCCACTCAGCGTGTGGATGCCTTCCTCCAGAATCCCGTTCACTCCGCCTGCCTCGTGGAGAACGAATAGCCGCGGAGCGGGGGAAGCAATCATCGCGTAGGCTCCACTTCCTATCACTAGGAGAGTAAGCAGGAGGGCCGTGGCCTTCAGGCGACCCACCCTCAGCCAAGACCCTAAGGCTCCCCCAACTCCTGCTGCGACCAGAGCGAGAGCCAGCGTGAGGGAAAAGGATGTGGAGGTAGGCGGAACCCGTTCCACTGGAAACGCGGCGTGCAGCCACCCAGTCCCTAGGACTATAATCCACGCGATCGCGTAGAGACCCCAGAGGAACAGGTCAAAGAGGGAAATCTTCCTCTTACCCACGGCCTTCGCCTCCCACCTTCCTCCTGCCCCGCCACGTCAGATAAAGGAGAAGTATCAGGGAACCGAGGGGGGAGAGGCGACTCCATAAAGACGGGGGAGGAGGGTCCGGATGCCTGTCCCGACTCACCGGCCGAAGGCCGTGAACCTCCTCAAGACCTCGGGCGGAACCGGGTTCTCGTACCTCAGCCCGACCGCCGGGGCGAGGTGCTCGAAGTCCGTGTCCGTGGTGACTATGGCCGAGGCCCCCTCCTGCAGGGCCAGGGCGAGGTATGCGCAGTCGTATACGTCGTGGTCGAGCTCGTCCGCCAGTTCGAACGCCCTCTCTATCGACTCTCGCCTCAGGCCAACGTACTCGGGGGCGTCGTACTTTCTGAGGAAGTCTGCCACGGCCTCTGCGGCCTCCGCCCGCCCTATCCCCCACTTAGAAGTGAGCACCCGGTAGACCCTGAGGGGGAGGGACCCCAGTACGACGGGCGTGTACGCGCCGGCCAGCCCCTCCTCCACGGCCCTGGACACGTGGGGGTTGCCGGGGTGATCCTCGACCAGATAGATGGCCAGCACGTTAACGTCCCAGACCTTCCTCTCCAAAGGTGGCCTCCCCCGCGTCCAAGAAGGCCTCGGACCCCCACCGCCTGTTTGCCCTAACCCTCTTCGGCTTCGGTACAACGGGGGTGAGCACAACGCTGACACCCGACACCTCGAGCCTCAGCCTCTGGCCGGGCATGAGCCTCAGCCTCTTCCTGACCTCGGCCGGGATCAGCACCCTTCCCCTGTCGTCGATCGTGGCCTCCTCTGCCATCGGGGTTGTGGGAAAGTGGCAGGTATAAGATTTCCCATCAGTACTCAGGGAATTTGTGGGATATCACAGGGCTCAGTGAATGGGACTCACTCGGGAAGCGCTGCGGGAGACCCGATGCCAGCTCTGGGTCAGTTTTGATGCAAACTGGCACTGTAGAAGGGTCAAATTCAGCTTAGAGGGTTCAAAACGCGTCTAAACTGGTTGATCTCCCTCCTCCCCTGTGAGTCGTGAAATTTTGCTTTCACGACGAAACGCCCGGAGGGTCGGTAGATGTAGGATCAAGTCTCGCTCCTCGCCAGCGTAAGATGCGAAATCTGACGAGTGGGCTTGGCTGTGCACAGCATGTACATATCTCTCAAGTGGTTCAAAGACTTCTATGGGATAGTTGGAGTGCCGGGTACAGGACTCCGCCCAATCCGGTGTTACCGAGAGGGTGAGGGGGCGAATGATGGGATTGCAGACGCGCTGAGTGTTTGAACCGACGATGCGGCTACCCTGTCTAGTCCTGTAGGCCGATGTGGGAGACTGGATTCACTCAGAGACCACGTAGTCCGCTCCTTACATCTTTATAAAGGGGCGCGCAGAAGTCGGATGTAGGGAACCCGCCCGTAAACGGGCGGACCTGGCGGAGGGTCTTTAAGCAGAGTGGATAGAAGGACGCCGGAAGCAGATTGGCCGCTCCTTGCGGCAGGGTTGAAAGCCTGAACCGGTATCTGGGGCGACTCGACGTAGTCGACCGAAGCAGATTGGCCGCTCCTTGCGGCAGGGTTGAAAGCCCTGCCCCAAGGTAAGCCTGAGTGGAAGACCATCAAGAAGCAGATTGGCCGCTCCTTGCGGCAGGGTTGAAAGAAGGTCATGCCCGAGTGCGAAATGTAGTTGCTGTGCATAACGAAGCAGATTGGCCGCTCCTTGCGGCAGGGTTGAAAGAGGACGCTCAGCTCGAACTCGAAGAGTCGGGCGACCCTCGAAGCAGATTGGCCGCTCCTTGCGGCAGGGTTGAAAGTCAGCCTCCCTCCTCTCCTTTGAGCACCGCTCGCAGTTCAGGAAGCAGATTGGCCGCTCCTTGCGGCAGGGTTGAAAGTCCCACTTGGCCCACGTCCTCCCGTAGGGGGTCAGGAAGCAGATTGGCCGCTCCTTGCGGCAGGGTTGAAAGTGGCCATATCACCGCCTCCCTCCAAGAAACTCCCGGGGAAGCAGATTGGCCGCTCCTTGCGGCAGGGTTGAAAGCTTTATGCCCACCCCACACGCTAGGGCCAGCAGTATGAAGCAGATTGGCCGCTCCTTGCGGCAGGGTTGAAAGCTAACATCTCCGGCCCTAAAGATGTCAAGTTAGCGGGAAGCAGATTGGCCGCTCCTTGCGGCAGGGTTGAAAGGCCTCC
>JAOZFH010000013.1 GCA_027491415.1 Thermoproteota archaeon | reverse complement strand
TCTGGGAGGCGTCCTCCTCGGCCACTCCGGCCCTGACGAAGGTCTTGAGGTTCTTCCTCACGGTGCTCTCGCTCAGGCCGGTGGCCTCGGCCAGCTCCCTCACGGTGAACTCGCTCCCCTTGGCCATGGTGAGGAGCATGACGTACTCTGATTTGGTGAGGCCGAGCCTCTCAGCCTCGTCGGCCTTCATCCTCTTCCTCACCAGCTTCTGAGCGTGGTAGGCGGCCTTTGAGAAGTGGTAGAGCTTGCTCGAGCCCGACCTGACGAGCATCCCTCTGAGCAGGTGCCACCACATTATCAGGGCGCGGCCCTCGTCGCTGAGCCTCACCCTCCTCTTACCCAACTCCACCGTCCGAGGTGCCCGACGCCCTACGGAATTAAGGCTTGCGGGATCCGCGCGGCCTGGGACGGCGGGCCGAGCGCGCCGCGGGCGTGGCGGGACGCGTGACTGAGGGCCCGGAGGGCGAGCTCGAGGTCGTCCCACCCCGTATGCCCAGCCGTAGCGGACGCGGCGTTCGCGCGCGGGCCCAGGCGCGGAGGCTTGGGGTCAGTCGGTCAGCCTGATCACGTTCCCGAAGATCACCCCCATGCCGAGCTCTCGGGCCCTCTCCAGGGCGTCGTCGTCCACGTTGACGGCGACCAGGATGAGCCTGTCGGCCTTCCTCCCCATGAACCTCTCGACCCAGAGTGACACCTGGTGGAACCACTCCACGTCGTCCAGGCTGGCGTGGGACTTGACCTCGAGGATGTAGAGCCTGCCGTCCCTCACGACGATGTCGGCCTCGACCCTCCTGCCCTTGACCCCGGTCACCGAGCCGTCCTCGTCCACCCTGACGAACCTCTCGACCCTCCCCGGCTCTATCCCCTCCCTCTCCAGCGCCTCCCTGAATATCTCAAGCGTGGTCCTCTCCAGGTCCCTGCCCCACCTCCTGCCCATGCTCCCAATGGTGACCTCCACCCTCATCCGTACCCTCTCCAACTCCCTCTCCAGACCCTCCATCCGCTCCAGTATCTCGTTGAACTTCCTGTCGTGCTCCGCCTGTCTCTCCCTGATCTCGGCGATCTGGGCCAGTATCTCGTTGAACTTCCTGTCGTGCTCCGCCAGCCTGGCCTCTATGCCCTCGAACCTCCTCTCGTGTCCTTCCAGCAGGCGCCTGTGGGCCCTGAGCTCCTCCAGTATCTCGTTGAACTTCCGGTCGTGCTCCCTCATCCGATCTAGCACGTCGCCGTAGCCTATGAGCCCAGCGACCGCGTACCTGAACTCCTCATCCCGCTTGAGGAGGTTCAGGATCCTCTCCTTCAGCGTGGAGTCTGTTGAAGACAAGATCGATCACCGGCTAGGTCCATCGCTGGGTTAGATCTCGCTGGGCGAGTAATAAAGTTGGGTAAGGCGTACTCCGGAGGAGGGGCTCGACGGCTGTGGATGGACGCAGGGGGTGTAGCCAGGTTCAGAGACCGCCCCGCCCTCTCCGACAACATCCCTAGGCTGACAATGGCAAGAGCGGATCCACACCGTTAATTCACATTAGTCACCGCGCTTGCCCCCCGTGTACGCCCCGGATTCCCGGGCGGTCTGAGGCCTCTTTTACGATCTGCAGGACCGACTCGGCGTGCTCCTCGCCCTCGGTCTCGGAGTAGGTGGACTCCCACTCGACTGGCGTCGCGCCCCCTGTATCGCGACAGATATATGCCCGACGTCGATTAGAGGCGGTCCGGCCTCACTGGCGAGGTGACCGTCTAAAAATGCCTTTGCCTTTGAGACCTCAGAGGGCCTCTCTCGCGGCCCTCGAGGCCAGACCTATGGCCTCCCTCACTAGCTCGTACCGGGAGGAGTAGCCCTCCCCCGAGAGCCTGAGCTCCACCAGCCTCCTCGGGTCTGGAATCAGCCTGTGGTTCAGGACAGCGAAGGCCACCGCGTCGACGTCATCAGGATCCGCCGTGTCCGACCCCCTGAGGGCAGCGTGAGCTTTTGCTGCCCGGAGCAGGGCTATCCCAGCCCGAGGGCTGGCCCCAAGGGTCAGCAGGCCCCTGACCGGCTCGAAGGACTCCGGCCTGGTGTAGCGGACCAGCCTGGTCACGTACTCTAGGGTCTCCTCAGACGCCTCGACTCCTCTCGCTATCTCCTCCTGCGCCCTCACGACCCACTCAGGCTCCACGATCGGCTCGAGATCAAACACGGGCTCCGTCAGCCTCTTGGAGTGGAGCCTCAGCACCGCCTTCTCCTCCTCCAGGTTCCTCGGGTATCCGACGATCACCCTCATGAGGAACCTGTCCAGCTGGGCCTCCGGCAGAGGATACGTTCCCTCCTGCTCGACCGGGTTCTGGGTCGCGAGGACGAAGAAGAACTTCCCCCTGGCCCTGTCCTCTAGGGGGTAGGTCCTGTCGCCTATGGTGACCTCCCTCTCCTGCATGGCCTGGAGGAGGGCCGACTGAGTCCTGGGGATGGCCCTATTGATCTCGTCGGCCAGCAACACGTAGGAGAAGACCGGCCCAAACCTGGGCTCGAACCTCAGCTCCTTCGGGTTGAACACGAGGCTCCCCGTCACGTCGGAGGGCATCAGGTCGGGGGTGCACTGGACCCTGCTGAGGCCCCGGAAGGGAACTCCGTCCAGCTCGACCCTCAGGCCGTCCAGGCCCAGGAGCCTAGCCAGCCCCCTGACCGCGGTGGTCTTGGCGACGCCGGGGACGCCCTCCAGAATGACGTGCCCGTTCGCGAGGAGGGCCACCAAGGTGAGCCTGACCTCCTCCCCCATGCCAATCAGGACGCTGGCCAGCCTGTCCAGTATCCGGCTCGCCACGTCGGCGACGTCAGGGTCCAACCCACTCGCCCCCCTCCACCAGGACCACGTCGCCCACCCGCTCGACCCTCGGCCAGGGGACGTCCACGGAGGCGGACTCGACCTCCTCCACGTACCCCCTCAGCGCCTCCACCTCCTCCTCGCCGGCGCCCTCCTCCCTGAGCGCCCTGAGCAGGTCGTCCAGCCTCTCGGCGGGCACCCTCGGGTTCTTGTACGGGTCCACCCTCGCCTCCAGCCTCGCGGCGAGCCCGGGGCGCCTCGACCTTAGGTCCCTGAGGAACCTCAGCCACGCCACCTCGCCCGCCGACGCCCTGACCCTGAGGCCCGGGATCCCCGGACCGACCACGATCTCCGAGACGGTTCCGAGAACCCTGCCGTCCAGCGTGACGGCCACCCTGCCGACGGCCCTCTCCAGGTCCGCGGGGGCGGGCTCCCCCACCCTCACCCCCCGGTAGGAGGCCTCCCGCGGGGTGGAGAGGAGTACTATCGGTCCACCGGGGCCCTCGGCTATCGTGGATATCTCCTCGACGGGGACGAGGCCCTTCTCGTGGGTCATCTCCCTCCCCGTCTCAGGGTCCCTGACTACCTCCGTCACCCTGAGGAGCAGCCCGCTCTCAGAGACCTCAAGCCCCGAGGCCCGCCCGTAAACCAGCCCCTCGCTGTCGACCACGGGCGCGCCGGACAGCTCGCGGCCGGAGTAGAATCTCACGGGTGGAGCCCCCCATCGCGACGAAAAAAAAGGTGACCCCCGGCCGCGCGAGCCGCTTAACTTTTGGTCCCGGGGGGAGGGGAAGTGCCGAGGGAAGGGACCAGGAGGGTCTGCCGGGAGGCCGTCGCCATCGTCGAGATGGCCAGGGTCCACGCCGACTCGCTCGCTGTGGGCGTCACCCCGATAAGGGCCAGGGGGATCGGCCTCGAGTGGGACGACTACAGGGATTACCAGCCCGGTGACGACTTCAGGCTGATTGACTGGAGGCTCTCGAGCCGGTCCATTGGATCGGACGGCGGGATGAGGCTCCTCGTTCGAGAGAGGCGGGCCGAGCGTCAGCTCGAGGTTGTGCTGGCCCTCGACGCGTCCCCCTCCATGGATTTCGGTGAGAAGCTCCACGCCGCGCTCTACGCCCTCTCGTTCTTGACCTCGCTGGCTAGCTGGCTGGGAGACGTCACGACCCTCCTGATCCTCGGCGATCGGCTCACCGCCCTGAGGCTGCCGCCGTCGGAACTCGCCCTGGCGGCTGTTAAGGAACTCTGCGAGACGCCGGAGCCGGGTGGCGCGGTCGACCTCCGCCGGGTCGCCCGGGCGGCTGCCTCGCTCTCCCGCAGGCGCGCCTCGCTCGTGCTCATCACCGACCTGGCCCACGACCCGGGGGAGTTTGAGGGTCTGGCGTCGGCCCTCTCCGCCGTCGGCTGGGGACTTGGCGTTGCGATCTCGTCGCACCCCTCGGAGATCTCCCTGCCACGTGGGGGGACCGCCGAGCTGGTGGACCCGGAGAACGGCTCGGTCCTCGTGGAGGGCGTCGATGGCTGGCGGCTCCTCTCGGAGAGGCTGTCACGCCACAGGGCCGAGGTGTTCGCGACCCTGAGGAGGTGGGCCGTCCCGCACGTCGAGTTCGTCGGACTGGGTGGGTGCAGATCCGCGGCCACCGACCTGGCCTGGCTCTACCGCTCCGCTAGGGAGGGGGCCGGCAGGGTGGAGGCGGCCCGGGCGGCTCGCGCCTGATGGCCCCGGGCTGGTTAACCTAAATACGGCCGGCCGCCGGGAGGTCCCGGTGAGCCCCTCGCCGCCGATCCTCGGCAGGGTCAGGCCCGAGATCCCAGTCGCCCTAGCCCTGACGCTGATCGCCCTGGCCTTCTTCTGGCCCCTCATAGCCCCCTCAGGCGCCGTGGACCCGGAGGACATGACGCTCGTCGTTCCGGGCGGTGAGCTGGCCGCAGGAGCGCTGGAGAACTCCTCCGCCTTGGCCTACGACTCGCTCTGGGTGGAGGTGGATCCCTCCGCCGTAGCCCTCGTAAGGGGGGCCGCGGCCAGGTCCCTAGAGATGCTGGCCAGGGCGGGGAGGGCGGCCGAGGAGTCTGGGGGCACCGGGCTCTCCTCGAGGGTGCTGGCCGCGGTCAGGGCCTATCGCCACGCCGCCGTGGCGGCGGACTCGTCCGCCCGGGCCGCCTCTATCTTGGACGCGGTTCGACCCGGCGTCTGGAGGGCCGTGGGCAACCTGACGTCGGGGGACGTCCAGGCCGCCCTGGCCGAGTGGTCGGAGGTTGCGGCGGACGTGAGGCGCGCCAGGGAGATGGTGAGAGAGGCCCTGCTGAACCTCTCATCGGTGGACGACTCCGCCCTCCTCTCGCCGTCGCACGCCGAGATCCTGAACGAGTCCAGGGGGAGGCTGGAGGCGCTGGCCAGGGAGCTGGACGTGATCCTGGCCCTCTTCTCCCTGGTGGAGAGCAACCCGGAGGCGGCGCAGAAGGCGCTCAGCGCAGCTGCGGCAGCCAGGGACGGCAGGCTGTCCCCACAGGAGGCCCTTGAGGTGCTGTCTTCTCCGGGCGTTGCACGGTTCGTCTCGGGCGTCTCCTCTCTAAGCCCACGCGACGCCGGCCGGTTCGGCGGGCAGGTGTCGCAGCTCAGGGCCCTGATCGAGGCCCTGAGCAGGGCGGCGCAGGGCGATCAATCGCGGGGACCCTGCCAGGGTCCTGGGGCGGGGCGGGGGGAGGGGCCCAATGACTAGCCTTGGACTGGAGAGGCCGGAGGCCCTCATCGCGGCCCCCGTGGCTCTGGCCGCGCTCTTCGCCCTGTCGAGGAGGGCCTTCGACCTGATGCGGTCGGTCGAGTCCGCCATGGGATCAGCCACCCCCTCGAGGGGTCGTAGACTCCTGATCGCCTCCCTGGCCGCCCGAGCGGCGCTGGCGGTGATGATAGCCCTCCTGGTGTCGGGACCGTACGTCGTCAAGGTCGAGAGGGTGCCCGTCACCCCCGACAGCCCCCTGCTCTCGAGGGCGGAGGCGCAGCTGGTGATCCTCGTCGACTTGTCCAGGAGCATGAGCTACCCCATGGGCGCGGGGACGAGGATCGAGGCGGCAAGGGAGGTGGTCAGGGGTGTGCTCCAGTCCCTATCCCCGGGCGACCTAGTGACGCTGGTGGCCTTCGCGGGTGACGCCGAGGTGATCTATTCCGGGCCGGCGGGCGAAGCTCTCCAATCTCTCCCGGAGCTGAGGGCCGACAGGAACTACACCTCGATAGGGGACGCGCTGGTGACGGCCCTCGCCGCCACAAGGGCCTCAGGCAGGCCTGCGGCCGTCGTCCTGATATCCGACGGGGGGAACAACGGGGGTACGGACCCCGTCGAGGCGGCCAGGAGCCTTCGCGAGGCGGGACTTCCGCTTCTGGCCGTTCAGGTTGGCCAGGGGGTCAGCGCCGATCCCGCCGTGACCGCCGAACTGGCGAGAGAGGCGGGAGGGGAGTTCAGGTGGATCGACGAGGTCGATGCCACCGCCTTGGGGTCGCTGGCCGCCGAGGTTGCCAGGGAGGCCAAGTACGAGGCTCTCAAGGCGGCTGGAAGGGCCTACGTCGAGGTCGAGGTCGTGGACGCCAGTGAGCCCAGGGGCGCGCTAGCGACAGCGGCGGCGCTGCTCCTGATCTTGGCGCTCGCGGGGGGTGCGTGACTTGGAGCTGGGGGTGAGCGTCTGGGTCGCGGCGGTCGTAGTGGCCGCCCCGATAGCGGGCCTCGCGCTGAGGAGGCGCCTCGCTGGCTCACCTCCCCTCACGGTCACCTACCCTCTTGCGGGACTACTCCGCCCGGCTGAGGGCCGGAAGAGGAGGCCGAGGAACGCCGTCCTGGCCGCTTCCCTGGTCGCGCTCACGATTGGCCTCCTGTCCCCCTCCGTGACCGTCGAGAGGGAGGTAACGGTTCAGGCCTCCGGGGAGGTAGAGGCAGCCTACAAGGTGGCCAGGCCGGCGGTCGTTCTAGTGGTGGACGTCTCCGGAAGCATGGGGGAGCCCATACCCGGGGGGGTCAAGCTTGACGCCGCCAGGGAGGCCGCGCTGAAGTTCGTGGGCGGGCTCCCCGAGAGCGTGGACGTCGGGCTCATAGCCTTCTCAGACAGGGTCGAGCTCTCCGTCCCCCCAACGGGAAACAGGTCCGAGCTGGAGGCGGCCATCGGAGACTTGAGGGCGTCCGGCGGGACCATGTACTCCTACCCCCTTATGTCGGCCCTGTCGTGGGTGCGAGCGTACAGGGCGTTCAACGCGACCTGCGCCGTGGTTATGCTGACTGACGGACTCCCAGCGGATCGAACCGAGTACAGGCACCTCCTCGAATCCTTCAGGGAGCTGAGCGTCCCCATTCACACGGTCTTCATAGGCGAGTCCGGGTCGGAGGGGGAGGAGGAGACTCGACTCATCGCCAGTGAGACGGGCGGAGCTCAGCACACCGTGGGGACTGTGGGGGACCTCGTAGAGACCCTCTCCGAGCTGTCGTCGCGGATCTCGGAGACCGTTGCGAGCGCCGAGTTCAGCGCCGCGGTGAGGGTCCCAGTCAGGACGCAGATCAACCTGGGAGGGCCGCTGGCTCTCACAGGGCTGGCCCTCTACGCGGCCTACTGGGCCCTAGCTCAGCGTGAGGAGGGAACTAGGCTCTGACCCACTCGCCCCGCTCCCCGCGGTCTCAGGCCCGGGTGGACCATTCCTCCCTCCCCGACCTGACGCGGTCCAGCAGGATCAGCAGGATCCCGGCGACGGCCAGGTAGGCTGACCTGAGCGCCTGGTTGAGCCCGGGGTACACCTTTGCCTCTAGGTCGAGGAAGACGCCGCAGTCCACGGTTGCGTTGGCGGGAATAGGTGAATCAGCCTCCGCCACGGCCACCACAACGGCATACCACTTTCCGGGTGAGGGAACCGCGACCTCCCCCTTGAGGTAGTCTCCCGGGGCCCACCTGGGGCTCTCCAGCTGCGAGCTCGCCGCCGCAAGCTCCTCCACCCTCTGGGCCAGCCTAACCGGATCGTCGGACAGCACGGCCCACGGGAGGCCGAGGGCCCTTCCCTCCCTCGCGTCGACGAGCACGACCTCGCCGTCCACGTACCTGGGCCCCACGGTCGGCGGCGGAGGGGGCATCAGCCCGGCCTGGGCTGTCGGGGGCGGGGTCGTGTAGTTCGTGGGCTGTGGAAGGGCCACGAACACCTGCGGGACTGAGGCCCCCACGAGCATGCGTATCCCCTCCACCTCTCCCACCTCCACCTCTTCGCTCGACGCGATCACGACGACCTTGTCCCCGGAGGCGTAGCACCCCACCCTGGCGTCCACCGGCGAAAGGTGGCTGGCCCCCGCCTTGTTCGCCGCGACCAGCGCCAGGAAGCCACCGAGGGCGAGGCAGATCGTGAGTGCGCCGGCGGCCCTGAGAGCGGACAATCACGTCACCTCCAGTCTCCGTCCCACCCAGGCGACGAACCCAGCCTGCGTGACAGCCGCCAGCGCGCCCGCGACGAGGATCGGCTCCCACCAGGGCCCAGGGGCCCATGCGCCGACCGCGGACGCCGAGGCTGGCAGGACGTCCCTGAGGACCCTGACAAGCGGGGTTGGCTGGCCCGTGAACGCGCCCGTTGTGGCGAGGGCTATGCCCACCAACATCGGCAGGAGCAGGATCACGGCCAGCCCGTAGACCGTCACGAACCCCTTTCTCTTGAGCAGGGCTACCCACAACATCGTACCAAACACCAGAGCGTCTTCGACCGCCCTGTACACCAAAGGCTCCACGACGACGCTCGTTACGAGTCTCGGATCCAGAACGGCGACAGGCACCAGGGGGGAGATGACCTCCAGAGCCACGGGGACCCAGGCAACGGCAGCCAGCCAGGCGGCAGCGTACTCCTCCCTCCTAATCGGGAGGCTCAGGTGAAACGCGGCCTCCGACCTCAGCTCTCCCGCGAGTATCCCCGCCAGGGAGAACGCGACCAGGCCGAAGATTAGGTGGGAGAATATCAGGCTCACGCTGAGGGCGTTTGTGGGAATCTTACCCGGGAACAAGGCGACCTGAGACACAGCGGCCCCCAGCCCGAATAGCCCGGCCCCCAGGGAGGCCGCGAAGGCTCCGAGCGGGATGGCATATACGTTGCGACCCAGCGACACCGAGAGGTACTCCTCTAGGACCTCAAGCAGCCTCACCGAGCACCACCCTCCTGTACAGGTCCATTAGCCCAGCCCTCCCCGACGACACCACCTCCACGCCAGCAAGCGCTGAGATCTCGGCCTGAACGAGGCTCAGGGAACCGGGCGCCACCCTGACCGTGACGGTCCGATCCCTGACCTCGACGGCCTCCACAAACTCGAGCGAGATGAGCCTGGAGGCCACCTCCCTTGGCCTCGGGGACCTGAGGATCACGCGGGCCTCGGTCCCATACCTCCCGGCCAGCTCCTCAAGCGGGCCGTAGTCGAGGATACGACCCTCCGAGATGAAGGCCGCCGAATCGCACACGAGCTCGAGCTCCGGGATGATGTGAGAGGAGACCAACATGGTCACGCCGAGCTCCCTCCTGAGCGTGGCTATCAGGTCGAGTATCTCCATTCTGGCCGCCGGGTCAAGGTTCGCCGTGGGCTCGTCCAGCAGCAGTAGGTCGGGCTCCCCCATCACCGCAAGCGCCAGGCCCAGCCTCTGTAGGTACCCCCTGCTCAGGGCCGACACCCTCCGATCGAGGTGCTCGCCTAGCCCAGCGAGCCTGGCGGCCCTCCGGGCGTCGGCGGGGTGGAGGCCCCTGACCCGGGCTGCGTAGCGGAGCAGCCTCCAGACATCCACATCCCCGGGGTAGATGGGCCGCTCGTGCAGTATACCGACCCTCTGCCTGACCCTGTGTCCCTCCTCCCATGGATCCATCCTCAGGACGCGCACCTCGCCGGAGTCTGGCCTCAGGAGCCCCACGAGAATCTTGAGAGTCGTGGTCTTCCCGGCCCCGTTCGGGCCCAGCAGCCCGGTCACCGACCCCTCTCTGACCTCAAATGACGCCTCGCGGAGGGCCTCGACGCGGCCGAACCGCTTGTTGAGCCCGCTGACCTCTATGACGGATCCCACTTGAACTGACCGCCCCCTCACTCCTGTCTCTTCGTGAAGGAGTGGGTGGGAATGATCGTGTGGGTGTCCTTCACCCCCGGTATCCTGGCTATCTTGTCCAGCACGACGTCCATGACCTCCTCCTCGGAGGGGGCCACGATGTCCCGCCTCACCCTGAGCACGGCGAGCACGTCGTAGTCTCCGGGGACTATGTGGGCCTCCTCGACCTCCGGGAGTTCCATGACCCTCTTGATGACCTCCTTCTCCTTGCCGAGCTCCGTGGACAGCAGGACGAAGGCCCTCGCGTACCTCCTCATCTCGTACATGCGCTCCACCGAGGCAGAGGTGTGACTGGCCAATTTTAACGTATCTAAGGTCGGGCGTTCAGTCGCCTGTCGGGCCCCTAGGCGGCCGGCGGAGGGCGAGGCCTCTAGTTCCGAGGAGATCCAAAAAAGGCGGCAGGAGGGTTACTCCCTCCCCTTCAGGGCTGACTCTATCAGGTCGGCCATCTCCTCGATGGACAGCACGTTTGGAGGTATCCCCAGGTCGCCGAGCCTCTGGGCCAGCCTCGTTATCTGCGGGGGCTTGATGTTGGCCTGGGCCAGCGCCTCGGCCTGGGCGAAGACCTCCCTCGTGGGACCGTCCAGCAGAATCCTGCCGTCGGCCATGGCGACGGTCCTCTCCGCGTACTTGGCCACGATGGGCATGTCGTGGGTGATTATGATGATCGTGTGCCCGTGCTCCCTGTTCAGCATAGTCAGGAAGTCCATGATGTCTATTGACTGCTTGAAGTCCTGCCCCGTGGTGGGCTCGTCCACTATGATGACCTTCGGCCTCATGGCCAGTATGCTGGCTATCGCGACCCTCTGTCTGAGCCCCTTGCTCAGGAAGAACGGGTGCTCCTCCCTGTAGGACTCGTCCAATCCGACGATCCTCATGGCCTCCGTCACGCGCTCTTCGACCTCCTCCTCCGGGAGCTTCAGGTTCCTCGGGCCGTAGGCTATCTCGTCGTACACGGTCTGGTTGAACAGCTGGTGGTCCGGGTTCTGGAAGATGTACCCCACGAGGGTCGCCAGCTCGGACATCGGCGCCTCCCTGGTGTTCCTCCCGAAAACCCAGACGTCACCGGTGGTGGGCTTGAGCAGGCCGGAGATGTTCTTGCTCAGCGTGGTCTTCCCGGAGCCGTTCTGGCCTATGAACGCAAGGAACTCGCCCTCCTGTATCGTAAGCGCGGCCTCCTTCAGCCCCACGGTCCCGTCGGGGTACACGTAGCTGATGTGATCTACCCTCACAGCCTCTCCCACGCCCGTCACCTCCTCCCCAGGATCCCCCTCACTATGCTCTCGGCCTCGTCCACGGTCATGGGCACCGGGCCGTCGTACAGCCCGCGCCTCCTCAGCTCGTTGGCCAGCACCATCACGTCCGGCGGGAACACGTCGTGCTCAAGCAGGAAGTCGACGTCCTGGAAGAACTCCCTCGGCGGAGCGACCTTCGGTATCGTCCCGCGGTAGACGAGGACCATCTTGTCCGCCAGCGGGGCGATGTCCTCCAGCCTGTGCTCTATGACGATCACGGTGGCGTTGTACCTCCTCTTCATCTCCGTCAGGACCTCTATCACCTCGGTCTTGCCTATCGGGTCCAGCATGGAGGTCGGCTCGTCCAGCACGATTATCTTTGGCCTCATGGCCAGCACGCTCGCTATGGCCACCCTCTGCTTCTCCCCGCCGCTGAGCTCGTAGGGGGGCTTCTCCAGGTAGTCCTCCGGGATGTTCGTGAGTTCTAAGGCCCACCACATCCTCTCCTCTATCTCCTCCCTCGGGAGCCCTCGGTTCTCTAGGGCGAAGACGACCTCCTCCTCGACCGTCATCGAGAGGAACTGGCTCTCCGGGTCCGGGAACACGAAGCCCACGCTCTCGGCTATCTCGGCGACGGAGTGCTCCCTGGTGTCCATCCCGTCCACGACGACCCGGCCCTCCATCACGCCGGGGTAGTTGTTGGGCACGAGTCCGTTCAGGCTCATGGCCAGAGTCGTCTTGCCGGAGTCGTTGGGGCCCACTATTCCGACGAACTCCCCCTGGTGGATCTCCAGGTCCACGCCCTTGAGGACCCAGTCCCTAGAGCCCTCGTACTTCCACTTGAGCCCCTCGACCCTGATGATCGGTTCCGCCAACCCCATCACCTCATATCCGGTAGAGAAGGGAGCTCTCCAGCGCGAGCCAGTCGGTGTAGATGCTGATCAGGATGATTCCAGCGAGGAACACGCCCATACCGGCCAGGACCGCGTAGTCGAGCTTGGTCATCCTGTACTTGGACAGGATGTAGTCGGTTCTCTTGCCCGACTTCAGCCCCGTGAACCTGAACCCCCTGGAGTCGAGGGCGTTGGACACCTCGTCCGACCTCCTTATGGCGAGCGCGACCAGAGGGACTATGTACATGCCGAACTTCTTCACCTTCTCGGAGAAGGGGAGGGCCTGCAGGTCGAGGGCTCGTGCCTTCTCGGCCTCCCTTATCGTGTTGAAGTCTATTATCGAGAGGCCAATCGACCTGAGGGCCAGGCCGGCCATGTAGGCCAGCACGAAGGGCACCCTGAGGGCCCTGAGCCCCACCACTATGTCCCTCTCCCTCATGGTGCTGAGGAAGAAGATCATGATCAGGATGGCGAAGATCAGCTGAATGTACACCACCATGGCCCACCTGAGGTTCTCCCAGCACACCTTCACCGGTCCCAGCTCGATCAGCACCCTGTAGTCCGGGTTGTAGCCTCCGAAGAACGTGTAGGCGATGGCTATGACGAAGAACAGGTTGACGAAGGCCATCTTGTAGTTCTTGATCACCCTGAGGTCCACCTTCGAGACCCTGAACAGCGCGAGCATGAAGATCGAGCCTGCGACGTTCAGCTCCGGCAGCCTCACTATCATGGGGTAGGCGCTGACTATCAGGAGGAACAGGAGCCTGGTCATCGGGTGCAGGCTGAAGATGGGCGAGTCCACGGGGAGATACCCCAGCAGGGATCTCCTCATCTTGGTGGGCATCTCACCTCACTCTCTCCACTGACTCCCAGATCGCCGTTGGGTCCAAAAAAGGTTGGGGAGCGGGGGCTCTCAGGCCCACCAGCCCTTGACGAAGGACCTGTGTTTCACAACCAGCGGCGAGAGCGCCTTCAGCAGGATGGCGCCGAATATCAGGGCCGGCACCCCGTTTCCTATGGTCCACCCGGAGAAGAACAGCGGGACGGACTCGACGGTGATGAGGCCGAACCACTGCAGGGCGGTCACGGCCCAGGCCGCGCCGAGGATGTTGTTGACGATGACGCCGAAGACGAGGAAGAGGATCCAGTCGCGCCCGCTCTTGAGGCTGGGGTCGGCCTTGAAGTACCTGAAGGCCCAGGCGGGTAGCAGGCCTTGGATCAGGTTGGATGGCAGGTAGGCGAAGCTCACGTACAGCGGGGCGCCGGCGAGGGAGTTGGAGATGAACGGGAACAGGAATCCCGCTATCACACCCCACATGCCGAACCAGATGCCGCCGACGGCCTGAACGGCGACGCCGGGCCAGAATCCGGTGACGCCGTATCCCAGTGGCACCGATAGGCTACCGAAGGTACCGGCGACCGCGCCCACTCCTATCAACAGGGCCATGATGGCTATGTGAATCGTGCCGGGCCTGCGGATCTCGCCCGGCTCCCTATCCCACACGGTCTTGGCCATCGTTCTCACCACGGGTAGATTGGAGTGGAGTTCGACAGATGCGAGATAAAATTAAGGTTACCTTCGACGATCGAAGCGAACGCCCGGGCTGACCGCTCGAGGGATCGACCAACCGGCTCTCACGCTAAAAACAAGCCGCGTTAGAACTTCTCCCGTCCTCGGATTGGCCTCACGCGATGCTTTTCATAGAACTACCCTCCGACATTGGGTTGATGAACCCGTCTCGCCGCCCTTCCGCCGCGACCCTCGAGAGAGCACCTGCCTGGTCGAAGAGGGGGCTGGTGGATGCCCGGCCCTCCGACCGACGCGGGGCCGAGACGGCCGACCGAAACACTTTTTAGTCTCTGCCCTGCGTCCCGGCCAACACCCCCAGACCAGGGAGGGATGGAATGTGGGGGATCTAGTTTGGTCGCGCGAGTAGGTCCGTCCGCCCGGCGTCGAGGACGCCCTCATCCCTCGTGACCCTCACGTCCGGGGACCTTTCCGTCGACGTCTCCTTAGTTCCCATCTACTCACTGAGACCCCATGAGATGACCATTCCCGCCAGAAGGCGCCACCTCGGTCGCGAGATCCTGGAAGACGGAGTCCTCAGGATCCCTGTTCTCGTGGATCGCCAGACGGGGGCCCTGCTTGACGGCCACCACAGGCTGGCCGCGCTCCGGTCGCTCGGCGCGAGGGCCGTTCCGGCGGCGCTGGTGAACTACTCCTCGCCGGAAGTGGAAGTGAGGCCCAGGAGGCTCGACGTACCGGTCTCAAAGGGACTCGTTAGGGTCACCGCGGCGTCTGGGAGGCTGCTCCCACCGAAGACCACTAGGCACGTCTTACCGATCGACCTGCCAGAGGTGGACGTGCCTCTCCGCGACCTCCTATCTCTGCCGAGGGAGCGTGATGGGATATGAGCGCGGGTGGAACCCCGCCCGACAGGATAGATCTCCCCCAGGAGGAGCTCCCAAGGAGGTGGTACAACGTAACGGCGGACCTCCCGGACCTGCCGCCCTACGTCCACCCTGAGACGAGGGAGCCCCTCGGACCGGAGGCCTTCGAGCCCCTCTTCCCAAGAGAGTGCGTGAGGCAGGAGTTCTCCAGGGAGAGGTTCATAGACATACCCGAGGAGCTCAGGGGGCTCTACTTGAGGATAGGGAGGCCAACGCCGATCTACAGGGCAAGGAGGCTGGAGCGGTACCTCAGGACCCCGGCCAGGATCTACTACAAGAGGGAGGACCTCAGCCCCACGGGGAGCCACAAGCTGAACACGGCCCTCGCCCAGGCGTTCTACGCGGCGAGGGAGGGCCTGGAGTACCTCACCACCGAGACGGGCGCGGGGCAGTGGGGCTCCGCCCTGTCGCTGGCGACGGCGCTGAACGGGATAAGGGCCCTGGTGTTCATGGTCAGGATCTCCTACGACCAGAAGCCCTACAGGAAGTACGTCATGAAGCTCTACGGGGCAGAGGTGGTTCCATCACCGAGCGACAGGACCCAGGCCGGCAGGAGGTTCCTGGAGGAGGATCCGGAGCACCCCGGCTCGCTGGGGATAGCGATAAGCGAGGCCATAGAGGCGGCCGTGGCCGACGACCGGGCGAAGTACTCGCTCGGAAGCGTCCTCCACCACGTGCTCCTGCACCAGACGGTGATAGGCGAGGAGGCTAGGAGGCAGATGGAGCTCGCCGGGGAGGATGTCGACGTGCTGATAGGCTGCGTCGGAGGGGGGAGCAACTTCGCCGGACTGACGTTCCCGTTCATCAGGGAGATCTTGGAGGGCAGGGCGAGCTACAGGGTCATAGCCGCGGAGCCGAAGGCGTGTCCGTCGCTCACGCAGGGGGAGTACAGGTACGACTTCGGCGACGCCGCGGGCACGACTCCCCTCATAATGATGTACACGCTCGGCCACGACTTCGTCCCTCCGCCGATACACGCCGGCGGGCTGAGGTACCACGGGGCCGCCCCCACGGTCTCGCTCCTGAAGAGGAAGGGGGTGATCGAGGCCGCGGCGTACCCGCAGGAGGAGGTCTTTGAGGCGGCAAGGATCTTCGCGATGACTGAGGGGCTGATACCCGCGCCGGAGACGGCCCACGCCGTCAAGGCCGCGGTGGAGGAGGCCCTGAGGGCGAAGAGAGAGGGCAGGGAGGAGGTCATACTCTTCAACTACTCCGGCCACGGTCTCCTGGACCTCCAGGGATACGCGCAGGTCCTCGGGCTGTGAGACCGGTGCCGAGGGGCTCTGGTGGGCCCCACCCTCATCACACTTTCTTATTGCGGACCAGAAGCCCGATCTCACGGAGGAGACCCACGTCAACGCGGCACCCGGGCGGCTTAATACTGAGCCGTCGCAGGGTCGTCGTCGGGGTGAAACCCCATGGTCGACCTCTACATGAAGGACCTTATCACGACCCAGGAGTGGACGATGGACGAGATCGAGGAGGCCCTGAGGGTCGCCGCGAGGTACAAGCAGATCGGTAGGGCGGGGAGGGAGTTTCCGCCAGTCCTGAAGAACAAGAACTTCTTCATGGTGTTCTTCGCGCCCTCCACCAGGACCAGGGGGGCCTTCGAGGCGGGCGCCACCCTCTTGGGCGGGCACGGGGTCTACGTGGACGTGAGCACCACCAGGCTCGGTGCAGGGGAGGCCGTGAAGGACGTCGCCAAGATGTACGACATCTACGCCCACGGCATCGGCGTTAGGCTCCTGGACAAGGTGATCGACTTCAAGTACGGCACGGGAAACCCGGTGATAAGGGAGTTCGCCCGAGTGGCGAAGAAGCCCGTCATAAACATGGCCGACGACATGTTCCACCCGACCCAGGCCCTCGGCGACATTATGGTAATGCGGGAGAAGCTCAAGAGGCTCCAGGGCAAGAAGTTCGTGGTCATGTGGGCCTACGCCTCCAAGATCAGGGGCCCGTGCAGCATACACGCCGACCTGCTCATAGCCAGCAGGTTCGGGATGGACGTGGTGCTGGCGCACCCGCCCGGGTTCGAGCTCGACCCCAAGATCATGGGCTGGGTGAGGGAGAACGCCAAAGAGAGCGGGGGGAGCTTCGAGATAGTGAACGACTACAAGGAGGCCCTCAAGGGAGCCCACGCGGTCTTTCCGAGGAGCTGGCACACCTGGCAGCTCGGGCAGGTTGGGCTGTCTCAGTTCGGCCTGGAGAGGGAGCTTGAGATCCACAGGAAGTACAGGGACTGGATGCTGACCCAGGAGCTGGTAGACGACCTGATGGAGCCCGGGGCCATCGTGACCCACGTGTTGCCGGTGTTCAGGGGCGAGGAGGCGACCGACGAGGTCATGGACGGCCCCAACTCCGTCATCTACGAGCAGGCGGAGGACAACCTCTACGCGAAGATGGCGGTCATGGCGCTCACAATGAGCGGAGATCCCGGCGTGTGATCTGTGAGTGGGTCCCAGTCCCCCACTTTTTTCTAGGCAGCCCCAGCCCAGCTGGGGCGCGGGGGCCGCGCGTGGCATCAGGGTCGTTGACCTGACTAGGTTCCACGGGACGCCCGCGGGGGCGAGCCGCGTCCGCCCCTCCTCCCCTCGTAGTCGAAGGCCGCCAGGTACAGCACCAGGCCCCCCAGCCCCGGCAGCCCCTCAACCACCCTCCGCGCCAGCTCACGACCTCTGTCAGCCCCAACGACTAGGGCCAGTCCCCTCGCCACCGCGAGATCGCCGAGTGGGCCCAGGGGGAAGTCAGGGGCGACCATTGCCAGGGCCAGCTGGGCGGTCCACTCCCCGACGCCGTATAGGTTGGTCAGGCCCTCGACGGTCGACTCGGGGTCCCTCAGGGCCTCCTCGAGGCCTGGCAGCCTGCCCTCCACCTCGGCCCTGGCGACCTCCACCAGGGCCCTAGCCTTGACCCGGGTAAGGCCCAGCTCCCTCAGCCTGGCCGGATCCTCGTCGGCCAGCCTCTCGGGCAGGGGATGCCAGTAGAAGGTCTCGCCGGCCGCCTCCACCCTCGCGCCGTAGCGCTGGACGAGCCTCGAGTACACCCTCAGGGCGGCGCGGAGGGCGATCCTCTGCTTGACGACGCTGTCCACGAGGGCGGCGTAGAGGCTGAGGCACCTCCCCGGCCGGAGACCTGGGTACCTCCTCACGAGTTCGCATAGGCCCGCGTCCAGCCCGCAGACCTCCTTGGCGAACCTCTCGTAGTCGAACCTCGCCCTGACCACTTCCTCAAGGGCGCGCCGGCCCGCCTCCGCCTCCCGCTTGGTGGGGGCCCAGATCCGCCCTCGAATCAGGGGACTCCAGGGCTCTCCCTCCAAGGTCAGGCTGACCGGGAGGAGCCTACCCTCGGCCAGAACGAGGAGCGAGAGCCTGCGCTCGCCAGGGTCATACAGGTACGGGGTGGGCAAACCGGGTGCGGTGAACCTCTCCAGGTGGGGGCTGAACGAGAAGGGCGCCACCGGCCGGAACGCCACGGGGAACTCGGAGATGGGACGCCCGACGCTCTCGCTCATTCGTACCTCCCCTCCACCTCTCGGCTGACGCCGTGGTCCGGCCGCGACGGGCCCATCCTCATCATGGCCCACCCGCGGGCATCTCTAAGAGGTCGAGGGATTCGACGATAAATCTGTCACGGAGGGAGCGCCCGATCGTACCGATCAGGGTGACTCAGAAGGCCTCGATCTCATTGGCCCTAATCTCACTACTCCTAACTTCTCCCCACCTATGACCCCGGGCCAGCCGTCGCCAGGTTTGTTCAGCCGGGGATCAACTGGATCGTCAGGGAGGACATGGGACCGGGCCCGAACAGCGCCTTCTCGGCGTGCGCATCTGGGTCTCGCCTGTACGCAGTGGGATACGACTCTGCTGCGGGAGACTTTGAGTTCCGCGTGGAAATGCGCGACAAGGCCGCCGGCGGACATTGCGGCCAGCGATCTGCCTCAGATCAGGCCTAGCCTTGCCTTTATCTCCCTCACGTCCTCCTCGAGCTTTCTGAGCCTCTCGTCCAGGAGTTCGGTTACTGCGTCCCTCAGGGCCCTTATCTCGGCTATGGTCTCGTCCTGCTTCCTGAGCATCAGGTCCTGCTTCTCCAGCATCGCGCGCTGGTTGGAGGAGCTCTCCTCCCGGAAGGCCCTTATCTCGGCTATGGTCTCGTCCTGACGGCGTATCATCGCCAGCCCCACCTCTATGATCTTGCCCAGCTGCAGGGTGGCGAAGTGGGACCTGAACCTCTCAATGTCTGGGACGGGGCCGTCGTAGTCCCAGAACTCGAGACCCTCGACCTCGGCTCCCTCGGGGGCGAGTCTCCGAACGTCGTCCTCGAAGCCGAGCACCGCCTCCTCTTCTCCCTCGTAGATGACCTCTACGGCGTTTCCGTCCACGTTCCTGGCCCGAAAGCCGGTCAACCCGCGCTCGGTCGCCAGGTTGAGCAGGAACATTCGATATCCTATGTCTTGCACTCTGGAGCCCCTTATCAGGAGCCTCCTCCTCACGGCCAACTCGAGATCGATCTCGCGGGTCTGAAGAATTAAAGGCCGCACGGCTTCCGACTGATCGGCCGGCGGCGGAGGGGGGTTCGGGGCTGACAGGGTGCCAACATCCGCTCGGGCCCCGTCCCATGAAGCATACCGGCCGCAAACCGCCCTGCGCCTCGCACCCTCCAAGACCGCTTATCAGGGGCACCCTCCCCCTGCTCTGCCGCCGAGGTGTGGTGGCGGCGGAGGTTGAGCCCCTTCGCCCAAGCCGGATGCTCAAGGGGCGCTTGAGGCCCGTTATGAACCGCTCGGAGCTGTGGACGACCTCCACCCGGCGCTATAGGCTCAGCCGCCCGGCGTTCCGTGGAAGAGGGCGTCGAACCACATTATGTAGGCCAGGTCCTGATCCGTGAGGGTCTCCGGCTCCACCACCAGCTTCTGGATCCTCAGAAGGAGGGCGTGGTGGCGGCGCTCGTCCTCGAGGATGTACTCGATAAGGAACCTGAGCCTCTCGTCCTCCAGCCCCTTGAGAACCTCGGAGTACCTCTCTATGGCCTCCCTCTCCATCTCGATGTGCCTCTCAATGGCCCCCCTGATGGCGTCGCGCTCCTCCTCCGTGAGGAAGGGCGTTGAGCCCGCCATCCTGGCCTCGATGGCCGAGAGGATGTTCTCGTGCTTCATCGAGTCGAGGGCTATTCCCCTTATGAGTTCCTTCACCAGGGGGTTCTTCACCCGCTCGACGGACTCGTTCGCCTGGGAGACGATCTCCCTCTCCAGGGCCTTCTGCCTCCCGACGAACCTCAGGAACTCCTCTCGCTCCACTCAACCCACCTGAGTTAGTACCCACCCGGAAGGCCTTAAAGCGCGCGAGCTTGGGTGGACGATCAGCGGCCGAGACCGCGGCTGTACCCGTTATTACTTGTCGAACCGCCTTGGGCGCGGGATCGAGAATGGCCAAGGTGGCCATCACGAGGAGGTCCGCGCTCGTCATAGTGGACGTGCAGAGGGACTTCATGCCCGGCGGCGCGCTCCCCGTGCCGAGCGGGGACGAGGTCGTTCCGGTGCTCAACTCCTACATCGAGCTGTTCGACAGGCTGGGGAGGCCCGTGGTGGCGACGAGGGACTGGCACCCGCCGAACCACATCAGCTTCAGGCCCAGGGGACCTTGGCCGCCTCACTGCGTTAGGGGCACGGAGGGCGCGGAGTTCCACCCCGACCTCAGGCTCCCGGAGGGGACCATCATCGTTTCCAAGGCGACCGAGCCGGACAGGGAGGCGTACTCCGGCTTCGAAGGCACCGACATGGCTGAGGGGCTGAGGGCCCTCGGGGTGAGGAGGCTGTTCGTGGGCGGGGTTGCCACCGACTACTGCGTGAGGGCCACCGTGCTGGACGGGCTCCGGCTGGGCTTCGAGGTCTTCGTCCTGACCGACGCGGTAAAGGGGGTGGATGTCGAGCCGGGGAACAGCGAGCGGGCCCTGGAGGATATGCTCAAGGCGGGGGCGGTGCTAGTGGAGTTGGGGGAGGTGGTGACACCCTGAGAGGAGTAAGGCTCACTACTCAGGCTCTCCGAGCTTCCATCCCCCGGGGACCCTGCCAACCCCCCTCCCGCTGAGCCCGGAGCACCCTGAGAGCACCCTGAGAGCTACTCTGGGACCGCGGCGATCGCGCGCCTTGAGCGCATCTCGTAGTATCCCTGTATCCCCCTTCCAGATTTCTCCACAGCCACTTCAGCAAACCTCTTAGCCTTCTTGAGCCTAGAGAGGGCGACTCCCCTGAGTCCCTCCCGCCTAAGTGCAGCGGATGAACTAAAGCGATCTTCAGGGGCGCTGCGGGAATCTCATCCGTTGCCTCCCAGCAGCGCCCCCGGGTGGGGTGACCGGGGTGGGCGACAGGTCCATGGCCCCCTCTCCCGATGGCGGCCGAAGCGAGCGACGAGCTTCTCGGCCGCCCCAGGATCGAGCGAGGGATGTACCGAGGTGCGAGCCCGACCCGCTGATTAGGTCGACCACACCCCGGGCGACCAACGGGGCTGATGGGATCTCCGTCGTCCCCACTTCGGCCGGAAGCGCGGAGGTGCTCGCCTCCTGCCTCGTTCTGACTCCGGCCCAGATCTCCACGACCTCTGGGATAACCTCCCCTCTCAGCCTGTCCCCTGGCTCTCCCAGCTTCAGCCCCGGGCACCTGGGGTCCGCGTAGACGTACCAGGTGCGCCCCAGGTGCTCGAACCTCGCCAGGTCCCGTAGGCCGTGCACTGGCTCCCTGCTCACGCTGAAGGGCCAGACCTTGCACGCCCTGGGCTTAAGCCCGAGTGGATGGAGGAGGCACCTCCCGTCTCCGGAGAGGAAGGCGCACCTCCCCCCGACCCTCGCCAGGTAGGGCCTCCCAGCCCTGACCTCCACGGCCCACTCCCCGATCGACCTCGCTATAGAGACGGCCTCGTCAGGCCTCAGGGGGATCCTGAAGCGGGTGCAGCACGCCCCGCAGGCGAGGCACCTCCAGTCCGCCACGAGCCTCCAGGGCACGAGGCGGCCCAAGGTGCGCCCTCCCCTCCTGCGCGTGGCCTGTTGGCCCATAAGGGTTGCGGTCCGCTACTCCGCCTCTAGGGTCCTCTCCGGGCGGATACGGCTCTGGTCGGGTGCTCTACGACCTGGCCCCCTGCGCTCGTCCTCATCACTGGGTTCTTCTTGGTCCCACTCCCACTGGCCCTGACTTCTAGCGGCATGCTCAGGCTACACCCGATGAAGATGGTCCCGAAGAGGGCCGCCAGCAGGACGGACCCCTCCCGCTCTCCCGATGTCCGGCTCGCCAAAGATGAGCCCCACATCGGCCCCGATAAACATCGCCACCGCTAAGGCGAGTCCAGACACCCTCTCACGCTCTTGTTTAACCACGGGGCCCCATCCGGCCTGATCGAGCCGGCGTCGAGATTTAAATTCCAAGTCCCGGAGACCGGCTAGTCTTCGGGCGGCCTTGTGGGGACTCCCTGCCCGTCCCACCCACTCAGGCGGTAGTACAGGTCGAGCGACTTCTCGACCTCTTCTTCGGTTATCCTCCTCTCAGCCCCGTCGAGGGCGAGCGGCTCGTCCACGAGCCTCCTGGGGAGCCTATCGTGCCCCCTGTTAACGCCCTCTCTTACATTGAACCACCTGGAGAGGTCGATGATCCTCTTGGCGGCCTCTCTCAGTCCATCCTCGCCCACGTCTACACCAGTGACCAGCCTGTAGAACTCGGCCATCTCCCCCCAGAGCATCACAGTCCTGGAGAACTTGCAGAGCAGGAGAGAGTCCATCATGACTCCCCTCTCCTCCAGGTCGGCTATTGCTGCCATTTTCTCCTCTGTTACCTCGTCTGGCCCTCCCCCGAACCCTCTGATGTCGGCGTAGTAGCCCATCAGGCGAAGGTGGCAGGCGCCGCGGGAGCTGACCCCGAAGGAGACGATCATCCCCTTCAGGGTCCTTGGGTCATAGCCGGAGGGCTCCAGCCCCTTCACGTGGACAGCCATATCCTGAAGCCCGAGGGACTCGGCCGCCCTCCTGACCCCACCGGCCAGCAGGTCTCCCACGCCCTCCCTCCTGGCTATCATCTCCGTGAGCCTGCCGAGGGCCTCAGAGTCCCCGTAATCCAGCCCGAACCCCGGGTCCAGCCTTCCCCTGCGATGGGCCTCGATAGCGAACCCCAGCACGTTTCCCAGCGATATGGTGTCTAGGCCGAGGTCGTCGGCCAGGCTGTTGAGCCAGGTCACCTCCCTGACGTCCGTCACGCCGACGAGCCCGCCCAGCGCGAAGAGGGTCTCGTATTCCACCTCCGCCCTCGCCCCGGCGTGCCTGCCCCCGTCGACCTCGGCCAGCCTGCCGCAGGGCGTCGGGCACCCGGCGCACCCCCTGGGGCCCAGGAATATCTCCCGGAGGGCGTCCCAGCTGAGGCCCTCCCACCCCTCGATGGACCCCTGGGACCAGTACAGGCTGGGAAAGAAGCCCATGCGGTTGGCCAGCTCCACTATGCCCGGGGTCCCGCGCTCGAAGTAGGACTTCAGGCCCTCCCTCACCCTTGGCATCATCGAGGCCGCGAGCTGGCGTACGCCGTCGGGATCGTGGGCGTCCCAGTCTGGGCCATCGTGCGCCACGACTATGGCCTTCAGCTTCTTGGAGCCCATGACCGCCCCCGCCCCAGTTCTGCCAGCCTGCCTCCAGTACTCGTTCCCCACGCAGGCGAAGCTGACCAGGCTCTCTCCCGCCGGCCCTATCGCGGCGACGCTGGCGATCCTCCCGTGCTCCTCCTTGAGGAGGTCGGTGGTCTCGTATATGCCGAGGCCCCACAGCTTCCGGGCGCCCCTGACTTCGACCCCCTCGGGCGTCAGGAGAAGGTAGACAGGGTCCCGTGAGGCTCCCTTGACGACCAAGGCGGTCACGCCCACCCACCTGAGCGCCGCCCCCAGCGTCCCACCGACGATCGACTCCCCCAGCACGCCGGTCTGTGGAGACTTGAACGAGAACGCCGCCTTTCCGGAGAATGGAACAGCAGTTCCCGTCAGGGGACCGATTGCCAGGATCAGGGGGTTCTCCGGTCCCAAGGGGTCGGTCGACGGCGACGTCATGTCGTACAGCATCCTGAGCCCGATCCCCTTTCCACCAACGTACCTGAGGGCCAGGGACTCTGGAGTGGGACTCACGGAGACCTCTCGGGTCGAGAGGTTCACCGTGACGATCTCTCCGTACCCCGGGAGAGTCAGGGCCATCCCCCGGCTCCGCTCGGGGTCTTCAATAAAGGGCCGACTGCGATCCGGCCGGGTGGGGCTCACTTATTTTCGGCCGGCGCCCGCCCCCCGGGATGGCATCCAGGTCAGCGAGGGCCGCCCTGGCGGTCCTGGGCGGCGCGCTGTTCGTGCTGGGAGGGCTGGGGGTCATCTACTACGTGTTCCTCTACCCCCAGATGGTGCCTCACTACGGGGGCGGGGAGAGGATCTACCCGGAGGGAGGGGCGGCGGGCCTGACGCTGGAGTCCCCGCGGGGCCTGATGGCCTGGGTCGAGGCTGACGGCGAGGTGCAGGTCTACCTGGACGGCAGGCCCGCCGGCTCCGGGAGCCGGATCACCGTGGAGGTCCCGGCCGGGCTCCACGAGCTGGAGGTGAGGGGGAACTTCACGGAGGCGTACGTGGGGCTCAGGCGGGTCCCCCCCATCCTGAGGGTGCTGCTGCTGGCCTCGGCGTCGGCGCTGGGGCTCACCCTGTCCGTCGTCGGCGTGGCTGGCGGGTTCCTGGGGAGGCGGGCCGAGAGGCGGCCGGGGCCTGAGCGCGAGCCTGAGCTGGAGATATGACCTGGCCTCGACCACCTCGCCCTAGAGCGGAAAGATCCTCCTGCCGAGGGCCCTGTACCCCTTGTCGTAGATCTCCCTCACCCTGAAGACGAGGGCGGGGCACCACGGGTGGGTCCTCTCCTCGCCCGGCCTTGCGTGCATGACGTCGTGCAGCAGGTTCGTGTACTCGTACCACGGACCCGACTCGTGGATCTCCGCCGACGCCTTCACCTCGTAGGCCCCCTCGTCAGGCGGGATCAGGAAGCCCAGCGAGGCCTCTCCGGTCGCCCTCACGTTCTCCCACGTCCTCCCCTTGGACATGAGGTGGGTCACCAGCGTGAGGGGATCCACCCTCTCGGGGTCGTAGACGAGCCTGAGCAGGATTCTGGCCGCGTCTGAGGTCTCACCTCCCGCCTCGAGGAAACTCCTCAGCTCAGAAATGGTCTCGTCCAGCAGCTCCTCCCTGACGGCGAACCCGACCATGAAGGGCGCGACGTTCAGACCGGCCGGCCCGTGGGTCGCGACCATGGGCGCCATCCGGGGGGCGAGCCTGAGAAGCTCGGCGGGGTCGAACCTCCCCCGCGCCGCCCCCTCCACGAGGCGACGTCTGGCCCAGAAAAGGGCCTCCACGAACTCCCTCGGCAGGTCGTCAAGCCGCACGCGCCGGTGGGCGGGAGGGGAGAATTAAACTCTGCCCCCGCTACCCGCCCACGGGGGCCGCCAGGCGCGACGGGCCAACGGCCAGCTCCTCCAGCCCGGAAGGCAGCGGCCACATCCAGAGCAGCTCGTAGCTGAGTTTCACCCTCCTCACCCCCGAGGGTGTCCCGCCCAGCAGGAGGTCGAGTAACCCAGGAGCCGGCGGCCTAACCACCTCGGCCGGGGCGTCCTTCGGCAGGCCCGCCATCTGCCTCGCTAGATTGACGGCGTCGTCGAGCGTTCCGACCCTGTCCACCAGGCCGACCTCGAGCGCCTGGGTTCCGGTGTACGGCCTGGCCGTGATCACCCCCTCCCAGTCTCTGATTTTGCTCCCCCTGATCTCCCAGACCCTCTGCCTGAAGAGCTCGGCCGAGGAGTCGATGAGGGACTGCATCAGCGCCCGCTCCTCGGCGGTCATCTCCCTCCAGGGGTTCCCCACGTCCTTGAGCTCCCCGCTCTTGAATGTCTCCCCCTTGACGCCGAGCTTCTCCGCCAGGCCGGCGTAGTTGAGCAGTATCGAGACGGCCCCCACGGACCCGGTCAGGGCGGCGGGGGAGGCCACTATCTCGTCCGCGGCCAGGGCCACGTAGTACCCCCCGGAGGCCCCGTACTCCCCTATGTAGGCCACGACCGGAAGGTCTCTGGAGAGCCCACTGAGGATCCCGTAGATCTCCTCTGAGGCCGCGGCGCTGCCGCCGGGGCTGTTTATCACCAGGACGACGGCCGCGAACGAGGGGTCACCCCTCACGATGTCGACCATCTCCCTGACGCCATCTGGGGTGATTCTCCCTCCCCCTAGGAGCGAGGCTGAGTCGCCGTATGAGATCACGCCGGACAGCTCGAGGAGGGCGACTCTCTTGGTCAGGGAAAACCTGGGAATGAACCTGGGGAGGGCGTAGCTGATGGTCACGCCGAGGATCAGAACTGCGAGAAAGACCGCGATTCCCCTCCTGCTGCCCATCCCGCTCACCCGACTCTCGAGACCCTGCGGGGAGATAAGGATAGCCCCCCGCCGCACTCGCCGCGGCCTACCTCACGGAGCGGGTGGAGGCTCGGTGGGCCGGAGAGCGAATCGCAACCTGCAGGAGAATCCCCCGCCACGTGAAGGCCCGTCTCGGCAGCCCCCAATTGAGTCAGCGGAGTTAACGGATCAGCGCTGAGGTGGATCAGTTTTATTAAGTAGGAGGTAGAGTCGTCGAACCCGGCTCTGGGGTGATATTGATATCGTCTAAGGGGCAGGAGGCCGCGCTCCTCCAGGCGGAGCGCAAGCGGATCCTCCTTAAGAGGTTGGAGGAAATCCGGGAGACTGCGAGGCGGTATCGCTTCATGGGGGCCGCCTTGGTCGCCGTCGGGGTTTTCCTCACGCTCTTGTCTTGGATAGTGTTGGGTCTCGGGACGGCCTACCTCCTCGTCGGGGCCGCGGGGTCGGCCCTCGTGGGCGCGGGGCTGTACCTCCTCGTGGTGGACCCCCGGCTGGGGGAGTGGGTCACGTTGGCCGACGAGGTCGAGGAAGCCTTGGCCACGTGCAAGACTCCCTCCGAACTCCGCGCCGCCGTGGAGGAGGCCGTAGCGAGACACCCAGACGAAAGGGTTCTTGGAGAGGCTCTGTCGAGGGTCCTGTCGAGGGCCAGCGACTCGAACCTCCGGGGGGACCTGGAGGGGGTCCTGAGGATGTACCTCGGCCAGGAGGTCTGATCCTTGGATTACCGGCTCAGGGCCCTGGCTGCCCTGACCTTGATCTTGACTCAGCTGCCCTCCCTGTCGGTAATCCAGTCCCAGGGGCCTGCGCCCAACGTCGAGATCTCCGCCCTCGCTCCCGACAAGGTGGGCGAGTGCATCCCCGCCAACTTCACTGTGAGGCTCTCGAACACGGGGGATGGAAACGCCACGAACGTCGTGGTCGCGGTGACCCAGCCGGTCGGCGTCTCCTACGTGTGGGGAACGGGGTACGTTAATGGCACGCAGGTCGATCCGACGGTCTCCGGGGGAGAGCTGATCTGGAACCTATCCAACGTCGGGTTCGACCCTCTGGAGCCCGGGGAGCATCTCACAGTTGGGTTCAACCTCTCATCCAGCTGCTCCTCTCCCGATAGCCCGTACCTCAGGGCGGCGGTCACGTACGAGGACGAGGAGGGGAACACCTACGCCTCCTCGGACGAGTCCGACCCCTTCCAAGTCCTCAGACCCGCGCTAATCGTGGAGAAGACGCCAATCACCCAGGAGGCGGAGGTGGGCGACGTCGTCCAGTGGAAGCTCCGAGTGAAGAACGTGGGCTTCGTCCGGGCGGTAAACGTCACGCTCGTGGACCGGCTCGGCAGCTCCCTTGGGTACCTTGGGGCGGTCCCGGACCCCGACGGTTTCACTACGGACGGCAGGATGTACTGGACCAACATCTCCCTCGCGGTTGGGGAGGTCTTCGAGGTCACCCTGGCGGCGTCCGTGGACGGGTGCGAGGGCCTGGTCGACAACGCAAGCGCCTACGTCACCTGCTCTGGCCAGTGCCACGGCGACTGGGCCGTGGCCTCAATAATACTCGAACCCAAGACTCCGAGGATCTTGATGGCCGGTCAGTCGGTGGCCCCGTCGCCGGTCACACCCTGCGAGGAGTCCGAGGTGGTGGTCGCCGTTGAGAACGTGGGGGATGGGGCGGCCAGGTCCCTCAACGTGACGCTGAGGCTGCCGAGCGGACTGAACTACGTCTCGGGTACCGGGTCCCCTCAACCGGATGTTCGCGGCAGCGAGCTGACCTTTCACCTGGGAGACCTCCCTGCCGGCGGCCTCAAGCGCATTTCGTTCAACGTCACGGCCGACTGCGGCGCGAGCGGGTCTGGCACGGTGGTGTTCCTTCCAACGTACAAGGATCAGTGCAACAAGCCCTGGAGGGCGGGCGTGGACTTCTTCCAGATCCCCACCTCCTCCCCGTCAGTATCCGTCGCGAAGGACGGCCCCCACGAGGTCCTCAACTCCTCGGCGTCAAACTACACCCTGACCGTCCACGTCTACGGGGCGGACCCATGCCCGTCCCCGAGGATCAGGGTCACTGACAGGCTGCCCGAACACCTGAGCCTCGTGTCTGCGGAGCCTCAGCCCAACTCGACGGCGGGTGGAGTGATCTCGTGGGACCTGAGGGCTCAGAACGTCACGATCAACGTCACCGTCCAGAGATCCGAGGGCTCGTCGTGCGGCGACTGGGGCGCGAACTCCGCGGATGTGGAGCTCACATGCTGCGCCAGCTGCTCTACCTCGTCCTCCGACTCCCACTCGATCAGGCTCACCTGCTCGAACGAGACGGACTGCTTCCTCGTGAGGGGCGAGGCCAACTCTTCCTCCGTGGAGGCGTGCGACCCGCTGGAGTACACGACCCGCGTGACGTTCAACGTGGACGGCATGAACTCCACTCTCTCCAACGTCACGTTCTCCCACTGCGCCGCGGAGACGGGCGACCTCGAGGAGACCTACGTTGGGCCAACCAGGGTCACCCTCCCCAACGGGACGGAGGTCACGCTGGAGCCCTACCTCCAGACGAGCGCGTGCATCTACTGGAACCTGAGCGAGCTGAACTTCGTGACTAGCCCCGGGGACACGCTGGAGATATCCTACCCGGTGAGGGTGAGGTGCACGGCTGGCGGGTACCTCCACGACAGGATGGGGCTCTCCCTCAACGCCACGGCCTCTGACGGGACGAACCTGGGTTGCGGGGGGGAGGAGAGGTGGGCCGCATACGTGGAGGTCGGGAGGCCCCACCTGGGGATATCGGAGTCTCGCCCACCGTACACGGACGTCTGCGGGCTTGAGGAGAGGAGGGTCAGGGTCTCTGGGGCCACCGCGTCCTCGCCCGGGTACAACCTGACCGTCACGAGCGAGGTTCCCTCTGGACTTGAGTTCCTGGGCCCCTCCGTGGTGGAGTTCGACAACGGGACTGTCCTGACCGGGGTTGACCCAATCCTCCAGGGGGACCTGCTGATCTGGAACGTCACAAACGTCCCCCAGCTCTCGGTGGTCGACACTGGGTTCACGATCTACTACAACGTGACCCCGTGCTGCCCGGTAAGGTCCGGATACGTTTACAGGTCCACCCTAGATTACTCGGACAAGTGTCAGGCCGTGGGCGCGTGTGAGCCGCAGTGTCAGTGCGTCTGGCATGAGGTCTACACCAGCGGCGGTCAGCCCACGCTCAGGCCATACCTGGTGATCTACAAGGAGCCCGAGAGGATCTACGCGGTCTCCCAGACGGTCGAGTGGAGGATCTGGCTCTACAACTCTGGCAATGGAACCGCGAGAAACGTCACGGTGGTCGACCACCTCGGGGGCGGGCTCAGGTACAGCGCCAGCACGACCCCCGCGGGCTGGCTCACGACGGTCTCGGCCGACGGGAGGACCGTCACCTTAACGAACGGGACCCTCGACCCCGGAGACATGGTGAACATCACGCTCCGCGCCAAGATGGTGGCCTGCTCGGGCCTGACCGACCTGGTGAACGCATCGTGGGGCTGCTGCTCCCAGCCCTGTCAGGTCGTGTGGGACGACTCAGACGTAGTCGTCCCGGATGGCGAGCTGTACGCGACCGACGACCTGGAGCCGAACCCCGTGGACCTGTGCGGCGGTGCCAACGTGACCGCCGTGGTGAAGAACGTCGGCCCGATCGACGTCTACAACGTCACGGTGAACTACACCCTCCCCCCCTGCTTCTACTACAACTCATCGGCCACGGCGAGGGCGTTCAACTCCACCTACTCGACTCCCCTGTCTCCAGCCCAGGTGGACCCGGCACTGAGGTGGGTGGTCTGGGACCTCTCCGGTACGGCGTTCTCCACACTCCAGAGGGAGGAGGAGGTCAACATCACGTTCGGAGCGATCGCGAGCTGCCCGTGCAGCGACGGGGGAGGGCGCTCGACCATGAGGGTCACCTACGACAAGCCCTGCGCGGAGCAGGCCGCGGAGATCCTGACGTCCGGTTCCGCCGACTACGCGCTAAGGAGGCCGGACCTCACGGTGCAGGCCGACCCTAGGGTTTGCGGTGAGAGGGGAGACCGGATAGTCTGGAACGTGGATGTGGTCAACGTGGGTGACTCCGACGCCAGAAACGTGGGCGTCACGGTAGAACTCCCCCCCGCCGCATCCTACGTCTCGGCAACGCCGGATCCGGACGCCGTCACGGGGAGGGTGCTGGAGTGGCGCCCAACCTCCGAGGGCGGATCTCTCGACGACATCCCACCCGGGGGCTCCCTGAGCATCTCCATCACCGCCGATGTGGTGGACTGCGCCAGCAGGGCCTACCTCCACGTCGGGGTGCGGGACGGCTGCGAGGGCTGCGTGTACGAGGAGGAGTGGTACAACGGCACCTCATACCTCCGCAGCAACCCGAGCCGAATAAGCGTCCGAATACTCGACGACACGGCTGAGGCCTGCGGGCAGGCCACCTGGAGGTTCAGGATCAGGAATCCCGACCCCTGCCTTCCCCTGCGCGTTCCGGACGGGCAGCTGGTGGTCAGCGAAACGCTGGCCACGGGGGTGCAGGCGGCCACCCCGCTCGAGGAGAACACGGTCGTCCGGTTCCACGACAGTTCGGAGGGCACGGACACGTACCTCCCCGTCTACGCGTACATGGATCCCCCGCCCCCGGGCGTCACCGCGTACGTGTGGGTCGAGGAGCCTTCGGGAGGGGGGATTCGGTGGTACGTCATCAACGACACGTGGAGGCTCGATCCCGGAGATTACTTCGAGGTCAGCTACAACGTCACCTCCCCAGACTGCACACTCGCTAGGGCAGACCACACGATTCAGACCGACGGGTTCGTGAACTCCTGCGGAGAGGACAGAGACGGGAGCAGGTCCGGGAGGGACGAGGTGCTCGTCCCAGTCCTCCGAGTTACCAAGGAGCCCGAGAGCCAGTACGCCGACATCAATCAGACCGTGACCTGGACCCTCAGGGTGTCCAACGTGGGGAACGCCACCGCCCCCAACGTGACCTTGGTGGACCGCCTGAACTCGAGGTTCGAGTACGTCGACGCGGACCCGCCGCCCAACGCGACTGAGGTGGTGCCGGGGAGCCACACCGATCTGACGTGGACGAACATCTCCCTCGATCCTGGAGAGGCCTTCGCGGTTGATCTGAGGGCAAGGCTCGTCGAGTGTCCTCCTCCAAACGCCACCGACACGGTCGCAGCCTACTGGGGGTGCGGGCCTGCATGCTCCGAACCGGCGTCGGCCGAGGCCGAGGTGCTGGCCTGCGGGCTGCCCTCCGCCATAGACAAGAGTCCGAGGAGCTTTGAGGTCTGTGGAAACAAGACGATCACGATCACAGTACACAACAACGGGGCAACCATGTATGGAATTTCGTTCAATGAAACGCTTCCATTCGGTCTTGAACCGATCGACGTGCTGCCAGACGGCAACGTCAGCGCAAACATCTCCGTATCGGGCGGGCCGTCCTACGCCAACGTTCCCAGCAACTTCACCGGAGTGCAGGGCGGGTCGCACAGGACGATCATATGGACTCTGAAGGACGTGGCCGTCCCGATGGGGGCGGACGTTTCCCTGAGCTTTAGGGTGCACGCCAACTGCAGCCTGGCCCCCACGAGGGAGGTTGTCAACTTCACTTACTGGGATGCGTGCAGCCAAAACTACACCAACATCACGGTATTCTCCGCTTCGGACATGAGGCCCGACCTCTCGAATAGCCAGAAGGTCCTGGTGGCCCCCGCCGGGAGGGTCGACAGGTGGGGAGAACTCGTGTGGGACCTGACCGTCACGAACACGGGGGACGGGGCGGCCTACTTCGTCACAATCACCGACTCCCTCGGGGGCGGCCTGGAGTTCGCTGGAGCCAACGTGACCCCCACCTCCTTATCGGACGGGGTGATAACGTGGAACATCAGCCTAGTCGCGGACCCGCTCGAGCCGGGGGAGAGCCTGGACATTCGCGTGAGGGCAAACGCCACCGGCTGCCCGCTCCAGTATAGCAACGCCGCCAGCTTCAGGTGGGGCTGCGACGGCGTATTCTGCTCAGGAAACGAGGTCCAGTCCTGGGTGAGCGTTGAGAGGGCTGTGGCCGGGATAGACGTGGCCAACGGCTTCGACGGGAGGCTGGAGAGGTGCGCGGTCGAGAGTGTGAACTTCACCGTCACGAACACCGGGGACGGGGCGGCCTACGGGTTCAACTCCTCCATGCCGGTCAGGCTTGCGTACAGGTTCCCGCAGTCGTCCTGCGCCTCCTACGTGAATGGCTCCGCAAACGTCACGCTCCCGAACGGCACCGTCCTCCACGTCGACCCTTTGGTCTCGGCCGCCGGAGGGACCGTCGAGCTGCTGTGGGAGCTGTCTGGTGTGAAAGTGGAGCCGGGAGAGTCCATAAACGTCGAGTTCCTCCTGAGCGCCGGCTGCTGCTCCGCGCCCGGCGGGACCTTCGAGGCCCGAGGCAGCTGGTACGGCGCCTGCGGCGAGTTTCTCTCCGACTCCGATCCTGTTGGCCCCCTGCAGGTCCTCATCCCGGCAGTAAACGTCTCCAAGGAGCCTCTCCAGCAGAGGAGAGACTGGGGAGACCTGGCTGAGTGGACGATAGTGGTCTCGAACGGCGGAAACGGGACGGCCAGGGACGTCAACGTCACCGACATACTCACGGGCATGGAGTACTCCTACGACAACAGGTCCGACGTGAGGGTCAGCTCCTCCCCGAATCGAGTGGTGTGGAGCGTTCCCTCCCTCGGCCCGGGCGAGAGCTTCGCGGTACTGATCAGGGCCAACGCCACCGGCTGCCAGGTCATGAGGGACTACGTAGAGGTCAGCTGGGGGTGCGGGGGGTTCACGTGCGAGCGAGTGGCCGACTCGGCCGAGGTGGGGCTCCTCTACCCGAACGTCTCTATCTCGCTCGTGTCACACTCCGGGGGCTGCCCGATCTCCCCCGAGCCCGGAGACCTGCTGAACTTCACGGTCAGGCTGCAGAGCCTACCCGACGGGGGCACCGCGCACAACCTCACCTACTGGGTTGACCTACCCGATTTCGTGGATTACGTTGGCTCGGAGGGAGGGAGCTACGATCCCGCACTGCACAGGATAACGTGGACCCTGGACGACATGCAGCCCGGTGAGACGGAGGAGAGGGACTTCACCGTCACGATAAGGGCCCTCACGCCGGACCGCGCGAGGGCTTATGTGAACGCGACCCTCGCGTATCTCGATTCATGCGGGAGGGAGGCCAACCCGGAGACGGGCGCGGAGTACCTAGACGGCGACTCCTGCGGAATCGAAGTTGTGAGGTCCCCGGTCCCAGAGATCGCGAAGGAGTTCGTTCCTGCCGAGACGACGGAGTGCTCCGAGGTCGCGGTGAGCGTGACCTTCTGGAACAGGGGCCTCGGTCACATGTACAACGTCACGATAGTGGACGACCTTCCCGAGGGACTCGAGTACGTCCCCAACACGACGGTGGTGGTGAACGGCTCGACTGGAGAGGTAATCTCCACGCCTGATCCAACCATCTCGGGCAACACGCTGATCTGGAATCTGGGCTTGACGCTGAACCCCGGCGAGGCCATAAAGGTGAACTTCACCGTTAGGGCGGCCTGCGGGACCGGCGGGTGCGTGAACTGGGTCACCGGCTATGGCGAGGACGGGGCCGGGGGACGGAGCTCGAGCACGGCCAGCGCGAAGCTCTCCGCATCTTACGCGACGCTTCGACTCAGGAAGACCTTCGGATCCTCGGTTGTGACCCAGGGTTCGAGGGTCAGGGTGTACCTCATGGTGACCAATCAAGGAAACGCGACGGCCTTGAACCTGACCTTCAGGGACCTGATGCCAGACAGCGTGCGATACGTCCCCGGATCCACCAGGATCGGGGGGGTCTCGGCCCCAGACCCTGTGAGGGTGGGTAGGGAGCTCATCTGGAGGACCACCCAGTCGCTCGACCCCGGCGAGCATCTCACCCTGGAGTTCGCCGTTGAGGTCTCCGGGCTCGGATACATGAGGAACAGGGGTGAGGTGAACTGGACATGCTCCTGCGGCCCCGTCGGAGACTCCGACGTGTTACTCGCCGTGCCGCCCCCGACCCCGCAGCAGCCCCCGACCACCACTCCGCCGCCCCCGCCGCCGAGTTCCCCAACTCCCCCACCCACCCAGCCGCCGTCGGTCTCCCCTGGCAATCAGACCCAGCCCAGGCCGCTGATGTACGTTGGAAAGGTCGCCGACCCGGTAGTGGCCAGGAGAGGGCAAGTTGTGAGATTCCGCATAACCGTCTGCAACGTTGGCAACGCGCCTTCTGAGGAGGTCCACGTGGTCGATCTCCTGCCGGAAGGCCTCCAGCCGCTCGGACAGACTGACTGGAGGGTGGGTCCTCTGGCCCCCGGGGAGTGCGTAAACCTCACGCTGGAGGCAAAGGTCACGTTGCTGGAGGGTGACATGGTCAACGTGGCGGCGGCCGACGAGTCCAACGCCACCGCGCTGGTCTACGTGAGGCCAACCTACGTCCCGCTCATAGAGGTGTCCAAGGCCTGCCCCAATGAGGTGAAGAGCGGGGACACGGCCAGAATAGTCGTTACAGTTGTGAACAGGGGGAACGGGACCTTCTCAGGTGAGCTCGTGGACCTGCTCCCCGAGGGGTGGGTCCTGAATCCGGACAGCATCGAGGTGGGGGGCCCCGCCGAGGCGAGGGTGGAGTCGGGGAGGCTCATCCTCAACCTGAGCCTGGGTCCCGGGGGGACAGTCAGGATAGCCTACACCGTCACCGTGAACGACGCCGGATGCAACAGAGTCCTCGTCGGGGGGAAGGGGGCGGAGTGCTGCTCGTCTATAATCCCCACAGCACTCTCAGGGATGTTGATCATCCTGGCGTTCCTTCCGATCAGGAGCAGGCCCGTGGTTGTCGACAGGGAGTCCCTGAAGAGCCTGATTCTATCGCTGGGCGAGGACGGGGTCTCTAGGGCGTGGAGGATATACACACCCAGGAGGACCGCATCAATCCTGCTCTCTGATCCGACCGTGGGGGCGAGCGTTGGGCGTCTGTTATCCACAGGCGTGCTGAAGGTTCAGGATGTTACCGCCGAGGCTGGGACCGCAAGAATCGTCAGGGAGTTGGCCGAGAGCCTTGGCGTTGACCGGGACGAGGCCGAGTCCCTCGCGATGGCCATGGCCATGAACGCCAGGTCGCTGATATCCTCAAGAGAGGCCCTGAGGGAGGCCGGCGCCGAGGTTTCCCTCGACGTGAAGACCCCGAGGGAGTTTGTCGAGGAGATGGTCTCCAGAGGTGTCCTCACCGAGAGAGAGGTGGGCTTCCAGATGGCAGTATCGAGTGAGGGGGTCTGAAGCCCCTCACTTCTTTCCCTTCAGTACCTCGATTATTATTACGGCTAGGAAAGCCAGCGCCGCCCACCTGAGGTTCCCCGTAAGCCAGTACACAGCCACCCCCACGGCCCCAGGGATGAGTAGCATCAGCACGGCCTTGAGTAGTAGTATGACTATCACGAGCCCGAGCACGATGATGAGCATGGACATCATGTCGTGCAGGATCGACGGGTCCACGTGAAATCCCCGGATCGAACTCCAAATTAAAGGGCCGCGCTCCCAGGAGCAGTAGGTTGGGCAAGTTCGAGGTCCCCTCGTGCACTCTGTGGGCCACGTGGGCACCGTAGAGAGCACCTTCCTTACCCCCAGGCGTACCACTCCCAGACCCTCCTTGGGTCCCTACTGAAGGCCTCAGGGGGTCGCCGCGCGCGCCAGCTCCCGTGTACGCAACCGCTCGAGAGGAAGACGCTAGGATCTCGGCGGCCCTGCGCAGATCAGTCCCGGCGACCAAAGGCCCCTTTTTGGCTCGCCCGCAGTTATTAGATATGGGGCGGCGCGGCGGGTGGGTGGGCCCTTGATCAGGGTCTGCGTCATCGACGCCTTCACCCGAGACCCCTTCGGTGGGAACCGGGCAGGCGTCGTCTACTGGGCCGACGCCCTACCTGACGGCGTTGTCAGGAGACTCCCCGGCGAGATAGCCAGCTCAGAGACCGTGTTTGTGTACAGGCCGGTAGGAGGGGTCCCGCGGTTCAGGTTCGTCACGCCCACGGGGGTGGAGGTGGACGCCTGTGGGCACGGCACCGTAGCCGCTCTCCACGCGCTCCACGAGGTGGGACTCGTCAGAGAGGGGCTGATGAGGGTAACCACGAATGCTGGCGAGCTGGTGGCCAGCGTGGGAGGAGATCCCACGTATGCTATACGGATGGCCGAGACCAGAGTAAGGCCGCTCGAGGTGGAGAGGGCCCGGGTTGCTGAGGCGCTCGGGGTCGACCCAGCGAACGTGGATCACGCCATCCCGGTCGCCCGGGTGTCGGTCGGCCTCCCTTGGCTGATGGTTCCCCTGAAGTCTGTGGAGGCCATCCTCTCCGCTAGGCCGAAATTCGAGTCCATAAGGGCGCTAAGCGTGGATCTAGGCGCCGTGGGGATCTACACCTTCTCTGGCTCGGGCGAGTTCGTGGCGAGGGCTTTCGCCCCGGCCATAGGCGTGGAGGAAGATCCGGTCACGGGCACCGGCGCCGCCTGCCTCGCCGCGTACGCCAGCTCATACATGAGGCTGGAGGCCGTGGAGGTCAGGCAGGGGCACGCCTTCGGCAGGGTCGGCGTCGTCAGGGCGTGGGTTGACGAGGGAGGGCGGGCCTGGATAGGGGGAGAGGCCGTCACCGTCATCAGGGGAGAGCTGGCCCTCGAACCCGGTCAGGCCAGGAGGGTTGCCTGACCCCTGTGGGGGGCCGAGGAGGAGAAAGCATTAATCGGCCCGCCGACCGCGGCCTGGAGTTGAACTAGAGGGGCGGCGGGCGATCTGCCGGGGCGGCCTCCGGGATCGCGGGAACACTTACCGCCGCCGCGCTCAGGACCGGGACTTTTCCGGCGATAAAGCACGCCTTCCAGATGTCCGACCCAGCGCCCTCTCGCCGCCAGGTTCGCGTTCGCGTCGGCGGCCATCTGGGCGGGGCCAAGCTGGCAGGCAGGAGGCTCGGGGTAGCACGTCAGGGGGGTCGCCACGCGCGTCTCCTTGTCATCATCCCGAATTGAAGCGCCGCGCCGGGGGGTGGGAGGGGCCCGGGGAAAATCTCAAGGTAGGGTATCGGGCTTGGCGCTGTGCTGCTCTCGACCTACATCCCCCTGGCCCGACCTCGCACGGGGAGGCATCGGCTCACCTCGGAGCCGCTTAAGCCAGGACCTGTCAATAGGGGTGCATCTCCAGCACCGTCTCCGAAAGCGATTAGGGCTGGGCGACGCCCTTCCTCCTCATGTAGGCCCTCACACACTTGAGGAAGTCCTCCAGATCGGCGAGCCTATCTCTCAGAAACTCGCACAGACGCTCTGGCTCCACCACATCGTACTGGTGTACCAGCACGTTCCTGAAGCCAGCCATGGGCGCTATCCTCTCTGCAAAATCCTTCGGGAGTATGCCCGCCCTCCCGAGCTCTAGGAATACCCCCCTGTACTCCTCTGGCCTGGGGAGTCCCTCCTCAGCGATTATCATCTCTCCTATGTCCAGCGCCGCCTCTATCGCGACCTGGAAGTTCCTCTCCAAGGCGCTCCTCAGTTCATAGTTTTCCTCGATCTGCTCAGGAGTCACGTCTGCCCTGGATCTGAGGTAGCCCAACGCTCTCTCAAGGACGGCTATCTTTCTGGACACTTTCTCAGCAAAGTACATCCTCACTCACCTCGCTAGGACCGCCCTCGCCCATCTCAAGTCGTAGTACCTCCTGTCGTGATACACCTTGAGGGTTCTGTAGACGAACTCCTTCAGCGCGCCCTCGTCCCTGACGACGACCGGCTTCCCCCTTATCGCCTCGAAGGCCAGGCTCGGCGACGCCGTGTTGAGGAGGACGAGGTCCACCTTGAGCCCAGGCTCGAGCTCGCTCGCGATCTCAGCCAATATCTCCAGCATCCTAGTCCGCGGCAGAGAGGGGTCCAGGTAGACTGCGATGTCCACATCGCTGAGTTCCGAGTCCCTCTGCTCGGCGGCTGAGCCGAAGATGTAGGCGAATAGGATCTCCTCTCTCCGAATCAAAGCCTCCATAACTCGTGTGAGGTCTATCCTGGTCATTCTGCCCGATTCCCCCGCGGATCGCCATCGTATCATTCACTCAGGACGTAAAAACGTTGATCGTATTTCCCCGGAGACCCTCGACCCTCCGCCTCCCGGCGACGAACGCCGGCAGCTACCAGAAATGGTCCCCCTTACTTGGGTGGCCTGTGAAAAGTTTTGCATCACTGACGCCCTCACCCGGGAGCCCCCGGGGGAGATAGTGCCGGCCTGGATAGGGGGAGGTGCCGTCACCGTCATCAGGGGGGATCTGGCCCTGTAGTCAAACCTGAGCGTTCTGGAGACGTTCGGCTTCCGTCCTGGGGACGACCGGTGGGAAAGAATTAATCGTGCCGGGGGCTCTCTGGCGAGAGTCGGGTTGAGGACAGGTCTCCGCGGCCTTCGCCGTCAGAGGCTTCAGGGCATCGCCGGGATACTCGGGGTGGCGGCCCTCTGGGGGGCACATTCCCGGCGATGAAGCACGCCTTCCAGACCTCCGATCCGATGCCCTTTCTCGCCGCCAGGTTCGCTCTCGCGTCGGTGGCCCTCTGGGGTGGGATGAGGCTGACCGGCAGGAGGCCCCAGGTGACTCAGTGGGGCGTGGCCACCGGAGTGCTGGTGTTCCTGGGGTTCGCCTTTCAGCTGGAGGGGCTGGCCGGCACCTCGGCCACCAAGTCTGCCTTCATAACCGGCCTCAACGCCCCGCTGGTACCGGCTATAGAGTTCCTCGCGTTCCGGAGGAGGCCCACCTTCAGGTCGATTCTGGCAGTCTCCCTCGGCGTAATCGGACTCGGACTGCTGACCGGGGCCATCTGGGGTATCCCCCTGTCGAGGGGCGACGCTCTTACTCTGGTCTGCGCGTTCATATGGGCCGCGCAGGTCGTTGCCGTGGACCGCATGGCGAGGTCCACGGACCCCGCCAGCCTGGCGCTGAGCCAGTTCCTCCCGACACCCGTCCTCGCGACCCTCCTCTCTCCCCTGCTTGGCGAGAGGTCACTCCCGACCACATGGCCGGCAGCGGCCTCGGCGGCCTACACGGGTCTCCTGGCCACGGCGCTCGCGTTCTTCCTCCAGGCGTGGGCTCAGGCCAGGATTCCTCCGGAGTCGGCCGCTCTGGGGCTCCTCGCCGAGCCGGTCTTCGCCGCTGCCTTCTCTTGGGCCATGCTCGGCGAGGGGCTAACCCCCGCGCAGGCGGCAGGGGCAGCCCTTATACTCACGTCAATCCCACTCTCAGCGAGCCAGGGGCCCGAGAGCAGGGACTCGACCGACGCCTACGGAGGTGATGCTGGATGATACCGCTCCGCTCCTTCCCCGGGGGTCCCAAGATCCTGGGGGCCAACCTCGCCAAGTGGTTCGTAACGGCCGCCCTGATCGGGGTGGCCACTGGGGTCGCCGTCGCAGGCCTCGACTTCGCCGTCGCTAGACCCTGGGAGGCGCTACAGGAGCTGATGGTCAGGTACCCCCTCCTTGCGCTCATGGCTCCGGTGGCGGGACTGACCCTTACCGGGGTGATCAGGGACAGGCTGACGATTGATCCCGACATGCACGGCACTGAGGAGGTCCTCGAGGCCTACCACGAGAGGAATGGGAGGCTGGAGATAAGGGACCTCATGCCCAAGGCCGTCGCGTCCGCGACAACGATAGGGCTGGGGGGAAGCGCCGGCCTGGAAGGGCCGAGCATTCACATAGGCGGCGGGGTTGGGGTGGCCCTCGAGCGGCTGATAAGGAGGCTCGGCGTTCGCACCGACAGGAGGATCCTCCTGATGACCGGCGCGGCCGCCGGCATAGGCGCCGTCTTCAAGGCCCCGCTGACCGGCCTGATCTTCGCCTTGGAGGTCCCGTACAAGGAGGGACTGGAGCACAAGGCGGTCGTGCCCGCCCTGGTCGCCTCTGTGGCCTCTTACCTGACCCTGTGTTCGATACTCGGCACGAAGCCCATATTCCGCTACCCCTCGGTGTACGCCTCGGTTGACCTCTTCATAGTGCTCTTCGCCGTAGCCGAGGGTCTGGTCGCCGGGGCGGCCTCGGTCGGATTTGTGAAACTCATCAATGCCGTGGAGTCGGTCTGGGGAGAGGACACGCCGTACACCCTTAGGGGTTTCCTCAGCGGGCTCGGGGTTGGCCTGATCGGTCTCACCTCGGTGACCTTCTTCGGAGGGCCCCACCCCCTGGGCACCAGCTACGACCTCGTGAGGGGCGCCCTGGCTTCCCGCTGGGGCGCCGAGTTCTTCGCGACAATGCTCCTCCTCAAGGCGCTCACCACGGCCCTGACCCTCGGAGGTGCCGGGGTGGGGGGCGTCTTCATACCCACGATCGTGATGGGCTCCGCCCTCGGGGCAGTCTGGGGGCAGACGCTTGGGAGGAACGAGGACCTCTTCGTGGCCCTGGGCATGTCGGCCATGCTGTCGGCCGGCTTCAAGACCCCGCTGACCTCCGTGGCCTTCGTGGCCGAGACCACCGGCTCCGAGTTCTACCTGATCCCGAGCATCGTCGCCTCGGCCGCGGCCTACCTCATCTCGGGTCCGACCTCCCTGCCCAAGAACCAGAGGCTGATGGAGAGGATCGGCCTCCAGGACATCGGAGACATCCCCGTGAGGGAGGTCATGGGCCCCGCCCCTCCGACGGTCGACGCTAGGGCGACCCTGAAGGAGTTCGTCGACGAGATCCTGATCAAGCACCCGGAGTTCCTCACCTACCCAGTCGTCGAGAATGGCAGGGTGATCGGCGTCATCGAGGTGGAGGACGTCGAGAGGCTTGCGCCGGAGCTCTGGGAGAAGACGATGGTCGGGGACGTCGCGAGGCTCGGATACCCATTCGTGGAGCCGGAGGAACCGGTAGAGGCTGCCGTTCACAAGATGTACGAGTACGGCGTCGCCTGCCTGCCCGTCGTCGAGGAGGGGACCAGGGTCGTCGGCTCGATATCGGCCATCAACGTGATCGCCCTGATGGAGCTGAGGGCCAGGCTGAGGAAGTTCTCCATCTTCGCCCCGCCCTCGTGATTGGGGCGACCGCTCCCCCCTCCCTTCTCTCCTCCCCACCCTCCCAGCCTGAACCTCCGGACACCGCCTGTCGGTACCGCCGAACGGCCCCTGCCACTCTCTTCCCTCCTTTAGGAGGGACTCCCGCCTCTAAAGTCGATCTCCACTGGTCTCAGGCTCGCCCAGCGCCTCTCGGACGGCGGCCAGATCCGACTCGCAGTCGTTCGACAGCGCCGCCTCCGCGGAAGGCCGAAGTCCGCCAGACGCTCCTCGACCCGTCTCAGCTCTGGCCCGGCCACCTTGCCGACTCTGCAGCTGAGTTTACCCGGCCGGATCGTTTCCAGACCTCTCGAACTCCCGACGGAAGCCGCTGAAGCCCCTCTGAGTCTCGGCCCACCCCTCACCCCCGGAGGGATCCAGACGTACCCCTGCCCTGACTCGTGCGAGGTCAAGGAGGGGATCACCGAGAGGGCGAGGGGGCAGGTACAACTCGACCTCGATTGAAAACGGTCAAGACGGGAACCTCTTATCGCTGATGACGTCACCGAGAAAATATGGGGGGTTGATGCGCGCGGGCGACCAGTTCCACAATCTGCGGCTCCCTCGTGCCCACAGGGCTTATTTTATGTCTGTAAATTGAGCGTGGGCAAAGGGTTTAATGCGGGGCCTTCCGGGCGGCCCTGTGAGGCGCCCCCCAGCTCTGATTCTGGCGGCGGGAAGGGCAACTCGAATGGAGCCCTACTCGCGGGAGATGCCGAAGTCCCTGTTCGAGCTGGCCCCGGGTCTGGCGATAATGGACCTGACTCTGAGGTGGCTCAGGGAGGAGGGCATACAGAGGGTCGTGATAGTCACGAGGCCCAGCCTCGTGGAAGCCTTCCGCGAGAGATACGGAGACTCGGTTGAGATAGTCGCCACGGACGCCGAGGAGGGCTTTGGGAACCTCTACTCGCTGAGGGCTGGCATGGAGGCCCTGAACTCCGAGGAGTTCCTGCTCCTCATGTCGGACCACATATTCGAACCGGACATCCTCAGGAGGCTCTTGAGGAAGGGAGGGGGCGCCGCGTTCACACTCTGTCTCGACAGGAACCCGCCCTGGGACAAGATCGAGGAGGGCCTGAAGGTCGTCGTCCGGGAGGGCAGGGTGGAGCAGGTCGGCAAGAAGGCTCCCCCCTACTACGGGGTGGACACGGGCCTCTTCTACTGCTCCGTCGGCGCCAGGAGGATAGTGGAGGAGACCATAGCAGAGATAGGCCCGAAGGCCACCGTTGCCGACGCGCTTAGGAGGGCCATTAGGAAGGGCGAGGTAGACTACGTCGACGTCACGGGCCTGCTCTGGATGGACGTGGATACGCCTGAGGAGCTGGGAGAGGCCCGAAAGCTCCTGCCCAAGCTCCTCAGGAGGAGCCTCCTGAAGCCTGGCGACGGGCCGGTGTCCAGATACATGAACAGGCCCCTCTCCACGAGGGTCTCTGTCTGGCTGTTCCTGCGCGGCATCTCGATAAGCCCAAACCTGATCTCGGCGGTCTCATTCCTGACGTGCGTCGGCGGCGCGGTTCTGATCGCGCTGGGGAGGGCGGTGATAGGGGGAATACTCATCCAGCTCTCTTCAATACTCGACGGCGTGGACGGCGAGGTAGCCAGGCTCTTCCAGAGAGCCAGCAAGTTCGGGAAGGTGTTCGACGCCTTTCTCGACAGGTACGCCGACCTGGCCTTGGTGGCCGCCTCTGGCCTTGTGATGTGGCCCCTTGACAGGTTTGGCCTTCTCACGGTGGCCGCCGCGGCCGGGAACGTCTTCATCACGAGCTATGTCTCACACCTGGCCGGCTGGGGAGAGGACCCCCGGGTCGTCGAGATGCGGGCGTGGAGCCCAGCCGGGAGGGATGTCAGGCTCCTGGTCGCTGCCCTGACGGCGATCGCCGGCAGACTAGACCTCTTCCTGATTTACATGGCGGCGATTCCCCCGGCTTTCTCGGCGGCTATGATTTGGACGGTCTTCACAAGGCCCGAGCCCGGGAAGAGGGCCCCCTTTGAGAGGCCCGAGAGGAGAGAACCCACCCCGAAGGTGGAGGCCAGGCCGGTGAGCAGGAGGCGCAGGCTGAGGAGGGCGGAAAGGGCCCTCGGAACGCTCCTGTCCAGCGCAATCAAGCTCACCTTAGCCCTGTTCATAATCAGGGTCGTTGAGAGGCTGCTGGCCGGGTTTGGGCCTATCACGATAGGCCCCTTCCAAATAGTGCCCGCCGACCTGCTGGCCTTCGCCGAGCTGGTGGCGGTCGTCTACTTCGGGTACAGGATCCTGATGGCCCTCAAGTATCTCGTTGACCTGACCTCGGGCTGGCTGGTGAGGAAGCTCGGCGCCGTCACGGAGGCCGCGGTGAACAGGGCCTTGGTGGACCTCCTCTACCTGAGCTTCCTGACCGTCCTCATGTGGATAGCCCCGCCGAGGGTCTCTAGCCTGCCGGGCCTCGGAGAGCTGGCGGATCGGATCGTGCTGCTCGTTCTCCTGGTCTTCTTCGTGCTGATAGTCTACGACCTCATGAAGCTGTTCTACAGGAGCTTCCGAGGCGCCTACGAGCGGATGGTGGCAAGGCTGGCTGAAAAGCTGAGGGCGGCTCAGGAGTCGAGATCCAAGGCCGAAGCCGCCCGGTGAAGGACCTTACCCCCTAAGCGCCGACCCACGCCCCATTGGCCCCCTCCTCTACCCCCCGGCTCAGGACGTCGGGACCCCCACCACCGCCGCTTATTTGTCTCCCATCCAAGGGGGACGCGATGATCCTCCCCGACATCATCGTGAACCTGAAGCTCTACAGGGAGGCGATCGGTCAGAGGGCCGTTCAGATAGCCAGGCTGGCGGAGGAGGTTGGCAGGGAGACGGGCGTGGCCTTTGGCATAGCCCCATCCCTCATGGACGCCTGGGCGGTGGCGAGAGAGGTGGACATACCCGTCTTCGCCCAGCACGTGGATCCCGTGGAGCCGGGAGCCAGGACCGGGCACGTGAGCCCCAGGCTCCTCAGGGAGTACGGCCTGAAGGGCTCGCTCATCAACCACAGCGAGAGGAGGATGAGGCTGGCCGATGTCCGCGCGGCCGTCCGGATGCTGAGGGGAGAGGGCCTGGCCTCGATAGTCTGCGCCGGGGATCCCGAGGAGTCGCTTGCCGCCGCGGCGCTCAAGCCGACGGCGGTGGCCTTCGAGCCCCCAGAACTCATAGGAACCGGGGTGTCGGTGTCAAAGGCCAGACCCGAGGCGGTCACTAGGACGGTGAACGCGGTACGCTCGAAGTTCGAGGAAGTCGCCGTGATCTGCGGGGCTGGCGTGTCCACGGGGGAAGACGTCAGGAGGGCCTTTGAGCTGGGCGTGGACGCCGTCCTCCTCGCCTCGGCGGTGGCCAGGGCGCCCAGGCCAAGGGAGAAGCTGCTGGAACTTGCGAGGGGCGCCATGGCGCCAGAGGACTGACGGGGCGCGCGCTGCTTCTGCTCGTACCTCTCGGCCCCCCACCCATCTGTCGAACCACCTGCTTTCCCAGCCTGACCTCGACCTGGGGAGTCCCCTGAGCGTGTTCAGGAACCTCTCCATCCTGGCGTACCTCTCCCTGTCCTCGTCCCCCGGGCGCTCGGCCAGGTGAGGAAGGCAGTCGTAGTAGTAGGTTCTCAACCTCTCCAGATTGCCGCAGACCCTGTCGGAGAGCTTCTCGTAGTCTATCCTGGGCTCCCCGAGGTGCCTCAGCACCGCCCTCATGTAGCCCCCGTCAATGAACACGGCGGCCTTCCCCACCGCACCACCTGCCCCCTCCTATGGCCGAACCTTATTAACCGCCCGAGTCCGGCGATGCCCTCTCCGAGCCCCGCCACTCGGCGGCCCGCTCCAGCTCGGCCACCCTCAGGGCCAGGCCCACGATGACCCCGAGCAAGGCGACCTCCCAGGCGTCCGTGGGGAACTCGGGGCCCGAGCCGAAGGCGTCCAGCAGGATCTCCCCACCCTCCAGCAGCCTCTCGAGTTCCCTCCTAATCCTGGGGTCGCGCTCCGCCCTCGCAACCCTCCGGAGCCTCTCCAGCTCCCTCCTCACAGCCACTCTGAGAGTCGGGGCAGACCTTCCCAAGGCGACGCGCCCCCCAGCTCCCCTACGGTCAGCCACTCCGAGGCCTGGGGCCTGGACGGGTGCTTGACCAGCGTGGCCCTCACCAGCCCCCTGGGGCGCGGGTCCAGCCTCACGACGGCGTGGATCGAGTGGGCGTGGTAGGTTCCGCCCAGGGGCGACCACCCCCGCCCGTCGAGGGAGCACCTGTTAAACGAGACCACGGTCCTGTCCGCGGCCAGCTCCCTGAGCGCCTGGGTCAAGCGCGTGGCCGTCCAGGCCTCCCGCCAGTCCACGTGCAGGTAGGGGTCGAAGACCAGGGCGAACTCCGACTCCTCTCGGGACGCCCTTGAGAGCAGGTCGAGGGCGTCCTCGAGCTTGAACGCCCGGGCCACCATGAGGTTCTCCTCCACCGTCCGCCAGTCCGCGCCGATCCTCCTGGCCATGGACCTGAGCATGTAGGGGTCCAGGCCGCCGAAGTCCTGCACGTGGACCGCCAGCGTCCTCCCCTTGGCCGAGGCCAGCACCGCTATCCTGTGGTAGAGCAGGCCGACGATCCTGACGCTGGGGGAGTAGAACTCGGTCAGCGAGCGCTCCTCGATCCCCCCGCCGAGCAGCCTGTCGAGTCCCTCCACGCCCGTCCTCACGATCACCCCGGCGCGCCCGCCGGCTGAGGCGAGGGGGAGCATCCCCCCAACTCCCGGGGGACGCGAGAAAAGTAAACCGGGGTCAGGGGTCACCGGTATCCTGTGGGGAAAGTTTCGGGCCCGGGGCCTCGCCGACGCGGCGATCCCGCGGGGACTTTTTAACCGGACGGCGGGTCAAGCCGACGGATGTTTCTCCTGCGGGGGAGGTTGGCACTAGAGAAGGCCTCCTAAAGGCTCTCCAGGGTTCCGGGGGCGCTGAGGCTCGTGCTGTTCGGCAGCGCGGCCAGGGGGGACGCTGGGCCGGAGAGCGACCTCGACCTGATGCTGGTCGTGGAGGACGACCTCCTACCCAGGGCCCGAGTGGAGGCGTCCGAGGCGGCGGATGTCTACGCGGACACCTGGGTGCCGGTGACCGTGCTCGTGGTGTTGGAGAGGGAGTACTCAGAGGCCCGCTGGGAGGTTATCAAGAGGGCCAGGGAGGAGGGCGTGGTGATATGGACCAGCTGACCGAGGCGAGGATCCTCCTCGAGCTCTCCAGGGAGAAGCTGAGGAGCGCGGATCACCTTCTCAGGTCTGGCTTTCTCTCGGACGCGGTGAGCAGGGCGTACTACGCCGCGTTCAACTCGGCGAGGGCGGTCCTCTTGATGCTGGGTTCACACGTCAGGACCCACGAGGGCGTGGCCTACAAGTTCGGCCTGAGGGTGATACGCGAGGGGCTCGGGGATCGCGAGCTGGGCCGAACCCTGAACCTGCTCAGGCAGGCGAGGGAGGAGGGGCTACGCCCCGATCTTCACCGTATCGAGAGAAGAGGTGGCTGAGCTCGTTGAGCGGGCGAAGAGCTTCGTCTCCTGGGCAGAGAGGACCGTGGAGCTCTTGGCCAGCGGCAGGAGGGTCGGGAAAGACCCCGGGGGAGGGTAAATCTCGCGTCTGAGGTGAGGGGTGTGAAGAGATCCCCCTTCGAGCCCTACACCTGACGACGTGTTCGACATCGTCGAGATTGACCTGCGTTCGGATCTATCCGACTGGAAGTCCGTCAAGAGGGAACCCCCAGAGTCCATCGGCCTCGCCGGAAACTTTCGCCGGAACCAGCCCGGGATCTCAGGGCCCGATTTCCTAATCTTCTCTTGGGGGCCGTCGCGCCAGGCTTGAGGGGCTGGCTCCTGGATGCCCGGGTGGACGGGGAGTCGCTGAGGCTGACCCTCCTGGGCGAGTCCGGCGACCCGTCCATGGCGGAGGTGCCGGCTAGGGAGAGGCTCTACCTCACGCCGAGGTCCGTCGGCCTCGAGAGGCTGGCGGACTCCCTGTCCGAGCTAGAGGGCGTCCTCTCGGTCGAAGTGGAGCGGTGGCTCCTGCCCCCGAGGTACAGGGAGGAGGCCGACGTCCTAGTCGTGGACTGCGGGCCGAGGGAGGCCCGCCTGATACTGAGGAGGGCTCAAGAGCTGGGCCTGGCGGAGGCGTGGAACAGGTTCCCCTCCCTGATCCAGAGGGCGATACGGGCCAGGGGGGCGACGGCGTGCTCCTGGGTCGAGGTGAGGGGCGGGGAGGTGAGGCCCCTGGAGGACCCCGGCTCCGTCCCATACGAGGTCCCTGAGCTCAGGGCCGTGAGGGTGTCCTTCCTGGGGTGGGCCGGCGCGCCGAACGCTCCCTCTTGGGAGACCGTGGATCGGGTCAGGCTCTCCCCTCCCCAGGGGGAGCCGATCGAGCTATCGGTGGAGAGGGCCAGGTCCGGAGAGCTGGCGGACGCCATAAAGTCGCTCCTCCCACACGTGGTCGCGTTCGACTCGCCGGGCTGGGCCGAGCTGGCCCTGAGGGTCCCGGGGGTGGCCGGGGGGCCGGAGGCCGCCGGCGCGGTCGTCCTGCGCAGGCCCCCTCCCCTGGGGATCGGCCTCTGGGGGGCCGTGGAGTGGTCCCGCCTCTCCGCCCTCCCGCTGAGCCGGGTGGTCGACGCCACCATCGGCCAGGTGCTCACCAGTGCGGAGGCCTTCGAGGCCCTCCGCAGGAGGTACCTGATACCGGAGGCGAGGAGGTTCGTTGAGTCTTGGAAGAGCCCCTCCCGGCTGCTGGCCGCCGACAGGGGCGGGCTCGTGCTCACCCCCAGGCCCGGGGTCTACTGGGACGTCTACCAGCTCGACTTCAACTCACTCTACCCCTCCATAATCGCCAGGGAGAACGTGAGCCCCGAGACGGTGAACGACCCCTCGTGCCCCGGCCCCCGCAGGGAGGTCCCGGAGGTCGGCCACTTGATATGCCTCGACAGGAGGGGGCTCGTCTCAGAGGCCGTCGGGAGGCTCGTGGATAGGAGGGCCAGGCTGAGGGAGCTGGCCCGGCTCGGGGGTGCGGACGCCGAGAGGTATGAGTCCGCCCAGGCTGCGGTCAAGTGGGTGCTCGTGGCGTGCTTCGGCTACCTGGGGTACAGGAACGCCAGGTTCGGGAGCATAGAGGCCTACGAGTGCGTCACCGCCCTGGCGAGGGACGTCGCCAGGAGGGCCGTCAGGGCCGCCGAGGGGGCTGGCTACAGGGTGCTCCACGTGTTGGTTGACTCCCTGTTCGTCCAGCCCACCCCCGAGGCCGGCAGCGTCGAAGAGCTCGTTCGCATCGTGGAGCGGGAGACCGGATACGGTCTGAAGGTGGAGGCCGAGTACGAGTGGGTCGCCTTCTTCTCGGGCGTCACGACGGGCGAGGGGGTGCCCTCCAAGTACCTGGGGAGGCTTCTGTCTGGAGAGACTGAGTGGGGCGCGTTCAAGGTGAAGGGGCTGGAGTTCGCCAGGAGGGACGCGCCGCAGGTGGTTCGGAAGGCGGCGATGGAGGCCCTGTCCGAGCTGGAGCGGGCCGAGTCACCCGGGGAACTCGAGGGGGCGTCGATCAGGGCCGTCGAAGTCTTCGGAGCCTGGGCCCAGAGGCTGGCTCGGGGCGAGGTGGACCTCGCCGACCTCGTCGTGGAGAGGAGGCTGTCCAGAGATCCAAGAGGGTATGAGAGATCCCCGTCCCACGTCGTGGCGGCTCGGGGGCTCAGACCCGAAACGGGGTCGGCGGGGGCCGTCAGGTACGTGGAGGCCAGGACCCCCTACCCGGTCGACCTGGGCCCCGGGGGCTACTCGGTGGAGAGGTACCTCGCGTGGCTCGACAGGGCGGCCAGGCCGTTCAGGGCCCTGGTGAGGCTAACTCGCTCAGAGCGGCCAGGTCGTCGGTTGATTATTAATAGATATATCGAAAATTGGTAATGATAATGATAATCCTTAATTAACCGGGTGCCCGGAATCACGGGGGGAGGCCGCGTGGGGGTCACCACGATAAGCGTCAGGCCGGAGACCAAAAGGCTGCTTGCCTCGCTGAAGGGTGACAAGTCCTGGGACGAGTTTCTGCTGGAGCTTGCGGAGGAGCTGCGCAGGAGGAGGCTTGAGGAGGCCCTCAAGAAGCTTAGGCAGATCCCGATGGACGCTGAGTACGAGGAGGTGAGGCTGAGATTAGGCCTCAGAGGGTCCTTCTAGACACAGACTTCCTGATCGAAGTGGACAGGGGGAGGGAGGAGCTCCCCGACGCACTGTGCCAGATCTCCATCGTGACCCTCTACGAGTTCGTCAGGGGGAAGGCTGATCCCACCCTGGCGAAGAGGCTGCTCGAGGAGATATTCGAGGTGGTTCCGCTGGACAACAGGGTGGTGTCCAAGGCGACGGAGATCTGGAGAGACCTCAGGCGGTCGGGCGCCTCTCTGGACGACAGAGACCTACTCATTGGGGCCACGGCCATAGCGAACGGAGTCCCCCTCCTCACGAGAAACGTCCGCCACTACGACAGGCTCAGGAAGTACGGGCTCAAGTTCTGGCGGGTGGAGTAACCCGAGACCGCTTGAGTTTGGCTCGGTGGGCAGGCGACTGGGCTGGTCGCCCTCCCTGCCCGGGGGCCCTGACGGTTTGTCGGCATGGGCACGGCACGGGAGGCGAGCCCAATCCACCACCCGGCCCGAGACGCGCGGAGAGCGGACTGCCCCAGGGGAAATCCTCCAGCGGGATGGGAGGCACGATCCTCAGACCCGTTCCGCCCCGTTTCACGCTGATCCTCTATATCCTCGCCACCCCGCGAAGCTCTGGGGCGGACAGCCGTGAGGCGTCCAAAGCTCGAACTCTGGCCCAGGGTCCACCCGCTCGACATCGTTCCCCTCGGACTGGTGGCGCTCCACGCAACCCTTCTGCTCGTCAACAGGAACAAGCTTCCCTTCTCCTACGATACCCCCTATCACCTGCTGATCGGGAAGATGTACTCCGACTTCGGGAGGGTGGTCCTCTGGGACTACTACGAGTACGCCCCCGTGGGCAGGCCCCAGCTCTACCCGCCCCTCCTCCACGTCATCATCTGGTGGACCCACTCGCTTACCGGGCTGGACTTCGTCTCTGTCGGCAGGGTCATAGCCCTCGTCCAGTATCCGGCGTCGCTCCTCCTCTCCTGGGTCGCGGTCAGGAAGATGTTCGGCCCCGAGGTTGGCGCAGTGTATGCTGGCCTCCTGTCGGCCGACCCGAGGTTCTGGACCTGGCAGCTCACAGTCGCCCCGACGGCCATGATCATGGCCCTCCTCATGCCCCTCATCTACCTCTTCTGGCGGAAGAAAACGGTCCCGGCGGTCCTACTGATGACGGCCTTCCTTTACTCTCACTTGGGCCTCCCGTACGTCGTCCTCCTCTCGCTGATCCTCGGGGGGCTGCTGTCCCTGCCGCTGGACTCCGGCTACGTCAGGGAGGCCCTGAAGGTCGGTGGGGTATCGCTCCTCCTCTTCACGCCCTGGGCCCTCCACGTCCTGTCCAACAGCGAGGCGATCCAGGCCGGGAAGATGTCGGCTGGCGGGAAGGTCCCGCTGGGGTTCTTGACGGTTGACCTCTTCGTGCTCTTCCTCCTGCCCCTGGGAATATACGCTGCCTACAGGGCCGGAGCGGGGGGCAGGATCCTCTTGGGGGTCGGCGCCGCCTTCCTGGCGATCCTCCCCACATACGGTATGAGGTACTTCCTCCACTCTCCGCCCGTCAACTGCGCCATCGCCGCCGCTGGATTCGGATGGCTGGTGGACATGGTCCGCCCCCGCCTGGACCGCAGGGCCCTCTTGGGAGTGGTGGCCGCGTTCGCCCTGATGTCCTCGGCGTTCGCCCCCGCCCTCGCCGGACGAGGCGCGCTGGGGCCCATGTCCGGGGGGCCAACGCCCGTCGTCAGGGAGCTGACAGGCGGCATGGAGGAGGTGATACCACCCAACTGGAGGCTGTACAGCGTGACCAACCCCTGCGTGCGGGAGCTGGCCAGGTGGATAGAGGAGAACGTGCCCGAGGGGGAGATAGTCCACGTGGGCATCGGCCCCCTGGCCGACTGCATAACCCTGCTCTCTGGCAGGCTCACCGACGGTGGGATGTACAGGGAGGTCAGGACGGAGGAGATGCTCCGGGCCGTCGCAGAGGGCAGAAAGAGCGGCATCTTCGTCTCCCTGCGCAGGGACCTCCCGAGAGAGGCGAGGGGCAGAGACGTGACCGTCTTAGCGGAGATCGATCCGTTCGTCGTGTTCTACGCGGCCCCACCGGTTGGGGCCGTGAGCCTCCTGGAGTCCCTGAGGGTTGGGCTGCTGGTGAGGCTTCGTCCGGACTCCGATCCGGCGGAGTGGGTGAGCGCCCTCGAGGCGATCAGGCCGAGTGAGCTGTCCATATCTCCAGCTCTCACCATCGGCGGAGTCCATTCGGCCGAGGGGCTCGCGAGGGAGGTCTCCGGGTTCGCCAGGGAGATCGAGGTGGTCTTGGTGGCCAGGGACCCTACCGTCGCACAGCTGGCCGAGCTGGTCTCCAGAGAGCTGGCGGGGGTCGTGAGGGCCGTGAGGATATCGGGGACCGTCCCTACGCTGAGGTCCATCGACGTTGAGTCCGTCGCCAGCGAGGTGAGATCCGAGGGCGCGGAGTTCGGACTCGGGCTGATAGGCAGGGTCGGCCCGGGCGACCTCAGAGCGGCCCTTCGGGCGGCCGACTACGTCGTCATCCACGTCCCCCCGACCCCGGAGGTCGTTGAGCCCCTCTCCCTTGCCTGGGAGGCCGGCGGCGGGAGGATAGTCGTGCAGGTGGACCTGACCCTCGCCCCGCCCGACGTGCGTTCAAGGGTTTTGTGGGCGTTCCTGAGGGAACTCTCGGCTAGGATGCCTGGGTGCACTGTGCTGATCGAGGTGGACGACCCCACGGCCCTGAAGGATGTCGGCTGGGCCCTCGTCGGTGAACCTCGCCAGCCCGGGGCGCCTCCCCCCTGAGCCCTCAGCCGACTGGGGCGATCGGGTTATTACGTAGCTCCCCCGGCGGTTGCGCGTGCTCGTCCGAAGCGTTGAGATATTTCACGTGGCCATGGGACTAGTGGAGCCCTTCGAGACGAGCTTCGGCGTCGAGAACGTGCGGAACACGATTCTGATAAGGGTGGAGGAGAGGGGCGGCGAGGTGGGCTGGGGTGAGGCGCCCGTGTCCGTCGGTCCGTGGTACAGCCCCGAGACCGTGTCCACGGCGTGGCACGTATTGAGGGACTTCCTGACCCCCCCCATCGTTGGCTCGGAGATCGAAGGGCCGGAGGACTTCCTTGAGAGGGTCTCTAGGGTAAGGGGGCACAGGATGGCGAGGGCCGGTCTGGAGCTCGCTCTCTGGGATCTGAAGGCCAAGCTAGAAGGTAAGTCCCTGAGAGATGTGATAGGGGGTACCAAGGAGAGGGTTCAGGTGGGCGTCAGCGTGGGCATCCAGCCGGGTGTAGAGGAGACCCTCAGGGTGGTGGAATCCTACCTCGATAGGGGCTACAGGCGGGTGAAGCTTAAGATAAGGCCTGGGTGGGATAGGCAGCCCGCTCAGGCCGTCAGGGAGGCGCATCCCGAACTGAGGCTAATGGTGGATGCGAACGGCGCCTACACGCTCGCCAGCATCGAGAGGCTGAGAGCCCTGGACGACCTGGGCCTCATGATGATCGAGCAGCCCCTGAGACCCAGGAACCTGCTGGCTCACGCCGAGCTGGCAAGGCGCCTCGAGACCCCCCTCTGCCTTGACGAGAGCGTGGAGAGCGTCGACGACGCGGTTGAGGCCCTCCAGCTGGACTCCGCTCTCATACTGAACCTCAAGCCCGCCAGGGTTGGGGGGCTGCTGGAGTCGCTGAGGATACACGACCTGTGGGCTGCCTCCGCCGGGAGACCCCTCTGGATTGGGGGTCTGCTCGAGACCGGGATAGGCAGGGCGTTCTTGGTCGCCGCCGCCTCCCTCCCGGGCGTGACGATGCCCTCTGACATATCGGCCAGCGACAGGTACTACGAGGAGGACCTGGTGGAGCCGCCCTGGTCCCTCAACGGGGACGGGACGCTGAGCGTGCCCAGAGGGCCGGGCATTGGGGTGGAAGTCCTGGAGGACAAGGTGGAGAAGTACACCGTGAGGAGGGATGAGATACGGGCGTGACCCAGACCCGCAGGCTCTGCCTGGTCCTGGGGGACGAACTGAAGCTGTACTCCTTCCCGGAGCCGCACCCGTTCAGGTCGGACAGGTACGAGGCCTTCCTCAGGCGCCTCAGGGGGGAGGGCCTGGACACCCACCCGGGGGTGACGGTCTGCGGGCCGAGGATGGCGTCGAGGGACGAGGTGGAGCTCTTCCACGACCCAGACTACGTGGAGTTCGTGGCCCGGGTGTCCAAGGGCGGGGTCGGCTACCTGGACTACGGCGACACGCCAGCATTTCCGGGCGTGTACGAGGCCTCGCTTTGGGTCGTTGGAGCCACGCTCAGGGCCCTTGAGGCCGTGCTGAGTGGAGAGAGCCTGAGGGCCTTCAACCCCGTTGGCGGGCTCCACCACGCCCGCAGGAATCGGGCGGCCGGCTTCTGCGTATTCAACGACGTGGGTGTCGCCCTCGAGTTTGCCCTCCGGGCTGGCGTGGAGAGGATCCTCTACGTCGACGTGGACGCCCACCACGGAGACGGGGTGTTCTACGGGTTCTACGCCGACCCGAGGGTCTGGATCTTCGACGTCCACGAGGACGGGAGGTACCTATACCCCGGCACGGGGTTCAGGCACGAGGTCGGGGAGGGCGAGGCCAGGGGGACGAAGCTAAACGTCCCGCTGCCGCCCGGAGCCGGAGACGACGAGCTCGCGGAGGCAGCCAAGGAGTTGGCCGAGTTCGCCGACAGGGCGGAGCCCGAGCTCGTGGTTCTTCAGGCGGGCGCGGACGGGCTGGCGGCGGACCCTCTGACGCATCTGTCCTACACAGCGTCGGGTTACCTAAAGTTCGTCGAAGAGGTCGTTAAGGTCGCCGAAAAGCACGCGAGAGGCCGAATCCTCGCGGTTGGAGGCGGGGGGTATAGCAGAGAGGCCCTAGCGTCTGCCTGGGTGGGGCTCCTGAGGAAGCTCCTGGGGCGGACCTGATCGGAGATCTATCCCGGGAGGAGGGGTCACTCAAGGCGCGGGCTTGATAGAACTCCCAACCAACCCGGGCGGGGCATAAGGATTTTTTTAGTTTCCACCGGGGGCCTCCGGTGGAAAATGCGTCCTCTCATGGCGCTCGCCGGGCTCATCCTAATGGTGTCTTCCCTTTTCCTGCTCTCCCTAAGCAAGCAAGCAACTCTCCCAGCCCTTCAGACGAGTCGGAACGAGTTGGTTGAGGAGTTCCTTGCGTCGAGCTCCAAGGTACCGCTCGCCCTGGGCGCCTTGGGTGCGGCCGCATTCTTCGCGGGGGCCGCCCTCCCCTCGCCCGAGGAGCCAGGCGCCCGTAGGGGGCTCGACCCCGAGTTCATATCGTTCATGGAGGAGATGAGGGCCCTGAGGTCTCGGCTGGAGGGGGGCCTCATCTCCCAGGAGGAGTTCAACAGGCTCAGGGCCGAGATTTATCAGAGGCACAGGGCGCTGTTTCAGAGGTACCTGGGCAAGAGGTCGAGGTAGGCCCGGGGAAGTGGGGGACTTGGAATATCTTTTTGGCGTGGCGGGCGGCGGATGACCGGGAATGTCGCCTGACTCCACAGGGCCCGACCTTAGCCTGACGCTCGCGGTGCTCGATAAGAGGGTCGACGACCTCGAATCTAGGCTGGCCTCCTTGGAAAGTACGATATCTAGGCTGAGGGACGAAGAGGCCTCGATATCAGATAGGGTGGACCGCCTCGTCAGGAGGGTTCTCGAGGGCACGGTGATCCTGGCCGCCATAGTGATCGCGTCGATGATGCTGCTCCCGTCCGGGAGGGTGGCCCCTTGGGTGCAGCGTGCCCTGACCATGGCCGCCCTGGGAGGGGCGGTTTTCCTGTGGACCATCCTGAGGTTGGGCTCCTCTAGGCTCGAGCGGCGGAGAGTGGAACTCGAGAGGGAGATATCCAAGAGGGCCATCCAGCTGGAGGACCTGGAGGCGGAGGCCCGGGCGCTCGGCAGGGTCAGGACGGCCCTGGCGATGGCCCACGGGGGAGACGTGGTCAGGGCCTACGAGGAGCTCTCCAACGTCGTCCTGAGGATGCCCTCGAGCAGCGAGGCCTTGGAGGCCATTCTGATCGGTCTCAAGGCCCTCGCCGAGGGAGCCCCGAGGGATTACGCCGTGAGGCTGGCCGCCGGCCTCGAGAGGAGGGCCTGGGAGCAGCCTCAAGACTCCTGGGAGAGGGCCGCCCTGCTGGCCATCGCCGACGCCTTGACAGCCAAGTCCAAGTGAGGTTGGGGATCATCTGGACCCCTCCACAGCTCCGCTGGATATCTCATCACTCCATAGAGGATATCCTCCTCAGGAGATTGATGGCGCCGGAGATCGCTCCGAGTTCCGCGAGTACGTAGTTCTTGGATGTGCCGATGATAATCGCGTCTCCTGTTCTTGCTTTCAAGGATTTTGCTATCTCCCTCGCCTTCTTCTGTAGGTCACCCGGGCACTTCACCCCATCGGGAAAGTACACCGCGTCCGGCCTCAACACGAGAACGGTTGCCCCATCGGCGCCTGCTCTGAAGGCTGCGTCGCGAATCCCCAGCCCAGTGGTTACGCCCCTCTCTCCCCCTCTGACGAGGACTGCGGCGTCTTTGGAACTCACAGTGAGATTTCCGGCCCTCACTCTAATGGGACCTACCAAAAACCTCTTCAGGGACTCGACGAGTTCCTCTCCAGAGGGGGCCAGTCCCCACCCAGCCCTCGAGCTCTCCGCTAGGCCACTGGACACTAGTCTCTTGAGCAGGCTTCTGACGCTGCCCTCTCCAAGTCCCAGCTCGGAAGCCAGCTTCCGCCTTCCAATTCTCCCGGCACGGTGTAACTTTAGCAAAGCGAGCACTACGTGTTCTATCCGAAACTTGGCCTCTGGTCCAATCCTTCGCGGAATCAGTGCGTCGATCGCCGAGAGAAGATCCGCCAGAGCAGGGGACTCCTTCATCTCCCTCGGGATAGGTTTTAGTGGTGGAAACTTATTATAGGTATGGACGGATAATCCATCCAGTGATCCCATGGAGAAGTGGGTCGCCGCGTCGGTCCTCCTACTGATTTGGGCCATCTCAGCCTCTATGCTGGCCGTCTACTACAGATCTGAGGCCACAAGACTTAACCAGAGAATAGCTGAGCTCACACAGGGGCTGGAGGGCGAGTACGTTACTGTAAACTTGGGGATAGGAATCCAGGGCGGAGAGGTAACTTGGCACAACGGGACCCGGGTTAAGAAGGGATCGACCCTCCTGGATGTGACCTTGGCCGTGGCAAGCGTTAACTACACGGAGTACCCGGGCATGGGCGCGTTTGTTGAGTCCATCAATGGTGTGGCCAACAGCAACCCGTATTACTGGATGTGGTGGACTTGGACCGACTGGGGAGGCTGGCAGGAGGGTCCGATCGCCGCGGACAGGTACGTGGTGATGGACGGGGAGACTCTCTTCTGGTATTATGAGGATACTTCTCAGAGCCCTCTGCCGACCCCGCCGTAAGTGTGGTGGTGAGGGCCAGGTGAGGGCCCACAACGGGGCTAGCAGGAGGGCAGCCGTGGTTGGCCTGCTCTCTGCCCTCGCCATCGCCACCAACTTCGCTATGATAGGCATACCGAACGTCAAGCTCATGGATTCGATCGTATTCATAGCGGGTCTCAGTTTGGGACTCATTGATGGTGTGGCGGTGGCGACCCTCACCTGGCTCATTTATGGCTTTTTCAATCCCTACGGTTTTATCCCAACGATTTGGATCGCGACAATTGTGGGAGAGTGGATGTACGCTCTTGCGGGCTGGCTCTCAAGGTCGCTGACAGCAGGTAAGAGGCCCCCGAGGGTCATCCTGGCGGCCTTAGGGTTCTCGACGACCCTCGCTTATGATCTCCTCACCAATGTGGTCTTCGCCCTGACGTTCGGCTTTCCGGTAGAGGCGGCCCTTATCGCAGGCATACCGTTCGCCCTCCTCCACGAGCTCACCAACGCCGCGGCGTTCTCCATCCTAGTTCCCAAGGCGGAGGCAGCGGTCGGGGCACTGCTCGGACTCACGGTCGAGGGTAGGCCCGTCAAGGCCGTCAGGGCTGGCCGATTATAAACCTCGGGGGCTCGATCCACTCGCTACCACACTTCGGGCATCTGCTGGGTTTTCTGGGCTTCTTGAGGCTCTTGAAGACGTAGCCGCACTTCCTGCAGTGTGGGGGTTCCATGAGGAGCACCAGGGAGCCGCCGTACATCCCGTTCAGCGTCTTCGCCACGTGCTCCAGGTGGGCGTAGACCGACCTCACCTCCCCGGGCGGCAGGCCGAGCTCCCGGGCGATCTCCGCGGCCGACATGGGATACTCCGCGGAGGAGAGAAGCCTCACGATCCGCTCTCGTATCGTCCCCTCCTCGGGGTCCGACACGCCCTCACCCCCAGGAGAAGCTCACGAGGGACATGACTGAGAGGGGCCCTCCGGGCTGGTAGTCGATCACCTCGACGATTCCCGTTATGGGGACGTCGGGGCTCACCCACACGGCTCCGGTCTGTCGGGCGAACTTCGCGCAGAGGAACCTCCCGGCTGGCACCTCCCTGTACTCGGCGGTGGCCCTCCCCAAGACCCTCGGGATCTCCTGCTCGGAGAGGTTGGGGGGCTCCCAGAGCCGGCAGGACAGGTTGGAGGAGAAGCTCCCCACCCCCGCGCCGCTGATGGAGGCGTAGGTACACACCGTCCCATTGGAGAGGTAGTAGGCGACGCTGGTGGCGTTGGACTGGGGAGCGTACACGTTCACGGCGCTCTGGACTATGACGGTCGCCGGGACGTCACCCAGGCTTCCGGAAGAGACTGTGTAGAGCATGTATCCGGTTACGTTGCCCCCGTAGGGCGAGATTATCGTGGTCGAGTAGTTCGCGTACTGCCCAGGGGATACGCCCCTGGCCTCCAGGCTCGTCATGATTGCGGAGATAGGTGAACCTGGGAGGCCGGAGACCGCGTAGAGCTTGGAGGCGAGGAGGGTCTCGTTCCTGGTCTGACCGGCTATCACCACCGCGGTCCGGTTGCCCCAGTATCCTAGGTAGACTAGGATGGCCCCGGGCATCTGCCTGAGCCAATCCTCATCGCTGTCGTTGAGTACCAGGGCCGAGATCTCACCCGCGCCCTCGTAGGCGTCGGGCCCCCCCAGGATCACGGGGAATCGGTCCCCCACCTCACCCGCACGCTCGGGGGAGAGCACCTCGACGTCAACGCCGATCCTCTGGAGGCTCTCCACTATCACCTGGGCCGCCTGTGCGTCGTAGGAATTGGCGATCACGACAACTCCCCCGATCGAACCCTCGGCGGCCAGGACCGAGGAGACGCCAGAGATCGGCGCAGCGAGGACGAGGGTCAGAATCAGCGCGTAGAGAGAGGATGTCTTGAGCCTCTTCACCACCGGCGACCCTGACCCCAAGGGAGATTTAAGGTTCCCTCGCCCACAGCCCAACGGCGGCCGATCAGCCGGAAATGAGTCGGACGCCCCCAGCGTCCTGAGGGTACCACCTGAGCCGCGCCCCGTACAGGGGATCGGGCCCGAGGACCTCCATGACTTTGGTTACCGCCTCTTCGACGGTCTTCCCTTCAGCAAGGAGCCTGACCAGCAGGACCACGGCCGCGTCCGTGTGAGTGGCGGTGACGTCCTCGTCCCAACCTATGACCACGGACGCGCCCCCCCTCACCAGAGCCTCTGCGGTCACGTTTGTCACGAGCCCCTTGCAGCCTGCTATGATTACCACGGCCCCGTGAAAGTTCCCCTCCATCTCGGACCGGATGAACTCCGGCGGGACTGCGAAGTACCTGTCGTCCGACGTGAGGAGCACCAGCGCGCCGATCTTCCTGGAGAGCTGGAGGTCCACGTACCTGTGCGAGGCGAATGGCTCGCCAGTCCCCAGGGCCACGTGCACGGGCCTACCGTCCTCGTAGTAGGCGGCCGTGTGGACCCGGAGTATGATCAGCCTGTAACCAAGCGTGGGGAGCCTTCGGTACAGGTCGACGGAGACGTTCCAGTGTGTAAACACGTCCAGAGTCATGTTGGCCGCGCTCAGGGCCTCTCTCAGATCTTCGGCGAGGCCGGGATTGGGAAACTCTATTGCCAAGGAGTCCAAGAGCGCCGCCTGCGCCGACCCCCCCGGCTGGTTCTCGCCGCCCCCCCGAATCGCTGCGTGGGCCCCAAGCGTCAGCAGGACGGAAGCTGCCGTGAGGACCGCCAGAGCCTTTCGTGAGGAGGTCATTCCTTCACCTCTGGTTGGCCCCGGGCTCGGCCCGCATATCGTCCTCGGGCAGGCCGCCCGGTGGATAAAAAGGCCCCCATCGGGTGAGGGAGTTCGAGAAAGAGGGGGAGAGGGGGAAGGGGACCTCAGTGCCTCCTCCTCCAGTGGTAGGAGACCGCGGCCGCGCCGGCCACGGCCACGGAGGCCACGGCCACCGTTAGGGGCAGCGCGGCCGGGGCGTACAGGCCGCCCACGCCCGGACCGAAGGGCCCCGGGAACTTGGGCATACCTCCGCCGAAGATGACCAGCGAGAACGGCGGGTCGCTCATCGGAGTGCTGCGGGCCCAGACCCTAATGGTGTACTTGCCGGCCATGGGGGCGTCTATGATGACCCTCTCGACGTTGTTAACTTTGTCCCTCTGGTCATCGTAGGGCGGGGTTAGGTCGTTTCCGTTGTAAACGGTGCCATCAGGGGCTATCACCTGCAGGTCGAAATCATTGATCAGCGCCGGGACTCCGGCAGCCCACTGCGGCGGATCGCTCCAGGCCAGCGTGACCCTGAGTGGCACTGATGGGTCATCAACTACGAAGTAGAGCGTTGTGAACCACCCTCCAGAGACCTCCATGCACTCGTCGCAGACGAAGAGCACGCCAGGGTATGAGAGCCAATTGTAGAAGTCGAGCTGGCCAAAGCCCATGTCGTAGAGGTCGGGGTTGCCGTTTCCGTCCGAGTCGGCGGTGGGGTCGTAGCCCATCCAGTCTGCGAAGTTAACTATCAGGGCCTTCACGGCCGACGGCGAGAGTGTCCCAGCGAAGCTGAACGTCTCCTCCCACAGCGCAGCGGCGCCGGCCACCTGGGGCGTCGCCATGCTGGTCCCCGCCGCCCACGCGTGCAGGCCCTGCACGGGGTCAGGGGTCAGCCAGCCGTACATGTACATCCCCGTTATGGGCCCCACAACGTAGTAGCCCGGGGCCACGACGTCCGGCTTTATCCTGCCGTCCGCGGTCGGGCCCCTGCTGCTGAAGCTGGCGAACTGGTTGGGCGGGAAGAACGGCGGGTTCGTCGTGGCGCCCACCTGTATGACGTTCTTGGCTATTCCCGGACCGTCTAGGCTCACGGTCGGATCCGGCCCGTCGTTGCCGGCAGCGAACACGCAGACCATTGGCGGCTCGGGGTCGCCGTCAAGGTCCCAGTCGACGCCTCCCTTGGCGAACAGGTCCCAGTACGCCTCGTAGAGGCTGTACTCACCCCCGGACGGGTAGCCCCAGGAGTTGGAGTTTATGTACGCGCCGGTCGATCTGTGGGCCATCGCGTACGCCGACCACTCGTCTACGTACTGGTAGTTCACCTCCCAGGACCCCTGGTCGCCGAAGAATCTGACCATCGCTAGGTCCGCCCCAGGGGCGACGCCCGGTATCGGAGGCCAGTAGTACCCTGCCCCCGCGCCTCCGTACTTACCCCACATGCTGGTGCCGAGGCCGACAGCCGTCTCGGAGACGTGGGTGCCGTGGAACCAGAAGTCCTCGGCGGAGCCGTCTCCGGTGTACCCCCACCACTCGGTGGCGTCTATCAGCGCCTTGACCTTGCCGACGAAGTCCGGCCATATCTCGGTGTCCTCGTCCACCAGCCCGTCCCCGTCGTTGTCTATCCCGGCCGGGTCCTCGTCCACCAGCCCGTCGAAGTCGTCGTCCGCCCCGTTCACCGGGTCCTCGTCGAAGAGCCCGTCGTTGTCCTCGTCTCCCGTGAAGAACGGGAGGCCCGTACCGAAGTAGTCGTGCCACGGGATTGGGTCCTCGTCCACCAGGCCATCTCCGTCGTCGTCCTCGCCG
>JAOZFH010000053.1 GCA_027491415.1 Thermoproteota archaeon | reverse complement strand
TGTACCCCAACTACGACTTCGCCGTCAGCGTAATGGACTCGCTCACAGGGGTGACCCACGCCTTCAGGAGCAAGGAGTTCGAGCCTCACGTAGATGTACAGAGGACCATCCTGGAGAAGCTGGGGCTCAGGCAGTACGAGATGATCCAGTTCGGCAGGATAACCGTGGAGGGTCTCCCACTGTCTAAGAGGCACATACGCCCGCTTATCTCGGCGGGCATACTCTGGGGCTGGGACGACCCGCGGATCCCCACGCTGAAGGGGCTGAAGAGGAGGGGCATAACGCCAGAGGCCCTCGTCCTGCTCATGTACGACATGGGACCCAGCAAGGTCGACGCGACCGTCACCATGGACGCCATCGCGGCCTACAACCGGAAGTGGCTCGACCCGAGGGTGCCGAGGTACATGTTCGTGGCCGACCCCATCAAGGCCGAGATAGAGGGCGTACCGGGGAACCTCGTGGCCGAGGTCAGGGTCCACCCGGACAGGCCGGAGATGGGCACCCGCAGGATCGAGGTCCCGGCTAGCGACGGGGTCGCGAAGGTCTACGTCTCCTGGTCTGACCACAGATCCCTAGAGCCGGGACAGGAGATCAGACTGAGGGGTCTTGCGAACGTCAGGGTGAGGAGCGTCATGCCCGACGGCCTCGCGCTCACATACCTGCCCGAGGTCAGGACCGACGTGAAGATCATCCACTGGGCTCCGGTCGAGGGGGCCGTCCCGGCCGTAGCCATATCTCCAACGTCCGCCTACAGCTTCGAGTCCATGGGAGGGTTCGGCGAGCCGGCCATGTCCGAACTCCGGGAGGGGGATCTGGTCCAGCTGATCAGGTTCGGGTTCGCCCGAGTGGACGGGAGGGACCGGGAGACCGTCAGGTTGATACGCTCTCACGGGTGAGCCCGACGGTCAGCCATGCCCACACCCGTCGTTGTGGTTCACGGCGGAGTTCGCGTATCTGCTCCCAGGAGGGAAGATCCGGCGGCGGACGAGGAGGCTGTCAATAAGCTCCGCTGGATAGCTCAGTCAGCCTACAGGGCAATGGAAGCCGGTGGAAGCGCCCTGGACGCAGTCGAGCTGGCGGTCAGGCTCATGGAGGACGACCCCAGGTTCAACGCAGGCTACGGATCGGCCTTAAACCTGCTCGGGGAGGTCGAGGTGGACGCCTCGATAATGGACGGCTACCGGATGAGGGCCGGCGCCGTCGGAGGGGTCAAGGGCGTCCGTCACGCCGTGTCCCTCGCGAGGGCGATCATGGAACGCACGCCTCACGTCCTGCTCGTAGGAGAGGGGGCCAGGGACTTCGCCAGAAAGCTCGGGCTGGGCGGAAACGAGGATCTGGTCTATGAGACCAGAGTCGAGTACAGGAGGAGGATGCTGGAGGCGCTGAAGTCCGGGAGAGGACCCGAGAGGCTCAAGAGCCTGCTGGACCTCCTGCCCTTGTACGGCGTCGCCGACACGGTCGGGGCCGTGGCCGTCGACTCTGAGGGCAGGCTTGCAGCTGCCACATCGACTGGAGGACTTACACTCAAGCTCCCGGGAAGGGTGGGAGACTCGGCGATAATCGGCGCGGGCACCTACGCCAGCAGGGCGGCTGCGTGTTCCGGCACCGGCATAGGGGAGGCGGCAATGCTGGTTCTGGGTGCGTACAGGGTCGTGAAGGAGGTTGAGGAGGGGAAGAGCCCCCAGGAGGCCGTGGAGGACGTCCTGTTGGAGATACACAAGACGACGGGTTACGCGTTCGGCTTCATCTCCGTGGGCGCCGACGGAGGGATAGGGGTCGCGCAGACCGGATACGGCCTGTTCTGGGCCGCCAGTGGGGGAGGGTGGGTAGACGGCGGCGTGAAGAAAGAGAGGCCGAAGGGGCTCCTCGTCACTTGAGCCCCTCGAAGATCACCACAGCCTGGGTCGGGCAGACTACCTCGCAGGCCTTGCAGCAGAAGCAGCGCTCGTTGGCGCCCTCCGTGGTGAAGGCCTTCTTGGCCCCGTCCACCTCCCTGACCTCGAAGTTGTCCACGGGGCAGACCTGGGTGCAGAGGCCGCAGCCTATGCACCTGTTAAGGTCGATCTGAACCCTAACCTCGTGAACCATCTCCCTGATCGCGGGCACGTCATCCACCTCCCACGCTTTCGGGGAGCACCTGGTCGATCTTGCGCTTGATGACGATGGCCTTCTCCATCTCGATTGCCTTGGGCCCTATGTCCTTACTGGACACCGAGCTGAAACCGATGACCCTTCTGGTGTCCTTGTCGTAGACGATGTACGCGTGGTCTCCGAACTCGGTCCCGCTGACGTCTACCCTCTCCACGTTGAAGCCAGCCTTCTCCGCCTCGGTGCTCACCAGCCCAGCCCTGAAGACGAAGTTGCCGCCCATGAAGGCGTCCTTGATGTACGCAGGGGTCTTGACGGCGGCCTTGCTCCCCTGGATGGCTTTGATGGCGTTGAAGGCCATAAGGGTGGCGGCGGTTCCGATCCCCAGGTACTCAGGCTCGTTAGTGACTGGGCTGTAGCAGTTAGCCACATCTCCGATGGCGAATATGTTGGGGTCGGAGGTTCTGCCCTGCTCGTCGACCTTGACCGCCCAGTCCCAGATGAGATCGAGCCCCGCCTCTCTCGCCAGCCTGATGTCCGGGTCGACGCCCGCCGCCGCGACGATGAGGTCGGCCTTCACCTCCTGGCCGTCCGCCTCAACTACGCCGTCGCCGACCCTCTTGGGGGTTGCATGGACGAACTTGACCCCTATCTCCTTCAGCCTCTCCTCCAGGATCTGAGAGAGCTCCGGCTCGAGCGACTTCCTGACGAGCCTTGACCTAACTATGATTACGGGCTCAGCCCCGACGGCCAGCGCAGAGTCGGCCACGTGGAGGGCAACGAAGCTGGCTCCGATTATCGCGACCGTGCTGGGCTTTTCTTCCCGGAGCCTCCTGGCGTCCTCGAGCCTCCTGAATCCCATGGTCTTCTCGATGCCTTCTATCCTCTTGGGCCTGCTAGGCTGAGATCCGGTGGCGAGGATGAGGTAGTCGTACTTCAGCGTCTGGCCGCTCTTCAGCACGACCTCCCTCTGCTCCCGCCTTATTTTCTCTACCTCACCCCAGACGAACTCGACGCCCAGGCTCTCGACGTGCTTCGTCGGTACCATGATGTCCTTGCCAGCCACGGCGACCCTCAGCTTGTGCCTCACGTAGGGGGGCTCGTCTCCGATCACCTTGATCTTGTAGTCAGGCAGGAACCTGGCCGCGTCCCAGGCGGCGGCCAGCCCGCCGAGCCCGGCTCCCACTATGACCAGGTCAGCCAAATGGGACCCCGGGACGGGCCTCTGACCGTAGAATTAAAGGTTTTTACGCTCCCGACCGCACGCGCGTCCTGAAGAGCTTCTCGTACTCCCTCTTGAGGTGCCTGGTGCTGACGTGCGTGTAGATCTGCGTCGTGCTCAGGCTGGCGTGCCCCAGCAGCTCTTGGATCGCCCTTATGTCGGCCCCGGCCTCCAGCAGGTGGGTCGCGAGGGAGTGCCTCAGGGTGTGGGGCGTGACCCTCTTCTGAATGCCCGCCCTCTCCGCCGCGGCCTTCACGATCCTCTGGACCGTCCTCGGGCTGACTCCGAAGATCCTCCCGTTCGAGTCACTCACGCCCTCCTTCAGCGCCCTAAGCTCTCCGGCCGTCTGCGGGTCTATCAGGACCACGCGATCCTTCCCGCCCTTCCCGCCCCTGACAAGGATGACGCCGTCGTCTAGGTTAACCCGATCCCACGTGAGCTCGCAGAGCTCGCCCACCCTCATTCCGGTCACGTAGAGTGTCCTGAGAAGCAGGCGGGACCGGTCGTCCCCCGCAGCCTCTATGAGCCTCTCCACCTCCTCTCGGGTGAGGACCGAAGGCAGGGCCCGCCTCACGCGCGGCCTCTCCACCTCGACGGGGTTCTGCTCGACGTAGTGTCTCTGCTCCATGAACCTGTAGAACGTCCGCAGGGACGCGATCCGCCTAAGGAGGGTCCTGTCGGCCAGCCCCCTCTTCCTCCGAAGGTGTGTCAGGTACCTCCAGACGTCGTCGGGCGTCGCGTCGGCGGCGTCCTTGTCGAGCCACCTCAGGAACCGCCTCACGTCGTAGGTGTACTGACGGATCGTGCCCGGCCTGTAGCCCTTGACCTCCATCCATGTCACGAACTCGTCGAGGTAGCCCTCGTTGTCCATCCTCTCGATTTCTGGCGTAGGCAAGTTAAAATGAGTTCAGGAGGATTAGGATGCGCTGACTAAGTGATCCTGTTAATCGGTGAGAATAATGAGGCTTCACCTGCACACGCCCCTTCGTCCGCTCCTCTCACTGAGTTTGGTCGCGCTGTTGGCACTCTCAGCCAATCCAATCGCGGCCACACAGCCAGCTGCATCGTCCACCTCTCAATCCGAGCCCATCAAGGTGGTATGGAACCACACGATATCCGGCTACATCCCGGCCGCCCTGAGGCTGCCGTCCCCCGTGGCGACGAGCGTGGGGTTCGTGTGCGTCTACCCCGACCTAGGCTCGGTATCGCTGGTGAATCCGTCCGCCTTCTCCGCGGCCTGGACGTTCAGGGTTGAGTCCACCCCCTCCCAGATCGTCGTGGGCGGCGGGGTCGTGTACGTCGTCACGGAGTGGGGCAGGGTCTACGGGATCAGGCTCCTCGACGGCACGCCAGTCTTCGACTCCAAGGGCATCGAGGTCGAGGGGATCGACACCTCCGTCGCGCCGGCCTACGCTTCTGGTGTGGTCGCCCTGCCAGCCGGGAAGGGGGTCGTAGGCCTTAACGGCGCCACTGGAAAGACTGAGTGGAGGGTCCAACTTCCTTGGAGAGTGCTCCTCATGCTTAGCGGGGGAGGAAAACTCGTCATTGGACACACCTCCGGCGTCTCTGCTATTGATCCCGTCACCGGGGACTCGCTCTGGAACGCGACCTTCGGCTCCCCCGTGAGGGCCGCAGCCATAGTCGGCTCGTCCGTACTAGCGGTCACCGACGGGGGAACCCTCCACGAGGTGGACCTCG
>JAOZFH010000022.1 GCA_027491415.1 Thermoproteota archaeon | reverse complement strand
TGGCCCTCGCGGTCCTGCCCGCCGCAGGGGCCTACTCCTCGGCCGCCAGGGGGAGGAGGGTCGGGCTGCGTTCGAGGACCTCCCAGGGGCTGGAGGTGGCCTCGCGCCGCTGGCCTCGCCCGCTCAGGCCCGTCGCCAAGGTCTACTCCCTCGCCTACAGGGGGGCAGAGATCTTCGTCGATCCCCCGGCGTCCGCCCTGGTTCTGAGCCTTTCCCTTGGGGTGGTGGGCCCGCTGGCGGCCTACTACCTAGCCAGACCATCGCGGAGGACCGGGCTGCGCACCGCGATCCTCGCCCTGCTTATGCTGGTCGGCCTCCCCTGGGGTCTGCTGTGGCTCGCCAGGGTCGGATGGCTCCTAGGTCTGATCTCCCTGACCCCGGCCGCCCTGCTCTCGTCCTACAGGAGGAGGGCGGCCCTCCCGCCGCCCGTGGTGGAGGTCAGGGTGGAGGCCCCTCCTGAGGAGGTGCCCGTCAGGCCCCTCCCGGCCGCCCGCATAGCGTGGGCTGTCCTGACACTCCAGGCCCTCTTGGTGGCCGGGTGGCTGCTGAGGACGGACGCCGTGGTTAACCCGGACAACGCCTACCACGTGCTCATCGCCAAGATGGTAGCGGAGAGGGGCCTCTTCCTCTGGGACGACGTGCAGTTCGCCCCAGCAGGGAGGCCCCATCTCTACCCACCCTTGTTCCACATAATGGTAGCCTCCCTGGGGAGGGCTCTCGGCCTCGGTCCCTGGGGGTTCGTCCTCGCCAACGACCTCGTCTCGGCCGGGATATTCGCGTCCGGGCTGTACGTGACTTGGTACGTCGGGAGAAAGCTATACGGTAGCCAGGGCGGGCTCCTAGCGTTTGTCATGGTTGCTGGAACTCTCTTTCCCGCCCTGTCCATGGCGATCGGTCTCCCCTCCACCCTGGTGTTCATACTCACCCCACTGGCTGCCCTCTGGCTCACCGAGGGACGCCCGATCCCCGCGCTGCTGGCCTCGGCCGCGGCCATGTACTCGCACACGTCCGGGGTGATCATCCTGCCGGTTGCCCTCCTGGTCACGGGGGCCCTCTCTGGCAGGCTGAGGGACGCGATCAAGGTGACGCTCGCCGCGATCCTGCTCTACCTGCCCTGGATGGTCAGGCTGATCGCCTTCATTGGGTGGTTCAGGATCCCGGAGAGGGACGTCTCGGTCAAGCCCGAGCCGGCCATCCTCGTCCCCGCGGCAGTCGGGACGCTGATGTGCCTGAGGAGCCCCAGGGAGAGGGCCGTTCAGCTCGGCTACCTCGCGTCCCTCGCCCCCGTCTTCGCCACCTACGAGGGTCGGGCTCTCATCCAGGGCGGGATAGCCTTCGCCCTCGCCGGGGTGCCCGCCCTCATCTGGCTCCTCAAGAAGACTCCCCCGAGGTGGAGGAGGAGACTGGCGCTCGCCCTGATACTGTTCTACCTGACCTTCCCGGGGGAGCCCTCGGCGCTCCTGCTGGGCGTCCTCGCGAACGCGAACCCCGAGGATGTGACCGGGAGCGGTTTCACGTGGACGGACGCCGGCGAGATCGCGGCCTCTCTCGTTGCAGCGGGCGTGAGGGAGGGGGAGGTCGTCCACTTCGACAGCGGGGAGATGGGCTGCGCGGTCGCGGTGTTCACCCCGATAAGGATCGACGCGGGCATGTGGGGCGAGGTGTCGCCCCCGGAAACTGGGGCCGCGATCGGGGAGAACGTCAGGTTCCTGGTCGTTAGGCTTCCGGAGGGGACGAGCGTGGACCTTGGAAACCTCCGAGTCGTAGCCAGGGTGGGGACCGACGCCGTCGTTGAGCTGCTGCCCGGAGAGCCCTCTAGAGTAAACCTCTCGGACCTCCTCGCGAGGGTCTCCGAGTCGGCCCGAAGGGCGGCCGAGCTCCTCGACCGGAACCTCACGGCCGCCGCGGACGAGCTGGGGAGGCTGAGGCTCCTCCTCACATCCGCATACCTCGCCCTGAGGGACCTCGGCCTCGGGGAGGAGGGGGTGTTGGAGGCGGCCAACGGGGCTGGGTGGCTCGCCGCGATGCTCGGCGACCCTGACGCGAGGAGCCTCATAACGCCCGAGCAGATATCGGAGTTCAGGGAGAGCCTCCTCCGGCTCGCCGGGATGGCCGAGGAGGAGGCGGCTAGGGGTGGCCTCTAGATCTCCTCGATTACCCGGAGGAGCTTTCTCGCCCTGGAGACCACGTCCTCGGCCTCTTCCCTGGAGAACAGATAGGGCCTATGGTCCGCGAGCTTCCTAGCCTCAAAGAGAGACAGGTACTCCCTCCTCACCAGTTCGGCACCCCCTTCTCCAAGCGTCCTGGAGAGGACCCTCGCCAGCGCGTTAGCTATCTTGTCGTCCCTCCTCGTCCTGAGCCCCCTGAGCTTGGACTCAGCGGCCAGCCTGACCGCGAAGTAGGCGGCGCTCACCGCCTTGTTGTAGCACCCGACCCTGATGTCCTCGAGCGCCTCTTCCTCAAGCCTCTTGGACTTCTCCCTGAGACCCAGGGGTACCCCCTCCGAGGAGCGGCCTCCGATCGGTCTCCGCCGCGCGGCCGCCATCTGAGCGCCCCCACAGCCTCCGTCCACCGGCCAAGCTGAACGCCTCCACCGCCTGCCTGTCGTCCTCCGGAACGACGAGGGGGCTGACCCCCTCCGGGGTCAGGGACGCCACGGCCTCCAGGTCGCCGGGCCTCAGCTCGTCGAGGACGACCAGGACGTTTGAGTCGTACAGGGTGTCCGCGGGGGAGGGCAGGGCGACGACCATGATGAGCCTGCCGCCGAGGGCGGACTCCAGGCTCGACGTGAACAGCTGAATCTTCCTCCTCCACTCCCTCGGGGAGCGAAGGTCGACGACCATTGAGTGCATCGAAGCAAGCACCCCCGCCGGCTTTAAAAAGGAGCCACCGTTGCCCTTATCACGTTTCCTAGCCCGCAGGCGCGTGCCCTGGAGGCCGCCCCATGAGAGGTTCCTGAGCGTCAGGGGGATCAGGCTGAGGCTGTACGACTCGGCGGAGAGGCTCTCTTACGACGACCCAACCACGTTGATCCTGCTGCACGGCATGCCCGGGCAGCTCACGAACTGGAGGTACCAGATCGAGCGGCTGGAGAGGCGCTGGAGGATCGTCGCGTACGACATGAGGGGGTACGGAGGGTCGGACAAGCCCGAGAGGGTCACCTTCGAGGACTACCTGCTGGACCTCGGGGAGGTCATGGGCCGGTTGGGGATCGGGCCCGAGGATGCCGTCCTCGTGGGCCACAGCTTCGGCGGCATGGTGGCTCAGGCGTTCGCTCGGGGGAGGGACCTGAAGGGGCTGATCCTAGTTGGGAGCGCGGTGAGGCACTCGGGCGGCGCCGTGGAGTGGATAGTTAGGCGCCTGCCAGCCATCCTCTGGCAGCCCCTGCTCTTCAGGCCCAACATGTTCACGATCGGCTTCTACAGGAGGCTATTCTTCAGCCCCAAGAGCCCGCCCAAGGCGTTTGAGGAGTTCATGGAGGACAACGCCGACTACATCTCGGGCCTCCCGGCCCACGTGCACAGGTACTCTGAGATGCTGAGGGGCTACAACGCGGAACCTTGGCTGGGCGAGGTGAAGTGCCCGACGCTGGTGGTTGTGGGGAGGGACGACAGGGTTACCCCTGTGGATCAGAGCAGGAGGATAGCCGAGCTGATCCCGAACTCCGAGCTGGTCGTGGTGGATGGGGCGGGACATCTGATACTCTACGAGAAGCCGGACCTGCTGAATTCCCTCATCGAGAACTTCGTGGGCGCGCTACGGTGAGGGCGTCGTGACCAGAGCCACCCGGGAGGTCGGTGGGTGGGAGCCGTCCCCTATTAAGGGCTCACCCGCTTTCGGCTACGCCCCAAGCTCCTCGAGCTGCCTGGCCAGGGTTGAGGCCAGCTCGCGGAGGACGCTCACCTTCTCCCGCGCCATCGCGTGAACTCTGGCGGGATCCACCGCGGCATACGCGTGCACTAGCAGATTTCTGAACCTGGCCATTCCTATCCCCTCTTCCACCAACCTGGGACTTAGGCTTCCCGCCTCGCCGAGGACCCTGAACACATCCGCG
>JAOZFH010000035.1 GCA_027491415.1 Thermoproteota archaeon | reverse complement strand
TTTTGCTTTCGGTGAAGCAGATTGGCCGCTTCTTGCGGCAGGGTTGAAAGTTAGCTTGTAGGTCTCCAGCCAGCCGATGTAAGCCCTGAAGCAGATTGGCCGCTTCTTGCGGCAGGGTTGAAAGGGTGGTAACGCATGAGTCGCCAGGGCCGGGGTGGCCGAGGAAGCAGATTGGCCGCTTCTTGCGGCAGGGTTGAAAGCCGACCGACCCCGGCGCTGCACAGCCTCGGCGTTCCCATGAAGCAGATTGGCCGCTTCTTGCGGCAGGGTTGAAAGAATGTTTGGAATGAAATAATAGCTAACTTAGACAACATTGGAAGCAGATTGGCCGCTTCTTGCGGCAGGGTTGAAAGGAGAGGGGCAGGTCCTTCTTGGCCGCCAGAGTGCTGACGAAGCAGATTGGCCGCTTCTTGCGGCAGGGTTGAAAGTGACTATGAAGAAATCGGCCTGAATCGCCAAAATTTGAGAAGCAGATTGGCCGCTTCTTGCGGCAGGGTTGAAAGTCATAGTCAAGAACTCGAACTCCTCAAAGCGGATGCTTGGAAGCAGATTGGCCGCTTCTTGCGGCAGGGTTGAAAGACTGGATGGCGGTCAGGGACGACCTGGCGGCCAAGAGGAAGCAGATTGGCCGCTTCTTGCGGCAGGGTTGAAAGTTATCCGGTTTACCGCGCCCTCAAGCTCGGCCTCAAGCTCCGAAGCAGATTGGCCGCTTCTTGCGGCAGGGTTGAAAGCAGGCCCTCAGGTTGCCCTGGTAGTCGGGGGCGTCGAAGAAGCAGATTGGCCGCTTCTTGCGGCAGGGTTGAAAGTACTGGGTCAGGAGGTGGTTCTCCTCGGGGCAGAACCCGGAAGCAGATTGGCCGCTTCTTGCGGCAGGGTTGAAAGAGTTGTTGTTCTCGTCTCTGTCACGGTGGCCTTCTTAAGAAGCAGATTGGCCGCTTCTTGCGGCAGGGTTGAAAGAGAACCGCCCTCTCGACCACGACCAGGTCCTCGGCCAGAAGCAGATTGGCCGCTTCTTGCGGCAGGGTTGAAAGTCGAAGTACTCCACCTCCTCGGGCTTGGGCGTGCCCGAGAAGCAGATTGGCCGCTTCTTGCGGCAGGGTTGAAAGCTCGAATTGACGTGAATATTCCACCTATGTCGTATCGAAGCAGATTGGCCGCTTCTTGCGGCAGGGTTGAAAGGATGGGGGCGGGGCTCCTGAAACCTTCTCGGCCACGTCGTGAAGCAGATCAGCCGCTTCTTGCGGCAGGGTTGAAAGTACAGCTCCAGATCCTGCCTCCTCTCCCTGACCCGCCAGAAGCAGATCAGCCGCTTCTTGCGGCAGGGTTGAAAGACTATCAGGGCCTTCAGCCTAGCGAGATCCTCGTTGAAGCAGATCAGCCGCTTCTTGCGGCAGGGTTGAAAGAAAGCGACCTCGAGCGCGCGAGCTGGCTCCAGCCCGGGGAAGCAGATCAGCCGCTTCTTGCGGCAGGGTTGAAAGAGGTTGATGGCACAGACATTGACTTCCACCACAGGGGGCGAAGCAGATTTGCCGCAAGAAGCGGCAGGGCTGAGAGGATATCCGGGGATCAGCACGTGACGGAGACGGGCTTGATGCCCCTCAACGGCACTCCACTCCAATCCAGCCAGAGCCTACCCTCCCCCGTACTCCTCTATCAGGGACCTCTCGTGGAGCACCCTCCGGGTGTCCTCGCCCCGCCCCTCCAGGAACTCGATCAGGTGGTCGTCCCTCGTCAGGAACAGGAGGTCCCTCGTCAGGGATGTGGCGTAGAGGAGCAGATCTATGAGATCTCTGAAGCCGACCCTCCTGAGGGCCAGGGCCCTCAGGTACCCCTCGACCGTTGGGCGGGTGAGCCTGAACTCCTCCTCGATGGAGTTGAGGCCCGCGAGCACCCTGCCCCGGTCGTAGTCGGTCCTGCCTATCTTTCCCAGCACCTCGATCAGGTTGAACTCCGTGTAATAGAACTCCGCCCTCCTGCCGGATCTGAGCCCTTTCAGCACCCTCAGGGCCTCGTCGACGCCCTCCACGTCGACTCCCAAGATGGGCAGCAGGTAGGTCGAGTCCAGGAGTATCCTAATCGCCGAAGAGCGCATCCTGCATCTCCTCGGACTCCCTCTCGAATTCCTCAAACGTGATCCTGGCGAACTTAGGCCCCTTCAGGGCCAGCTCGAAGGGATCGGGCACCCGCTCCAGGATTACCTTGGAGCCCTCGACCCTCATCCTCACGTAGTCCCCCTCCCTGAGGCCCGCGGCCCCGGCTATCGACCTGGGGATGTACAGGGTGAACTTCTTGGTGATCCTGACCTTGACCTCAGACAATACCCGCTACCCAGAATTTGGAAAATTCCCAGACTTAAAAATTTTCTGAGATCAGTCCGCTGGCGAGGGCGGGGGAGGTCCGCCGCCGCCCGCGCGTGGTCGCGACCCCCGCGGCCTCCTCGGGATCGGTCGCCGGACGGCCGCGCCTCGGGTGCCGGCGCGAGGGCCTTCGGGAGGTCCAGAGCCCGCCGGACTCTCGCCCTCAGCCGCTTCGTCGAGTGAGTCGCCGAGAGGGCTCGGCTCGTAACCACAGGGTATATCTGAGGAAGTGGGCTCAACCGACCGGAGGTTCGAGCCGTGAGGCCCGCGGCCCTCGCCCTTCGCGCGCGGGGAGACCGCTGGAGGCGGTCGGATTCGTGGACGCGGTCGCCGGGCAGGTTGGGATCGAGCGCGGAGGCTGAGCTAGGGGATACCCGCATCACAGCACAGGGCCTCCACACCGGCCCTCCCGGCGGCCTCCGCCTGAGAGGAGTCTCCGGTCACGAGGGGCACCCCCTTCCTCCTGGCGAGTTCCACGTACACCGCGTCGTAAACCGTGATGCCCTCCTCGATCGCCAGCCTGAACGCCTCGGGCAGGAGCTCCAGCTCGTCTACGAGGCTCAGGTTCTTCTCGACAGGGCCGTTAAGGCCTGAAACTTCCTCTCGGCATCTGACTCCCCAATCAGCCCCCTTCGCAGGGCCTTCCACACCGAGTTGGCGGTCTCCTTCACGACGTGGTCGACGGTCACGGCGCTCCTCAGGTGATCCGCAGGGGACCTCCAGCCCTCCTCCCCGAGGACGAACCTGGCCACTATCGACGCGTCGACCGCGCTCAAGAGCCCCTGTCCTCCCTCACGCTGGCGGTTGAGAAGCCCCTGGGCACGCTGGCCGTCGACTCGATGAGCTCGACGACCCTCCTGAGGTTCTCCTCCCTCTCTATCTCCTCTATCCTCCTGATCACGCAGCTCCTGAGCTCCTCGCTCCACCTAACCCTGTCCGCGTACTCCCTCATCTTCCTCCTCACTTCTTGCGGCACCTTGAAGCTGACGACCTCCGACATCGGGCGGTATACCAAATTGGGATTTCTAAACGGTATACTCTCTCCCCGGGCCCGTCCGTCACGCCATGATCGGGTTCCCTCGCCGTATCTCCACGCCCCTGCCCTGAGAACTCCGCAGTCTGGGTATGTTCGCTCAGGAGCTTCTGGGCCTCCTTTCTCAGCTCCGCAGATTGGCCGCTTCTTACTGCAGGGTTGGAAGTAGCACGACGGCCGGGTTGAGAGCCCAAGGCTCCATAAACACACTCACCTGTGATACCTTCCACCAACTCAAACTCAGCCAGCTAGACGCCCGGCAGGAGGCGGCCCCAATTCGGCCGCAGCTAGACTTTTCACTAGGGTAGTCTGGTATGAAAATTTTAAGGTATAGACTTAAATAATCTTTGCTTTTCAGCAAATAACTAATCTTTACCATAGGAATGCAGGTGATATTCTATGCCAAGTGCAAGACATCCCGCATCCCTGCTGGGACTGCTTGGAGCCGCCTCCCTGTTAAATGGATTAATCGTAATAAGTCTACACTTGAGCCAAATTAGTCCCCTCCTAGAGAGAGCTTTGATCCTGCTTGAGGCAGCGTTCCTGCCAGCACTCGTGCTCCTCGCCTACAAGGCCACGAGAGAGTGTTGTGAGTGTGAACGATCGGCCGTGGAGTTTGAGGGGGGCGGCCTGAAGCGCAGAGAATTCCTATCAATGGGATTCAAGTTCCTCATCGTGGCGACCCTCGCACAGCTGGGACTCGGGAGGGTCGTCAAGGCGATGGCTGTTCCCCGGGTGGCGGAGGTCAAGAGACTCGAGGTGTTGGATTCTAGGAGGTTGGACGAGGATCTGGCGAGGGATTTCGCGGAGAAGATAGTTAAGAGGGAATTCGTAAGGTCGCTCCTTGGCAAGACCGGGCTAGGAGTTAAAGTGCCTGCAGAGGGAGTGTCGGCTGGCGAGCACATAGTCATGGTTAATGGAGAGCCCGCGAAGCTCACCGCCGTAGGAATCCCCGTAGACGAGAGACATGTGGTCTTGGCCAGGAGGTTCGAGTTCGACGACGGCGATGTTAAGGAAGACGCCTTTCTCTGGGAGATACGTGGCGACAAGCTTGTTCTCAAGGCCTTCTCTTCCGAGGGCGAAGGAGTCAGCATCCTAGGCGGCTGCGGCATCTACTGCCGATATGACTCCGAATGCCCCCTCAATTATTACTGCAGCTGGTACTGCTGCGACATAAGCTGGACCTGCGTCCTGAGAGAGTGTGCACAGGCGGCGTACTGCGCTATTCCATGTGCAATAAGCACGTCGGCTTGCATCGCATGTATACTGGTCTGGTGCGCCTACTCAACCATCGGGAGGTGCTGTGAGCGCTGGGGGAAGAAGTGCTTTAAGGAACCCCCTTACGGGTGAAGCAGAGATGAGCCGGTCGACGAGGTCCCTTCCGAGGCTCGTCCCTCCCCTGTACTTCTACCTCCTGGCGTGCGCCCTGTACGTGAAGTACGCCGTGGCTCCGGCCCTCAGGGCCCTCCTCGGGTCGGAGCCCTGGCCGCCCGGCTCGGCGACCTCGCCCCCGAGCCTGCTGTTCGCCGCCCTCACCCTGGGCCTGGGGGGCTTCCTGATCTACTACCCGAGGGCGCTGGCCAGGGCGGCCGGGAGGAGAGACGCCTGGTGGCGGACCCCGGTGGTGGGCGTCAGAGTCGGCTCAATCGCGGTGGCAGTCTGGCTCGCCTGGCTGGCGCTGGCCCACGCGATCGGCCTGGCCTGACCGGGGGCCGGACGGAGGGCCCCGGGGCCGCCCTCCCCTCTACCTCACGCCCTCGTCGACCTCCCGCGGAGGGCCTTCGGGCCCCCGGGCGTCTGTGCATGTGGGAGTGTCGTACCTGGTGGACCTCACCGCCGGGCCCCCCTGGCTCGAGCTGGTCAGGGAGTTCCGGGCTGAACTCCAGAGGAGGCTCGGCCGGAGGCTCAGGAGGGTTGTCGCCAGGAGCTCGCCCGACGACCTGCTGTACGACGGCAACGTCTTCGTCTTCGTGGACAGGGTGGACGCCGAGGCCCTCAGGCTGGTCGCCCGGGCCGCCCTGGATGCCCAGAGGAGGCTCGGAGTCGAGGGGCTGAGCTCATGACCGTGGAGGAGGGCGAGGTTGAGCTTCGACGAGGTTAGACACCTGCTGATCCAGGCCAGGATCGACTTGGAGGTCGGTGCTACGGCAAGGCCGTCAGCGCCGCCTACATGTCGGCCAGGATGGCCGCGGAACTCCTCCTCGTCTCGACCGGCCAGGAGGGTGCCGAGGAGGGACGACAAGCTGGCCAACGCCGTGACAACCCCGGGTTGGAGGCCGAGGCCGCCGGTCTGCTCGAGCCGTACGGGGCCAGGAAGAGGGCCGACTACTCGAGACGCATGACCGATCGGGAGACGGTGGAGAGGTGCGTCGTGCTGCCTGAGAGCTCATGGAGACCTCTCTCAGGGGGGCGGGGAGCACAAGGCCGGGGTAGAGCCCCCCGCGGCGACCCCACCCTCTCAACCCGCCAGCCGCCAGCTCCCTCAAGGGGTGGCCGACCCTCTACCCTCGCCGCCTGTGCGGAGTTCAGGACCTCGTCCCCCGCCTCGGGTCCTGTCTGCCCCGCCCTCCACGGGACCCGCCCCCGGCGCGCATTGGTCAGTCCATCGTCGAGTCCCCGGGGGTCGGAGAAAGCTTCCCGTCTCACCACGCTTAATAGCGCTCGGGACGGGTTACGGTGAATGGCCAGGCGGCTGCTGATCAGGGGGCCGAGGGTCACCGAGGTTGGCTACAGGCTCTTCCTCTTCCAGCGCGCCACAGCGCTCGGTCTCACCGGGTTCTACGCCAGGAACCTCAACGGAGCCCTCGAGGTTCTGGCGGACGGGCCTGAGGCGGCGTTGGAGGAGTTCGTTGGGATGGCCATGGAGGAGAGGCCCCCCGTTGCAGAGGTGCGGTCCGTCGAGGTGGCCGAGCACCCGGGGCCCGTGCCCGACGTGGAGTCGTTCTACAGGGTCTTCAGCCTGGAGCAGCTCGTCAAGATAGTGCAGGCCGGGGTTCAGATGCTCGAGAAGCAGGATCAGCTCCTCGAGAAGCAGGACCTCATGCTGGAGAAGCAAGACCGGATGCTCGAGAAGCAGGATCTAATGCTCGGCAAGATGGATCAGGTGCTGGGTAAGCAGGACCTCCTCGTCACCGAGGTTCGGTCGGCGAAGGAGGAGCTGAAGAAGGAGATCAAGGAGGGCTTCGATCGGCTGAGGCTGGACCTGAATTCTCTCTTGGATGAGAGGCTCAGAAAGATAGAGGAGGACCTCGCCCTCATCAAGGCCAGGCTTGGGATGTCCTGAGCCCGACTCTCCCCCGGACCTACCCAGGGCCGCACCTACACCCCCTTCAATACACGGACCCATCGAGTCAGCCCCCCACAGTCGCGCGACGCCCCCCTAGATGGTAGGCGACTCGGGGGACCTCTCTCCTATCCCCGGGAGTCGGAGTTCCTCCCGGCCCCCCGGCGCCGCGGGAGGGGAATCAGCATGGGCACGCGGCGCGAGTACTCCTCGTACTCACACGGCCACCGCCTCCTGAGTCCTCGCTCCTCCAGGGCGGCGGCCAGCGACCAGAGGAGCCCTGAGGTCAGCGCCAACAGCAGAATGCCGGTCGATAGCGAGTAGACGGCCGCCCCCAGCCAGGCCAAGATCGTGGTGAGGTAGAACGGATGCCTGACGACCGAGTAGGGCCCCTCCGTAATCAGGCCGCCGAAGTCGTCGGGCCTGTCGTGCCTATCTGGGAGGGACCTGTGGACGCAGGCCCCCAGCACCAACGGGCTTGACGTGATCAGGGCCCCGACCAGGCGTGTCAGGCCCTCGAGTGGCCCCCGAACCTCCCAGCCCGACGGCAGGGCCAGCGCTACGGCCAAGAAGGTCAGCGCCCCGGCGAGCCTCCTCACGGGGATAGGCCCCATGGGTCACGCCCCCGCCGCCTCAAGGAGGGAGGGGATCAGGGAGGCCGCGAGTACCGTCGGTATCCCCCCTCAGGAACTCGACCGTGGAGCGCCACCTCTCCGCCACTCCCCCGGCCCCGGGCCCGGGTGAGACCTGCCTGGCCCTCTCCGCAAGGCCCATGGAGGCCACCAGCAGTATGAGCTGGGAGCCGGCCAACCTCCCCAGGGCGACCGTGCCCGCAACGCCCTTCGAGAACGGGGCGCAGGCCGAGGACAGGGCGACCGAGACGGTCGGCGCCAGGGCCAGGAGGGGGTGGATCACGGCCAGCGCCAGGGTCAGGAGCGCTGAAGAGGACCACGACGCGAACTCCTCCAACGCCGCATCGGTCCTCGGGACCCCTGCCCGAGCCGCGGGGCGGGGCTGCCCGCCCGAGCCGGAGGCCGCGACCGCCAGGGCCAGCAGGTAGATCGCCTCGAGCCTGGCGAGGTGTGGAGTGGTACCATCAAGGGCGCGCACGGCGGGCGGCCGCCGTCGGAAATTACGCTCTCCGCCCTCCCACCGGGGCGGGCGGAATGCGCCCCAGACCTACCCGGCCCGCCAGACCCCGGCGTACCTTATGGTTACGTCGCCGCTGGTTGTCTCGGCCACGAGCCTGAACTCTCGTCCCCCGGGGGGCCCGACGCTCCCCCTGACCTCACCCTCGGAGATGACCGCGACGTCGAGGCCGCCTCCCGAGCCGCCACCGTCCTCCATCAGGGTCGCGCGCCCGCTCGTCGTGCTGGCGTAGATCTCCAGGTGGACGTCCTCTTCCCTCGAGATCTCGACCTCTATGTCCCCGCTCGTCGTACTCAGGTAGAGGGTGCCGCCTGCGCCCGCTGAGCCGAGGGCCCCTGCGGCGGCCAGGACCTCCCCCCTCACGTCGCCGCTGGTCGACCTCACGGTCCCGCCGCGCAGCACCCCTCCGCTCAGGAAGACGCCGCCGCTGACGGTCTCGGCCTCCAGGACCCCGAAATCCCCCGAGAGGTTCAGGCTCCCGTGGACGCTCTGGACGGATAACAGATCGACGTCCACACGCACGGCCACGTCTCCGCTCACGGTGTATATGTACGCCCGCAGCACCCTGCAGCCGCCAGCCCAAGGAACCATCACCCTGAGCGTCAGCTCGGGCGGGGAGAGGGCGAGCCACCCGATCGCGATGGGCCTCCTGTACTCGCTCTGGATCCGCAGGTGGAGGATGCCGTCGGACGGATCAACGGCGTGCGAGATGGTAACACTCCTCTCCACCTCCTCGACCAGGTTTGAGGGGGCCTCGATCACCACAGACACGCCCTCACCACCCCAGGGCTGGACGTTGACGTGGAACGGGACCGCCGTCACGTTCAAGATCAGGGGACTGTCGCAGGGCACGTCCGCGAGGGTTGCGGACGCGTACGGCGAGTTCGGGACCACCCTGAACCCGAGCGTCGAGCCGACCGCGGCGAGTGAGAGCGCGGCCAGGGTGACCGCCGCCAGCCAGGCGGCCACCCTGACCCCGCCGCGGGCCCTCCCCGCGGCGGCCGCGCCGAGGGCTGCCGCCAGGCCCAGAACGGCGGGCAAGGCCCCAGAGTCCGGCAGCAGGTGCCACGGGATGCACAGCAGCGAGCAGGCGAGCACCCCAACGAGGACGAGCGCCGAAGCCGCGCCGAGGAGGAGCTCCTTCAGGCCAACCATCATCCACGCCATCTCCCGAGACCGGTGACAGGCGACGCCCTCCCGCCCCCCTGTTATAAGGGCGGCGCCGCTGCCTCCCGCTCCCCTCGGGCCCCCTTGAGATCCTGGCCCGGCCCCCCACCGACCCCCCCTGAGCTCGTGGCCCGCAGGTAACCCGGGGGCCGCGCGGTGAGGCGCACGCGGCTGGGCGGAGGGCCACATCAGCCCCAGGACGGCGGCGGGAAGCCGAGGGGGGAAGAACTGTGCCGTGTGTGGATGCTGGATGTACTTCGTCGGCCCTTTCGGGCGGTTCTCACTGGGAGAGGTTGTACTCGACCATGTTCAGGTAGGCGACCACCCTGACCCCCTTCTCGGTGGCGGCGTAGAGGGTGAGCTTGGGTCCCCTCCCGACCTCCCTCACGAGTCCGAGCCCGAGGAGGGATATGTCCCTCCTGTACCTGGTCCCGTAGCCCCTCAGCGCCGCGAGGACCTGGTCAGCCCTGGCGTTTATCGCCCTGGCTATCTCGCTGGGGTAGGAGGCCCTCGGGTGTATCCTGGCCAGGAAGGAGAGGACCTCCCTCCTTACCCTACTCCTCCTGAGGGAGAACACGGCCTCAGCATCCGCGACGGGGGGCTCAGCCAGCTCGAGCATCCCCACACCTCCCCAACGACCTCAACCTCCCCTCCCCTGAGTTCGACCCCTCCTCCAGCTCGCTCGCCCTGGAGAGGCACTCACTCACGAGATCCGCCGGGGCCCCGGTCAGTATGCCGAACAGGGCCCCGTGCCTGAGGGTAAGCGCCTCCACGAGCCGGGCCTCCCTGGACGGGTGCCTCCCGCGGGAGAACTTCAGCAGGAGGCGGAGGTACTTCTCCGCCACCCTGGAGACAGCCCGCCTGAGCTCCTCCTCGCTCACCTCCTCGGGAACCCCGAGCTCCATGACCACGTCCCTCGCGAACAGGGCTATGGGGTCCAGGGAGGGAAAGTACCTCAGGAGCCTCACCTCGTCCTCCCCGACGCCGGCCTCGACCCTGAGCCTGTGCAGCATGCCCTCTATGTCGTCCTCGTCGAGCTCAACCTCCACAGGGACCTTGAGCTGCCTGACGGCCACGAGGTACAGGAGGGGGATGAGGCCCGCCTTGGACACGAAATCCCTCCCCAGGAGCCTCAGGCTGGCCTCCATGCCGTCGGCCCCCCTTCGACCCGTCTGCCCCACCCTCTCCCCGTCCCCGCCCGTGAAGGCCCTCCTGGCCGCCTGGTAGAGGAGGTCCCACCTCCTCCTCAGGTCCCCTATCGCCGCGAGGTAGGGCCCCGGCAGGTCGCTGGACGCTGGCAGGAACTTGAGGGTGAGGTCGTCGCGCACCATGCCCCTGACCGAGGCCGGCAGCGCCATGGAGCCGTACACGGCCCTCTCCAGGTCCTCCGTGGACAGGCTCACCAGGCCGAGGTGAACGGCCCTCTCGAGGTCTAGTACCCTGAAGGCCATCGAGGTGCCCACCTGATATCCCACGACTACTCCCTCACTCTGGAGCCACCTGAGCAGTCGCCTGAGCCTGGAGAAGGGTATGCCCAGCGCCCTCTCCATCCCCCGGATGCTCAGGGACTCCACATCGAGGCTGTTGAACAGCAGGTGCCTCACTATCCTCCCGGCGTCCCTGAGGTCGTCCCCACCCTGCACAATCAATCGATTGATTGATCAAATAAAAGTGTTGCGCCGCGGGCGCTCACCTGACGACGAACCGCCTCACGGCCCTGTACGTAACGCCCACGGCGGCGGCCACGTAGGCCGCTAGCAGGAGGCAGGTCAGCGGGTCGGGGCTCGCGTTCAGGTAGCCAGCCCTCACGATGTCTGCTATGTGGGATATGGGGTTCAGCCTGGCCACCAGCCGGAGGGGCGCCGGCACCCTGTCCATGGGGTAGAAGGCCGTACTGGAGAAGAGCGCCGGCGTTCCCGCCAGGGCGAAGATGGCGTCTCTCACGTCCTCCCTCCTTATCCTGAGGCCCATGAGCAGCCCGAGTGAGAAGAAGAGCAAGTCCCCCAGCGCTATCCCCGCGACCATCGTCAGGAGTCCAGCCGGCGTGACCTCCGTGGGGCCGGCGATGACCCAGCCCAGCCCCAGGAGGTACGCGGACGTCGCGAGCGAGACTAGCATGCCGAAGGCTATCTTCGCGACCATGTAGTTCACGAAGCTCGTGGAGGTCATGATCAGCGTGATCATCTTGGTGGAGATGTCCAGCCTGGTGAGGGAGAAGGTCGTGGCGAAGAGCTGGTACGTCTGGATCGCTATGAGCCCGGGGATTATGAAGTGCAGGTAGCTCACCGCCATGCCTTGGTAGGGCACGGTCCCGAAGTTGAAGGATATGCTGAGCCCCAGGAACACCAGGTAGGAGGTGGGGCCGAGCAGGTGGTTCAGGGCCAGGGCCTTGCTGGAGTGGATCTTGAACTCCCTCCAGATCAGCGGCGCGAGCACGGCATCACCCCCCGGCCGGTGGCCCGACCTCGGCCACCACTCTCACGCCCGCCCCGTCGCCCTCTGGAACCGTCTCCGACTCGGTCGCCAGCTTCCTGAACACGTCGTCCAGGGTGGGCCCCCTCAGCCTCATGTCGAGGATCCTCGCGCCGGAGAGCGACGCCACGATCTCGGCCACCTCTCCCGGCTCGCGGTACTCGACCTCGATCCACCCGTCCCCGAGGACCCTCGCCCCCCGGGGCGCACTGACCAGGTCTTCCCAGCCGGGCTCCAGCCGCAGCCTCAGGTAGGAGCTACCGGACAGGGCCTTGAGCCTGTCGGCCGTGTCGAAGGCGACGATCCTGCCCCTGTTGAGGAAGGCTATCCTGTCCGCGAGCACCTCGGCCTCGTGCATGTCGTTGGTGGCGACCAGCACGGCCGCCCCCCTCCTGGCCCTCTCCCTGACCATCTGCCAGACGGTCATCTTGCCCATGGGGTCAAGCCCGAGGGTGGGCTCGTCCAGCACCAGCACCTCGCGCTCCAGCATGAGGGCCCCGGCCAGCTGGACCCTCCTCATCAGCCCACCTGAGAGCGCTATGACCGGGATTCTCCTCTTCTCGAGGAGGCCGAACTCCCTCAGCGCCCACTCGATTCGCTCCCTGAGCCGCCCGCCTCTCAGCCCCCTCAGCCAGCCGATGAACTTCAGGTTGTCCTCCACGCTCATCAGGTAGTCAAGGGCCGTCTCCTGCGGGGCGTAGGAGATCAGCCTGCTCACCCCATCCTTGTCGGTCGACGGCACCCCTAGGACGAAGGCCCTGCCGGCGTCCGCGGACATGAGGCCGCAGAGTATGCCGATGGTGGTGGTCTTCCCAGCCCCGTTGGGGCCCAGCAGGGCCACGACCTCTCCCCTCTCGACCCTCAGGGAGACGCCGTCGAGCGCCTTGAAGTCTCCGTAGTACTTGACCAGGTTCTCGGCGATCACCGCGTCGCGCGCGACGCCCGACGCCACCTCGCCCACCCCCGTCACACGAACCTGCCCTCCACCCGCGGCGCGGCCGGGCATATCGGGTCCGGGGCGAAGGGCTCCCCGTAGGCGTCCATGGCCCTCACGTAGCACCTCTTCCCCAGCCTGGTGCACTCGTCGAAGATGGGGCAGTCGTGGCACGCCGTGCCGGAGAAAAGCTCCCTCGGTGGATACACCAGCCTCTCCAGCCTCTCCGACCTCCATATATCCATGAGAGACTGCCTCCTCAGGTCTCCCACGACGAACCTCTCGTCCAGCGCCACCCTCTCGCAGAACGAGACCCTGCCGTCCGGCAGTATTACGAGGGAACTCCTTCCCGCGGAGCACTTCCTCAGGGCCTCCACGTCCTCCAGCTCGTCTCTGTTGACCCTCACGGCGTTCTCTATCGCCCGTATTCCGGCCGGGTCGAGCGCGTCCCTCAGGTGCCTCGGCAGCTCCTCGATCCTGTCCAGCAGCCAGGCGTAGTCCCCCACCGAGGGGAAGAGGTCGTCGTCGACCACGTCGTGTGGGGACTGATACGGTGAGAGGGAGATCCTGCTGACCCCCATCTCGTAGAGCCACTCGATCAGCCTCGGAACCTCCCTGACGTTGTAAGAGGTGACGACGGAGTTGACCCTCACGTCGATTCCGTGCCTGACCAGGTTCCTGACCGTGGTCGTCAGCCTCGCGTGGGCCCCGGGCCCCACGAGGAAGTCCTCGGTCTCCGGATTTGGCGAGTCTATGCTCACCTGGATCCAGCCCAGGCCGGCCTCGCTGAGCCTCCTGGCCTTCTCCTCGGTTATCAGCGACTTGGTTGGTATGTAGACGAAGATGTCCCTCTTCAGGCCCCGCTCGACTATGTCCACCAGGTCGGGCCTCATGAAGGGCTCCCCGCCGGTCATGAGGATCGTCTTGACCCCCACGTCCGCCGCCTCGTCCACGGTCCTGAGGATCACGTCCAGGGGGACCAGGTCGTCCTCGAGCCTCGTCCTCCTCCAGGCGGCGGCGTAGCAGTACCTGCACCTGTTGGGGCAGGCGTGGGTCACGATGTAGCCGAAGCCCGTCGGAGCGCTGAGCCTGCCGAGGAGGGCCTCCTCCGGGGGGATCTCAGCCGGTACTCCTTCGAGCAGCTCCTCCGGGCTCGGAAGGTCCTTGACGTGGGAGCCCTCGAGATCGACGTAGTCCGCGTATCTGTCCAGAACCACCTCGACTATCTCCATGGCGTCCATGACGCCCCTGCCGAGCTCCCTCGCCAAGGCCTCCGCGATCTCCCTCAGCGTCCTCCTCCCGTCCATGAGGGTGAGCACGTACGCGGCGACTGGGTGGACCGCCTGAATCTGGTCGGAGCCTCCTCTGTAGAGGATCACCCCGAAATTCTCTCTCCTGATCCCGACGAACGGCTTCAGGACCGGCCTAGACACGCCGAACACCCCCGCTCACGCCCAAAAAATGAGGAGAGAGGGACCCTCAGGTGATTAGGGTGCCCCCTCCAGCCAGGAGGCAGCAGAAGGCGCAGGGCCAGGCCGTCACGCCGTCGCCGATGTCGGCGGCGCTCACATCCCTCCACTCGCCCAGGACGCTCGCCATACACCTCACCCCTTGGGCTGAGGCTCCGGCCAGTATGATGTAAAAATCATGATCCGTAGATTCGTACTGAGGTGATAACATATCCATAAATGGTCGAATCTTACTCCATTGGCTGAAAGAAGCCGGATTTATCGAGAAAAAGGTGGCAGGTGGAGGGGCCTAGGCGATGAGGGTCCCCCCTCCGCCCGCCAGGCAGCAGGCCGAGCAGGAGGCGACGGCCACGGAGGCTCTGAGGTCCTCCGCGCCGAGCCCGAAGAACGCGGAGAGTACGGCCATGCTCAACCACCCGGACCTGCGCGGGGATCCTCGCCCGTTGATAACACGGTTTCTCGCAGGTTCGTACTGACGTGCTCACTGAGACGCCGAAGACCGCCGACGCGTTGCACCCTTGTCTGGATAGGGCGGGAGGGGGCCTCTCGAGCACGGATGCCCATCCGGCCTGGGGCTACTTCCTCTGCCTCAGATCGGGAATCGTGATCCCCATACTCCCGGTTCCCCGTTCGTGGGGTAGGGTAGGTGGTAGGCCGCAGGGGACCTCACGGCCTCTCTCCGAAACTCCTCCCCATCGATCTTGACTCCCTGGTCGCCACCACGTTCGCCAGGTCGAGCACGTCCTTGGCGAGGACCTGACCCACCCTCACGGGCGCCTCCACCTCCAGCCCGGCCAGGGCCCTCATGAACTCCGGGATCCTGGACTTGGGGATCGGCCTGTCCGTCTTCACGCTCACGGTCGGCGGATCACCGCCCCTCACCGGCACCACGGTGATCACGACCCTCCTGGGGTCTGTCACCTCCTGAGCGGCCCACTCCCTCCCCCTCGGGCAGGTGGCCCCCCTGACCTCGAGGACCCTCACATCTCCGCCCGGGCCGCGGTCCAGCCGAACCTCGATCTCGCAGCCCAGGGGACAGACGATGCAGGTCAGCCTCCTGACCTTCCCGCGACCGGTCAACCTCTATACACCTCCGCCACGACCTCCCGGCCCCCGACCTTAGCCCGCCTGACCTCCCCGGCCATGAGCTTGACCCTGACCATTTCCGCCGGCCTGACCACCGGGAGCCTGACCTCCCTGCCCGCTCCCCTGAGGCTTAGTCTCGCGTTCCTGACGGGCCTGTTGACCCTCAAGTAGATCCAGACGTCCCTCTCCCCGCTGAGGAGTTGAGGTACCGTCAGCTTGACTCCCTCGCCCGGCCTCAGCCTCACCCAGTCGGTCGCAGGGATTCCTCCTCTCCTCAGGAACTCGGCCGCCCCCTCGGCGGCCTGCTCGCCCTGCTCGGCGGCGTGATCCACCAGATCGTTTATCACGAGGGCGTTCCCTGCGGCGAAGACGCCGGGGACGGTAGTCTCCAGCCTGTCGTTGACCACCGGGCCTCCCGTCGCTGGATCGATCAGCGCCCCCAGCTCTCGCAGGACCTCCACCCTCGGTACCAGCCCGGCCGACACGACCACCGTGTCGCACTCCACCTCCGTCTCGGTCCCGGGGATGTCTCTCAGCCCCTCGTCAACTCTCATCAGGACAGCTTTCTCCACCCTCCCTCTCCCCCTGACCGAGACGACCCTGTGGCTCAGCAGGAGGGGTATGTCGAAGTCCTCTAGGCACTGGACCACATTCCTCGTGAGCCCGCCAGGGTAGGGCATTATCTCGACGACTCCCACCACCTCGGCCCCCTCCAGGGCGAACCTCCTTGCCACGATCATCCCCACGTCGCCGGAGCCGACGACGAGCACCCTCCTTCCCGGCAGGATACCGTACACGTCCATCATCGTCTGGGCCTCTCCGGCCGTGTAGACCCCGGCCACCCTGTCCCCAAGGATCCCGATTTCGAAGCGGTGCCTCTCTCTGGCCCCGGCGGCGTAGATCACCGCCCCGGCCCTCACCTCCCCCGAGAAGCCGGGGGAGAGCACGCGCACGCCCTTCTCCGCGTGGGAGATCCACCTGACCTCCGGCACGTGGGCCTCCAGCAGTACGTCAACGCCAGCGTCCTCCACGCGCGATGCCAGCCTTTGGGCGAACTCGGGCCCGGTGAGCTCCTCTCTCAGGTAGTGGACGCCGAACCCTGGGTGGATGCACTGCGGCAGTATGCCGCCGAGCCTCTCTCCCTCGTCCACCATCAACACGTCGAGACCCAGCTCGGCGGCCCTGGCAGCGGCGGCCATCCCGGCCGGCCCGCCCCCGACGACCACGACGTCCCTGCGCCCCTCGACCCTAGTCCCCACTCCCCTCACCCCCTATGCTCGCCCCCTGAGGAGGACCTTCACGTCACCGACGCCCACCTCGCTCCCCCTCCCCTTCAGCGTAACACCCCACAGGGGAACGCCGAACTCCCTGGCTAGGATCTCGACGAGCCTGACCCTGCAGAAGCTCCCCTGGCAGGTGCCTGAGGTCGCCCCGGTCCTGAACTTCACCGAGTCGAGGCTCGGGGTTCTCACGCCCACAGCCCGCATCCTCTCGATGGCCTCCAGCACCTCCCGCTCGGTGACGAGGTTGCACCTGCAGACCACCCTGCCCCTGAACGGGTCCTCGCGGGCCCTAGACGCCCTCTCCCGCCAGCTCAGGTCGATGGTGGACTCGATGTCCCTCCTTGTGGCCTTCCACCTACTCTTCTCCCTGAGCTCGATCCCGAGCTCAACCAGCGCGTCCCTCACCCTCAGGGCGATGGCCGGGGCCGCCGTGAGGCCTGGTGACCTGGTTCCCGCAGCGTTCACGAACCCCCAGACCTCGGTGGTCCCAATCACGAAGTCTCCGCCCTCCGGCTCAGGCCTCAGCCCGGCGAAGGTCCTTATGACCAGCCTCCTGGACGGTAGCCTGGGCCAGAGCTCCCTGGCCCTCTCCCAGACCTCCTCCAACCCCTTCGCTGTGTTCCCCACGTCGTCCTTGGCGTCTGGCGGAAGGTCCTCGGCGTTCGGGCCTATCATGAGGTGCCCGCTCACCTCCGTCGTCACGACTACCCCCTTGCTGGTCAGCGTGGGAGTGGGGAACAGGACTCGCCTCGGCTTGGGCCCGGCGGAGCGGTCGAATATCCAGTACTCTCCCCTCCTGGGCCTGATCCTCGGGAACTCAACTCCGGCCATGTCCGCAAGCTCGTCGGCCCTGAGGCCCGCGGCGTTGACCACGATGTCTGCCTCCAGGAATCCGCGGGATGTCTCCAACCCCCTGACCTCCCCTCCCTTCACCTTGACGCCCCTGATCTCGGTCTCCAGGTGGACCCTGACCCCGTTGTCCACGGCGTTCTCCACGATGGCCACCGTTGCCCGCACGGGGTGGATCTGTCCCACTGTGGGGGCCCAGAGCGCCGCCTCGACGTCTGGGGTCAGGTTGGGCTCCAGGGCCAGGGCCTCCTCTCGCTCGACTATCCTCAGCTCCGGCACGCCGTTCCTCCTGCCCCTCTCCAGGAGCGACTCCAGCTCCCCTCTCTGATCGCCCTCCAGGGCGACCACAAGCGCCCCGCTCCAGGCGTGTGGGATGTCGAGCTCCTCGACCCACCTGTGCCAGATTTCGTTCCCCAGCGCGCAGAGCTCCGCCCTGAGCGGGAAGCGATCGGGGTCGTCGTCGTAGCCGCCGTGCACTATGCCGGTGTTGGCCTTGCTCACTCCCCAGCCCACGTCGGGGTTGGTGTCGATGAGGTGGACCTCCAGCCCCTCGTACCTGCTGAGCACCCTGGCCACGCTGGCGCCCACGACTCCGGCGCCCACGACGACTACCCTGACCCCCATCTGACCTCACCGGCCCCTCCAGGGCGTCGACGGGGCTGAGGGCCGGAGGGGCGGTTATAAGTAAGCCGCGTTTCCTGCGACCAGTCAAACTCTCTCGCACCTTCGCGGAGGGATTGCTGTGTCAAGAGAGAGGAGATTCGACTGGGGAGTCATCCTGGGACTCTCCATCCTTGGATTCAGCAGGAGCGTTGGGTGGGCCCTGAACAAGGGATTCTCCTTTCCGCTCCTCTCGCACTACACCGAGTCGGCGTTCGTGAAGGGCGCCATCCTCGCCCTAGAGGGCATAATCGGCCTGGCGGTGCCGCCCCTCCTGGGGTACTACAGCGACACGCTCCGCTCGCGGATGGGCAGGCGGAGGCCCTTCATCCTGGTGGGCGGCATCTTGGCGGGCGTGGCCTCCGCCATGATATACACGGCATACGCGCTAGGGGTCCCGCTCTGGGGATTCGCCGCGACCCTCGGGTTCCTCTACCTCTCGTTGCACATCTACACGGCCCAGTTCAGGGCCCTCATGCCGGACACCATAGAGTCGGGCCAGAGAGGGAAGGCGAGCGGGTTCATCACGCTCGGGGAGTGGGCCGGCAACCTGTTCCTGTTCGGCGTGGGCGGGGTGCTGGCGGCGAAGTACGGGGCCGGTCACTTCGGTCCCTTTGCGATCGCCTCGGCGTTCCTCGCTGGCGCCGCCATCTTCACGGTGCTGAGGGTTAGGGAGCCCGAGCCGCCGGAGCTGGAGGAGGAAGAAGGCCTCGGTGAGTACCTCTCCAGCATCTTCGGCAACAGGGACTTCCTCAGATTCTACGTGGCCCAGATACTGTGGTGGATGAGCTTCGAGTTCGTGGCCATCTTCCTCTACGGCATACTAGCCTTCATACTCTACGGATCTGCCACGAAAGAGGCCGTGGACAGCGTCACCCCCTTGGGGCTGTACCTGATGGCCCTGTTCAACGTCGCCGTCCTCCTCGGCTCCCTCCCGGGAGGATACATCTACGACAGGGTGGGCAGAAGGCTCAGCATAGTGATCGGGGGCCTGATATTCGCCCTCCCGCTGGCCTGGGGCTGGTTTGTCCACACCAGGGGGGAGATAGTGGCCGCCCTATTCCTGGGCGGGGTCGGTTGGGGGGCGCTGATGGCCGCCTCCTACCCGGTTGTAGGCGACCTCCTTACCGAGTACGAGAAGGAGGCGTTCACGGGCAGGTACTACGGGGTCTACGAGGCCACGAAGTCCATCCCGGTCATGCTGGCCGGGACCTTCGGAGGCGCGGTAGTAGACCTCTTCGGCGGCAACTACAGGATCCTCTTCCCGCTGGGCGCCCTGCTGGTGTTCCTGGCGCTCCCCCTGGTGTGGGGGATGAGGAGACTGGAGGCTGGGGGTGAATGAGCGCGGTGGCCTCTCTGGCGCTCCCCCTCGCGGTCGCCCTGGCGGCGGGGGCCTTCCTGTCCTACGTGGGCTACAGGCTCGTCACCCCGCCGAGGCACGTGGGAGAGTGGACCCCGACCGACGCCGGCCTGGATTACGAGGACGTGACCTTCACCGCGGGCGACGGGGTCACCCTCTCGGGCTGGTGGATCGACCGCGGGTCTGACCGCACGGTGATTCCCCTACACGGGTACACCGCCAGCAGGTGGGCCTTCTACATCACCCCGGTTATCGAGGAAGCCGCCAGGCGGGGATACAACGTCCTCGCATTCGACTTCAGGGCCCACGGCAGGAGCGGCGGGTCGAGGACCACCTTCGGCGTCAGGGAGTTCGAAGACCTTCGGGCCGCGCTCGACTGGCTGGAATCCAACCATCCCCACGCCGCCCGCGGGGTAGGCCTGGTGGGCTTCTCGATGGGCGGCGTGGTGGCCATCAGGGCCCTAGCCGAGGAGGACCGGGTGGCGTGCGCGGTGGCGGACAGCCCGCCCATCAACATGGACCGCACCGGCGCCAGGGGGCTGAGGTACTTTGCCGGGCTGCCCGAGTGGATCTACCCGCTGGTCAAGCCGATCGCGCTCCTACTGAGCGGATCCAGGGCCGTCGACAGTATGGCGTACGCCGAGAGGGTGAAGAAGCCCCTACTGGTAGTGGCGGGCCGGAGGGACCCGCTCGTCCGGATCGAGGAGGTGAGGGAGTTCGTTAAGAGGGCCAGGCGCGTTAACCCCGACGTTGAGCTCTGGGAGACCGACGCGGAGCACGTCAGGACGATAAAGCTCGACAGGGAGGCCTACCTCTCCAGGGTGCTCGGGTTCCTCGACAGACACCTAGGCGTCGGGGATGTAGCTAATTAGGCGGCAACGTTATATCCGGAATCGACCCATATTGTACTGTTAAAATGAAAATGAACGGCGGAGCCGGAATATCGAGAGTCGCCGCGGAGGTCGTCCTGCTGGTCATAGCCGTAGCCGTCTCCCTGCTCCTATTCAGCCCGGTGGGGCATGTCATAACGGGCGCCGTCCACCGAGTGGTGGTCAGGAGCCACGTCAAGTACCAGCTGGAGATAGTCTCGGTGAACCCGAGGGACACGGTCCCTGACTACCCCTGGGTTCCCGCCTCCTGCAGGGGGGCGGAGGCCTTATCCGTTGCCATAAAGAACGTTGGAGATGAGCCGATAGAGGAGTACAGGTGGGAGCAGGACTGGGCCCTGGTGCTCAGGAACTCCACGGGCACCTACACGCTGTCGCCGTGCTACCTGGACTGCAAGGGGCTGCCCTGGGACTGCTCAGCGGATCCGAGGCTGGAACCTGGCGAGATATGGGTGGTCTACGTGCCGTCAGGCGTCCAGGACCCATCGGAGAGGTTTATAGTTGAGATCTTCGGGCCCGAGGGCAGCAGGGCCATCCGCGCTTACCCGTGACCCGGGGGGTTCTGGCTCAACCCGGGCCGATCCGGTTGAGTCCGCGCCCCGTCCGGTTCCGAGGATGGAGGTCGATCGCGTGAGATCTCAGGCCTGGAAGCTCGCCTACTGGCTGGCTCTCTACGGCTTCGGGCTCGCAGTCTCGGCCAGGATGAACTGGGGAGGCCTCCTGGGTCTCCCCTCAAGGGTGCTCGGTTTCCTCCTGATCGGCCTGGCGTTCGCGCTCAGCGCCTCGGCCGGGAGGCACCTGAGGCTGTACGGGAAGTCGCGCCCCGGCGGGTTCGGCCAGATCGATCGACTCGTCACCGTGGGAATATACTCTTGCGTGAGGCACCCGAACCACCTCGGCCTGGCGGTTCTCTCGGTCGGGCTGGCCCTCGCCCTGGATTCCCTCTCGCACATAATCGTCGCGACCACCGTCCAGGTGCTCGGGGTGGTGGCATTCGTCCACCTGGTGGAGGAGCCGGAGGTCAGGCGGAAGTTCGGGAGGGAGTACGAAGAGTATGCCAGTCGGGTGAGGGGCCTCGTCCCCGACGTCCCCTGCCTCTTCAAGAACCTGATACCGAGATCCGAGCCCCGCGGCTGAGCGTTCGGGTGGCCCCGAGGCGCGCCCCCGGCGGCCCCGGGATGTCCCGGACGACTACCAGGAGGCCACGACCTCGACCTCCGTGAGTTCAACCGCGCCGTCCCCGTCGTCCACCCACCTGAGCACCGTGTACTCCCCGTCCGCCTCGCCGCGGCTCAGCAGCCAGAGGAGGGCGGCCCGGGTGCCGTACCTCGTCACCCCCGCCACCCTGACCAGCGTGATCCCGCCGCACCTGCTCACCCACACGACTGCGTAGTCCTCCGAGCCGAAGGAGGACTCCAGCGTGCCGTTGGGGTATCTGAGGGCGTGATAGGTCCCACCGTCCCTCAGGAACTCGACCTCCGATCCCTTCCACACTCCGGGATAGACCTGGGGGCCTCCCAGGGCTATCACCGTGGAGGGAGGCTCGGTTCCCGTGAGGCGCCGCGCCTCGGGGTTGAGGTCCGAGTCCACCGCCGAGGGGGCCCAGGCCAAGGCTCGGCCCAGGTCCAGGTTTCCGCCGCCCGGCGACGCCTCCAGGATCACGAGGGCGGCCGAGTCAGGGGTGGGCTCGGCCCCGCCGGACGGCCAGGCCGACCAGGAGTCCAGGCTCAGGACCCAGGAGCCTCCGGGCACCCGGAACTCACCACCGCCGGCGCCGGCAGTGGCCACGACCGCCGCGAGCCTGCACCCGGGGATCGAGAACTCCTCGACCACCACACCCCCGGGCGCCTCAACATCCGAGGCGTACTCCGCCAGGAGGTCTGAGAGGTCACCGACCGTCACCTTCACCCCCACCTCCAGCGGCTCTGCTGGGCCTCCCAGCTCATTCATGGACCCAAGCTCTCCGATCACGAGCAAAGTCCCCCCATACTTCAGGAGGGCGCGCCTGGCGCCCTCGCCGAGGCACCTGACCTGAGGCGCTATGACGACCTCGTACCCGTCGAGTTCCCCGGGGCGTAGCTCCTCCACCGGGAGGACGTCGAACTGCACCCCCGCCCTCACCAGCGCCTCCACCGCCCCCCTGAAGGCGGCCATGTGGGTCGTGCCCGACACGTCGTAGATGTCGTTGACGTAGCCGTCCACGTAGTCCCTCGAGGCCCTGGAGAAGAGCACGGCCACCTTTGCCTCGGACATCCTCGGCCCCGAGAGGAGGCTGACGAGCCTGAAGGCCCTCTCCCTGAACTCGGGACCGACGGACCCGGTCATGTAGCCGTCGAAATTCGTCTCGAAGAACCCGTCCGCCGAGGCGAGCACGAGGGCCAGCTGCCTGGCAGCGTCCGCCGGGTTAACGCCGTAGGTTAGCGGGAGGACCGGCCTGCCCGGGGTGCAGGACCTGGCGTGCTTAAGCATGGCCAGATAATCCGACCAGACCCTAACATCCGCCCTGGCCTGCTCTCCCCAGGCCGGCGGGCCTATCTCGGGAACCAGCGCCACCACGGGGCACCACCTCAGCAGCGTTGGGTCGAAGCCCAGCTCGTTGCCCGAGGCGTCGTTGGCCGAGGTCTCGACCATCAGCACGCCGCCCGCCTCGTAGACGGCCTCGGCCACCTCTAGGACGAAGTCCAGCGTGACCTCGTGCCTCCACGCCAGCCACTCCCTGAAGGCCGGGTCGTCCCAGTCGGGCTCCGACGGCGGGTCGTCCCAGTAGAGCTCCCCGAACGACCGGGCCCCCCACTCGGAGGCGTCGGGCCACAGGTCGCTCAGCCCCTCCGTCAGGTAGGAGGGCATGTGGGGGACGTCCAGCCATACCGCGTCGGCCCCACCCTCCTCCACGAGCCTCCTGGCCCGGTCCGCTATCACCCACCTGTGGGGGGACGCTGGAGAGACCCAGGCGTCCTCCTCGTTCGGCCCCACCCAGACCACGCCCAGCTCCCTCCCGGTGGCCAGGAGGGGGGTGCCGTCCAGCGCCCTCTGCACCCACCCCCCGTGCTCGACCCCGAACGTCCGGCCGGCGGTCGCGTCTGACACCACCTCGAGCGCCGGGAGGTAAACGGCCACCCTGAGCCCCCTCTTGTGCGCCTCGTCGGCGACCTCCCTGACCACCCGCAGGGCCTCCTCGAACCCGCGATCGTCGTACATCAGGCTGTAGGAGCTGAGCCCCACGTCCAGCTCGATGAGGCTCACCCCCTGGCCGGCCAGCCTCCCCACGACCGAGGCCACGTCAGCCTCGGCGGCCTCCCCTGGTCCCATCCAGAGCGAGACGGCCCTTGCCCCGTAGAGCCATCGGAACCTCTCTACGGCCGACTTCACCTCCACGAACCCCCGGAAGACGGCGCGAACCGCGTCCCAGAGGGAGAGGTCCTCGGCGTCCCCGAACCAGTGGACGTACACGGCGTCGGCCCCCGCCTCCGCCAGCCACATCCCCCTCCTCCTCGCCTCGCCCACGGGGTCGTCGGAGTAGGAGATCCCGTAGAGGTACGTGGAGGCCACCACGACCCTCGCCCCGGCGCGCCTGGCCTGGGTCACGGCCCGCACGTGCCAGGCCCTCGGCTCCTCCGACGGGACCATCACGTAGAGGGTTCCCGTCCCGGTCGCCTCCGCCAGGGCGGCGTAGTCAAGCCCGTAGGTGGCGAGAGGGTCCCAGATCAGCAGGTGAGGCCTAACCGGCAGGTTCGGGTCTACCTCGTGGACCGCGCCGGCGATGATCTCGATCAGCCTCGTGACCTGCCTAGCCCTCCACCTCACCCAGGCCCGCCAGGCGTCCTCGTCGGACTCCAGGAAGCTTGCCCACTCCCTCGGGCCGGATCCGGGGACGTGGATGCCCGTGTCCTCCTCGAACGCCCTCACGGTGAACTCGTCGTAGCTCGTGAGTAGCGAGACGTCCTGGGACTCGATGTACTGGTCGGAGAACTGGAAGTTGTCGTTCACGTCCACGCCGTCGAAGCCCAAGGACGCGATCTCCATGAAGAGGGCCCTGAGGGTCGAGACGCACTCGGGCTCCCTCACGAGCCTTGCCGGTGAGACTATCCTGTGGAAGTAGTCGTCATCGTAGAAGTCCGCCGGCCTCCCGTCGGAAAGCACCGCGATCCAGTCCGGGTGATCCCTCAGCCAGTGCTCGTGCGGGATGTTGACCCATGCGTAGACCCTCAGGCCCAGGCGGTGCGCCTCCCTCACCACGCTCGAGACGTATCCTGGGTCGGCGTAGTTCGCCATCGGAAGGACCCTCGAGGGGTAGAGGGCGCCCTCGCCGTCGACCACCGTCACCAGGACGGCGTTCCCCCCGGCCTCCACGATCCTCCTGAGGCCCGCCCTCACGTCGCAGTCTCCGGGGGAGGGGCAGGGCTCGTAGACACCGAGCTCAGGGCCCCCCGCCCCCTGGTGGATCGCCGGCGGGGGCCCGCCTCCGGCCGCCAGCGTTGAGAAGAGGAGCAGCGCCAGCAGAGGCAGCGACTGGACCCTCAACCCGCCTCAGCCGACGGCTGTCGGGGGGATAATTAAGTCGAGTTGGGGGCAAGCCGAACCAGCTGCCCCGCAGCTGGAGGGCCGCCTCGGGAGCCCTCGGTCGGCCGCGCGGCGCGGGCTGGATGCCCGCTGATCTCCCCGGCGGGGCCACCGGGAGGGGGCCTGGTTGTGGTGGAGAGAGGTCCTGGCGCTGCTGGCAGCCACGCTCACCGCGTCGGTGGCGTCCGGCGTCCTCTACGTGGCGATTGAGTGGGTGGGATACGAGGCCACCGGGACTTCGCTGGGCTACGGGCTCACCCTCGTCTTCGAGATGCTCCCATACGTCGTCACGTCCGTCGTTGCCGGCTGGGTCGTGGACAGGCTTGGCGCCAAGAGGGCGGCGCTCCTAGGCCTCCTCCTCGCGTCGGCGGTGTCGGCCGCGTCGCAGCGTATGCTGGACCTCGGGACGGCCGGCGCGTGGGCTGCCGCCGTCGTCGCCTCCCAGCCCCTCGACCTCTGGGGCTACGGCCTCGAGGCCTCTCTCCCGGAGGTGTCGGGCGGGGTGAGCCCGGCCCTTCAGAGGCTGGTCTCCAGAATAAGCCTGGCCGACTCTGTGGGAAGCGGGGTGGGTTACTCCCTGGGAGGGAGGATCCTAGGGGACCTAGGGCGCCACCGGCCGGCCGCCTTGCTGTCTGCCGCCCTGTTCCTCGTCTCGGGAACTCTCTTCGCTCGGCTGGGGGCGGGCTCTCCCGGCCCCTCAGTCGACGGGGGGCGTGGGGATGATCGGAGGGAGCGGATCCCGGGAATCCGCCCCCTGCTCACCCCAGAGATTGTCCCCCTGGTGGCCTACGGGCTCGTGGGGAACGTCCTGTTCGGGATGGGGAGGGCGCTCTGGGCCCCCGTACTCTCGGACCTGGGACCGGGGGCCTACGGAGACCTCTTCCTGTCCATGTCGTTGGCCTCGGCGGCCGCCTACGTCGCCATGGAGGGCGTCGACACGTCGAGGAGGACGGGAACCCTGATCACGACGGCCTTTGGCCTTCAAGGCGTCACGACGCTTCTGTTCCCCGTGTTCCCCAACCCCTACGTGGTCGGCGCTCTCTTTGGCGTTCTCGGGGCGGTGCTTTGGGTCTCGTGGAGGAGCTACCTCTTGGCACACCTCCCAGAGGGCTCTAGGGGCAGGGGTCTCGCGGTCGTGGACTCGGTGCTCTCCGTGGCGCTCGCCGCGGGTATCGCGGCCGGCGGCTGGCTCGGGGACTCGGTTGGGGTGGTCGAGACCGCAATCACGTCTGGCCTCCTCCTTGCCGCCTTCTCGGCCGCGGCTTCCCTCACCCGGATTGGGGGGCTGGGCTGGGCGTCCGCCGGGAGCGGGTCCTAGGCGGGCAGGAACCCGTCCCCTAAGGAGACGCCGAGATCGGGGGCTCTCTCTTGACCCCCTCTAGCCCTCCCTAGTCTACGTCTAAGCTCCGGCCTCCGCGAACCCGCGAGCGGTGGACCTCCCGGTCTCGGCCTCGGCCCTCGTCACTGGAACCCCCCGAGCGACGCGGGGGGCCGTGAGAGGGGCCTTCTCAGGCTTGGGTAGGCCTGGAAAGCGCAAGACGTGCACGCACCCTGGCGGCGAGACCGGGTCGCAAACTATGTTCGGCCAACGTCACCCGGAGATCGACTGAGGGACGGACGGCCGGGCGTGGGCCGCCGCTCGTGAGGGGGCGGCGGGTCGATGGATGGAGTGGGTGGCGCCCGGGCCGGGATTTGAACCCGGGTCTGGAGCTCGACAGGCTCCTATGCTAGCCTGGCTACACCACCCGGGCACCGCGTGGGCCGCCCGGTGATCCGGAATATAAATTTAGCCCGCGCGACCCGGCCGGGATGCCGGCTAAGCAGAAGAGGTACTTCATCTCCGCTAGGGAGAGCAGGGAGATAGTGAGCTCGCTCATAGAGCGACACCCAGAGCTGGCGACACTCTTCCCAAGGCTGAAGGTTTCGCTGGAGGCCGTGGAGTACGAGACGGGCAAGGGGATCGAGAGGGTCCTGCTTTACGAGGGCAGGCCGGTGCTGGTTCAGAAGGCCACCGGAGAGGTCGTTCCATTCGTCGGCGCCCTCAGGGAGGGGGTCAGGGTGAAGAGGGTCGTGGTGGACCAGGGCGCGGTCAGGTTCATCCTGAACGGGGCGGACGTGATGGGGCCGGGCATAGTGGACGTGGACGACGATGTCGAGGAGGGGGACCTTGTGGTCGTGGTGGACGAGAGGTACGGCGCCCCCCTGGCAGTTGGATACGCCCTGAGGCCTGCTTCAGAGATGAAAGAGAGAGGTAAGAGCGTTAAAAACATCCATCACGCCAAAGACAGGGCCACCGAGGTGATTCGAGACCTCCTGAGCGGATGACCCCATCGATGGAAAAGATTTTACCCATGTGGCGCTTTCGCCCGCGAGGAGGTCGCGGGCGTTGGAATCGGTCAGGGCCCTGGACGCTCTGTTCAGGCCGTCATCGATCGCTGTGATCGGGGCCTCTAGGACCCCTGGAAAGATAGGACACGAGATCCTCAAGAACCTCGTCGAGTACGGGTATCGGGGGAGGATATACCCCGTGAACCCGAAGGCGGACGAGATCCTGGGCCTCAGGTGCTACCACTCCGTCTCCGAGATCCCGGGGACCGTTGACCTGGGGGTCGTCTCCATCCCGGCCAGGTACGTTCTGGACGCGATAGACGACCTCGGCGAGAAGGGGGCGAGGGCGGTGGCCGTGATATCCAGCGGGTTCTCGGAGGTTGGAGAGAGGGAGCTCGAGGAGGAGCTCGTCAGGAGGGCCCACGAGAGGGGGATGAGGGTCCTGGGGCCCAACATATTCGGCGTCGTCTACACCCCGGCGAGGATGAACGCCACGTTCGGGCCGACGAAGGTCCTCCCCGGATCCATAGCGTTCGTCACGCAGTCCGGGGCCCTCGGAATCGCCCTGATGGGCTGGACTATAACCGAGAGGATAGGCCTCTCTGCCGTGGTGAGCGTGGGCAACAAGTCAGACATCGAGGACTCCGACCTCCTGCTCTGGCTCTCGGAGGACGAAGACACGGACGTGATCCTGGTCTACATGGAGGGGGTCAAGGAGGGCAGGAGGTTCATGGAGGTCGCCAGGAGGGTAACCCCGAGAAAGCCCGTGATCGTCCTCAAGGCGGGGAGGAGCGCGAGGGGCAGCATGGCGGCCTCGTCCCACACGGGCTCTCTGGCTGGCATGGACGCGGTCTACGAGTCCGTCTTCAGGCAGACCGGGATCCTGAGGGCCTACAGCGTCGAGCAGGCCTTCGACTGGGCCAGGGCCTTCGCGTCCAGGAGGGTCCCGAGGGGGACCAGGACGGTCATAGTGACCAACGGGGGAGGCGCCGGCGTCTTGGCCACCGACGCCGCCGAGCTATCGGGGCTCGACCTCTTAGACCCGCCCGAGGACCTCAAGGAGACCTTCCGCTCCTACATGCCTCCCTTCGGGAGCCCGAAGAACCCCGTCGACCTCACCGGCCAGGCGGCCGAGCCGGAGTTCGAGGGGGCCGTGAGGGCTGCGCTGGAGCACGAGTCGGTGGACAACGTGATCGTGCTCTACTGCGAGACCGCCGTCACTGACCCCGAGGGGATAGCTAGGGCCGTTCTGAGGGCGGCCGAGGGGACCGACAAGCCCATAGCAGTCATGCTCATGGGAGGGGAGAGGTCCGAGCGGGCCGCCGACCTGCTCAACTCCAGGGGGATACCCGCGTTCCCGACCCCGGAGAGGGCCGTCGGCGCCGTGGCCGCCATGGTCGAGTGGTGGAAGAGGACCAAGAATCTCTGACCGTGTGTCAGGGGCCAGAGGTAGAGGGATCGCGCCCCGACCTGAGGCCGCGTGAGAGCCGTCCGAACACCGGGAGGCTGGCCCCCAAAAATTGCTCAAAGTTTAAACCAAATCCCCCCGAGGCTCGCGGGGGAGCTGATAGTATGTCAAAGGCGGTTCTCTCCCCCCCTGGTTCGATTGTGCCGCTTCTTGGGAACGAGGCGATTGCCAGGGGGGCCATAGAGGCCGGTTTGGACGTAGCCGCGGCCTACCCGGGGACCCCCAGCACCGAGATCGGAGAGACCCTGGCGGAGGCCGCCAGGGAGCTGGGGTTCCACTTCGAGTGGGCGACCAACGAGAAGGTGGCCTCTGAGGTTGCTATAGGCGCCGCGTGGTCCGGCCTGAGGGCCATGTGCTTCATGAAGCACGTCGGCGTGAACGTGGCGGCGGACGCGCTCTTCACGCTCACCTACGCGGGCACCATAGGCGGGCTCGTCGTCGTCAGCGCCGACGACCCCCACGCCCACAGCAGCCAGAACGAGCAGGACAACAGGCACTACGCCGTGGCCATGGGTCTCCCCATGCTCGAGCCCTCCACGCCTCAGGAGGCCAAGGACCTGGTGTACAGGGCCTTCGACCTCTCGGAGAGGTATGCCCTGCCGTTCCTGGTCAGGTCCACCACCAGGATAAGCCACACCAGGGCGCCCGTGAGGCTGGGCGAGATCAGGGAGAGGAGGGGGAAGGGCAAGTTCAAGCCCCCCGAGCCGGACAGGTACGTGCAGGTCGGCGCCATAGCGAGGAAGCATCACAGGGAGCTCCTGGAGAAGCTGAGCAGGATCGAGAGGGAGCTAGCCTCCGAGTTCGCCGAGGTGAGGGGCGGGAGCGGCGAACTCGGCATAATAACCTCGGGTGTCGCCTACACGTACGTCCTCGAGGCCGCCAGGGCCATGGGGCTCGACGTCCCCATACTCAAGCTGACCATGACCAACCCCCTGCCGGCGGAGAGTATCGGCGAGTTCCTCCGCGGCCTCAAGAGGGTCCTGATAGTCGAGGAGCTCGACCCGTACCTGGAGGAGAGAGTCAAGGCGATAGCTAAGGACACCGCCCCGGATGTCGAGATCCTAGGCAAGGCCCAGGGACTCCTCCCGAGGGTTGGGGAGCTCAACATCAAGCTCGTGGTCGGGGCGCTCTCCAAGGTGACGGGAAAGCCCTCACCGATCGACTTCGGCGCTCTGGAGGAGAGGGCCAAGCCCGCCCTGGAACTCGCCGTGAACAGGCCGCCGGTCATGTGCCCGGCCTGCCCGCACAGGGCCTCGGGCTACGCCATAAGGCGCGCCGCGGGCTCGGCAGTGTACCTGAACGACATCGGCTGCTACGCTCTGCTTTTCCAGAGGCCCTTCAACCTCGGCGACGTTACGCACGCCATGGGCTCTGGCGTGGGCTTCGCCAACGGCATCAGCCTCGCCACGGACCAGAAGACCGTGGCGCTCATAGGAGACTCCACGTTCTTCCACGCCGGGATTCCGGCGCTGATCAACGCCGTGCACCACAACAGGAAGTTCCTCCTGGTAGTGCTCGACAACAGGATCACGGCCATGACCGGCCACCAGCCGCACCCAGGAGTGCCCGTCTCGGCCATGGGCGAGGAGGTTCCGGCCCTCGACATAGAGAAGGTGGTCAGGGGCCTGGGCGTGGAGCACGTCCAGATCGTCGATCCCTTCGACTTCAAGGCCGCCGAGAACGCTGTAAGGGAGGCCATGAAGCACGACGGAGTGTCCGTCGTCATAATGCGCAGGGAGTGCGCCCTGCTCACCGTGAGGAGGCTGAGGAGGGAGGGCGTCAAGATCGTCCCCTACCGCGTCGACCCGGACAAGTGCACCTACTGCAGGGTCTGCATCAACACCTACGCCTGCCCGGCCTTCGTGGACACCGGCAAGGTCGTGGAGATCGACCCAACCGTGTGCTTCGGCTGCGGCTCCTGCGTCGACGTGTGCCCATACGGGGCGATAGAGCCGATGGAGGGCTCCCTGGATTGGAGGGGTGAGAAGATTGGCGTCTGACGGGTCCGAGTTCAACATCATAATAGCCGGCGTCGGGGGGCAGGGCATCCTGTTCTCCAGCCGGGTGATCACCCGAGCGGCCCTCGACTCGGGCCTGAACTTCGTGCAGAGCGAGGTCCACGGCCTGGCCCAGAGGTACGGTTCCATCAAGACCGAGATCAGGATAGGAAGAGACGTGGTGAGCCCGCTGATAATGGAGGGAACTCTCGACCTCTTGGTCGCCCTTGAGCCTATAGAGGCGCTGAGATACGCCAGCTACGTCACCGACAGAACCTCCATAGTGATGAACACCCACCTGGTGGCTCCGATAGGCGCCTACCTCGAGAGGAAGAGGATCCCCAAGGTTAAGGAGATCCTGGAGGTCCTGGAGGCGCTCAAGCCGAAGAGGCTCGAGGCGCTAAACGCGGTGGAGGTGGCCGAGAGGGCTGGCGACATAGTCGTGACGAACTCGGTCCTGCTGGGTGCCGTGGACGCCCTCGGAGTGCTGCCGTTCGATGAGGGCGCCCTGAGGAGGGCGCTGGAGAAGGAGGCTCCTAAGAAGTACTTGGAGCTGAACCTACGGGCCTTCGACATGGGTAGGGAAGAGATTCTAAAGCGCTGAGCCGACCCCCGAGCGGGTGCCGGCGGTGGACGCAAGAAGGATAGCGGTGGTCGACAGGGATCGGTGCAACCCGAGGAAGTGCGGCCAGGAGTGCATCAAGTTCTGCCCGCGCGTCAGGGCAGGCGAGGAGGACACCATCAGGTTGGAGGACGGCTTCCTGGTGATAGACGAGGATCTGTGCATGGGCTGCGGCATCTGCGTCAAGAAGTGCCCATTCTCCGCCCTGTTCATAGTCAACCTGCCGGCCCCGCTCGAGGGGGAGGAGATTCACAGGTATGGGGTCAACGGGTTTGTCCTCTTCAGACTCCCCATAGTGAGGATGGGAAGCGTCGTCGGGCTGGTCGGGCCCAACGGCATCGGCAAGACCACCATCATGAGGATACTGTCGGGCGAGCTCGTCCCCAACCTGGGCGACCCCCACGCCGAGCTGGACTGGGACGAGGTCATCAGGAGGTTCCGCGGCACCGAGATCCAGAACTACCTGGAGAGGCTGGCCGGCGGCCGGGTCAGGGTGGTCCACAAGCCGGAGAGGATCGACCTCCTTCCCAGGGCCTTCCCAGGAACGCTGAGGGAGGCCCTGGAGAGGGCTGACGAGAGGGGGGTGGCGAGGGAGCTGGCGGAGGAACTGGGCCTGTCAGATCTCATGGATCGAAAGCTGTCTGAGCTGAGCGGGGGAGAGCTCCAGAGGGTCGCAGCGATCGCCGCCTCCTCGAAGGAGGCCGACGTCTACATGTTCGACGAGCCCTGCAACTACCTGGACGTCTTCCAGAGGATGAGGATCGCGTCCGTGATAAGGGGCCTGGCCGAGGCCGGGAAGGGCGTGCTGGTGGTCGAGCACGACCTGGCGGTCCTCGACTACCTGAGCGACTACATCCACGTCCTCTACGGTGTGAGGGGCGTGTTCGGCGTGGTGAGCTACCCCCACGGGACCAGGGAGGGCATCAACATCTTCCTGGACGGCTACCTGCCGGACGACAACGTCAGGTTCAGGGAGTACAGCATCTCCTTCAGCAGGAGGTCGACGGCCGGGAAGGTGGAGACCCTCCCGCTGGTGAGCTACAGCGAACTCGTCAAGGAGTACGACTCCGCCTTCCGGCTCACCGTGGAGCCCGGGGAGCTGAGGGCGGGGGAGGTGGTCGTGGCCGTCGGGCCCAACGGCATCGGCAAGACCACGTTTGTCTCCATGCTGGCTGGCGTGATCGAGCCCACCAGCGGGGAGGTCCTGGCGGAGGACATCAAGGTGGCCTACAAGCCCCAGTACGTCAGGCCGGAGCAGGACGGAACCGTCTACTCCCTCCTGAAGTCGATGGCGGGTTCCCAGCTGAGTTCGAGCTTCTTCAGGGCCGAGGTCCTCCACAGGCTCGGCGTGGACGGGCTGATGGACCGCAGGCTCTCTGAGCTGAGCGGAGGGGAGCTCCAGAGGGTGGCCGTGGCGGCGACGCTGGGGATGGACGCCGACATCTACCTCCTGGACGAGCCGAGCGCCTTCTTGGATGTGGAGATGAGACTAGCCCTCGCCAAGGCCATCAAGAGGAGGGTCGAGGGCGAGGACAGGGCAGCCATAGTCGTCGAGCACGACCTGATCACCATAGAGGCGCTGGCGGACCGCATAATCCTCTTCACGGGGGATCCCGGGGTTGAGGGGCACGCCTCGAGCCCCATGCCGGTGGAGAGGGGCATGAACGAGTTCCTGAGGGAGGTGGGCATAACGTTCAGGAGAGATCCAAGGACGGGGAGGCCCAGGGTCAACAAGCCGGGCTCCAGGCTGGATGTGGAGGCCAGAGCCTCAGGCCGATACTACGCCTGACCGGAGCCGGCGCGTACGGGAAGCCTCAGAACTGGCGGATGACGCCCGTCCTGATCGCAAGCTTCCTGGCGGCGTTCTCGGTGAGTCCAGTTTCTCCAAGGATTGTGTACCTCTTCCTGATCGTGTGGGCGATCGTGAGGGCCTCCACTACGACGTGCGGTTCGAGGCCGGCCTCCTCGGCGGTCACGGGGGCTCCGACGGCCCTCAGGCTGTCCCTGATCCTCTCCCAATCCTGCCCCTGGAGGTAGGCCATCATTATCGCGCCCAGGCCGCACTGTATGCCGTGAGGCGCGCTCCTGTACCCCTTCTCCTTGGCGAGCCTGTCCAGGGCGTGGCTGAACAGGTGTTCACTCCCGCTGGCCGGTCTGCTGCTGCCGGCTATGCTGATGGCGACCCCGCTCCCTATGAGGGCCTTCACCAGGAGCCTGGTCGACTCCTCGGTTCCCGGCCTTATGTCCTCGGCGTGCTGCATGGCCAGCTGGGCGCTCAGGAGGGCCATACTGGCGGCGTACTCGCTGTACGGCTCATCCTTCAACTTGTGGGCCAGCTCCCAATCCCTGACTGCCGTTATCTTGGCGACCAGGTCGCCGAAGCCGGACTTCCTCGTGACGTCCGGGGCCTGGGTTATCACCCTCGTGTCGGCGATCACGGCCGTGGGGGACTCGGGCTTCGCCCACCTCTCTCCCTTGACGGCCTTGACGGTCTCGGCCAGCAGAAAGCTGATGGACGGAGAGGCTATCCCATCGTGGCTCGCGCTGGTCGGCACGCTGACGTACCTCACGCCGGCCCAGTGGGCGGTCAGCTTTGCCACATCCAGCACTCGACCTCCGCCGACCCCTATAACGAACCCCGCGCCGAACTCCCTGAGCCTCTTGAACGCCGCCTCCACCTCTCTGACGTCGGGGTGGCGGGAGGTCACCTGGTGCACGTGGAACTCGTACCCGTCACCCTCGATGAACTCGCCCAGCCTCAAGGCTATTTTGGAGGTGCGCTCCCCGCCCGTCACTATGAGGGCCTTCCCTTCGAGTTCCAGCGACCTCAGGGTCTCGCTGGTCTTCTTCAGGGCGTCAGGGCCGAAGAATATGTAGCGGGGGCTCTCTATCAGCTCCAGATCGCCCACGTACTTCTCGCCGAGTCCTCTCAACATCCGTCGTGTTGTCCGGGGACCCGCGGTAAAAAACGGTTCCCACTGGTCAACCTTAATTTTGGGGGATCTCAGGTCCGACCCGTGAGTTCGGTGAGCCTCGCGAGAAACAGGAAGCTCCAGCTTGCCTTAGCCCTCAATGTCGCGCTCGCCCTCCTGCTCCTGGTACCCCCGCTGGCGATGAGGGGCGCGGGCGTGGAGGTGATCGCCGACCCTCAGGACGTCCCCCTGAACGGAAACGTGACCATCACCGTCAGGTTCGACGAGGTCCCGTCCACCGCCAGGCTGGAGATACTCCAGGGCCCGGAGCTTAAGCCGGTGCAGGTGTTCGATCTGGGGCGGTCTAGGGAGTCCTCGGTTCAGGTCTTCCTGGAGGAGGGGGTCTACTCGGTGGGCCTCCACGTCGCTAGGGTGGTGGCCACCGTGGGGGGGAGGGAGGTCACGGCCGAGGTCCCGTTCTCCGTCTACTACGGCGGCGAGCTGCAGGTGCGGGCGGAGGTCAACCCGGAGGAGGTCGTCGCCCACTCCCAGGCCAACACGTCGGTGAACGTCTCGGCGACGATCACGGTCACCGTGAGGAACGAGCTGGGCAGGCCGGTGGTGGGGGCCCTGGTGTTCGCGAAGTCCATGGCCGGCAGGGCGGGGATCGCCACGTTCACGCCCAACCCGGCGAAGACCGGCCCGGACGGGGTGGCAACCATCAGCTGGACCCTGACCGTACCCGCCAACACCACCGCCAGCAACGTGACGGACTCGGTCGGCCTGGTGATCGGCGCCCCGGGGCACCCCTTGGCCAGGGCGAGCGTGGAGATCAAGATTCGGGTTGAGCCCGAGCAGCCCTGATCTCCCTAAGCCTCTCGATGAGCTCCTCTTTCTTCACCTTTCTGAACAGGGGCTTGGGATCCCCTATCCGGTGCCCCTCAGGCAGGGGCTCGAAGGCGCTGTCCCAGGTGGTCTCGTGGGGGCTGCCGTCGAGCCTGAGCATCTCCCAAAGCCTCTCGGACGTGTCGGGCAGGAACGGCTCCAGGTAGTGCGCCAGGCCCTTCACCAGCGTGAGGGCGGCTGATATCGTGCTCCCTGCCCTCTCGACCCTGCCCTCCTTGAGGTCTGCCCAGGGGGCCCTGGAGTTGAGGAAGGCGTTACCCTCCCTGGCGATGTCCATTACCCTTACGAGGGCCTCCCTCATCCTGAACCTCCACAGGCTGTCCTCGGCCCTCTTGGCCAGATCCTCTGCCCTTGATATCGCGGACCTTGCCTCCTCGTCCGAGGGGTTTAGGGCGGGGACCTCACCTCCAAACCTGCTGGCCGTGAACGTGAGGGTGCGGTGGACGAAGTTCCCCAGCACGTCGTTGAGCTCGTTGTTGATCTTGGCCTCGAAGTCGGCCCACGCGAAGCTGGAGTCCTTGGTCTCTGGCCTGGTGGCGATCAGGTAGTACCTCCAGTAGTCCGCCTCCAGGAGTTCGAGGGCCTCGTCCATCCATATCCCGATGCCCTTGGACTTGGAGAACTTCTGTCCCTCGTACATGAGGAACTCGGTTGAGCTGACGTTGTAGGGAAGCACGTAGCCCTGGCCGCTGGCCATCAGGAGGGCGGGGTATATGATCGTGTGGAACGGGATGTTGTCCTTCCCGATGAAGTACACGCTCCTCGTATGGGGGTCCTTCCAGAACTCGTCGAACAGCTCGGGCTTCCCCCGCCTCTCGGCCCACTCCTTCACGGCCGACACGTAGCCCAAGACCGCCTCCATCCAGACGTATATGGTCTTCCCCTCCGCCCCGGGGAACGGCGCGGGGATGCCCCACTCGTTGTCCCTCGTGACTGACCTGGGCTTGAGGCCCTCCCTTATCATGGCCAGGGACATGTTCCTCGCGTTCTCCGGGAAGTTCTCGTTCCGCTCTATGTACCCTCTTAGCTCGTCGGAGAACTTCGGCAGGTCGAAGAACCAGTGCCTCGTCTTTTTAACGACCGGAGTCGACCCGCAGAACGCACACCTCGGCCCTATAAGGTCCAGAGGGGTCAGGAGCCTGCCACAGACCTCGCACTGGTCCCCGTAGGCCTTCGGGTTGCCGCAGTACGGGCAAGTCCCTACGACGAATCTGTCAGGGAGAAATATGCCGCAGTTCTCGCAGTAGAGCTGCTCTATCTCTTCGTCGAATATGTGCCCGTTCTCGTAGACCTTGGAGTAGAACTCCTGTACGAACCTGACGTGCACGGGGCTCTCGGTCCTGGTGTAGTTGTCGTAGCTGATCCTGAATGCCTCGAACAGCGAGGAGATCTTCCTGTGCATCTCGTCGGTCAGCTGCCTCGGACGGATCCCCCTCCTGCGCGCCTCGGCCTCTATGGGGGTACCGTGCTCGTCGCTCCCGGAGACGAAGACGACCTCCTCCCCCTTCCTCCTGAGGAACCTAGCGTAGACGTCGGCCGAGAGGGGGGCGCCTATCAGGTTCCCCAGGTGGGGGAGCGAGTAGACGTAGGGCCACGCGCTGGCCACTATCCACCTTCCCAGGTCCTCGCACCTCCCGCCGGACTTAGGGCTGGTCCACCGCCCGTGCCATAATAACATTGATCTCGGGCGGGCCCTGAAGAAGGGGGTTGCGGCCGGGGGTCGAGCGCCAAGGGCGAAGCCCCCCAGAGGTCTGCCAGCACCTGCCCCGGCCGCAGGTGGATAATTCTAGGAGCCGATAATAGTCTTACCCTCCTACGAGGGCGCCCCCTCGCAGAACACCTCGACTATTCGACGAACTATGTCGGTCGTGGAGTCGTGCGGGGATCCGAACTTCGGCAGCCTCACGACTTCACAGTCCAGGCCCCTCTTCTTCAGCTCTCCCCTGATCCAGTCCTCGTCCGGCCACTGGTCGTACCCCAGCGCGACGATATCTGGACTCTCTCTCTCTACCGTGGCTAGTGGATCTTCTGGATCCCCCAGGATGGCCCTGTCAACGGGCTTCAGGCAGGAGACCATGAACACCCTCTCCTCCTCCGGGAGAATGGGCTCTCTCCCCTTAAACACCCTCACGTTCGCGTCTCTCGCGACGACAACGACCAGCTCCCCGTCGGGTCCAGCGAGTTTCTTGGCGTGCTGAAGCATTCTGGCGTGGCCGGGGTGGAGGATGTCGAAGGTTCCCGCGACCAGCACCTTTCTCCCCATGCGATTCCCGGCCGGTGATCCACGCGAACTATTTTTACCCCGCGCGCTGGACCGGCTGCGGAGGAGTTGGCCTTGCCCCCGCGCGGCGTCGAGATCCTGGACTGGCTCACCTCGAGCGTGGATCCGCCGTACTCAGTTCTCTCTCACGGGGAGGACTTGGACGGGCTGGCATCCGCCGCCCTGATCTACGCCGCGCTGGGGGGCGAGGTGAGCATGAGGTTTGAGAGCCCGGACAGGGCTCAGAGGTCTCGGAAGAGCTTTCACGTGGTCGCCGACCTGCCTCCGCCCGCTGGCGGCAGCCTGATCCTTTTCGATCACCATCGGTCCAACGTGGATCTGGCGCGGGAGAGGGCCGAGGTCGTGATCCTCGATCCGAGGGCCCCGTCGGCTGCGAGCGTGATATGGAGAGAGTTCGCGGGCAGGATAGACGTTCCCGAACTGGGAGGGCTCGTGGAGCTGACGTCTAGGGTTGACTCGGGAGACATGGGCTTCTGCGCCGCCGCCTTCACGTCTGCCGTCAAGAGGATATTCTGGACGGGCAAGAGAGATCGGGTCCTGAACTCCATTGTGAGATCCCTCTTGGAGCTCAGACCCGAGCGAGAGGAGGAGCTGTTGGAGATTCCAGAGGTCAAGAGAGCTTGGGCTGAGGTTGAGAGGGTGAACTCGGAGGAGATAGGGTGGATATCGTCGCTGCCGTCGCGCGTCGGAGACGCTGGACCTGCCGGGCTGGTCGCCGTCGTTGACGCTAGGAGAATTCCGGGCTATTTGTCCCCCCTGATACACCAGGCCCTTCGGGATCGAGTTGATCTGATCGTCACGCTCGGGAGGTGGAGGGGCAACGACTCGCGCGTGTCCCTGAGATCTCGACGCGGCGGGCCCATAGACGCCCTCGAGATAGCCAGGTCGTTCGGGGGGGGAGGTCATCCGAACGCCGCCGGATTCACCTTGCTCGAGAGGGACCTCCCCAGACTCCTCGAGATCGTCAGGAGCCGCTCCAAGAGGGTGGTGTTCCTCAGACCTTAGCAGCGAGCTCCCGGGTGGCTATTTGCAAGCCTACGGTTTAACATTGACTCAAAAGACTTAATTATTTGACCGCGAGCATTAATCAAAAAAGTGTAAGCGTATGGCCCGTGAAAGGAGAGGATTGGACAATGAGCCATCTAGCCCACAGGGATCCCCTCAGGACGGTAGTGATCTCACTGGGTCTCTCGGGAGCCTGGATAGCCGCCGCATTTGCGTACACGATCTACGATTCTCAAAACTGGATTCCCAAGTCCTTTGATCCGGTGGATCTCCTCCTAAGGGCGGGCGCGACCATGTTGACCGTGGTTCTCCTATTCACATTCTTCGTGACTTGGAAGGAGAGAGTCGAATCCTTCCTCCTGCCCGACTGGGGTCACTCCCTGTCTAGCGCCCTGCTGCTGGCCTTCGGAACCTACGTAATGCTGATGCGCGCTACGTTCGAGCTCACCCCCGCGACCAGGGCGCTGGGGGCGGCCAGCCTCGTGGTCGGCGCTCTGGGGATGTCGTGGTTCATCTCGACTGCCGTCACAAAGTTGGCCGCGTTTTTGCGGTACCTGAGGCCGCCCCCCAGGGTCAACCTCCTCGGAGCCTCGGTTATCTGGGTGCTGGGAGCCCCGGCCGCGGCGGCGGCGCAGAGACTCCTCGGGTGGGAGTACGGCCTCAGGCCAACGCCGGAGATGCCGGACGCCCTCGTCCACCTGGCGTTCGTCCTGGTGCTCTCCTTGCCCGCGATGAGACTGTCGACGATCGTGCCTGGGATGAGGGGCCCGAGCAGGTGGCTCATATCCAGCCTGCTTGGCGGGTACCTGGCCGGGCTGACCGCCTCGCTGGTCATGCTGGCGGACGACCTGATCTACCTCCCCCCCATCCTGGTCAGCATCTGGGGGCGCGGCTCCGCGGTGGCAGCGGGCGCCCTGGCCCTCCCGCCACTCCTCTACTTCTCTGGCTCGACGTCCCTGCTGGCCCCCTCCCCGGTGGAGTTCCAGGTCGATAAGTCTGGGGTCTACCTGGTGGAGGGGACGCCTGGAGCCCGGTTCATCGAGAGGCTGTACCTCTCTCTAAAGACGTCTCTACCCAATGGCCGCCCAGCAATCTTGCTGACGCGGAGAGGCTCCCTACTGGATTTATTTGGGCCCCTAACCGAAGAGGCGGAGCTGGTCATTCACCTGTCGACGTTTGCCGACGGGCACGACCTTGGGAACCCCGGGGTCCGGACGTTCAGGATCCCGGTTGACGTCCAGCACGTCAGCGGGGCCCTGCACAGGCTGGCCGAGGTGAAGGGGGCGGTGATAATTCTGGACAGCCTGACCGACCTGGTGGCGGTCAACGGCCACGAGAGGGTTGTGGAGATGTTGTCCTCCGTCCAACCCAAGTTGAAGTCGTCCGGGGCGATCATGTTCGCGACGATATTCCCCGAGGCTCACTCAGAGAGTGAGCTCGCCGAATTTGAGATGATCGCCAGCGAGATCGTTGATCTGAGGCTTTCAAGCGCGACGAGCAAACCGAAGGAGGAGGCGCTCTCCGCCCGGAAAAGATGAGGTACCCAATCACCGACGTAGCGTGGATTAGCTGCCCATCATCTCCCGGGAAAATTGAATATATATCCCCAAAGGGCTACTGGGGGCCGATGAGGTTGGAGGTGATCACCGAGATATGATGAGGCTCGAAAGGCCCGAGGCCCCTTAAATCGGTGGTGATGGGTTTGTCAGGGGAGAGAGTGGCCGAGATAAAGAGGGTTGACACGGGAGTCCCGGGCTTCGACGAGATAGTGGGAGGTGGGCTCCCAAGGCCCTCGGCCATTCTGCTAGCCGGAAATCCGGGGACGGGAAAGACCACGCTCGCCGGTCAGATCGCCTACCACAGGGCCACTCGCCACGGCGAGAGGTTCTTCTACATGACCCTGTCGGAGCCGGCCGACCAGATCCGCCTCCACTTCCGGCTGCTCGGCATGGACTTACACGAGCTGGAGGAGAGGAAGCTGGCCACGTTTCAGGAGCTGATGCCCTTCACGGCCTCCACCGAGTACGTCCGGACGGCCCTCGAGAACATGATCGCCAAGGTGGAGTCTGCCAAGCCAGACCTCTTGGTGGTAGACAGCGTCTCGGCCATGCTTCAGTTCCTCCCGCCGGAGCAGGTCAGGCCCCTCCTGAGCATGATCGTTAGAATCACCCACGACGTCGGGATGCTCACCCTGCTGATAGCCGAGCTCCCCATGCTGGGGCCCGTTCGCCTGTCAGGTGTGGAGGAGTTCATCGCCGACGGCCTGATCATCCTCAGGCACGAGGAGACGAGGGAGGGCCTGACCACCAGGATCAACGTGGTGAAGCTGAGGCTCTCTAGGCACAGCAGGGAGCACTACGGGGTGGCGATCACCGACTCAGGCTTCATAGTGCTCGGCCCGATGAGGCTCGAGTGATGGGGGGCCCTTCGATGTTTGACGTCCCGTTTCCGGCCTTGGCGCGGCCTCTCGAGGGGGACGTGGTCATCTTTGGTCTCAAACTGAAACCAGACGATCCCCCGCTCTCCGAGATCATGAGGGCCCTCGAGGAGGAGGGCGCTAGAGTCTTGGGCGGCATTCAGGGCAGCGTGGGTTCGGAGTACGCTGCGATGTTCGTGATAGAGCTCCCCCCGGGGACTCGAGCCGATGAGTTGAGGACCAAGATCGCCGAAATTGAGGGCGTACTTGAGGTCCGCGCCGGCGGCTCAAGGGTCGGCGACCTGTGGGTGAACGACGCCCTCAACGGCCTCCTGCTCATGGGAGACAGGGCGGGGGTGATACCGCTGGACTCCACCCGATCCCTGTTCGAGGCGGTGAGGAGGTACTGGGGTCCGGCGGGTGAGGCCTTCCTCTATCACATGGGAGTGGCCGCGGGGAGGGACTCCTACCAGAAACTGGTCAAGATCGCCGCGCTGGACGGGAGAGAGATGCTGGAACTCTTTTTGGGGATCCTCAAGAGCTGCGGGTGGATGAGCTGGTACGAGATCGTCGAGTTCTCGGAGGAGGAGGGAAGGGCCGTTGTCAGGCTTCGGGGGTCCTTCGAGTGCTCGGGCTGGCGGAGCGAGACGAGGAGGAGCAACATACTCAGGGGGGTACTCACGGGCTTCATCTCGGCGATATGGAGAACCCCCACGGTCGGTGAGGAGGTCAGGTGCGAGGCCCTCGGCGATCCTTACGACGAGATCTCCGTCATGGCAATGAAGATCTAGTCCCTGACCCTCAGTGGGTGGATGTTCTCGTGAGGTATCCCCCAACTAGGTCGAGGCTGGTAGAAATCCTCCGAGGGCTGATGTCAGGGGACGACGCCGCGCCCCCGCATGTCTCGGCGGAGGCCTGGTCGATTCTCGCCGCGCTCGATCGGGATGGCCTAGAGCTGCTGAGCGACCAGGCGCTTAGGGCGGCGTGGGAGAGGCTGATACGCTCGGGCCTAGTGGTCGGCGACGTCGACCTCTATCAACTGGCAGACAGGTGGGAGATCCTCCGGAGGATGGCTAGGCGCGTGCTCAGCCTGATGAAAGTAGACGACCTCAGGGCGGCGGCCAGGGCCGTGATGGGGGCCGACCTAGAAGCGACCACCCTGGGGAGGGAGGTGCTCCGCAGGCTCCACGCGCTCGAGGGCGAGTGAATTGTTCGGGGGGTGGTCCCCCGGCCGGGATTTGAACCCGGGACCTGCCGGTTACTGCGCGAGCGGCCGCCGACGGAGGTCGGCGAGTTCGCCTGACCCTACAGCCGGCCGCTCTGCCACTGAGCTACCGGGGGCCCGTCACCCCCTTCGACCTCGAAATAAAAGGTTCTCGGTCAGGAGATCAGGAGGTCGGGGACTCCCTCCGATATCCCGTACCTCCTCCCGCACCCCTCGCACACAAGCGACCCGGCCATCACGTCCCGCCTCATGCATTCTACGCACGTCTCGGGATCCTCAGGCAGGGGGCCGCCGTTCATGGCGCAGTAGCGCTCGCAGAGGGGCCTCGTCGGCTTCTGACCACTCCACTCGACCTCCTCCTCGGAGTGGACCTCGAGCTTGAGCGGGTGGTGATGGCAGGCGGGACAGGCTAGAACGTCGAGGATCCTCCTCCTCAAGTCAACCACCCCATATCCCGAACGACCCTCAGAAGGTCTCTCAGGTCCACGACGACGCCGTCGGCGTCGTCGGGGGGGCCACACCCGGCCTCACCACCCAAACCGCCCTCATGCCTATTGACTTTGCCCCGCCGACGTCGGCCCCCGGGTCGTCACCCACCATGAGGGCCTCACTCGGGGGAGAGTTGAGCCCGCGCAGCACCGCTCGAAAGGCCACAGGATGGGGCTTCCGACGCCCCACGTCGCCGGAGCACACGATCGCCCTGAAGTACCCGGAGAGGCCCGCCGCCTCCAGCCGAAGCCTGACCATCTCCCCGTAGGGTGAGTTCGCCAGCGTGCCCAGGGCAAGCCCGGCTCGGTGCAGGAACTCGACGACCTCCCTGGCCCCCTCCTTCAGGACCGTTAGCCTCAGGAAGGGCTCGGCATACGCCCTCATCTGCTCAGGCCCCACCGCGCAGTCGATGCCCAGCCTCCGAAAGAACAGGGAGATCTCCTCCTCGGCGGGTACCTCTATCAGGGTGGTCCTCCTCTTGGCCTCAACCTCTGACCTGACCTCGCTGTAGACCTCCAAGGCGCGGGAGAGCTGGTCGGGGGAAGGGTTGAGCCCGCAGCTCTCGAGCAGTCGACGAACCCTGAGGCCGTAATACTCCTCGTCCCCCGCTGCCGGCTCGATCAGCGTGTGCCAGACGTCGAATATAACAGACCTCATCTCTCGGCGGGTCGGGGCGAACCCCTAAAAATTGACAGGGGTGCGCGGGCCCGAAGACGAGATGTCCGCCGATCACAAGTACGAGGTCGAGGTCATCAAGCTGGAGAGGGCGCTGAGGGTGAGGAGGGAGCTCAAGAAGAAGATAGAGGACATGCTCGGCAAGAGCACCGTCAGAAAGTTCGCCAAGGACGCCGTCGACTGTCCCGTGCTGGGAAAAAGGGTGTCATTCATCTTCTGCTACGCCTGCCCCAACTTCGTCCGGAGGTACAGAGGAGTCGTTCACTGCAGGGGCGACCCCCTTCCGCCCGACTTCCAGCCGTGACCTGGTCGCCGCCCAGAAGACCGCTGCCCCGGCCGCCGACGAGCAGACCACGGCCACGGCGATGACCGTTAACTCGCCCCCTGAGGCTCCTCTGGGCGCCGCAAGTTCGTCAAGTCCGGCTTTTTCCTCTGGGGTCTGATACAGCGGCTCGGTTGGTGACGAGGGGACCTCTGAAGTGGCTGCCGGGACCTCCTTCACACCCACACCGGCCCATGCCGTCGGTTCAGGTGGAGGAGCTGCCAGAAGCGCTTGGGTGGCCAGCAGTCCGGACCCAATCCCAACCACTATGGCGGCCAGCACGCCGGCCAGGATTGGCCTCCTGAGAGAGATCACCGCGCTGGCCCTCTCCATGACCCATCCTCGGATCGCCCTGATGGCGGCCCCCTCGCTGCTCGAGGGGATTATCACGAGCGCGGGCGACCTGAGGGCGTAGATCCTCTTCCTCCCCTTTCTGCCCGGAGAGGTCTCGACGAGTTGGACGATTCCCGCCGAGACGAGCCTGTCGACGTGGTGCTTGACGGTCGTCAACGGGAGGCCCAGCTCCCTGGCTACGTCGCTCGGGCTCTTCGGCCCACTCGCTAGGGCCGCCAGAACCTTTCTACCAGTTTCGTTGGCGAGCACGGAACCGATGATCTCGATGGCAGGGTCGTCGAGTCCCATGACCGCGGGTCTCTCCATCTCGAAGTAGGGCGAGACCCGCCCATATTACCTTGCCGGATCAAGTGCGATCTCCCTCGCACCAGTCCACAATGGCCTTCGCGACGTCGATGAGACTCTTGGACCTGACCACCACGTCTGACTCTCTCTCCAGCCTGTCGGAGGCCGGGTTGAACGCCACCCTTAGCCCCACCGGCAGCCTGAACATCCCTAGGTCGTTCTCCGCGTCTCCGACCACCGCAACCTTGGAGAGGGGAACGTCGAGTCGCCTGACCACCCGGAGGAGCACGTCACCCTTGGAGTGAAAGGGCACGTTCACCCTCCAGCCGACGAGCCTACTCCCATCAATGATGAGCTCGTTGGTCACCGCAAAGTCGAATCGAAACCCGAGGAGCGACTCCAACCTCCTGAGGACCAAGTCGAGCCCGGAGCTGATGACGCCAACGGTGAGCCCTGCCACCCTTAGCGCCCTCAATGCCTCACCAGCACCGTCGACGGGCTCCACCCCCTCAATTGCCCTCAGTGCCGGGGAGAAGTCCTTGCCCACCCACAGAGCCACGTCGAGCTCAGCCCACTCGTCGTAGGAGAGCTCGCCCCTGTAGTACCTCTCCATGTTGACCCTCGCTTCCCTCTCGGTCCCCATGGCCCTGTGGATGAGCGCCCATGAGCTCTCGAGCTTCACGAGCGTTCCGTCCATGTCGAAGGCCACGAGCCCCTCACATTCCCTCACTCCGAACCAGCCCTCCTCACGTACTCGAGGGGGACAACGGCAGAGGGCTCCCCGTCCTCCTCCACTATCCTAAGGGGAAGCTCGTCGCAGTCGCTGAGGGCGTCCACGAGCTTCCTGTACCTCCCTGAGGGGGAGAAGTACCGGAACAGAGCCCTCAGCGCTATCCTAACCTCCGACTGTCCGGAGGGCGCTGCGACCTCCAGTATCCGCCGCCCGTGAACTCTGAGGTATGCGAGGAGCGCCATCTCAACCAGCGCGCAGGGGTCCGCCTCCGTCCCTCGCGCCTCTCCCCCCTCTCCACCTTCTGGCTCCCTCAACGGGTGATCCCCTATTTTCCGGCTTAGGTGCCCTCTTCCTCGACCCTCTGGGCGGCGACGATCTCCTCCGCGAGCTGGGAGAGGTCTTGAACTGCCAACAGCCCCTCCAGCAGGGCGCAGGTCCCCTCCATCCCGTCCGCCCTCTGGTAGAACACGCACCTCTCTCCCAGGCACCTGACGGGCGATCCGCTACCCATGCTGAACAACGGACAGTACTTCTCCTCGATCATCCCGATCGAGGCCGCCCTTCTCCCTCTGATCTTTAAATGTGCGTTGGCCGGCCCCCTGTCTCGAAAAGTTTGGGGAGGGAATGGGTTGCTCCCCAGTTGGTTGTTGGAAAAGGGACTGCTCGACGGACTCACGGGCGCCCAGGCGGGCGACCTGGGAGACAGCTGGCTGAACTGGATAATCTTCATGATCATGATCGCCGTGCTGAACATATACGGCAGCAAGCTGCAGGTCCAGATGTGGATGAACCAGATAGCCAGGGCGCTGGGCCAGCTGCAGCAGCTGACCAGGGAGGCCTCCGACACCTTCCTCCAAGAGGCCTCCAAGTTCGGCGGAGACGGAGAGAGGGTCAAGAAGATCCTCCAGGAGGCGAAGGGCTTCTTCACAATCTCGCCCGTCACGCTCGACCCGACCGGCGCCATAAGGAGGCTTGAGAACATCTTGGACGAGGCCGAGGACTCCCTCAGCAGGTTCGTAGAGAGGGCAGCCCCCAGGGCCGACAGCGTGAAGAGGGCCAACCTGAGGGATCAGCTCGAGGGCGTCATAGTTCTCGATCTGATCTTCAGGATAGTCAGACACTATTACCTGCTGGGCAGGAAGACCCAGAACTGGATCTACATCGCTCAGGTCCAGATGCAGCTGCCGGAGATCATGCGAATCGCCAGGGCCTACTGGCGCTCCTCGACGGCGTTTCAGAGGGGAGTGCCTGTTGGAGACAGCATAGGCCCCCTGGTCGCCCTCAGGCTGATAGGCGGTGCCCCCGTGGAGGAGGTCGCCAAGAACGTGGTCGCCGCTGAGGTGGAGCTGGAGGACAGGAGGGTCATCGTCGTCAAGGCCAAGGGGCCCGGAGGGGAAGTCGGCAAGCCGGGAGAGGCCATCAGGAGGATCGTGGAGTCCAGGGGCGGAAAGGTGGCGAAGATCGTCATGATAGACGCGGCCACGAAGCTGGAGGGCGAGCCCACCGGCGAGGTGGCCGAGGGCTCCGGCGCGGCCATCGGGGACCCCGGCCCGGAGAAGTGGAAGATCGAGGAGGTCGCCTCTCAGTACTCGATCCCCGTACACTCCATAGTGATCAAGCAGGACCTGCTTGAGGCCATCACTCCCATGGCTCAGGAGATAGCCGAGGCCGTCGACAAGGTCATCGAGAGGGTCAGGAGAACGATAAGGGAGGGGACGAAGCCCGGTGACGTGATCATCGTTGCCGGTATAGGGAACACGGTCGGGGTGGGCAACACCCTGCGGGAGGCAGAGGTGGTGGCCGTTGCCTGAGGAGAGGGAGGCCAAGGAGGGTCCGACGCTCGCAGCGACGGCCCTGATGATACTCATGTCGCTGGGCCTGGCGGCCTTCTCCGTGATAATAATCTACTACGGCATCAGGGCGGGGTCTAGGACCGAGACACCGGGAATGGACACGTGGTTTCAGGTGCTGTTCGGCGTCACGGGGCTTATGCTGTCGCTGAAGATGGTCTACGATGTGCTCAGGATGAAGATCGCGCCGGAGGAGGAAGAGCCCACAATAGTCTCTCGGCTTCAGTGCGTCGACTGTGGGCACTGGAAGGAGAGGGAGTTCAGGGAGGGAGAGTACGTGGGCCTGAAGGCGGAGGAGGCCTGTCCCAAGTGCGGAGGCTCTATGTTCGTGGCCGCCATCTACGCGAAGAAGCCGAAGAAGCAAGCGAGGCGGCCCCTGTTCTGAGGGCGTCGAGGCGGGGGGATTGAAGAAGAGGAGAATTCACGTGGTTCCCTGCGTCGTTGTCTTCAACGGACGGGGGGAGGTGCTTCTACTAAAGAGGTCAAAGAAGAAGCGGTACGGCGGCAAGTGGGAGATACCCGGGGGCAGCCTGAAGTTCGGCGAGACCCCGCGGGAGGCCGCGTCGAGGGAGCTGGAGGAGGAGACTGGGTTCAAGATACGGCCAGTCGACCTGATCCCGGTGGACACGTTCTCCTTCGTCTACGGCTACGGCTCCGTTCAGTTCATCATACCGCTCTACGCCGTCTTCCACAGCGGAGAGCCCGTGCTCAGGCCGGAGGAACACGACGACTGGGGATGGTTCACCGTCGAGGACATAAGGCAGATGGAGACTAGGGGAGAGACCCTCCGAGGCGTGTATCTGATGTCCTCTGTGGCCAAGAGGGTGGTTCAGGGCGGTGGGCGGCGTTGAACCCCACCGTCGCGACGATACTGGCGGGCCTCGTTCAGGGCGTGCTGGAGTGGCTGCCGGTCAGCAGCGAGGGGCAGGTCTCTGTCCTCCTCTCGATGCTAGTGGGCGCGCCCCCGGCCTCGGCGGTGTCGACCGCCCTCTGGCTCCACCTCGGGACGTCCCTCGCGGCCGCGGCCTACCTCAGGTCGGAGCTCGCCGCGGCCATCATCTGGCCCCTCCGCGCCGAGGGCGGGGATCCCGAGGCGTTCAAGTACCTATTGGTCGGCACGGCCGTCACCGCCGTCACCGGCGTCCCATTCTACCTGCTCGCCACGAGGGTGCCGTCGAGCGCCGCCCTCGCGCTGGTGACCCCCACCCTGCTCACCGCCCTCGGACTCGCGCTCCTACTCGCGGAGGGTAGGGCGGTCGAGGTCGGGCCTGCGGATCCCGTCAGGCTAGGGGCGCTCGTGGGATCCCTTCAGGGCGTTGCCGCGCTCCCCGGAGTCAGCAGGTCTGGGATCACGGTGTTGGGCCTCATGCTAATGGGACTGGAGGCAGAGAGGGCCCTGAAGCTGTCCTTCCTGCTCTCCATACCTGCCTCTCTCGGCGCCGCCGGCCTGGTGGCGCTCACCGGTGCCGTGGAAGTCGGCGTCGCGCAGGTCCTCTCAGCCGCAGCCGCGGCGGGCTCCGGCTACGCGTCCATGCACGCCCTCATGAGGCTGTCCAGGAGGGTCAGTCCCGGGGTGTTTGCGGTCTCCTTTGGCCTCCTGGGGCTGGTGGTGGCGCTGGTGGTGATCTCCTGATGCTAGCCGCCCAGCACGTCGCGCCGACATCAGTCGAACACAACTGACTCCCTTCCGAACAGCTTCGCGCTGGCCAACAAGAATGCCACCAGATAAACGACGGAGGCCAGGCCGGAGGTCGTCAGCGCCGCCACGTCGCCGGGGTTCACGATCAGGTCTCTGGCCAGCATCGCGACGGATGTTATGGGCAGGAACCTCATCGGCCCCAGGAGTCTGGCTGGCGCGTAGGGGACCGCGATCATCGGCAGGACCATGATGCCGGTGATGGCGCCGACGTACTGCTGGGCCTCCTTGAAGCTCTTGGCGAAGCTGGCCCCCATGACTACGATGGCGTTTCCCGTGAGGGCGGCCAGGAGCATAGCGGCCCCTATCCCCAGCAGGATGACGGTCGGGCTGGTCCCCTGCGGGAATATCTTGGAGAGCGAGGCGAGGCCTGTCCCGGCCCTCTCCGCCGCCTGGGCGGCCTGAGGGGGGACGAGTTCCTCCATTGGGACGGCGACCGCCATGACGCCGACGCTGAGCACGACCGACGCCATGGTTGAGACACCCATTACTGCCGCGAGGACGGTCAGGGCGACGTACTTGCCCGCGAGGATGGAGATCCGCCTCACAGGAGCGGTCAGCAGGGCCTCGATGGTCCTCCTCTCCCTCTCACCGGCGATCATGTCTAGGGCGAAGGAGCTAGCTCCCGTGATCGCCAGCACTCCGACCATCATTGGGAGGAGCATGACGCCGAACATGGACTCGGCCGTGGCCGCGGCGCCCGTTGCCGTGACTTGGTAGCTGACTGCCCTGATCGGCTCCACGAACTCCTCCGACAGGTTGAGACTCCTCAGCCTCTCGCTCAAGATCTCCCTGCTGTACTCGTCGACGACCCCCTGAACGAGGCCCATGGCCGTGGAGGACTTCAGCTGATAGGGGTCGTAGAGGTAGACCACCCTCGCCGACCCGCCCCGTGAGATGTTGGCGGAGAAGCCCTCGGGTATCACGACGACCAAGTCGACGAGGCCCTTCAGAATGGCGTCCGTCGCGTTGAACCCGGGCGTCTTTATGGTGAAGTTTCCGGGGACCTCGCTTGTTATCCTCTCCACGAGGGGGAGGGCCCCGGGGTCGGTAGGCACTATCGCTATCCTGGGCGGGGATGTCTTTGGGCTGAGGAAGAGCATGGGCAGTCCCACGGCGATGGGCATGAGGATCATCGGGAGGAGGACCGCGTTGATGATGGTCCTCCGATCCCTCAGGGACTCGGTGAGCTCCTTCCACGCGACGACGAGCCAAGGCCTGTTGGGCAGGGAGTAGCCCAGGTCGGCCAGGCCCCTGGTGAACCTCACGACCCCCTCCGATCCGGATCGCGGTCTCCGGAGCCTCACTCTGCCACCTCCCCCTTTATCAGCCTCACGAAGACCTCCTCGAACTCTTTCTCTCCCGTCAACCTCTCCAGCTCCTCGACAGAGCCGACGTAGATCAGCCGGCCGCGGTTGATTATTCCCACCCGCGTGCAGAGCTGCTGGACCTCCCACATGTTGTGGGTGCTGATCACAACGGTCCTCCCGCCGGAGGCGTAGTCCGAGATCATGGACCTGATCTCCCTGGCGCTCATGACGTCGACCCCCGAGGTCGGCTCGTCGAGGAGGAGTATGTCGGGCTCATGTAGAATCGCCCTGGCGAAGGCCAGCTTACGCTTCATCCCCTTGGAGAGCTTGTCGGCCAGCACGTACCTCTTCTCTGTCAGCCCGAGCCTGTCAAGCAGCTGGGGGGTCCTCTCTCTCAGCTCGCCCTCGGGGATCCCCCTGAGCTTGCCGAAGTACACCAGGTTCTCCTCCGTGGTCAGCCTGGGGTAGATGCCCGCGTCCTCGGGCATCACCCCAAGGTGCGCCTTGGCCCCCTCCGGGTCCTCGCGAACGCTCTTACCCTTGATCAGGACGTCTCCGGCCGTCGGCGTGAGGACCCCGTAGATCATCCGGAGGGTCGTGGTCTTCCCGGCCCCGTTGGGGCCGAGGAAGCCGAATATCTCCCCCTCCTCTACCTGAAACGTGACCCCGTCCACCGCCGCGAAGTCTCCGAACCGCTTCGTCAGTCGAAGTACCTCGAGCGCCGGCATCTTCACCCGCCTAGCGTCGCGAGCTGCTTAAAACTGTGGTCGGTGGAGGGGACGAGATGAGGGTCAGGGGTGCCCTGCTGATCGCCATCACGGTTCTCGCGCCACTCGCCCAACCGCTCGCTGGGCAGGCCGCGGCTCGGCAGGTACGGCCGTACCTGCCGGTTCTGTGGGTCTACCCGGAGACCGTGAGGCAGGGCGGGGAGGTGCTGGTCGAGTACAACCTCTCGAGGAGCGTTCTCGTGGGGGGAGGGACGATAAGATCCACCAACATCCTGAAGAGCGCCGAGGTAAGCTTGATGATCCCAATAAACCTGCCCTACAACATAACTCGGGTCGTCGCGCTCGACCCGGACTTCAACAACATAACCAATGTTTCCGTGGAGGGGTCCACCATCAGGGTCTCGGCCCAGAAGATAGGGGTCGTCTCCGTCAGGGCTAGGGTGGTAATCCCCCTGTCGACCCCACCGGGAGACTACACAATCTACGTCAGGGCTCAGGCACTGGAGGAGACTCCAAACGGCACGCTCATCACGGTGGATCACTCGAGGGAGGCGAAACTCTCTGTGACACCCTGGGGCCCCCAGCTGACCCTTGAGGTACAGCCCAGGCAGCTCGAGCCGCCTGGGACGCTAACCATCAAGCTGACGATCGCCAACTCTGAAGAGGCTTGGGAGTTGGACCCGAGGACGGGAAGGCTCGTCAGGACGAGCGTGCCGATAACCGACTCCAACCTGACGATCAGTTCGACCCTCCTGGGCGAGCCGGTGAGGGACGAGGTCGGGCCAATTGGACCCTCTGAGGTCAAGCTGGTGAGCCGGTCGTTCGAGATCAACCCGGACGTTCCGGCTGGCAGGCACACCCTGATCCTGCTGTTCAACTACCGGTGCGACGACTCCACCTACGCCGCCATGCTGACGAGGGAGGTCAGGATCGTGAAGAACTCCCAGCTGTCGCTTCGGGCGATCGAGAGCCCGGCGGAGGTCCAGGCGGGGGGCATCCTGAACCTCACCTTCCGGGTGTCAAATGACTCCCCCTGGAACGTGTCGTCTGCCGTGCTGAGCGTCGAGCTGGGAGACCTTAGGAGAGAGGTCCAGATGGGGCCGCTCGGGCCCTATCAGGTTGAGACGGTTTCAGTCGCCCTAGCCGCGCCTGGGCCGGGGAACTACACGGTGCGCGCCACGATCACGTGGATGAACCCCTACCCGGCCGAGGAGCTAAACGCCACCGTCCAGATCCCTGTTACCGTGGTGGCGCCGGCCCGCATCCCGGCCAAGACCATCGTGGCCGCCGCCCTCGCCGCAGGGATCGTCGCCGCGGCGGTGAGGCTCGTTGGCGCGAAGAAGGCAGGTAAGCACTAAGCTGCTGGAGGGGGAGGTCAAGAGGCTCGCCTCCCTGCTCGAGGAGGAGGGGGCCGAGTTCCAAGAGCCGGGGAGGTACGAGGTCCTGCGGGCCCGGCTCGGAGAGGACCTGGTTGTGGTCTACAGGACCGGGAAGGCGGTCTATCACGAGGGGCTCATCCCCCTGGTCGAGCGGTCCCTGCTCAGGCCCAGGGGAATCGAGGTCGGCTCTGACGAGGCTGGGAAGGGGGAGGATGAGGGACCGATCGTCGTGGCCGCCGTGGCTCTAGACCCGGAGTCAGCCGCGTGGCTCAGGGCCAGGGGGATGACCGAGACGAAGTCCATTCCCAGGGGGGAGATCCAGGCCGTCGCCGCGAGGATCGAGGAGAGGTGCTTAGATCGAGCGGTTCGACTCGTGACCCCGGAGGAGTTCTCCGAGGTGTGGGTCAGGGGGACCCTGAACAGGCTGCTGGCCGAGTGGCACCTCGAGGTGCTCGGAGAAGTACTGGAGAGGCTGAAGCGCGTGGACGTGGTGGCAGTGGACGCGTTTGACTCCGGCGCCCTGGAGTCGCGGCTCAGGAAACTCGTTCCGCCGGGCGCGACCCTCGTCGTCGAGCCCAAGGCGGACGAGAGGTTCCCCTCGGTGGCGGCGGCGAGCGTCCTCGCGAGGGCCAAGAGGGACGAGGCCCTCAGCTCCGGGCTGACGGGGAGGAAGTGGCGATCCTGACGGCCTCGGCGTGCGCCGTGAGCCCCTCCAACCTGGCCAGCCCGGCCACCAGGTCGGCGAGCTCCTTGGCCCCGTCGGGGCTGACCCTCCCGTGCGCCACGGGTCGGAGGAAGCTGTGCACCGTCAGCGCCCCGAACCTCCTCGCGTGTCCACCGCTGGGCAGGAGCTGGTTTATGCCCAGGGCGTAGTCTCCAAAGGCGCTGACGGTGTAGGGCCCCACGAAGACGGCGCCGGCCTTCTTTATCTCGGAGGCGAGAGACGAGTCCTTGAACGAGAGGACCGTCACCCTCTCGGGGGCGATGACGTTAACGGCCTCTACCACCTCGTCGAGGTTCTCAAACACCAGCACGGCCCCTCTACCATCCAGAGCCTCCCTGGCAACCCCGCCCCTGTCCAGAGAACTGGCCATTTCCTCGATTATGTTCAACACCTCCTCAACGAGCCCCTCGTCGTCGGTGAGGAGCAGCACCATGGAGTCCACGTCGTGCTCAGCCTGGGCGACCATCTCCGCCGCGACGACCCTCGGATCCGCCGAGGAGTCGGCGAGGACAACAGTCTCCGACGGCCCGGAGGGCATGTCAACTGGCACGTCAGATGCGACGATCTGCTTGGCCGCCATGAAGTAGCTGTCCCCCGACCCGAATATCTTCTCGACCGCCGGGATCTTGGAGGTGCCGTAGGCCATGGCGGCCACTGCCACGGGCCCCCCTATCCTGTAGACTTCCTCTATCCCCAGGATGCCGCAGGCGGCCAGGAGGACCGGGTGGATTCTCCCGCCTCCCAGCGGGGGGGTGAAGACGGCCACCTCCCTGACCCCGGCAACCTTCGCTGGGACGGCTGCGAACAGGAGGGTGGACACGTAGGCCACCTCGTCGTACTCGGGCACGTGAACCCCGACCCTGTCGAGGGGCTCCCAGGAGATCCACGCCTCACCCCAGGGATAGCTCTTGGAGTAGGTCTGCGGCATCTGACCCCTGTGGAAGTCCTCGATCACCTCGATGGACTCCTCGATGAGCCTCCTGTTCTGGGGAGAGAGCTTTGAAGTGGCATCCTCGATCTCCCACCTCGAGACCCGGAAATCCTCCGGAGTGATCTCCACGCCGTATGCCTTGACCAGGTGTTCTGCGATCGCCGTGTCGCCCCTTATCCTCACGTCTCTGATGACGGGCTCGACCGCCTGTCTGAAAAGCCAGCTCTCTATATCTCTCGTTTCCAGGGACGCGACGTACTTCCAGGCCTCGTCTCCCCTCATTACCCTCATGAGAGCCACCGGCCAAGGGATTGCTACGGGCTTACCTTTTATACCGAGCTATCGCGGTAACGGAAGGGGATGAAGAAGCCATCCCAGAGTGAGCAGTGATCGCACCTGGGGTAACGGACCCCCGAAACTACTGTTCGCCGCCTGGCGGTTCATGCTTATAGCGTGAGGCCGTGACGCAGACCTGTCCATGAAGGCGCGACTTGCCGCCGCTATTACCCTGCTTGCTTTCGCAGCTTCGGCGGTTCCGCTGCACTCGCAGCCGCTGGAGCTGAGAGGGATCTGCCCCCTCTCGGCGCTGCTCACGACCTCAGGCTATCCTCAGGCGACGATAATAGTTGGGGACTCGGCGGCAAAGGAGGACTGGGACGCGGCCGCGGAGCTGGCCGACTTCATAAAGTTCAGGCTGGGCGGAGAGGTCGCGGTGCTCAACGCCTCGAGCGTCGCGCCCTCAGACCTGCGGGACAGGCCGCTGATAATCATAGGGGGGCCGGTGGCCAACAGGTACGCCGAGCTGCCCAACGAGGCCGCCCCGCTAAGGTTCGTCAAGGTCGGGAACCTCTGGACCGTTCGCACCCCAGACAACAGGCACTTCGGGGGGATGTACCACTTCGGATTCGCCCAGGCCACGACGAACCCTTGGAACCCCGAGCTTCCACTCCTCTGGGTGGCGGGCGTCGACAGGTACGGGACCCTGGGGGCGGCCAGGGGCCTCCTCGCGTACGAGTGCCGGAACGCCAGGGTCGGCGCGGTGCTCTTCGCCACGTACGACGACGGCAGGGTCAGGGTTAGGGACGAGTTCCTCGCTCCGAGGAGGCCTGCCGTGTGGAGTTCCCCGCCCATGTCCGCCGCCTTCCTGAACGCACACACGAACTGCTCCGCCGTCCTCATGACAGACGCCGAGGAGAGGGTCTGGATGATCAACGCTTCCCACCGCGGGTGGCTAGTCCCCTGCATGGTCAAGCAGGACTTCTTCCCGATCGACTCTAGGTTCAACGCGATCTACGTCGCCAACGCCACCGAGTCCTACGCCAAGATCTACCTCGGGGTGTACGCCGAGGCCGACGGATACACGGCGAAGATCCGGCTGGTCCCGGAGGACCTGCTCAGGTGGAACGACGCGTGGCTCTCCGCCGTGCCGGGCAGGGGGTGGGTCTCCCTGTACGCGGACAGCGGCAGGATATTCGTCGACGACATGGTGACGATCCCGTGGACGGGTGGGAGGATCGCGGTCAAGCTCAACACGCTTCGGCCCGACGGGCTGGCGGAGTTTGTGTTCTACGTCATGCCCGACGAGCTGGTCTTCAACTGGACCACCGTCAACGTGACGGAGATGTGGTACTTCGACGTCCCCCTCGACGCGGGGCCCGACGGAAGCCCCACCGTGATGAGGATAGAACTCTTGGATCGAGACCCCACGCGAGGATGGCTCACCATGAGGGTATCCTTCAGTCTGGAGCTCGGCGACGGCGGGTATCTGAACCTCTCCGACCCCGCCGAGGTGGGGGACGAGCTATACCTGAGCGAATCCATGGGGCTGTTCCTAAACCTCCAGGGAGACAGGCTGTTCCTAGCCAAGGAGGGGCCCATCACCGTCCCGGTGTGCGTCGGCCTCATGACCCCCAGCAGATCGGTAGATGTGAGCAGGCTGACCGTTTGTAGCGTCGCGAGGGTCGGCCTTTATGATTCAGTGGTAGCATACTCACCCTGAGCCACGATGGACGAGGAGATACGCAGGCTCGCCCTCGTACACGCGATAAGGAACGCCCTCAAGTACGGCAAGGCGAGGCCGGGCCCGGTCATTGGAAAGGTCTTGGCGGACCGGCCGGACCTCAAGCAGAGGGTTGCAGAGGTCAGGGAGATAGTTCAGCAGGTCGTCGAAGAGGTCAACTACAAGTCCGAAGGGGAGATTCAGAGGATCGCCGAGGAGCTTGGCGTCCTGAGGGAGGAGAAGAGGGAGAAGGAGGAGAGAAAATGGCCTCCCTTACCGAACGCCGAGAAGTACGAGAGGATAGTGACCCGAGTGGCTCCGGAGCCCAACGGGTATCCAACGCTGGGGCACGTGAAGGGGCTCATGGTCCCCTTCGTCTACGCCAGGCAGTACGGCGGAGAGTTCCACCTTAGGTTCGAGGACACCAACCCCAGGGTCGAGAGGCTCGAGTTCTACGACGCCATAAGGGAGGAGTTCCTCTCAATCACCGAGGCGGCGGAGAGAGTCCTTGGACTCTCACCCGGTAAGTGGGACCGCGAGATAATCGAGTCCGACCACCTCCCCGAGCTGTACGGCTACGCGGAGCAGCTCATCAGACAGGGCGACGCGTACGTCTGCACCTGTCCCGCCAACGAGGTGAGGCTCAACAGGGCACAGGGGAGGGAGTGCCCCCACCGGAGCCAGTCCGTCGAGGAGAACCTAGAGCTGTGGCATGGAATGCTGGAGGGAAGGTTCGGGGAGGGGGAGGCCCACCTCCGCCTCAAGACGGACATGAGGCACCCGAACCTGACTATGAGGGATCCCGGAATCTTCAGGATCATCGAGCACCCCCACCCGATCCACGGCGACAGGTACCGCGTGTACCCCAACTACGACTTCGCCGTCAGCGTAATGGACTCGCTCACAGGGGTGACCCACGCCTTCAGGAGCAAGGAGTTCGAGCCTCACGTAGATGTACAGAGGACCATCCTGGAGAAGCTGGGGCT